>NZ_JAHTBK010000001.1:2930000-3530000 GCF_020177575.1 Hasllibacter sp. MH4015
CTGGATCTCCGTGGCGGGCAAAGGCGCGTCTTGCGCCACGGCGAATGCCGGGATCGCGCCCGCTCCCAATGCCATTGCGCAGGCTCGCATCATCAGAAGTTGGCTTCCAGATCCATGCCTTCATAGAGGCCTGCGACCTCCTCCTCGTAGCCGTTAAACATCAGCGTCGGTTCGCGGCGCGCGAACAGCCCCCCGCCGATGCGCCGTTCGGAGGCCTGCGACCACCGCGGGTGAGAGACGTTGGGATTCACATTGCTATAGAAGCCGTATTCCCGCGGGTTCGCCATATTCCAGCTGGTCGGCGGCTCCTCCTCCGTCAGGGTGATGCGCACGATCGACTTGATGGATTTGAATCCGTATTTCCACGGCACGACCAGCCGCATAGGCGCGCCGTTCTGGTTGGGAATTTCGCGCCCGTAGATACCGGTCGCCATGATGGTCAGCGGATGCATCGCCTCGTCCAGCCGCAGACCCTCCCGGTAGGGCCAGTCAAGCACGGGGACGTTCACGCCCGGCATCTCGTCGGGGCGCAGCGCCGTCTCGAACGCGACATAGCGGGCGCCGTCCTGTACGCCCACGCGGTTCAGCAGATCGGCCAGCTCGAACCCGTTCCACGGGATCACCATCGACCACGCCTCCACGCAGCGGAAGCGATAGATCCGTTCCTCCACCTCGACGTCGGACATGATGTCTTCGAAGGAATAGGTGCCGGGACTGTCGACCAACCCGTCGATCTCCACCGACCAAGGGCTTGTCGTGAGGGTATGGGCATTGGCGGCGGGATCGCCCTTGCCCGTGCCGAATTCGTAGAAGTTGTTGTAGGTCGTGATCTCTTCCCACGTGTTTGGCTCCAGCGCCTCCTGCGCGGTCGCCCGTCCACCGATCAGCCCCGCCCCCAACAGCGCGCCGGTGCCGGCCATGATCTGGCGGCGATTCAGAAACAGGCGTTCGGGCGTCACGTCATCCCATGTCAGCTTGGATTGATAGCGGCGGGCCATGTGGGTCGTCTCCTCGTCCTAGGTCGGGGCCTTGATGCACCATAGATGTGCCATCCCCCAAGGGCTGACATCACTTATCACGGAACGGTTAAGCGGCGTGATTGGTTTCATCTCCACGCTGGCGATGCCCGGTCAGGCGGCATTCACCCCGTCGGGATAAAGGCGGTCCATCGGCAGGCTCGATCCATCGGGCTGCACGAGCCGCACATGTTCGCGGCGCATCTTCCTTGGCTCGCTCACCCCGACGGAATGGGCGATCACCTCCACCTCCTTGACGATATTCTTCGCGTAATTGGCGACGCGCATGTCCTTGTCCTCAACCACCAACCCCTCCTGGAAGCGCGGATTATGGGTCGTGATGCCGGTGGGACAGGTGTTCTTGTGACATTTGAGCGCCTGGATGCACCCCAGCGCGAACATGAAACCGCGCGCGGAGGTCACGAAATCCGCCCCCGCCGCCAGGGCCCAGGCGACGTCGCCGGGATTGACCAGCTTGCCCGAGGCGACGATCCGGATCCGTTCCCTCAAGCCCGCCTTGTTGCGCAGGTCGGTCAGAATCGGCAGCGCCTCCCGGATCGACATACCCACCAGGTCCATAAGCGGCATCGGCGCGGCTCCGGTTCCGCCCTCCCCACCGTCGAGCGTGATGAAGTCCGGCGCATGTTCGACGCCCCGCGCGCCGACCGCCGCGAAAAGGTCGATGAAGAATTGCTCGCTGCCCATCACCGTCTTGATGCCCACGGGCTTGCCTGTCACGCGTCGGATATGGCCGATCAGGTCCAGCAACTCTTCCGTGTTGCCCGCTTCCCTGTGGCGGTTGGGGCTGATCCCGTCGCGGCCCTTGGGCAGGCCCCGGATTTCCGCGATCTCGTCGGTGATCTTGGCGGCCGGCAGGATACCGCCCTTGCCGGGCTTGGCACCTTGGGCCAGCTTCAACTCGAACATCTTGACCTGCGGCTTGGCAGCGATCTCTTCCAACTTCTCGTCGCTCAGGTTTCCGTCGGCATCCCTGACCCCGTATTTCGCCGTGCCGATCTGGAAGACAAGGTCGCACCCCCCCTCAAGGTGATACGGGCTCAGCCCGCCTTCGCCCGTATTCATCCACGCCCCCGCCATCTGGCATCCCCGGCTCAGCGCGCGCACGGCGGGTTTGGAGATCGCGCCATAGCTCATTCCGGAAAGGTTGAAGAAACTGCCTGCCATGTAAGGTGTGTCGCAATGCGGCCCGATGGTCAGCGGCTCGGAGCTGGAGAATTGGTCGTCCAGCGGCGGAAAGGCCGAGGGTACGAACAAGGGAGTGCCCACCACGGTTATGTTGCGGGTAGAGCCGAATGGCAGGGTGGAGCTTTTGCCCTTGCCCGCGTGTTTCACCCATTCCCGCTGCGCCCGGTTGAACGGCAATTCCTCCCGATCCATGGCGAAGAAATACTGCCGGAAGAATTCACCAAGACTGCTGAACAATCCTCGGAACCGGCCAAGGACGGGATAATTGCGCCGGATCGCGTCGCCGGTCTGGAACCGATCGAGGAAGAACAGGACAACCACGGCCAGCACCGCCAACCCGATGACCAGCCAGAACGCGATCGCCATCGCCTCCAGAAACACGCTGACACTTTCCATCGTTGGCATGTCCATGGTCACTTCCCTTCGCGCTGTCCGAGGCCCGCACCATGTTTCGCCTGCCGGCGATCCACAAGTTTCGTCCGGCGAAATGATGCGAATTTTCGCGAAATTCATAACGGCCGATCACATGATTTCACCTCAATGTGACTGGAACGCCGAAATCGCCCAGGCTTAGGCGGCGCGGCCCGTCCGTCAAGCGGTCCGGCGGAAATTCGCTTCACTTGAAAGGATATGGGGCTGTCGCATCTCGCCTCTCGTCGGACGGCCCAAGCGTCCGGCCCCGGAACCGGGCACACCCTGCCCCGCCGGGTTGACTGACAGACAGCAGAGAGAGTTTCACAATGCGTAACGCAATGCTTGCCCTTGCCGCTTCCATCGCGCTGGCCGCACCCGCCTTCGCGGATGCCCACTCCAACACCATCGTCGATGTCGCAACCGAGGCCGGTTCCTTCACGACGCTTCTTGCCGCAGCCGAGGCCGCAGGCCTGGTCGAGACGCTTTCGGGCGAAGGCCCGCTAACCGTGTTCGCCCCCACCGATGAGGCATTTGCCGCACTGCCCGAAGGCACCGTTGAGGGCCTTCTGGAAGACACCGAGGCGCTGACGGCCATCCTCACTTACCACGTCGTGTCCGGTGCCGTGATGTCCGGTGATCTGACCGACGGCATGACCGCGGCCACCGTGAACGGTGCCGAGATCACCGTGTCGCTCGATCCGGTGATGATCAACGACGCCAATGTCGTGACCGCCGATATCGAGGCGTCCAACGGCGTCATCCACGTGATCGACTCGGTGCTGATGCCGCCGATGTAAGCCTCAAGGGATAGCGGGGGTGGCTTGGACAGCCGCCCCCGTTTTCCACGCAAGACCACTATCTGACACTCAACACCGAAAGGGGACCAAAATGGACCGTCGTCAATTCATCACCCGCACCGCAGGCCTCGCCGCCGCAGCACCCCTCGCTGGCCTTGCCACGCCTGCACTGGCCGTGACGGGCAGCTCCAACATCGTCGAACTGGCCGCCGCCACGCCAGACCTGTCGACCCTCGTGACCGCCGTTCAGGCCGCGGGCCTGGTCGACACGCTGTCGGGTCGCGGAAACTTCACGGTGTTCGCACCCACCAACCGTGCGTTCGACCATCTGCCCGCCGGTACGCTCGACGCGCTGCTGGCCGACATCCCGGCCCTGACCAACGTGCTGACCTACCACGTCTCGCCCGATTACTACCCCGCGTCCCAGTTCGTGGGCCAGGTGGGTGCCGTGCATCAGACCGTCCAGGGCCAGCCGATCCGTGTGGATGGCCGCTCGGGCACCGTTCTTCTGAACGGCAACACGCGCGTGACGACGGCGGATGTCTTCGCCTCCAACGGTGTTGTTCACATCATCGACGCCGTTCTGTTGCCGCACTGATCGGTCCCTATCAGTCCGGCAATCCGCCCCGCGCAGGTCGTCCCCCTGCGCGGGGCTTTCTTGTGGGCGGGCCGGGCGCATCTGTCGGCTTGCCTCCCGCTGCGCTCTGGGGTTCCCTGACGTGACACCGCATCGGAGGGACGTCCATGAAGACCGCCATTGTCACCGGCGCCGCGCGTGGCATCGGCCTTGCCACCACCGACGAATTCCTGTCCCTCGGCTGGCGCGTGGCCATGGTGGATTGGGACGGGGATGAATTGGCCGCCGTCGCCGCAACCCGCAGGGACGTCCTTGCCCTGCCCCACGACATCTCCAACCCGCAGCAGGTGGCGGCGAGCGTGCGCGAAACGCTGGATACGTTCGGCCAGGTGAATGCGCTGGTCAACAATGCCGGCATCGCGGATTTCGGACCCATCGAGGAGACGGATTTCGAGCGTTGGCGGCGGGTGATGGCGGTCAATCTCGACGGGACCTTCCTGATGTCCCAGGCTGCCACACCCGCGCTGAAGGACACGCGCGGCGCGATCGTGAACATCGCCTCCATTTCCGGCCTTCGCGCCTCCACCCTTCGCGTGGCCTATGGCACGTCGAAAGCCGCCGTGATCGCGCTGACGCAGCAGCAGGCGGTGGAATTGGGGGAGCATGGGATCCGCTGCAACGCGGTCGCGCCCGGGCCGGTTCGCACGAAGCTCGCCATGGCGGTCCATACGCCCGATATCATCGCGGCCTACCACGATGCCCTGCCGCTTAACCGCTACGGGACAGAGGATGAGCTTGCCCAGGCCATCGTGTTCCTGTGCTCGGACAAAGCAAGCTACATCACCGGGCAGTGCCTTGCGGTGGATGGCGGGTTCGAAGCGACGGGGATCGGGTTGCCTGCCTTGCGGGGCGGGGCCGAGGGTTATCAAGGTTGATAAAGCGGGTTATCCATCTGAAGCAAAAAGGAATATCTGTTTCCATTAACCTGATGTTAAGGAACTAGGCGCTACTCACGCACCTCTCCGGCAATCACGCAAGCTCGGGTAGCATATCCTCAATCGCCTCGATCCGCGCCTCGGGGGCGGGGTGGGTCGACAGGAATTCCGGCGCGTTGCGCTGCGCCATCGCATCCATGCGCCGCCACAATTCCGCGGCTTCCGCCGGGTCGTAGTCAGCCCGGTGCATCAGGCGCAGACCGTAGGCGTCAGCCTCGATCTCCTGCCGTCTGGAATACGGCAGCAGCAGGCCGTACTGCGCGCCGATCCCCAACGCCCCCGCAATCTCCCTCGCGTATTCGACGTCTCCCAGATCCAGGATCGTCTGCACGGCACGCAGCCCAAATTCCGTTGCCATCTGCGCCTCGACCCGCTCCTTCGAGTGGTCGGCGTCGATATGGCCGATTTCGTGCCCGATCACGGCGGCAAGTTGCGCGCGATTGGCAAAGACCTGGAACATGCCTTCGAACACGCCGATCTTGTTGCCCGGAAGCGCGAACGCATTGGCTTGCGGGCTTGCGAACACCGCCACTTCCCAATCGCGTGGGTCGCGGTCGTCGGCCTCAAGAAGCGCGCGGGCCGTCTCGGACAGGGCTGTTGTAAGCGTCGTGTTCGCGGACAGGGGGATCTCGCGGCGCATCTGGTCCCAACTTGCCTGACCCATCTGTTGCAGCTGCGCGTCCGACACGAGGTCGGGACGGCGGCACGCCGCAAGCGTCGGTGCGGCAAGGGCCGCCACGCCAAGGCTCAGGACGCGGCGCCGGGACAGGCAGGTGACACACATGATTGGACCTCCGTGACGAAAGGCAAACCCTGCGTGTGCGGAATTGGTTCCCGGCCTGGGGAGGCACCTTTTCCACCCACACACATGAAAACGCCCCGCCGGAAATCCGGCGGGGCGCTTCATAGTCTTGGTGGTCAGGCGCGCCTTAATGCACGACGGCATCGTCCGGTTTGGGCCGGTTGGACGCCGCCACACGGTCGCCCACGATCAAGCCATCGGCACCGGCGGAGACGCTGACCTCCGAGCCGTCGAAGACATCGCCGGACAGGATCATTTCCGCCAGCTGGTCCTGCAACGCCCGTTGGATCACCCGCTTGAGCGGCCGCGCGCCGAAGACCGGATCATAGCCTTCATCGGCGAGCCACGTCATCGCGCTGTCGTCGAGCGAGAGGTGGATCTTGCGATCCGCAAGACGCCGTTCCAACCGCTGCAACTGGATCTTCACGATGCCATCCATATCGTCCCGCGTCAGGCGGTCGAAGACGATCATGTCGTCCAGCCGGTTCAGGAATTCCGGGCGGAAATGAGCGCGCACCGCGTCTATCACGTCTTTCTTCGCCTGCCCTGCATCCGTCCCTTCCGGCAGATGGCTGAGCGCCTGTGAGCCGAGGTTCGATGTCAGCACGATCAGCGTCTGCTTGAAGTCGACAACCCGCCCCTGCCCATCGGTCAGGCGACCGTCATCAAGCACCTGGAGGAGCACATTGAAGACCTCCGGATGCGCCTTTTCGACCTCATCGAACAGGATCACCTGATAGGGGCGGCGGCGCACGGCCTCCGTCAGGACCCCGCCTTCGTCGTAGCCAACATAGCCCGGGGGCGCACCGATCAGGCGGGCGACCGCGTGCTTCTCCATAAACTCCGACATGTCGATGCGGACCATCGCCTGATCGTCGTCAAAGAGGTATTCGGCCAGCGCCTTGGTCAGCTCCGTCTTGCCGACGCCGGTCGGCCCGAGGAACAGGAAGCTGCCCAACGGCCGCCCCTCGTCCTGAAGACCTGCCCGCGCCCGGCGCACGGCCCGGCTGACGGCGGAGACGGCCTGTTGCTGGCCGATGACCCGTTTGCCAAGCTCCTCCTCCATGCGCAGCAGCTTCTCCCGCTCGCCTTCCAGCATCTTGGCCACTGGCACGCCGGTCCAGCGTTCGACAACTTCGGCGATCTGTTCGGGGCGCACGGCCTCTTCCACCATGACGTCCTCGTCCTGGCTTTCGGCGGCCTCAAGCTCCTTCTCAAGCTGCGGGATCACGCCATAGGACAACTCCCCGGCCTTGCCGAGATCGCCCCGGCGCTTGGCCTGGTCCAGTTCGGCGCGGGCCTGGTCCAGCCGCTCCTTGATCGTGCGCGCACTTTCCAGCTTGTCGCGTTCGGCCTGCCACTTGGCGGTCATCTCGGCGGATTGCTGTTGCAGGTCGCCAAGCTCCTTCTCCAGCTTCGCCAACCGGTCCTTGGAGGCGGCATCATCCTCCGCCTTCAGCGCCTCTGCCTCGATCTGCATCTGCAGGATCTGCCGGTCGAGTGCGTCCAGTTCCTCGGGTTTGGAATCGACCTCCATCCGCAGGCGCGACGCCGCTTCGTCCATCAGGTCGATGGCCTTGTCGGGCAGGAACCGGTCGGTGATGTAGCGATGGCTGAGCGTGGCCGCAGCGACCAGCGCGGAATCGGAAATCCGCACACCGTGGTGAAGCTCATACTTCTCCTTGATGCCGCGCAGGATGGATACCGTGTCCTCCACCGTGGGTTCTTCCACGACAAGGGGCTGGAACCGGCGGGCCAAAGCCGCGTCCTTCTCCACGTATTTCCGGTACTCATCGAGCGTCGTGGCACCGACGCAGTGCAATTCCCCGCGCGCGAGGGCGGGCTTGATCAGGTTGGCGGCATCCATTGCGCCGTCGGTTTTGCCCGCGCCCACAAGCGTGTGCATCTCGTCGATGAACAGGATGATTTCACCGGCGGCATTTGCGATTTCACCAAGGACGGCTTTCAGCCGTTCCTCGAACTCGCCGCGATACTTCGCGCCCGCAATCAGCGCGCCCATGTCCAGCGACATCAGCGTCTTGTTGCGGAGCGATTCCGGCACGTCGCCGTTGATGATGCGCAGCGCAAGGCCCTCGGCAATCGCGGTTTTACCCACGCCCGGCTCCCCGATCAGGACAGGGTTGTTCTTGGTCCTACGGCTCAGCACCTGCATGGCGCGGCGGATTTCCTCATCGCGGCCGATGATCGGGTCGATCTTGCCCTCGCGTGCTGCTTCCGTCAGGTCGCGGGCGTATTTGTTGAGCGCGTCGTAATTGTCCTCGGCCGACGCGCTGTCGGCGGTCTTGCCCTTGCGCAGATCGTTGATCGCGGCGTTGAGCGCCTGTGCGTTGACAGCACCGGCATCGAGCGCATCCTTGGCCTTGGATTTCACCATGGCAAGCGCCGTCAGAAGGCGTTCGACGGCTACGAAACTGTCGCCAGCTTTCTGGGCCAGCTTCTCCGCCTCATCCAGAACCTTGGTCGTTTGCTTGTCGAGGTAGACCTGCGCGCCATCGCCCGTCACCTTCGGCAATTTCGACATGGCAAGATCAAGCGTCTCGCGCACCCGCTCCGGTGCGCCGCCTGCGCGGGTGATCAGCGTGGTGGCCAACCCCTGCTCGTCGTCCATGAGGGCCTTCAGAAGATGCTCGGGCACCAGTTTCTGGTGATCCTCGCGTTGCGCGATGGTCTGGGCGGCCTGAAGGAAGCCGCGCGCGCGATCCGTGAACTTCTCCAAGTTCATATCGTGTCTCCTTATCAAAGCGCCCGTTTTGGCCCCTGCCCGCTTTGCGGCACATGGGGTCGGTCGGGCCTCACCGATCTAGATGGGGAGGGCGCGCGCCATTCTCAAGATCAATTCCGAACTCTGCGGCCAGCGCCTTCGACCGTGCCCGCATCGCGGCGGAGCGGTTGGTCAGCCCTTGCCTGATCCGGTCGCCAAGATCCTCGGACGCATCCGCGCCCCGGCAATAGGCGTCGAATGCCCAGACCCGGAGGAGGATCTTGTCGTGGCCGTAAAACAGAAAAAGATGCGGACGCAGGAGCCGTGCCGCGTCGGGCGCGTATTGGGCGCATTGCAGCAGGTGCAAAGCGGCGTCGGGCTTGGTGATGTCTGGCAGCCGGTCGAACAGCGTCGCCAGGTGGTGCTGTCCCAACCGGGCCTTTTCCACGAGCGCCTTGACAAGCCACGTGGCCGCGACCTCGTCGGAACCTGGAATAGCGGCGATCAGGGCCGCTTCGGCCTCGGGCGACAGGTCGTCGGCAAGGACGGCCTTGAGCGACGCGGTGTGTTTGCCGTCAAAAGCCGCAAGCGCGGCGGCGATATCCTTGGGCTGACGCATAGACCGGAGTTTGCACGGGAACGTCGAGCCGGTCCATCGCCGTCACGCCGGGGCCCTGCAACAGGCAAGGTCGCGACCATGTGCAAGCCGGGCGCGGGCCTGCCCGTGGGGGTGGCGCCCCGAACTTTCCGACTTGCCACTTTTTTCCGCCAAAGCCCCTCCAGACCATCAGCGTGGCGTTGCGTGGCCAAAGCGCCAGCCCGTCGGGACGGGCAGGCCCTCGCCCGGCGCCTTCGGCTTGATTCCGGGCGAGTTACCCCAAATCCCGCGCACGGATCCGGTTGCCCCTCGGCTTGTGTTCCAGCTCTGCCAGGCCCAGCAGCTCCAGCACCGGCCCCACATAATTCGCGAACCGCCCGCGATACCCCTTGCGCAGCCCGTAATACCCACCGACCGGATTGTCCGCATCCCGCGCCCAGGCCTCCAACGTGCCGCCCTTCACCGGCTTGCCCTCATCGGCATTGCCCAGATCGACCCAATCGCCCCGCCTGCGCAGCATCTCCGCCGCATCGTCCACCGCCCGCCATTGATAGCTCAACTGCGTCTTGCCGACCTGCACGACCAGGGCGGGCGGATCGCGGGTGTCGTCACGCCACGCCTGGTATTCGCTGCTTCCCGGCGGCGTCTTCAGCCGCCAGGGGTCGTCCGCCGTTCCGTCGCCATAGGTAATCATCTCACTGCCTCCCTCGCCAACGCGGCGGCGAATTGTTCCATGGATGCGGTCAGATCGGGGATTTGCTTGAAGATAATGCCCGCCATCGGACCAGTATAGTCTTCTCTCATGTGAAATTCGGTCCCATCCGCAACCGGGCGCAATCGGAACCACCGGGTGCCCCGGAACAGGCCAAGCGGCATCCCGCTTGACCACACCATCTCCCCCGGGGGATTCAACCTGTCCACGCGCAGTTTGAAGGCGCGTTTCGGATCGACTTCGGACCAGAGCGTGATGGTGCGCCCTTCCGCGATCTGCCCCTCGATCTTCGTGATGCCGAACGTCCCGTCCTGTAGACGGCGCGCATCGGTTAGGATCGGCCAGATCCGCTCCGGGCTTGCCGCAATCACCCGTTTCGCCTCGTAGAATCTCATGGCGCGTCCTTCAGCTGAGTCGCCCCTGCCTAGACCCCCTTACATGACATCTTCTGTCATGTTTAAATCCACCCCATGCGCGCGTCCCGCCTCCTCCGAATCCTCCTGATCCTGCAAAACCGGGGGCGCCGGACGGCGGCACAATTGGCGGCGGAGCTGGAATGCGTCCCCCGCACCATCCTGCGCGACGTCGATGCCATGACGGAGGCGGGCCTGCCGATCATTGTGCATCAAGGCAACCAGGGCGGGATCGAGTTGGGCTTCAACTACCGCACCCGCCTGACCGGCCTGACGGAGGAGGAAGCGCGCGCGATGGCGATCCAGCTGTCCGCGCCGACACACGCCATCGACGCACTCGGGATGCCCGCCGCCCTGCATTCGGCGCGCGCCAAGTTCATCGAAAGCCTGCCCGACCGCGCGCGAAAAGCAGCGGAGGCCGCGCTTGCCGAAATTTCCGTCGCCGCGCCGGACGTCGCATCCGATCCCTACGTCATCGCCTTGGCCGAGGCGGTGCGGGACCGCCGTATCGTTCGCCTGCGCGCGCGGTCCGGGGCCTCCGTCGAATGCCACCCCGCGCGGCTTTCCTTCGATGGCGTGGCCTGGGCGCTGCACGATGCCCGCGCGCCGGACGTCGCGATCCCGCAGGGCGATTGGGGCGATCTGAATATCTCCGCCCGCCGCTATTGCGACTGACGGGAAGCGCACGCCGGTTTTCCCCGCAAAATGCGCCTCTCGCCTCCCCACATCTAGTGCAAGGGACATTCCCCCGATGTCCTTCGGCCGCGCCGCCCTCCCCTCAATTCGGCGCGGCCACCCCTCCAAGATACATGCCCATGTTTCGGGCGTGTCGGTCCGGGCCGCAGTTTCGGTGTTTTGCGGTTCGGGCCGGTCTCACAGCCCCGGAAAACCGGGGGTTGAGGTAAGGGGAACCATATCTCGACATGTTGAGTTGTACGTGAACATAACCCCCATAGATGGTGGTTTACGACCCCGTTAACTGGAGTATCGCTGATGTCGACCCAAGCCCTGAGTTTGCACCGCGTCGCTTATGATCCTGAAATGTCCGCCTTCCGTGCCGAGGCGCAGATCCTCGATGCCAGTGGCATCCACCGCCGCCCGATCCTGTGGCGCGGCCCCACCACGGCGGATTTCAAGCGCATCGCGCGCGGCCTGCGGGACGCGGCGCTTGGCGGCACCGCCTGACATGGACTTCCCCCGCCCGCGTCCCTAAACGAGGCGCGTGAGTTGAACCGGGGGAATGGCCATGGCCGATGATCGTCTAATCGTGGCGCTTGATGTGCCAAACGTGGTCCAGGGCCTCGACCTGGCGGAGCGTCTGGGCGACAGTGTCAGCTTCTACAAGATCGGGCTCGGCATGTTGACGGGCGGCGGGCTGGCGCTGGCCAATGAGCTGAAGCAGGACCACGGCAAACGCATCTTCCTCGACATGAAGCTCTTCGATATCAGCGCCACGGTGGAGGCGGCGGTGCGCGGCCTCAGCCAGTTCAATCTCGATTTCCTGACCGTCCATGGCGATCCGCACGTGGTGCGTGCCGCGAAGGCAGGCGCTGCGGGATCGGACACGAAAATCCTCGCCGTGACCATTCTGACCTCGCTCGACCGCGCCGATCTCGACGCTTCGCTGATCCGCGACGGCGCGATCCCCGACCTGGTCGCCGAGCGCGCCAGCCGCGCGTTCGAGGCGGGGGCCGATGGCGTCATCGCCTCCCCCCAGGAAGCCGCGATGATCCGTGGATTGCCCGAGGCCGATGGACGCCTGATCGTCACCCCCGGCGTGCGCCCGACCGGCGCGGCGCTCGGCGACCAGAAACGCGTCTCCACCCCGCGCGAGGCGATCGCGGCCGGAGCCGACCACATCGTCGTGGGCCGCCCGATCTGGCAACACCAGGACCCGCGCGCCGCGGCTCAGATGGTGGTGTCGGAATTGCCATGAGCCTTACTCTCACGACCCTTCTGAGGGCCATGTACCCGGCATTCTCGCCGCTCCAGACGAAACTGCATCTGGCACAATGGAACGGGTTGGAGCACCCGCTGGAGGTGTTCGAGGCGGGAGATTTCGATGTCTGGCAAGCCGCTCAGACGGCCAGGAATTTCAACCGGGATTTTGTCGTTTCTCTGATCGCTACGCCTTCACCGGACACCTGGCTCTTCGCCGGCTGCTGGCATGTGGAGGGCGATCCGGATTTTGGCCCGGCGGACTATGACACGCTGGTAGGGCGCAACGGACCAGACACTTACAACTATACGCTCACGCCGGTTGCGGCGACCGCCGATCTGTCGGGGCGATTGAACATCCGCTACATCAAGACCGCGCGCGCATCGTATCGCCTGTTTGAAACACTATCGGACCAATTGCTTGTCTCCTCCCTCATGGATGCTCCTCGCGGAACCCCGCGTTTCCGTGGCTATCGATCTGTCCGGCTAAAGTGGCGAACACTGCAGCGGATCATAGCCGAGCGTCCCGACGATTGGAGGACGGCCTTGTCGTCTGTCGGGGGCGTCTACCTGATCGTGACCGCCGATGGTCATCAATATGTTGGTTCTGCCCACGGCGAAGAAGGTTTTTGGCGCAGGTGGTCCACCTATGTCGAGACCGGAGGCCATGGCGGAAACGTTGGGTTACAGGCATTGATGCGGGATCAGGCCGACGTTACCCAGTCGTTTCAATTCTCAATCCTCGAAACAGCAGATACGGGGGCGTCGCGTGAACACATCATCGCACGCGAAAGCCATTGGAAACACGTTCTGGGGTCGCGATCTACGGGATTGAACCTCAACTAGCGCCGCGGCTCAGATGGTGGTGTCGGAATTGCCGGCCTGACCCTTTTCACGCGCCTTCTGCATCGCGCGTACCTCGGCCCGCGTGGGCGGAAGCGTCAGATCATCGAGCGTGTCGCAGTAGAATGCGAAGGAATTCGGCAGCCAGAACCGCGCCTCCAGGCTGCGGTGCTGGGTGGCGGCGAAACCCACGATGGGCGATTCCATATCGACCTCGTCGCGCCCCAGCGTCGGATGGGCCATGTCCATCATCAGGCAGGCCATGGCCGCGACACCCTCGGGCGTGGCCTCGAAGATGATCTGATCTGCCGCCGCCGGATCGAAGTCGACATGGTGGGCATCCGCCGCGCCCCAGCCATAGGCGAAAAAGGGGCGGTCCTGCGGATCGACCCTGTGGACGGGCGCCATGGCCCGATCCGCGAAAGGATGGCGCCAGACTTCCTGCGGCCAGTATTCGTACCCGGTGAATTGCTGCGGTTTCTGGCCGAAAAGCTTGTGGTCACGCGGCATCGGGTGGTCGATACGGGTATAAAAGGTCCGGGCGCGGCTCGTCGGATGGGTCAGGGTCAGACCCGCCCATTCGCGGCCCGACAAAAGCAGATGCATCAGCCACAGCCCGAACCGGCGCATCCCCTCAGCCTCGGCATAGACCTCGAACCCGTGGCTGACCCCGATCACCTCGAACGGCAGATCGTTGCCGGCGCTGTCACCGGCCCATCCCATGCTGCGCAGAAAGGCGGTGTCGATGACCATGCCACCGAATTCGGTAAGGTCGGCCAGCGCGTCCGGGAAATCCGCGGGCCGGAAGGTCAGGTCATCGTCCGGCCCAAGCGCCGCCACCTTCTCGGACAGCGGCGCATAGACCGACAGATCAGTCATTGATGTCGTGGTCGAAATTCTTCACCTGCCCCTGATACACGCCCAGCCAGCGCCGCAGCCCCAGCCAGGAAATCAGCGAAAGCACCGCGAAGACGACCAGAAGGATCGGCAGGGAAGCCGCCACGGGCACACCTATCAAGAGCAGGAACGCGATGATCCCCGCACCGATCCCGAACCCCAGCAGCAGGTAGGAGGGCAACAGAACCTCTCCCACCGCCAGTGCGATGGCCGCAACACCCCAGACCCACCATTGGCTCCATAGCGGGTCCATCAGCTGCGCCCTTTCAACATCTGGAACGCCTTGCCGAAGGCATCCACGGCGTCCGCGGGAACCACGATCGTATTACTGCCCGCTCCCGACGACATGGTTCCGATGGCTTTCACCTGCTCCAGCGCGATGTTGTATTGCACCGCTTCCAGCCCGCCCTTGGCGATGGCTTCGGCCACGACGCCCGTGGCGTAGGCTTCGGCGTCCGCGGTGATGCGGCGGGCCTCGGCCACCTGCTTGGCCTCGTAAAGCTGCGCGTCGGCGGCCAGCTCCACCGCCCGGCGCTGACCTTCGGCGCGGGTCACGGCGGCGCGCCGCTCGCGTTCCGCATTCAACTGCTGCAACATCGCGTCGCGCGTTGCCTGGTCAAGGTTCACGTCGAGGATTTCGGCCCGCGTCACCTCGATCCCCCAATCGTTCACCGCCTCTTCCACCTGCGCCTTGATCTGCGTGATGAGGGCGGAGCGGTTCGATTGCACCTCGTCGAGGTCCATCTTGCCCATCTCGGCCCGCACGATCCCGGCGACGGTCGTGGCGATCGCGCCATCCACGTCCCGGATACGGTAGACGGTCTTTTCCGGCTCCAGGATGCGATAGAAGACGGATGTGTCGATCTTCACCAGCACGTTGTCCTTGGTGATCGCGTCCTGCTCGGCATTGGGCAGCTGACGCTCCAGCACCGACACCTTGTGGGCCACCCGGTCCAGGAAGGGCACGATGAAGTTGATCCCCGGCCCCAGCACCGATTTGAGGCGGCCGAACCGCTCGATCACATGTTTTTCCGATTGCGGCACGATGCGGATCGCAAGGAATACGCACAGGATCAGGAATACGAATACGGCAAGCAGGAACAGGTTCCCGCCCAGAATATCTTCGAGCATGGCTAAAATTCCTCTGAATTGATCTTCGATCTTCATATGCTGAGGATATGCGGGTTTGGAGCCTCCGACTCCACCCCTAATCGACGGCGGAAATCCCGCAAAACGCAGCGAAAGGGCCTGAAAGTGACGATCCCGATGCGCAGGGCAGGACCCGAGGATGCGGATGCCGTCGCCGCCCTGGTCGACGCGGCCTATCGCCCCTGGATAGACGTCATGGGCATGACACCCGGCCCGATGCTGGACGATTACGCCGCGCGGATCGCACAGGATTGGGTCGGGCTGCGCGACGATGCGCAGGGACTGGCGGAGGTCATGGTGCTGATCGAGACCGATGATGCGCTGTTGCTCGACAACCTCGCCATCCGTCCCGACCTACAGGGACAGGGGCGCGGCAAGGGCCTGCTCGATGTGGCCGAAGCCGTCGCGCGGGACCGGGGTTTCACCCGCCTTCGCCTTTACGCGCACGAGAAGATGGCGGCCAATATCGCGTTCTATTCGCGCCACGGCTTTGCCATCACCCACCGCGTCACGGAACACGGGCTGCGCCGCGTCTACATGGAAAAACCGCTCACCCCTTGAACGCCGGGTGCCGCGTGGTCAGGCCAGCGCGATCCGCATCGGCCCTTTGCCCGGAAGCCGCACGACCTCTCCGCGCACTTCCATCTCCAGCTTCACCGTCACCACGTGCCAGCCCAGCTTGCCCAGCCGCTCCAGATCATCGGGCTCCATTCTTGCGCCCACCGCGTCACGCAGGTCCCTGTTCAGCATCCCCTCCGCGCCCGCCTCTTCCAGCACGGCGCGAATGGCGGCCCGGACGGCCTCGAATTTCCAGACCGGGATATTGCTCGTCGCGCCCTTGCCCTCCGCCGGAGTGCGGCAGGCGATCCGCTCTTCACTGTCCTTCGCCATGGCGCATCCTCCTCCCGCGCCTGACTACCACATCTTCCGGCCCGGCCCAAAGGCGCGTATCCTGCGCCCATGCCCGCCCTTTGCCGTGATTGCCTGGAAACCTTCGACAATGCACGCCGCTGCCCGGCCTGCCGGTCGCCGCGCGTCACCTCGCATCCGGAGCTTTACGATCTTCCCATCGCCCACATGGATTGCGACGCCTTCTATGCCTCCGTCGAAAAGCGCGACAATCCGGAGCTGCGCGACAAGCCCGTCATCATCGGCGGCGGGCGGCGCGGCGTCGTCTCCACCGCCTGCTACATCGCGCGGATCAAGGGCGTGCGCTCGGCCATGCCGATGTTCCAGGCCCTTAAACTCTGCCCCGAAGCGGTGGTCGTGCGCGGCCGGATGGACACCTATGTGGAGGTCTCCAAACAGATCCGCCAGATGATGGAGGAGATGACGCCCTCCATCGAACCCCTGTCGCTGGACGAGGCGTTCATGGACCTCACCGGCACCGCCCGCGTCCATGGCCGCCCACCCGCCGTGATGCTCGCCCGCCTCGTGAAGCGGATGCGGGACGAGATCGGGATCACCGGCTCCATCGGCCTCAGCCACAACAAGTTCCTGGCCAAGATCGCGTCGGATCTCGACAAACCGCGCGGCTTCTCGGTGATCGGCGCGGCGGAAACGCAGGACTTCCTGTCGGACAAACCCGTGCGGCTCATCTGGGGCATCGGCGCGGTCGGGCAGGCCTCGCTCAACAAGGCCGGCATCCACACCTTCGCGGACCTGCAAAGGTGGCAGAGGGAGGCGCTCCACGACCGCTTCGGCTCCATGGGGGAACGGCTCTGGCATCTGGCACGCGGCGAGGACCACCGGTCGGTCAAACGCAACCGCCCCGTCAAGGGCGTGTCGAACGAGACCACGTTCAACGACGACATCGCCGATACCGACCTTCTGGACGGCCATATCTGGCGCATGGCGGAAAAGGTGTCTGACCGCCTGAAGGCCAAAGGCATTGCCGGGCGCACGGTCACGCTGAAACTCAAGCGGGCCGATTTTAAACTGATCACGCGGCGCTCCACGCTGCCCGATGCGACCCAGACGGCGGATCGCATCTATTCCACCGCGCGGGCGCTCTTCGACCGGATGGAGCACCCCGATCCCTACCGCCTCCTGGGCGTGGGCGTGTCGGACCTGATCCCGGCGGAGCAGGCCGATCGGGAGGGGAATTTGCTCGACCCGCAGGAGGCCGCGCGGCTCAAGGCCGAACGGGCCACCGACGTGATCCGCGACCGCTTCGGGGCCGACGCGATCCTCAAGGGCCGCGCCCTGCGCTAAGGCTCTGGCCTTCTTTGCTTCGAAAATACCTCGGGGGGGCAAGGGGGGCCGCGCCCCCCAAAAGGGGTGGGAGGGCGGGCCCTCCCACCCCTCAAATCTACTCCGCGGCCAACGCCACCCGCCCGGGCATCGCGCCGATCACGCGGGCCAGCACCTGGGTGATGATCCGCTTCATCGCCTCGAAATTCCCGTTCGGACGCACCAGCCGTTCGTTCATGTAAAGCGCGCGGTCGATCTCCACCTGGACCGCGTTCAGGCCGCTGGCCGGACGCCCGTATCTCTGGGTGATGAACGCACCCGCGAAAGGCGCGTTGCGGCTGACCACAAGGCCCGCATCCAGGAAGCCTTCCTCCAGGATGTCCACGATCTCCGTGGCCGCCGATGCGCCGAAACGGTCGCCCAGCACCACGTGGGGCCGGGGCGTGCCGGGGCGCACCACCGCGTCCAGCGCCTCGTGGGGCATGGAATGGAAATCCAGCAAGACCGCGCGCCCAAAATCCGCTTTCGCCGCGCGCATCAGGCGCTCCAATTCCGCGTGATAGGGCTTCCAGACCTGCGCGATCCGCGCCTCCGCCTCCGCGCGGGTCAGCTTGCCGCGATAGATCGACCGCCCGTTGGCCACCACCCGTGGCACCACGCCCAGGCCGGAATTGATCCGCGGCGTCTGCACCACGCGGCTCACCCCGTCGACCACGCCGGGGTCCAGTTCGTCCGCCGCCCGGTTCAAGTCGAGGTAGGCGCGGGGCCATTCCGCGGCCAGAAGCGGCGCGCCCAGGTCCGGGGCCGCCGCGATCAGGCGATCCATGAACGCATCCTCCGACGACCGGATCGTGCGCTCGTCCAGGACCGAGGCGCGCAGGAAACTCGCCGGGTAATGCCGCCCGGAATGGGGCGAGGCCACGATGACGGAGCTTGTCACCTCAACGGGCAGGTCCAGACGAAAAGCGGGGTGCATGGGGGCTCCGGGCAGATGGGACGACGTGGGGTGATATAGCCCGTTTTTCCGCCATGCCAAAAGCCCTTGCGGTACGGGGGGACTCCTTTTATACGACCGCTCACCCACGCGGTCCCCGCGCCCGGATCCATGCCAGCAGGCAAGACCCGGATGCAGGTCAAACGGGCAATACGGGCGATTAGCTCAGCGGTAGAGCACTTCGTTGACATCGAAGGGGTCACTGGTTCGATCCCAGTATCGCCCACCAACCGATACTTTTCGCAGAAAAGTGTCGGGCGACAGGGTCGCCGCGCAGCGGCGGTCCCGGAAGCAGGCCCCCCACCGGGCCACGAGGCATTCACCGGATGCGCCCGCCGCGTCCAAGGATCAACCAGGCGCAGATGACGCGCCGCGATGAAGGAGACGACCCATGAAGGTCAAGAACTCACTCCGCTCGCTCAAGAACCGCCATCGCGACTGCCGCGTTGTGCGCCGTAAGGGCCGCGTCTACGTGATCAACAAGACGCAGCGCCGGTTCAAGGCCCGCCAGGGCTGAGATCGACCCGAGCGATCAGACCGAAATGGCCGTCCCCCGGGACGGCTTTTTCATGTGCGGCTTTCCCATACGCGGCTTTTCCACGCTCAAAAGGCCGGGTTTCGGCGGCGACCCGCCCAAATCCCCACGCAATCGTGACCGGCGCCGCGCTGCGGGAAATACACCATCGGCAGATCGCGGCGAATCCGGTATGCAGGGCGGATATTCATGTTTCTTTTTTCACGAGGCCCCGCCCATGGCACGCCTGACCGCCCTTTTGATGACGCTCCTGACCCTCGCCCTTTCGCAAGCCGCCTTCGCGCAGGCAGCCGACACCTGCGACGGGTCCACCAATACAGCGAATTGCCCACCGTCCGGGGATAACGGCCAGGTCAATATCGACCCCTAAGCCGCAGGCATCCGACATCCGTTCAGCGTTCGCGCGCCCGAATCTCGGCCAGGGTATAGCGGGACGCAATCGGCCCCTCATCGCCGGGGATGAAACCCGGCGCCTGGCCCATGCAGCCCAGCCCGCAGATTTGTGTCGCCACTTGCCGCGCGCCGTCGATGTACCACAGGCGTCCGCCCGGCGTCGCGACATAGCCGTTCACCCCTTCCGCATGATCGCCCATCACGTCGTCCGACGACGGCACCTCGCTCAACGCGCTCCGGTCGAAACCCGCATGGGTGTGGAAGCTCGCCACGATCTCCACGAACCGGCTTTCGTCGGCCCGGCTCAGGCACCCGAAACTGTCGCCGCGCGACACCTCCGTCGCCATCAGCCGCCCGTCCGGCATCCGCCCGATATAGCCGCAATATTCCACGTTTTCCGCGAAGCTGCGCGGCTGCAATTGCAACAGCACCGCGCGCGCCGCCGCCAGTTCCGCCGCGTCCTGCGCCCGTGCCGCGCCCGATCCCACGGGCATCAGCACCAGCGCCAGGAGGGCCGTGATGATCGCCGGTCTCATTCGATCACTCCATCCAGCCGCAGGATACCGCCCACGGTTTCGGCCAGCAGGCGCACGACCGATTGCTGATCCAGATAACCCGTCACCGTGATCCCGCGCGCGCGCTGGTAGCGGCGGATCGCCCGGCGGGAGCGTTCATCGAAACGTCCGTCCACGCGCCCCGGCTCCAGCCCCAGGGCGGCCAGCCGCTGCTCGATCAGGGACCGGGTGACGGGCGGCAGGTTCAGCGACGCCTCGCGCGCCTCGAACTGGGCGATCTGCTGCGGGGTGAACCCGCCGCCCTGCCCGGTCAGGATATCGATCTGCGCGCGGGCCTGGTCGACGAAGGCCCCGTTGGGGTTGTCGTTGATATAGGCGCGGTAGGCCGCGACGCTGTTCTGGGCGCGGGCGACGTCCCACGCGGCGCGGTCGCGGGCCTCCGCCTCGGCGCGGCGGGCGCGGTCGATCTCCTCCACACGCGCCTCCGCCTGCTCGGCGAACAGCCCGTCGGGATAGCGCTCCAGATAGGCGCGCAGCCCCTCCTCCGTGGCGCCCTGCCCCGTCACCTGCCAATAGGCGCGGTCGGCCCGTTCGGCCTCCTCCCGCGCTTGGCGCGCCTCCTCCTCAAGCTCTGCCGCGCGGACCGAGGCCTGCTGGCTGAGGGCGTTGATCTGCGCCGTATCAAGGTAGCCCGTCACGACGAAGCCCCGCGCATTCTGCCATCCCCGGATCGCGTTGCGCGTGCCGGAGCCGAAGATCCCGTCGATGCCCCGCGTATCATAGTCGAGGATCGACAGGCTGCGCTGGATCTGCTGGCGTTGCTGGCGTGTCAGGTTCAGCGCCTCCTCGGCGGCTTGCGCCACGGCGGTGGGGTCATTTTCGAACGTGTCGATCTGGGCGCGGGCATCGGCGGCGTAGAACCCGTTCGGATAGCGGTTGAGATACGCGCGATACGCGCCGACCGTGTCCAACTCCTCCGCCGCTTCCCACAGCGCGATCTCTTCCGCGCCCGGTTGGTTGAGCTGCGGCGACGTGGGCGGCTGGGTCGGCGCCGGCGCGGACGGGGTCGCCGCCGGGAAGAACGGCAATTCGGACGAGACGAACCCGAAGGCCCGCAAACCGCGGCTACTGGACAGCGCCGCCTCAAGGTCCGCACCGGGCACCAGCAAGGTTTCGGTCGTGAAATCCGCAAGGTCATCCGGCGCACCGGCCAGAACGGTCACACCTTGCGGCGCGTCCACCCGGCCCACGCCGACACCAAGGCCCGCGCCCAGGTCGATGCGCCGCCGCTCCAGCCCCAGAAGAACGATAGATCGCCCCGGCGCGGTCGCCGCGACATCCATCAGGACGGACAGGGGCAGGCCATCGCCGCTGACTGTCGCAAGGTTCGGTTCGTCCACGTCCGATCCCAGAAGCCACGAATCGCTGTTGGACCGCGCGAAATGACCCACGGCGGCGACCAGCACACGGTCCTCTTCATCCGCGTTCATCAACCGCTCCAACCCGCGCCGCAGGTCGTCGCCATCCCCGTCGGCCACGGTGATGACGTCAAAGCCCGCCGCCGACAGATCGCCACGCAGACGCTCGATCTCGCTGGCCTGTCGCAGGTTCTGGGCGTTGGAATAGCGGTCGTTGACCAGCAAAAGCGCGGTATCGGCCCGCACCTCCGTGGCAGCGATGGCGGACCCGAGGCCGGTCAAAACGGCGAGTGCCGTGGCGAGGGGGCGAATGGGCATGGCGAAAACTCCGTCCGTGGGATTCGTTGCTTTGCGGTGGTTTAGCATGGTTTCGCGTTGTCACCCGATAGCAGCCTTGGTCCCGCAACCGCGGCGCGCCGTGTCATCGGATGACAAAAGCGGCGGCATCGGCGCGTTGGTGCCGATCCCTCCCCGTCGGGGCGATTGAAACATCCCCCGCCGCCGCACCGTTGCATAGTGAACCGGCCATCGCGCCACCCTTTCTGCACATCAAGGAGGATCCGGACCATGACACGTCTCCCGCACACGGCATTTGCAGGGCTGATCGCGCTCGCATCCGCCACGGCGCTGATCCCGGCCCCGGCCCACGCCCAGTTCGAGGCGCAAAGCGTGCAGAGCTTTCTGGCCGCCGACGCGAACGGGGATGAGCGCCTCACCCCGGGCGAATTCCGCGTCTTCATCCAGCAGATGGCCGCCTATGGCGCACCGATGTCGATCCGCATCCGCAATCTCGGTGCCTATGGATGGGCCTTCCGCCGCGTCGATGCGAATGGCGACGGCCTCGCCACGCCGGAGGAGCTGCGCGCCGCCGAAGCGCGCGGGGAATAGGGCTCAGTCGTAGCTGCGCTGGTCGTCGATCACCTTGCCGTCATTGGGCAGGCTGCCCGGTGCCACGATCTCGACCCGGCCGCTCAGCTTCATCGTGGCTTTCACCTTGTCCGCCAACGCGGCCTCGTCTGCGCCGTCCGCTTCCACCTGCACGACCATCACGTCCCGCTCCCCGTCGCGGCGGGCGATGACGCGGGCCTTGGCAATGCCGGTTTTGGCCACGAACTCCGCCACCTGCTCCGGCCGCACGAACATGCCCTTGATCTTGGTGGTCTGGTCCGCGCGGCCCATCCAGCCCTTAATGCGCGCATTGGTGCGCCCGCACGGGCTTTGCCCCGGCATCATCGCGCTCAGATCGCCCGTGGCGAACCGGATCAGCGGGTAATCGGGGTTGAGGGACGTCACCACGACCTCTCCCACCTCGCCATCGGCGACCGGGTCCCCGGTGCCGGGGCGCACGATCTCAACGATGACCCCTTCGTCAAGGATCATCCCCTCCATCGCCTTGCTCTCATAGGCGATATTGCCCAGATCGGCGGTTGCGTAACATTGCAGGCAGGTGATCCCCCGATCCGCGTATTCCTGCCGCAGGCTCGGGAACAGCGCCCCGCCCCCCACCGCCGCACGGGTAAAGGCCAGCGTTTCCCCCACCTCGTCGGCGTGGTCCAGGATCACTTTCAGGTAATCCGGCGTGCCCGCATAAGCCGTGCAGCCGATATCCTTCGCGGCGCGCACCTGCAATTCCGTCTGCCCCACGCCCGCGGGCAGCACGGCGGCCCCCACGGCCCGCGCGCCGCTCTCGAAGATCATGCCCGCCGGCGTCAGGTGATAGCCGAAGCAATTCTGCACGATGTCCCCCGCGCCGATCCCCAGCGCATGCAGGAACCGGCCCATCCGCCACCAATCGTGGCTGACCCCGCCCGGTTCATAAATCGGGCCGGGGCTCTGGAACACATGGGCGACGTTCGACACGGCCATGCCCCCGAAGGGCGGTTTCTCCGCCTGCCACGCCACCAGGTCCGACTTCCGCAACACCGGAAGCCGCGCCAATTCGCCAAGGTCGCCCAGCGCACCGTCCCCGGGCAGGCAATTGTCCTCCGCCGCCCGCACCCGCGCTAGCTGCGCGTTCAGCGCCTCCAACTGCTCCGCCGCGCGCTGATCCGCGCTGCGCGTCTCCAGCGCGTCGAAATGGCCTTGGCTTTTGTCCAACATTCTTCGCGCTCCTTCAGATCTTGTGACCGCTCAGCCGGGCGGGCGCGCCGACAGCGTCCTCCAGCATCGGTACCACGTCGACATGCCACCATTGCTTGCGCGCCACGGGGTCCGGATCGAGATGCGGCCAGTTCCAGAACTCGATCGCGATGTCCGCAAGAAAGACCGGGTCTTCCAGCGTCCAGTCCGTGACCCTTGGCGCGGCATCGCACAGCACGCATTGCGCCGTGGCCCCATTCACCCCGTCACACCATTCAACGGCCGCGCGGCCGATATGGTCCATCTGGTCGCCGAACTGGTCATCGCCATCGGTAGTCGTGCCGCCACAGACCGGGCAATCGAACCCTTCCGCGAAGCCCAGCGCATAGGCGTTGAAATACCGCTCCGCCATGAACGCGACCCCGTTGGTCCGCATGTCGAGAAGCGTGTCGCCATAGGCCGTGGCCTCCGCCGCTTTCGGCCCGGGCCTCAGGATCAGCGTCCCGCGCCCGGCAAGGACCGCGTCGGGGTCGTGGGACCCGCCGACCAGCCCGGCCTCGCGCAGCGCGGCCTCCGCCGCCGCCACACCCCCCGACACATCCGTCACGCCGGTAAACGCCACCATGGTGACACTTGATCCCATCAGCTCAACCAACGCTTCCGGCGGCGATAGGACCGCACGTCGCGGAAACTCTTCCGCCCGTCCTCCGACATGCCGAGGTAGAATTCCTTCACATCCGGGTTTTCCCGCAATTCCGCCGCCGGGCCGTCCATCACGACGCGACCCGATTCAAGGATGAAGCCGTAATGGGCGAACCGCAGCGCCACGTTGGTGTTCTGTTCCGCCAGCAGGAACGTCACCCCCTGCTCCTCGTTCAGGCGCTTCACGATCCCGAAGATCTGCTCCACCAATTGCGGCGCAAGCCCCATGGACGGCTCGTCCAGCAAGATCGTCTCGGGCCGGGACATCAGCGCGCGACCGATGGCGCACATCTGCTGCTCCCCGCCGGAGGTATAGCCCGCCTGACTCGTCCGGCGCTCCTTCAGGCGCGGGAAGTAATCATAGACGAGGTCCAGATCGGCCTGGATCGCCGCGCGCCCGTCTTTTCTTGTATAAGAACCGGTGAGGAGGTTTTCCTCCACCGTCAGATGCTCGAAGCAATGGCGCCCCTCCATCACCTGGATCACCCCGCGATCGACCAGGTCCGATGGGCTCAGATCCGCCACTGGCTCCCCGCGATAGCGGATGGAACCCTTGGTGACTTCCCCGCGCTCGGAATGCAGCAGGTTGGAGATCGCCTTGAGCGTCGTCGTCTTGCCCGCGCCATTGCCCCCCAGAAGCGCGGTGATGCCGCCCTTGGGCACCTTCAGGGACACGCCTTTCAGCACAAGGATCACGTGGTTGTAGATCACCTCGATATTGTTGACCTCCAGCAGCGTTTCCGCCTGCGCCTCGGTCACGGTCTCTTGCGCCTGATCCAGCATCTTCATCCCCGGTTAAGGTTAACGGCGCCCGCGCGTCCCGTCGCTCCTCGGACCTCCGGCCCTCCTCGCAACGGTTTCATATCGCGCGGCGCTCCGCCCATCTTCGCTTTCCAAATACCTGAAGCCCGACGGCAACGACCCGCGCCGCCGCCGGACATGTCTAGTGCGCCGGGATCAGCTTTCCGCGCATTGCGGCTCGATCCCGTTTTCCTCGGCATATTGGGCCGAATCTTCCATGACCAGCGGCTGGGTCACGCTGTCATCGGGCGCGATGAAATCGGTGAGCGTCACCCAGTTCTCCCCGTCCCATTGCTGCATGATCGCCATGCCGGTGCCGCCGTGATCTTCGCAGGTCACGGTGAATTCCGGCCCGATGCCCGGCATGCCCGCTTCCTCCATCGTGGCCGCGTCGATCACCAGCGCCTCCATCGCGTCGCGCATATGCGCCGCCGTGATCTCGGCCTCGCCCGACATCTCTTGCGCCAGTTCCGCCGCTTCTGCCGCCAGGAAGGCCGCATACATGCCGCGGGTATAAAGCACGTTGCCGATATTGGTGCCGTCACCGGCGGCCAGGCCCGCATCCACGACATGTTCGCGGATCTCGTCAAAGACGGGCATGTCGCCCAGGCGGTTCATGTTCAGCGCCCGGTAGCCCGCGGCGTCCGCACCTGCGGATTCCACGTCATGGTCCGCACCGGCCCACCAATTGCCGATGAAGTTCTCCATCGGGTAGCGGATGTTGATGGCCTCCTGAACCGCGACCTGGTTCATCACGCCCCAGCCCCACATCACGACGTAGTCGGGACGCTCCCGGCGGATTTGCAGCCACTGGTTGCCCTGCTCCTGGCCCGGATGGTCCACCGCGATCTCGGTGAGCGAGAAGCCATGCATCTCCGACAGCGATTGCAGGGTGCGGATCGGCTCCCGCCCGTAGGCGGAATTGTGGTAGAGCAGCGCGATCGTCTGCCCTTCGAGGGAGCCGTCGTTTTCCTCAAGCAACTGGTTCACGATCACGCTCGCCGCATCCCAGTAATTCGCGGGATAGTTGAACGTGTGGCTGAAGACGTTGCCGTTCGCGGCGGATGTCCGGCCATAACCCATCGTGTGAAGCGGGATGCCATCGGCGGTGGTGCGCGGGATCAGCTGGTACGTGATGCCGGTCGACAGCGGCTGATAGACCAGCGCGCCTTCACCACGGGTCGACTCGTAGCATTCCACACCCCGCTCGGTGTTGTAGGCGGTCTCGCATTCCACGACCCGCGCCTCGACCCCGCCGATGCCGCCATCGCGCTGGTTGAGCAGCGTGAAGTAATCGGCGTAGCCATCGGCAAACGGGATGCCTCCCGCCGCATAGGGCCCGGTACGGTAGCTCAGGCTCGGGAACACGAGGTCCGCCATTGCGGGCGTTCCCGCCACCATCGCGCTTGTCAGCGCCAGCATTGTCAGTTTCTTCATCGGGTCATTCCTCCCTTGGATTTTTTCCGATTTCTTGGTTTGCCCGGGCCTCCCGCCCGGTCTTGGCAGCGCGCCCCGCTTAGTGCGGGAAGGGCCACAATCTCAGTTTTTCCTTCGCCAGCCCCCACAATCGCGCCAGCCCGTGCGGCTCCACGATCAGGAAGAACATGATCAGCGCGCCCACGATGACGAACTGGAAATGCGCGCTCAGCGCCGTATCCAGCCCGAAGCTGTCGACCAGCAACAGCTTCAGCGCCACGGGCAGCAGCACCATGAAGGCCGCCCCCGCGAAGCTCCCGAAGATGGAGCCGAGCCCGCCGATGATGATCATGAACAGGACCAGGAACGACTTGGTGATGCCATAGACCTCCCCCACTTCCACGGCGCCCAGATAGACGGTGAAGAGCAGCGCCCCCGACACGCCCACGTAGAAGCTGGAGACGGCGAAGGCGGTCAGCTTGGCCTTCAGGGGGTTCACCCCGATGATCTCCGCCGCGATATCCATGTCGCGGATCGCCATCCATTGCCGCCCCATCGTGCCCCTTGTCAGGTTCCGCGCGACCCAGGCCAGCACGAAGACGAAAAGGAAGCAGAACAGGTATTTCGCCCAGGCCTCCGCGTTGGGGCCGGTCACGGGGATGTTCACGAAGTAGAAGAAATCCCGCTCCGGCGCGCTGATCTGCCCGGAGGCGGAGTAATTGTAGAACCACGGCACCTTGTTGAAGAGCCACACGAGGAAGAACTGCGCGGCCAGCGTCGCCACCGCCAGGTAGAAGCCTTTGATCCGCAATGACGGCAGGCCGAACGCCACGCCCACCATCGCCGTCATGAACCCGCTCAGCAGCGTGATGGAGATCATGTCGAGCCCCGGGAACGCCGTCATCAGCTTGTAGGACGTATAGGCCCCCACTGCCATGAACCCGCCCGTCCCAAGGCTGACCTGCCCGCAATACCCCGTCAGGATGTTCAGCCCGATCGCCGCGATGGCGTAGATCAGGAACGGCACCAGCAGCGAATTCGCCCAGTAATCGTTGATCAGGAACGGCACCACGACGGCACCGACAAAGAGCGCCACGTAGTAACACAGCCGATCGAACTTGATCGGGAAGGTCTGGTTGTCTTCGCCGTAAGTGGTCGAGAAATCACCTGCTTCACGGTACAGCATCTCAAACGCTCCCTTTGTTGGTCAGACAGACCACCATGTCCGTTCTGTTCGTGCGGTCCGCCATCATCTCGACAGCGCGCGAAACGCCAGAGCCATGACCGCGCCATGGCCGACAAAGGCGATGACCCACAGCAGGTAGGTTGCGGGATTGCCGGTCTCGGTTCCGATGAATACCAGCATCCCGGCGATCAAGAGGACCGCCACGATCGCAAGCGTCACCCATCGCATCGGGCCGTCCATCCGCACGATGAGCGCGGTGCCAAACCCTGCAACCCAAATGCCCAGCCCCAGCATCCACTCGCCCCAACCGCTCGCTCGACTGGGTCCACCGGCCCAGTTCGCCACCATCAGAAACGGCACAAGCAGCCCGGTGAACAGGATCGCCAACGCGCAATAGCCACCAACAACGAACAGCAAGAGCCGAACGAGCAGCGGTTTCGGTTGATCCTGCGCCATATGCCTCAAACCCGCTCAATGATCTTCTCCCCAAAGAGGCCCTGCGGCCGGAACACCAGGAACACCAGCGCCAGCACATAGGCGAACCAGTTCTCCGTCGCGCCGCCGATCATCGGGCCGATGGCGAACTCGAACAGCGCCTCGCCCACGCCGATGATCAGCCCGCCCACGATGGCCCCGGGGATTGACGTGAAGCCGCCCAGCATCAGCACCGGCAATGCCTTCAACGCGATGAGCGAAAGCGAAAACTGCACGCCCGATTTCGACCCCCACATGATCCCCGCCACCAGCGCCACCATGCCCGCCAGCGACCAGACCAGGATCCACACGTAGTTTAGCGAAATCCCGACGCTCAGCGCCGCCTGGTGGTCATCGGCCACCGCCCGCATCGCGCGGCCATTCTTGGTGTATTGCGAATAGGCGATCAGACCCATCACGAGGATCGCCGCGATGATCGCCGCCGCGATGTCGAGATTGTCGATGAAGAAGCCATACCCCAACGCCTCGAACGTCGTGGTGTCGATCCAGTCGTTGATCCCCTGCGGCAGACCCACATCGAGGTTCCGGATCTCCGAGCCCCACATCAGGTCGGAAATTCCTTCAAGGAAATAGGCCAGCCCGATCGTCGCCATGAACAGGATGATCGGCTCCTGCCCCACCAGATGCCGGAACACGAACCTCTGCACGAGATAGGCGAAGGCGACCATGATCAACACGGTCAGAAGGATCGCGATCAACGCCGGCACCTCCCACCCGAAATAATGGATGTCGGTCCCGAAGATCGCATTGATCAGATGCCCGAACGGCACGCGGCCCTGCTGGATGCCCACCAGCGTCATCGCCGCGAACAGAGCCATGACCCCTTGCGCGTAGTTGAAAATGCCCGACGCCTTGAAGATCAGCACGAAGCCAAGCGCCACAAGCGCATACATCACGCCGTTCAAAAGCCCGTTCAGGGTCACTTCCATGGCGAAGATTAACTGGTCAGGCATCCTGAGCCTCCTTGGGCAATTGGTGCGGGGCCACTCATTCGCAAACCCCCGGCGGCAACGCATCAAGACCGCCGCTCATGGTGAAGTTCACCCCGCCGCTTGCGGCGAAGATGTTTGCCGTACCGTCCAGCGTGCCGCATAGGGCGAACGGTGCCCGGACAGCGGGGTCATTGATCGGAACAAGGCGTCCCTCGGTCACTTGCGCCGCGATCCAGGCATTCACGACCGGTTCGGCGAGGGACGGATCCGGGCCCGCGCCCGAATACGTACACAACGTCCCGTCCTCGCCGTGCACCACGGACAGCGACAGTCCCATGCCGCCGAAGGCCCCCACGGCGCTGCCGGTGCTTTCGTTGACGCTGGGATAAGGCAACAGCACGTCCAGCCCCGGCGGTGCGAATTCATCGACAGCACCCCCGGCGATCCAGGTCACACAGCTTTGCATGATGTCCACGAACGCCTCGGGCGAAACCTGTGCTTGCGCGGGGGACACCACCCCAAACGTCACGGCCGTACAAAGCGAGATGGAAAAGCGCCTCACCCTCAACTCTCCAAATTCGTCTCGATGACGGTCAGGCGCGCGCCCTCCCGGTCGATTTCCACCTCGATCAGCGGCTCGCGCCACGTGGTCGATTGCAGAAGCTGGATCGCCGGATCGGCGCTGTCGATGGGGCGGTAGCGTCCGCTGTCCAGCGCCGCGCGCACCCAATCGTCCACCTCCGTGCCGAAGGCCCCGTGGATCGCGCAGAACTGGATCAGCGCCTCCGGGGTGGATTGGCTCAACCGCCACGCCCCCGCATCGGCCATCCACGTTTGGCTATCGGAATCCTCCGCCGTCAGGGTCAAACCGTCCGTATCGCTCGCCTCCACCGCTTCCATGGGCGTCAGACAGCGGGCCTCGAACTGCGCGAACGCATCCTCGATCTGGGCCGCGGCGGGAAACGCCACGAACAGCGCCGCCGGGATGAGGCGCAGATCACGCATCGCACGGCACCTCGCCCGGTTGGGTTGGTTCATCGTGGAATTCCACACTCTGCAATCCGAACCCCTCATAGGTGTTTACCGAAAGTCTCAGGGCCGTTCCGTCATTGCGGCACGCCAACAACCGCCCTCTCGCCGAAATCTGACCATGGCCGACATCGTAGTCCGTCACCTCGAACGGCTGAACGACCCGCCTGAATTCGTCCATAACCCCAATGATCCAATTGACGATGATCTGGCGGTTCTCTGATGCCACGGGCGTCAGCCAGACAAGGCAGCCTGCAATGCGGCGCGCATCCTCGGGCGTTTCGAACGGCGAAAACCTGGGGTCATGAGACACGATCAGCATCGTCTGAGACGGATCGCCATCGGCGTTCAGGTCGAAAAACGCATGCCTCAGATCGTCGTCGAAGCTCGCGCCACGATTCGTCTCCCGCGGGGTGCCGGTCACTTCGACAGGCGCCTCCAAAATGATCGCGGCATCGCGCAGCGCGACGGCATTGCTGCACAGGCGTATGCGCTCACCAACCAGATACATCTCGGGCGTGGCTTCAAACCTCGCGCTCTCCTGGGCCGCGGCGGGAAACGCCACGAACAGCGCCGCCAGGATGAGGCGCAGATCACCCATCGCACGCCCCCGCGACGCCCAACGCGTCCTCCGTCCCCCATTCCAGCCGCACGGCCAGCCCCTCGCCCCCGTCAAGCGCGTAGGTGACGGAAAAGAGCCCGCTCGGCACGTCGCAGATCGCGTATCCCGACCCGACCAGCAGCGCCGTGCGCCCGGTCTCCAGAAGCCCGTCCATGTGATCGAAAAGCCGGGCGTAGTCATCGCCTTGGGTCACGGCACCCTGGCCGCCCATGGCGCAGATGACCTCCCCGTCCTCCTGCGTCAATTCGACGGTCATGCCCGTGCCGTCCAGCCGATAGAGGTATTGGCCGGCCACCGCGAAGACCTGCACGTAATCGGGGTCGGCCTCGAAAGGCGTTGCGTCCGCGAAACCGCCCTCGGCCCAATCCATGCAATGCTGCGTCACCCGCAACAGCTCCGTGCCGGGGGCGGTTTGCGCATGGCCCGGTGCGCCCGCTGCAAGGAACATTGCCGTATATACCAAGGCTATACCGACCCTATACCGGTAATATACGCCGGTTTCAGTCATGGGAGACCCCGAGATAAGCGTCGATCACTTCTTGATTGTTACGCACCTCTTCCGGCGTCCCGTCCCCGATCTTCTTGCCGTAATCCATCACGACCACGCGGTCGCTGAGGTCCATGACAACGCCCATGTCATGCTCGATCAGAACGATGGTCGTGCCGAACTCGTCATTCACGTCGAGGATGAAGCGCGACATGTCTTCCTTTTCCTCCACGTTCATCCCCGCCATGGGTTCATCCAGCAACAGGATTTGCGGCTCGGCGGCCAGCGCGCGCGCCAGCTCCACCCGCTTTTTCAGACCGTAGGGAAGGCGTCCCACCGGTGTCTTCCGGATCGACTGAATCTCAAGGAAATCAATGATTTCCTCGGCTTTCGCGCGGTTTCTCGTTTCCTCTTCCTCGGCCTTTCCCCACCACAGAATCTGGCTGGCGAAACCGGCTTTCATGTGGTTCAGGCGGCCCGTCATCACGTTGTCCAGAACGCTCATCCCCTCGAAGAGCGCGATGTTCTGAAACGTCCGCGCGATGCCCTGGCGCGCGACCTGGTAAGGCTTCATCGGCGGCCGCTTGGAGCCGCGATAATACACGTCGCCTTCCTGCGGATGGTAGAACCCGCTGATGACGTTGAGCATGGAGGATTTGCCCGCCCCGTTGGGCCCGATAATGGCGCGGATTTCTCCTTCGCGCACGTCGAACGAGATGTCCTTGATCGCCTCGACCCCGCCGAACCTGAGCGTGATCCCCCGCATCTCCATCACCACCGGCCCGATGGTCCGCCCGTCGGCGGTGACGTAGCTTTCTGTCGCGTTATCAAGCATTTATTCCGCCCCTTCCCGCGACGCCTGCGCGGCCCTGAAGATCAGCGCGCCGATCAGCCCGTAGATGACCAGCGCGATCAGCGCCCAGACGAAATTCGCCTCGATCACCCCCGGCATTCCGATCACCAGCGCCGCCAGCCCGCACAGGCCAAGCGCGCCGCTTTGCACGATCATCGCGCCCTTGCTCACGTACCGCCCCGCCACCCACGACGCGACAAAACCCAGCAAGAAGAAACCGACCGCCACAAGGGTCATGGGCGCACCTCCCGCGGGATGGGGGGCGGGGCGTCGCGCCTGCACGCGCGTCCGCCCGTCATTCCGCAGCCATCCGGTTCGCATCGACCGGCACCGTGGCCGCATCGCGGATTTCCAACGTCGCCGAGATCTTGCCCTTCCGGCCATCCTCGTAGGTCACTTCCGTCTCGGTGTATTTCTCGGACGATCCGTCATAAAGCGCCTCGATCAACTCGCCGAATTTCTCCTCGATGATCCGCCGCCGCACCTTGCGGGTCCGCGTCAGCTCTCCGTCATCGGCGTCCAGCTCCTTGTGCAGCACGAGGAACCGCGCGACTTGGCAGTGGGACAGCATCGGGTCCTCCGCGACGGAGCGGTTCACCGCCTCAACGTGGGATTGGATCGAATCCAGCACCTGGGGATGCCCCGCCAATTCCTGGTAGGAGGCATAGGCGATGTTGTTGCGCTCCGCCCAATTGCCCACAGCGCTCAGGTCGATATTGATGAACGCGGTGCAGAACTCCCGCTCGTTTCCGAAGACCACGGCCTCCAGAATATCGGGATAGAACTTCAGCTTGTTCTCCACGAATTTCGGCGCGAATAACCCGCCCTGGGCCATTTTGCCCACATCCTTGGCGCGGTCGAGGATGCGCAGATGTCCGGTGTCCTCCTCGATGAAGCCTGCGTCGCCGGTGGCCACCCAACCCTCCGCATCCTTGGTGGAGGCCGTGCTTTCGGGGTTCTTGAAATACTCCACGAACGTACCGGGCGAGCGGTAGAAAACTTCCCCGTTATCGCCGATCTTCAATTCCACCCCGGGCGACGGCACGCCGACCGTATCGGGGCGCACTTCGTGGTCGGGTTGCTGGGTGATGAAGACACTCGCCTCCGTCTGCCCGTAAAGCTGCTTCAGGTTGATCCCGAGCGCGCGGTAGAAATCGAAAATCTCCGGCCCGATCGCCTCCCCCGCGGTATAGCCCACGCGCACGCGGCTCATGCCGAGCGTATTCTTGAGCGGTCCGATCACCAGAAGGTTGTCGAGCGCATAGGCCAGCTTTTCGCCGCCCGAGACGGGCTTGCCGTCCAGGATCTTGGGGCCTGTCACCTTGGCGCGCGCCATGGCGCGGTCAAACAGGCCCTTCTTGAATTTCCCCGCATCCTCCATCCGGATCATCACGGAGGTCAGCAGCGTCTCGAACACACGCGGCGGGGCGAAGAAATAGGTCGGCCCGATCTCCCGCAGATCCATCATCATCGTGTCGGCACTTTCGGGGCAATTCACGCAGAACCCGGTCCAGTACGCCTGCCCGATGGAGAAGATGAAATCCCCCACCCAGGCCATCGGCAGATAGGCCAGCACCTCGTCATCGGGCCGCAACCCGTCGAATTCGGAGGAGGATTTCGACGCCTCGATGATATTGCGGTTCGACAGGACAACGCCCTTCGGCTTGCCCGTCGTGCCGGAGGTGTAGAGCATCACGCAGGTGCTGTCATAGGTCAGCTCCGCCTCGCGGGCGGCCAGATCGTCTTTCAGGCTCGCGCCCGCTGCGGCGCCCTTGGCCTGCACATCTTCCAGCGCATGCAGAGCGCCGTGGTCGTATTTCCGCATCCCGCGCTTTTCGACGTAGATCACGTGCTCGATGCCGTGCAGCGTTTCCTGCGCCTCGATCACCTTGTCGACCTGTTCCTGGTCGCCCGCGATCACGAACCGCGCGCCGCAATGGTCGAGCACGTAAGTCATCTCTTCCGCGACGGCATCCTGGTAGAGCGGGACGGGCACGGCGCCCGCCATTTCCACCGCGACCATCGACCAGTAGAGCGCGGGGCGGTTGCGGCCGATGACGGCAACGTAATCGCCCCGGTTCAGGCCAAGCTCCAAGAGGCCGAGGGCGATCTTCTCGATCTCGTCGGCCGTCTCGGCCCAGGTCCAGCTTTGCCAGATCCCGAATTCCTTTTCGCGGTAGGCGGGGCTATCACCGAAGCGCGTCGCGTTACGGCGAAGCAGCGCAGGCACGGATTGCGGCGCGCCCGAAGGCGGTGTCGTATCAGCCAAGATGTCCTCCCTATCACCGGTTTTTCACCGATGCACACGCACCGCGTCCCTTGTTCGGACAAGACGCTGGCCGCGCCCCTTAACGTGCCACAGAAGAGATGTCGGTCAAGCGTTACCTGACTTTTTCGCAATCCTTTCGAATTGTAACAGGCCGTTCAGGGGCCTTGGCGCGGGTCGTGCGCCAAGCTAGCCATGGGGGCGGAGGGACGTTTGAGCCATGCCACGCGAACGCATCACGGAGAGCTTTACCCGCGCCGGTCTGAACCTGATCCAGCAGGCGCTGTCGATCTACGATGCCGATTTGCGGCTGGCCGTCAGCAACCGCCCGTTCCAGGAGATGTTCGGCCTGCCCGAACGTCTGGTCAGTCCGGGCGCCGGGTTCGAAGATACGATCCGCTACCTTGTCGAAAGCGGTGAATATGGCGCGGTCGACGACGTGGACGATTTCGTGCGAACCCGCGTCGAACAGGCCCGCGCGTTTCAACCCCATTACATGGAACGCACCCGCGCGAATGGCCGGACCATCTCCGTCGAAGGCTCGCCCCTGCCCGATGGTGGCTGGGTCACGGTCTATACCGACATCACCCCCGCCAAGCGGCAGGAGGCGCTTTTGCGCGCCCGGTCCGAGGAATTGTCCGACCAGCTTCTGTCCCACGCGGAGGAGCTGTCGCGCACAAACCGCCAGTTGGAGGCCACGATCGCCCAATTGCAGGAGGCGAAGGCCGCCTTGGGGGAGTTGGAGGCCCGCACCCGCACCGTGACGGAGATGACGCCCGCCCACATCGCCCATGTCGATGCGGACGGATATTACACCTTCACCAACCGCCGCCTGTCGTCGCTTTTGCCCGGGCGGCAAAGCGATATCGTCGGACGATCCTTCGCGGAGGCGCTCGGGGCGGACACCGCGGCCATGTTGCAGCCCAAGCTTGCCGCGGCCGCCGATGGCACGCCGACGCTGACGGAATTCACCGATCCCAGTTCCGGGCGGCGCATCCGCACGGCCTTCACGCCCGACGAACGCGGCGAGGGCGGGGTGTACCTTCTGTCCACCGACGTCACCCAGGAAACCCAGGCCCGCGCGGCGCTGGAGCAGACCCACAAGAGAGAGATGGCGGCGCAACTCACCAGTGGCCTTGCCCACGATTTCGCCAACCTGCTGACCATCATCCTCGGCCTGCAAACGCAGTTGGAGAAGATGCCCCTGCCCGACGGCGCAAAGGACCTGACGGCGGCCACGCGCCTTGCGGTGCGGCGCGGCGGGCGATTGCTCGACAAGATCGCCGACATGACCGGCGCGCGGGAGGTGCGGCCCGCCCCGGTCGTGATCGACGACTTCCTCGCCAGTTTCGAGCCGCTGGCCCGCGCGACCCTGCCCGGTTCGGTGACGCTCGACCTGCAGAACGCCCTGTCGCACAAGGCCCTGATGCTGGATGCGGGATCGGTCCAGGACGGGCTTTTGAACCTGGTCCTGAATGCCCGCGACGCGATGGAGGGCAAGGGGGCGATCACCGTGAGCTTGCGCGACGTCAAGGGGACGTGGCTGGAGATCCGCGTCACCGATACCGGCCCGGGCTTTTCGGACGCCGCGTTAGACAGTGCGCTCAATCCGTTTTTCACCACCAAGGGGCAGGACGGTTCGGGCCTTGGCCTGACAATGGTCTACGACCTTGTGAAGCTGGCGGGCGGCACGGTGCAGATCGGCAATACCGAAGGCGGCGCGCAGGTCCTTCTGCGCCTGCCGCTGCGCCCCGTGACCGATGAGACGCAGCCGCGCCTGATCCTCTTGGTCGATGACGTGGACGAGATCCGCACGCAGGTGCGGGAGGATCTGATCGGCCTCGGCCACAGGGTGCTGGAGGCCGCATCGGCGGAGGAGGCGCTGGCCCTTGCCGATCTTCCGGGCCTTGATTGGGTCCTGTCGGATATTCGCCTGGGCGCGGTGGATGGCGTGGCGCTTCTGACGGATATCGCCGCGCATCACCCGCATCTGCACCTCGCCCTCATGACGTCCCTGCCCGCATCCGATCCGCTGCGGATGACGGGGGCACGGCGCTGGCCGGTACTGGACAAGCCGGTCGATCCCGGCGCGCTTCACGCGCTGATGACCCAAGAGGTCGCGGCATGAGCGCGCCCCTCGTCACGATCCTGGATGATGAGCCGCAGATCCGCGCGATGCTGTCCGATGCCCTGACGGAGGCCGGGTTCCGCACCCTCACCTTCGCCCGCGCGACGGAGTTCGAGGCGGCGTTGCGCAAGACCACGCCCGATGTCTGCCTTGTCGATCTGGGCCTGCCGGACCGGGACGGGCTGGCGCTGGTGCATCGGCTGGCGCTCGAATCCGGGTCGTCGATCATCATCATCTCTGGCCGCGCGCAGGTGCAGGATCGCGTGACAGGGCTGGAGCTGGGGGCGGACGACTACATCATCAAGCCGTTCGATCCGGTGGAGGTCGTGGCCCGCGTCCGTGCCCGCCTGCGCAGCCCGAAAGCACCCGATCGTGCGCAGGCCGTTGCCATGTTCAACGGCTGGACCGCGTCCTTCGACAGCTACACGCTGGTGGCCGAAGACGGGTCGCAAACACCGTTTTCCCACGCGGAGGGGGAGGTGCTGCGCCTGTTCCTCGAATCGCCGAAACGCCTGATCTCCCGCCAGCAGATGCAGGAAAGCCTGGGCGGGGCGGCGGGCGAAAGTTTTGACAGGGCGATGGATGTCCGCATCTCGCGCCTGCGCACGAAGCTGCGCGAAGACCCGAAAAACCCGCGCCTGATCAAGACGATCTACGGCGCGGGTTATATCTTTCTCGGTGAAGTGCGCTGGACCTAGTCCGCGATGGCGCGGGCTTCGTCCAGCACCGCTTCCAATTCTGCCAGCATGTCGGCAAGCGCCTGGCGGTCCGGACCTTCCGGCACTTCGGCCATGGCGTCGTGGAAAGCGTCGGTCACGTATTCCTCTCCGTCGATGGCGCGTTCCAGCGCGTCGTCGTCGATCTCATCGAACAGGGCACGGAGCGAGATGACGGTCTTGTTCACCGTCGTCATGACAGAGCCGTCGGTGTCCGGCGTGCCGCCCATCCCGTTGATGAGGGAGGCAAGCTGACCGGCATGAACCCGGTGGATCTCGTGGATCTTGCGCAGGATCGGCAGAACCTCTGCCTCGGCCTCTTCGACCATTTTGTCGTAGCCGGCCAGCGCGTCACAGGTGCGCGTCAGGGCTTTCTGGATGGCGTCGATATCGGCGCGGGTTTCGTCGGCTTCGATCGGTTGCACGGGCGGGTAGGGGGCGGCGGGGGTGGCCATGGCGGGTCTCCGTCACATTGGGTTTCAGAATGTCGTCTGGCAGATCAACCCGCAAAACCGGTGATCGGTTCCCCCGTCCGGCAGCGCCTGCTAGCGTCGGCGCGTTGCTGTCCGCAATCGAAGGGTCCGCCATGCCACATCTCTGGGTTCGCGCCGAGGAGCGCGCCAATGAACGCCGCGTCGGGATCACACCCAAAGGGGTGCAGGCGCTTCTGGCTGCCGGTTTTCAGGTGACGGTGGAGGATAGCGCCACGCGGATCATCCCCGCGCAGGAGTACCGGGACGCGGGTGCGACCACTGCACAGGCCGGCACGTGGCGGGACGCGCCGCACGATGCGATCATCTTCGGGCTTAAGGAACTGCCCGGGGATACGGGGCCGCTTGTTCACCGGCACATCCTTTTCGGCCATGCGTTCAAGGGCCAACCATCCGGCCCCGACCTGCTGCGCCGGTTTCGCGAAGGCGGCGGGGCGCTCTATGATCTGGAATACCTCGTGGATGACACCGGACGCCGGGTATCGGCCTTCGGGTTCTGGGCGGGCTATGTGGGTGCGGCGCTGTCGATCCTGGCCTGGGCGGCGGCGCAGGGCGGCAGCAAGATGCAAGCCGTTACCGACTGGGACCACAAGGAGGCGTTGATCCTCGACGTGACGGAGGCATTGGCCCGCATCGGCCATAGGCGCCCCACCGCCATCATCATCGGCGCCCTTGGTCGCACCGGCACCGGGGCATCCGCATTTTGCGAGGCGATGGGCGTCGCCCCCACCGGCTGGGACATGGCGGAGACGGCGAAAGGCGGCCCCTTCCCCGAGATCCTGACCCACGACATCTTTCTCAACTGCATCCTCGCCTCCCCCGGCGTGCCGGTCTTCGTGCCGGACAACGCCCGCTCAGAGCCGCGCCGCCTGTCAGTGATCGGCGACATCGCATGCGACCCGGACAGCGCCTATTCCCCGATCAAGGTCTATGACCGTGTGACCACATGGTCCGATCCGGTCCTGAGAATCGCCGATGATCCGGTGCTGGATGTGATGGCGATCGACAATCTGCCGTCGCTGTTGCCGCTGGAAAGCTCCCAGGATTTCGCGGACGAGCTTCTGCCGCACCTTTTGGGCCTGGATGACATGGCCTCCGGCGTCTGGGGCCGCGCCAACGAAACCTTCAGAGCGGCCCTGGCCGAGCTTTGAGCCGGGGTCAGAGCAGGTCGTCTTCCTGATCTGCCACGTCAAGACCCAGGGCCTCCGCGCCCGCTTCCAGGTGGTCGGCAAAATGAGGGCTGCCGAACAGGTAGTCCGCGGTCGGCACTGACGCCTCCGCCATCGCCGTCGCGCGGGCCTCCGCGAAATCCTCCGCCTCGAAGCTGCCGCGCCCGATCCAGAAGATCGCGACCAGATCGGCCTGCTCCTCCGGTCCCAATCCTTCCAGAAAGCCGCGCAACTCGCCCTCGGCCCGTTCCATCTCGTGACCCATCAGGATCACCTGCGCCACCGATCTTGCCGTGATGTCCATATCCTGTCCTCCGCTTGCGTATGGGACAGGTCATCATACCACGAGACGCGGTGCCTTGACCGGGATCAAGTCAGCGACGGAAGAACAGCCATTCGTAGATCGACGTGGGAAGGAACCGCGACAAGCGGAAGACGAGGCCGAAGCCGAACGGAAACGCCTTGTGGAAACTGTCGTCATTCATGTGCTCGAACACTTCCTGCGCGGCGGCGTCGGGCTCCATGATGAAGGGCATGTCGAAATCGTTCTGCTCGGTCAGGCGGGTCTTGATGAAGCCGGGATTGGCGATCTGCACCTCCACGCCCGTGGCTTTCAGATCGCCGTGCATGGACTCGGCCAATGCCATCAGGCCGGCCTTCGACGCGGAATACCCGATGGCACCGGGCAGGCCGCGATAGGCCGACAGCGACCCGATCAGCACGATATGGCCCTTGTCGGCCTCCACCATCTTGCCGATTACCTGCCCGACGACGCGCGCGGCACCGGTCAGGTTGATATCGAACATCTGCTCCACCTTGTCGGCGTCCCAATCCTGCGCCTTCATCGGCGAGTAGACCCCGGCAAGGAAGACCATGCCGTCCACGGCCCCGATCTCCGCCGCTGCATCCTCCACCGAGTTGCGGTCGGAGATGTCGACGGGAACGATGCTCGACGCGCCGGGAAGCTCAGCGGCCAATTCCTCCAGCCGGTCGGTGGAGCGTGCCGACAGCACCAGCTCCACGCCCGACCGGCTCATGATGTGGGCGAGGCTGCGGCCAAGGCCCTCGGACGCGCCCACCAGCCAATACTTTTTCCCGCTCCAGTCCCGCATCATCGTTCCTTTCCAATTGGTCGCGGCAGCTCCGTCACTGCCAAAAGGGCCATTGCCAGAAGTTTTAGGGCGCAAGGCAGGCCCGCATAGAGGTAAATCAGCACATCCACCGACATGGGCGTCGGTCCGCCATCATTATTGAACCCCGCCGCATCCAGCGCCGGCAGCAGTGCGATCGCCGCAAGCGCCAACGTGGCCTTGGACACGAAGGCCCACAACCCGAAACCGGAACTCGCATCGGGCGCGATTTGTTCCATCCGTGCCGCAAACGCCGCCGGAAGCAGCGCGAAATCCGCCCCCAGCGCGAAGCCCGTCACGATGCACACGGCGGCGAAGGCCCACAGATCGCCGGGGCCAAGCGCCAGCACGGTGACGAAGCCCGCAACGGCCAGCGTCATCGCCGCAAACAGCATCGGGCGGCTGCCGAAGCGCCGCGCCAGCCGCGTCCAGACGGGGGCCGAAGCTGCGGCCATCAGGAAGAACCCGATCAGGTACGCCCCTTCCCATCCCGGCGCCTGCAACGCGGTTTCGACATAGAACAGGAAGAGGGTGGAGGTGACGGCGACGGGCGCCGCATTCAGAAGCGCGATCAGAAGCAGGCGGCGCGCCAACGGATCGGCCAGGACCGGGCCGAACCCCGCGCCCGCCTCCACCCGGCCCCCGCCCCATTCCGCGCGCATCAGCCACAGCGCCGCCCCGACCAGCACCGCGAACCCCAAGGCGAAGGATGCGAACGGCGCGCCGGTGAAGCCCAGGGCGAAGGGCGCGATGGAAGCCACGCACACCCCGAGAAGCGCGCCCGTCTCCCGCCAGGCGGCGAGGCTCAGATGCCCCCCCGCGCCCAGACGCTGTGCCGCGCCCACACCTTCGGCATACATGCAGATCGTCAGGAACGAGAAGGCGGAGAAGAGGCCGATCATCATCACCGTGAACCAGATCAGCGGGGGCATCGGCGGGGTAACGGCGAACAGGCCCACCATCGAAAGCGCCATGATCGTACCCGCCAAAGCCACCGCCATCCCCCGTGCGGCCCGGGTGCGGCTGGCGACCCATCCCAGCACCGGGTCCTGCACGAAATCGAACAGCCGCAGCACGAAAAGGACACCGGCCAGCGCCGTCAGGCCGACGCCATAGCTGTCGACGTAGAATTTCGGCGCGTGGATGTAGATCGGCAGCCCCGCGCAGGCGAGCGTGGCGGCGAAAACGGCATAGGCGGGACGGGACGGCAGCATCGCGGATGTCACCGCGAGATCTCCTCCGTCGGCGGTTCGGGCCGGACGCGGTAACGCGCGCCCTTCCACCAGAGCTTCAGCGCCTGCCAATGGATCAGGCTCAACACCCGCCGCGATCCGAAGGGACGGCGCAGGGCCGCGCGCAGGATGGAGCCCGTCGTGAGCTCCGCACGCGGGCCGGTCAGGGTCGCATAGACGCCCTCATTGCCGGTGGAAAAGTCGATCCAGATGCCCACGCGGTCCGGACGGATGTCGAAGCGGAACGCATACCCCCCCTCGATCGGCTGGAAGGGGGAGACGTGGAAGATTTTCTGCGCCGTCAACGTATCTTCGCGCTTGATCGGGCGGTGGTCGTGGTGGGCGCAGAGGTAGGAATGCCGGTCCCCGAACGTGTTGGACACTTCCGAAATCACGGCCCGCAGCCGCCCCTGCCTGTCATGGGCCAGCCAGAAGGAGACCGGGTTGAAGACATGGCCCAGGACCCGCGGCTGCGCCAGAAGCATCAGCTTGCCGTCGGTCACATCGCCCAGTCCGTGGGCCGCCAGCGCCGCCCTGGCCCAAGGCGCGCCCTGACCCTGTTTCGGGGGGCCGCCATGGTCCCGATCCCAGAGCGAGAAGAAGCCCGCGCGGTTGCGTCCGAACCCGAACGGGCCGCGCGCGCCGCCCTCCGCATCGAGCATCACGTAGTCGATGCCATAGCGAAACGCATTCTCCACCGGTCCGCGCCTGGTGTGGAGCGTTTGTCCCGCGATATGGTCGATCCCCTCGCTCATGCGGCCAGCACGCTCCGATCCTTTTCCTTCAGGCCCTGCACGACATCCATCGCGCTTGCATAGCCGTCCTCGTGAAACCCGTTCTTCATCCACGCGCCGCAGAACCATGTGGCGTTGTCGCCGTTCAGGCCCCGGATCGTGGATTGCGCGGCCAGTGCGGCAAGGTCGTAGACCGGGTGACTGAACTCCGCCACGTCGTAGACCAGCTTGTCGTCAATCGGCGCGCGGCTGTTGAGCGTCACGAAAAGCGGGTCGCTTTCCGGGATCGGTTGCAGGCAATTCATCCAGTAAGTCAGGTCGATCGGCCCGCCTTCATGGCCCTTCCGCTCGGTGTAATTCCAGCTTGACCACGTCGCGCGGCGCCGGGGCATCGCGCGGGCATCAGCGTGAAGGATTGCGCTGTTGGGCTGGTACCGCACGGCAGACAGGGCGGCCTGTTCCGCGGGCGTCGGATCGGCCAGAAGCGACAGGGTTACATCGGAATGGGTGGCGAAGATCACCTCGTCGAAATGCTCCCAATGGCCCTCTTGTTGGACCTCGACCCCGATGGGGGTGCGCCGCACCGCTTGCGCACCGCGACCCATGCGGATGTCCACGCCCCGTGTGCGCATCGCCCGCTCCAGTCGGGTGACATATTCGATGGACCCGCCCTGCACCGTGTACCATTGGTGCTGACCGGTCGATTGCATCAGATTGTGGTTTCGGAAGAACCGGACCAGCGCCTGGGCGGGGAAATCCATGATCTCCTCTTTCGGGGTGGACCAGATCGCGCCGGAAATCGGCGTCAGGTAGTAGTCGCGGAACCACGGACCCATCTGCATCTGGTCCATCAACGCACCCAGCGTGATGGTGCTGTCGGTCGCCAAGGCCTCCGCCTCCGCGTTGAAGCGCAGAAGGTCGCGGATCATCCGCAGGTAACCGGGGCGCGCTATGTTGCGCGGCTGCGCGAACAACGCGCGCAGATTGCGCAGCCCGTACTCGATCCGCCCCCCGTCGATGGAGGCGGCGAAGGACATGTCGGATTTGGCCGTGGGCACGTCCAGTTCCTTGAACAGGCGCACGAGGTTGGGATAATTGACGTGGTTGAACACGATGAACCCGGTATCGACCGGCTGATCCCCGTTCTTGCCCGCAACGATCGTCCTTGCATGGCCGCCCAATCGCCCCTCCGCCTCGATCAGGGTGACGTGGTGGTCCGGGGACAGGTGATAGGCCGCGGCCATGCCGGATATCCCTGCGCCGATGATCGCGATCTTCTTCGGCGCGGTTTGCATTGTCTCGAACGGCATATCTTCCCCTTGGTCGCCTGCATCAGTGCTTGAAAGGGATACGTGGTGCAACCGCGCGCAGATCAAAGAATTACTTTGCTTAATCCCTGTAAATGAAAGCTTTTCACCGGATAGATTAATGTGATCCAACCTAGGAACTGATCCGTATACCTTGTATGCTGATCGCGAACGACCACGCTGAAGCAACCTATGGTGTACCGATCGGGGCCCTTGGCGGGCCTCGGGACGTTCACCGTGACATGCGTGGGAAGACCGTGACGGCACACGACAACACAGAGGCGCAGTGGATCGCAAGAATAGCGGCCGTTGCGCAGGACCAAGACAGGAAAGCCTTTGCCGAAATCTTTCGGCATTTCGCCCCTCGGGTGAAGGCGTTCCTGATGAAGTCCGGGGCCGATGAAAGCCTCGCTGAAGAATGTATGCAGGACGTCATGGCCACCCTTTGGCACAAAGCGCATATGTATGATCCGTCCCGGGCCTCTGCGGCCACGTGGATCTTTACCATTGCGCGGAATCGCAAGATCGACCTCTTGCGCCGCTACGCCAGGCCCGACCCCGAGGAGCTTCCCTGGGGTCCGGAAGCCGCGCCCGACCAGGCGGATGTCATTGCATTGCAACAGGATTCGACCCGGCTCGTCCAGGCTATCGCCAAGCTGCCGGAAAAACAGCGCATGCTGATTCAACGCGCCTATTTCGGCGATCTCACCCATGCGGAGATCGCGGCGGAGACTGGTCTGCCCCTTGGCACGATCAAATCCCGGATTAGGTTGGCGCTGGACCGGCTGCGCCACTCCATGAGCTGACAGACAAAACGACCAGACCGAAAAAATGACCGATATCAAACACCACGTCCCCGATGACCTTTTGATGGGTTACGCGACAGGCGCGCTTCCCCAAGCGTTCGACCTCGTCGTAGCCACCCATGTCTCCCTGAACGACGATGCGCGCGCCCGGCTTGAAAGCTTCGAGGCGATCGGCGGCGCCGTCTTGGAGGAGCTTGAGCAAGCCGAGATCGCCGAGGACAGCCTTGAACGCACCATGGCGCTGATCGGCGGCAAGCCCCCCACCCCGCGCAATCCGCCCAAGCCCGGCACCTTCCCGGCCCCGCTCCAGAACGCCGTCGGCGGCGATGAGGAGGCCGTGCGCTGGCGCTATATCGGGCGCGGTGTGCGGCAATGCGTTGTCCATTCCGACGAGCACGGGACCGCGCGCCTTCTGCGTATCCCCGCCGGCGGCTCCATGCCCGCCCACAGCCACAACGGGACGGAGATGACGCTGGTTCTCAAAGGTGCGTTCCGGGACGAGGACGGCATCTTCGCCCGCGGCGATCTGGAAGTGGCCGACGACCAGGTCAACCACACGCCCGTCGCCGAACCGGGGGAAGATTGCATCTGCCTGATCGCGACCGATGCGCGCCTGAAATTCCAGGGCCTTCTGCCCCGTATTGCGCAACCCTTCATCGGTATCTGATTGCGCCCACCGCGCCCCCTGCCCCGAACGCCGCGCCAATCGCGCGGCGTTTCGCGTACCGGGACCGTCGCCCCATGAGCCGCTTCGGCCCGGGCCGGGGCGAACACAAGCTGCGTCTGGCCATCAGCCTGGCCGGTCTCACGCTGCTGACCCTGGCCTATGCGCGCAACGGAATAGGTGGTATCGCGTCGCTTGAGATTGCGATCATCGGCGCGGCCTTTTTCGGAGGCTCCGCCCTTTGGTCCGCATGGCAACTCTGGAAGGACCGCCCCGAATGACCACCGGAGCCACAATCCGCTTCATCCTCGAAGTGCTCGTCTTCATCGCCTGGGCGTTTATGGCCTATTCCGTCTGGTCGAAATTGCGCCGCCGGGACGCGGATCAGGCCCACGGCTTTTCGGCACAACTGCGCCATTGGTGGTCGAACGACGCGGACCGGCAGGAGCGGAACACGCTGGTCTGGCTGACTCTCGTCCTGCTCGCCATGCTGGCCATCAACATCGCGCTCTGACCCCGCGATGCCGGACAATTTCGTCTACAACCCGCCACAGACCCAACTCGACATCCTTCACGAAGACCACGAACTGATCCTCGTGAACAAGCCCGCGGGCCTTCTGTCGGTGCCCGGCAAGGGAGATCACCTGGCCGATTGCCTGATCGCGCGCCTGCAGGAGGCATTCCCCGAGGCGCTTCTGGTCCATCGCCTCGACATGGACACATCCGGCGTCATGGTCTTTGCCCGCACGCCCCATGCCCAACGCCATCTCGGGCTGCAATTCGAGAAGCGCCAAACGAAGAAAGCCTACGTTGCGCGCGTCTGGGGAGAGGTCTCGGAGAAAGAGGGGCATATCGACCTGCCGCTCATCGTCGACTGGCCGAACCGCCCCCTGCAACACGTGAACTTAGAGACGGGCAAACCGGCGGAAACCGATTGGCGGCGGATGCGCATCGAGGAGGGCACCACGCGGATGCGCCTTTTCCCGAAAACCGGCCGCTCCCACCAACTCCGCGTCCATATGCGTGAAATCGGCCATCCGATCCTGGGTGATCCGTTCTATGCCACGGGCGCGGCGCGCGACTTTCCCCGCCTGATGCTCCACGCCGAAAGCCTCAAGCTTCGCCACCCCGACGGCGGCATCGGCATGACCTTCCGCGCGCCGGTGCCGTTTTAGGGGTGGCGTAGGCTAAGACGAGACCTCCCAGTCACATCCGGTCAGCGCCGGATTGTCCTCCCGTGGATTCGACGGCGTCTCCGTCACGTCCAGGCAATAGGCAAACTCCCGCATCCGCTCCGCCACCCGGTGGAAGAAGTCGGGTCGATCCGCCGGATTCTCCGGGAAGTAGAGCCGCGCCTTGAGCCAGATCAGATCATCCGGCGGATAGGTCGCCCGCACGACGCACAAGCTCACGGAGAGCATGTCCTCGTTCTGAGTACACCCAACCCGAAATCCCGCCGATGGGTCCGATGGGAAGTACTCAAGCCGCGCCAGGGACCCGTTCGACGGTCCGTAGATGTCAAAGCCTTCAAGGTACATGTGCTCCGGCACCTGCTCCCGGCTCAACAGAACATCGTCGCGCCGATCCGCAATCCTGACCGAAACCGGGATCGTATCGGAAACCGGGATCGACAACGGCACCATGTCCACATGGAAGACCGTTTCACGCAGGATCGGGTCCTCTTCGATGATCGCGTTCAACCATGCGATGCGCTGCGGGGCAAAAAACGGCGGGTCATCCTCCACCTCTCTTGGCACCTCTCCCAGCCAGAATGTGCGGGACGACAGCTCTACCGTCTGGGCCGCGGCACCGGACGCAGCCGTCATGCATGCAAGCCAAACCCATAACGCACACCGTGTGATCACCCTTGCCCCTCTCCAAGACCCGTTACGCCGACACCCCAGACCTGCGCCTTTCGTCTTCCATGTGCCAAAAATATCCCCGCCGGAGGCATCCGACGGACATCACACGCAGTGTCATACGCGATGGACCCATTACGGGAGGGTGGGCGGGGCGATGGCGCAAGCCGAGCGTCGCCCGACCTCCGCCCAGTCGCGACCTGACTGACCCACCGAACCAATCAGCGACCCCAGGACCGAACCGCGGCTCAGCCCCAGCCGGACACCGCCTTCGTCTCCAGGAACTCATGCAGGCCGAACCGCCCGCCCTCGCGGCCATTGCCCGACTGCTTGTACCCCCCGAAGGGAGAGCCCTGGCCGAAGCCCTGCCCGTTGCCCTCGACCATCCCCGACCGCAGCCGCCGCGCCACACGGCGCAGCTTCTCCTGGTCTCCGGTCTGCACGTAATTCGTCAGGCCGTAATCGGTGTCATTGGCAATCGCCACCGCGTGATCCTCGTCGTCAAACGGCATGATCGACAGGACGGGCCCGAAGATTTCCTCGCGATAGATCGTCATGTCTGGCGTGACATCGGCGAACACGGTTGGCCGGATATAGTAGCCCCGGTTCAGGTTCTCGGGTCGCCCCGTTCCCCCGGCCAGAAGGCGCGCACCTTCGTCGATGCCCGCCTGGATCAGGTCCTGGATCTTGTTGAACTGCACCTCGGACACCGCAGGGCCGATATGGCGGCCTTCTTCGCTGGCGGGGCCGACGGTGACCTTGGCCGCCGTTTCCGCCGCCTGCTCAACCGCCTGATCGTAGCGTGAGCGCTCCACCAACATCCTTGTGGGCGCGTTGCAGGATTGGCCGGTGTTGCGGAAGCAGCGGATCACACCTTGCTTGACCGCCTTCTCGTCGGCATCCGCGAAGATGATATTCGCGCCTTTGCCACCCAGCTCCAGTGACACGCGCTTGATCGTCTCCGCCCCGGCCTTTGAAATCAGTCGCCCGGCCCGCGTCGATCCGGTGAAGCTCACCATGTCGACGTCCTCGTGGGCCGACAGCTGGCTGCCCACACCCGGCCCGTCGCCGTTGACCATGTTGTAGACGCCCGCGGGTACGCCTGCTTCGTCCATGAATTCACTGAACAACAGGCCCGACAGCGGCGCGATTTCGGACGGTTTCAGCACCATCGTGCAGCCCGACAGAAGCGCCGGGATCACCTTCAGGACGATCTGGTTCATCGGCCAGTTCCACGGCGTGATCAGCGCGCAAACTCCCACGGGCTCATAGACCGTGCGCTCGGTCGGGGCCCAATCGCCCAGGGGATGATCCCAGACGAAATCCCTTGCGGCGCGGAGGAACCCTTCGAGGTGCCATGAGCCCGCGCCCACCTGCTGCGCCCTTGCGAGGTCAAGCGGTGCGCCCATCTCCTTGCTGATCGCCTGGGCCATCTCCTCGGCGCGCGCGTTATAGACCTCCAGGATCTTCTCCGTCAGCGCGATACGCTCCGCCGGGTCGCTGTGGCCCCAGGTCTTGAAGGCGTCCTTCGCGGCAGCGACCGCCGCATCGGTATCGGCCTGATCCCCGAGGGAGATCGTTTCGCACACATCTTCGGTTGACGGTTCGATCACGTCGAAGTCGCGCGCGGCGGCTGGGGCGACCCACGCGCCGTTGATGTAGAAGTTCTTTGCGTTGCCCATGGCGGCCTCCCGTTCCGTTTCGCGCGGGACCGTGACAGGGGCGCGGGACTTCTGCAAGACGTCTCGTCTTTCCCGACCGCCCGCATCGCGAATGCGCGTTCCGCCCCGCGTATGCCCGCTGGACCGCCCGGCCTTATCCACGCATTACGCCTTCCCGTCCGCCAGGCCGCCGCCTATGTTGTGCCGCAACGAACCGACCCATGAAAGGAGCGTCCCATGGCCCTGCGCATCAACGACGAAATCCCGAACCTCACGGTGGAAACCGATCAGGGCACGATCAGCCTGCACGATTATGTCGGCGACGGCTGGATGATCCTGTTCTCCCATCCCAAGGACTTCACCCCCGTCTGCACGACGGAATTCGGCGCCGTGGCGCAGCTGGCCGATGAATGGGCCGCGCGCGGCACCAAGGTGCTTGGCGTGTCGGTCGATGGCGTGGAAGATCACAAGAAGTGGAAGGGCGATATCGAGGCCGTGGGCGGCGCCAAGGCGGGCTTCCCCATCGCCGCCGACACCGACCTCGCGATTTCGGAGGCGTTCGACATGCTGCCCGCGGAAACCGCGCTGCCGGAAAACCGCACCCCCAACGATACCGCCACCGTGCGGTCGGTCTTCATCATCGGGCCGGACAAGAAGCTGAAGCTGACCATGACCTATCCGATGAATGTGGGCCGCAACTTCGCCGAGGTTCTGCGCGCGCTCGACGGGTTGCAGACAGCGGCCAAGGAAAACGTCGCCACCCCCGCCAATTGGGTGCCGGGTGAGGATGTCGTGGTGCCCGTGGCCGTGTCCGACGAAGACGCGATCGCCAAATACGGCTCCATCGACACCAAGCTGCCCTACCTGCGCATGGCGAAACTGCCGTCCTGAACAAGGACCGTCGGGTTCATCCGCCCGTCACAACAAAAAGCCCCGGCCAGTCGGTCGGGGCTTTTGCAGTCTGAGGGGTTCGCCGGATCAGCTGTGCAGGATCGCGCGGCTGCCGGTCGTCACGTTCTCGGCCAGCTGGATCACATGGTCGTTGACCAGGCGCACACAGCCCGAGGACGCGGAGGTTCCGATGGACCATGGCTGCGGCGTGCCGTGGATGCGCAGATACGTGTCCCGGCCCCCGGCATAGAGGTACAGCGCGCGCGCGCCCAACGGGTTGTCGGGGCCACCGGGCACACCACCGGCATATTGCGCGTAGATATGCGGCTCCCGCGCGATCATGTTGGCGGTCGGCGTCCAGGACGGCCATTCGGCGACACGCTGGATGCGGAATCGGCCGGGCTGGTAAAGGCCCGCGCGACCCACGGCCACGCCGTAGCGCATCGCGGTGCCGTCATTGCCGATGTGATAGAGGTAGCGCGCGGTCGGGTCGACATGGATATCCCCGGGCGTCAGGCCCGCATTATGCGCGACGCGCTGCGGCATGAAGCGCGGGTGCAGACCCCAGGGGTTGGGGCCGTCCGCCGTGGCCTGTTCGATCGTGTCATCCAGATCCAAACCCACGGCATCCTGTGCCAGCGCGGGCATCGCCAGCGCGCCGGAAAACAGCGTGGTGGTCGTAATGATGAAATGGCGACGGGTCAGCATTTTGTTCGTCCTACAGTGTCGGTCGTTAAGAATCACTTGTGTCATTGTGGGATGGCAGGGGACCTGTGGACAAGTCCCCGCCCCCGCGATTCCAATCACAAGTTGGTAAGGAAACCCGGCAAATGAAGCCTCGGTTCCGGGATTCTTACCATTTGTCGCAGTCGGGCGCCCGGATCACGGCAATGGCAGCTCGGTTGTTGCCTTCAATTCCTTCAACACGAAGGTGCTGTGCAGTTCCCGGACATGGGGCGATCGCAGCAAGCTGTGGGTCATGAACGCCTCGTAGGCTTCGACATCCGCCACCCGGATCTTCAGCCAGTAATCCATCGCCCCCGACGTCGCGAAGCATTCCACCACTTCCCCGTGGCGATGGATCAGCTGCGCGAACCCCGCCACCGTCTCCTCCTTGTGGTCCCTCAGGCTCACGGCGGCCAGCACGGTCAGCTTGCAACCGGCCCGCGCCGGATCCAGCAGCGCCACGCGCCCCCGGATCAGCCCCGCCGCCTCAAACTCCTGTACCTTGCGCCAGAGCGTGCTTTGCGCCATCCCGCATCTCTCCGCCAGTGCGGCAAGGGACAGGGACGCATCGCGTTGGATTTCCCGAAGTAAGCGCCGCTCTTGGTCAGAAAATTTCGCCATGGCGCTATATTCCGGCAATTCTTCCCAAAATTCAAGCGCAGGCGGGCCAATCCGGAAACACCTTTCCGGCGCGTTCGGTATCGTCACACCAATTCCGATACAGGAGCGTCCAACATGCCGCTGTCCACCGATTACGCCTCCAAGATCCCCGGCCCCGACGGGCTGATCGCCTACACGGCGGAGGAGCGTGCCGTCTGGCGCGACCTCTACGCGCAACAGATCCCCGTTCTGCGGGACCACGCCTGCCGGGCCTATCTGGAGGGGCTGGATAAACTGGCCATGGACGGCACGGACGTGCCTCAGGTGCGAGATATCGACGCCCGCCTTGCCCGCATTAGCGGCGCGGGCGTGAAAGCCGTGGATGCCCTGATCCCGCAAGACGAGTTCTCCACCCTCCTGAAGAACCGCAAGTTCCCGATGGCCACTTTCATCCGGCGGCGCGAGCATTTCGATTACATCGAGGAACCGGACATCTTCCACGAGTGTTTCGGCCATTGCCCGATGCTGACCAACGACGCCTTCTGCCGCTTCATGGAGCAATTCGGCGCGCTTGCCCTTGATCTGGGCGACGAGTGGTCCGAACGCCTGTTCCGCTTGTTCTGGTTCACGGTCGAATTCGGCGTGATCCGCGAAGGCGGGGCGCTCAAGGCCTTCGGGGCGGGCATCATCTCCAGCCCCGGGGAATTGGCCAATGTCGTCCACGGCACCCCGATGGTGGAGCCGTTCGACCTCCTGACCGTCCTGCGCACGCCCTACCGGATCGACATCGTGCAGCCCGTCTATTTCGAGATCGAGAGTTTCGAGCAATTGGCCGCGAGCCTCGATTGCGACATGGAAGCGATGTTGAAGGAGGCCGCCCACCGGTGTGACCTGCCCGCCCGATTCGAGGCGAAGGCGGCCTGAGATGAGGTCTGCGTACTCCATCCGAACAGTCGCGTTGCGGGTCTAAGCGGGCTCTTGATCGCTGCAATCGCGAAGTGCACATTGTGAGTGCACCGTGACAAGAGTAAATTATGGAGACCCAGTTTTGACGGAAAAACTTCCTGAGCTGGACAAGCAGCTTTCCGACAGCGAGATGACCGAGGAACAAAGAGTGGCGCTCTCGCAAATTGACGCTGAAATCGAGACTATAACAGCACTGATTGACAGTTATTTGGAAGCGAAAGGCATCCCGCTATCCGCTGAGTCAATCTCGTTCACCTTCGACAGAGACAAATCCCTCATGAAAAGAATGAAGGACTTGCCTGACCCGAACACGCCATTCGGCTGTGCGTCGTGCAGATATGGCCCGCGGATTGCTTGCCCCGGCTACATGTGTCCGGGAGAGTATGAGCCATGAATCATGCGCGTTTTGAGCAACGAGCAAGCAGTTGAGAAAGCTGGGCACCGCCTCAAGTAATGCACGGCCCATCTCATTAATGGCGTCTTGCGTTCATCGCAATGGCAGCTACACAGTTTGCGAGCATTTACGCTGAAAAACGTCCGATTTGAGCTATTCTAACTGACATCAATGTCAGCTTTTCGCGCCGTGAGTTCGCTTGCGCCCGTTGTGTTCCCCCTCGTCATCGCCAAACGCAAAAGGCCCCGGCGTTTCCACCGGGGCCTCTCCATTCTCAAAGCAAGCCGCTTATTCCGCGTCTTCCTTCGCCATCTCTTCGCCGGTCTCCTGGTTGACCATCTTCATGGCCAGCCGGACCTTGCCGCGATCGTCGAAGCCGAGCAGCTTGACCCACACTTCCTGGCCCTCTGTCAGGACGTCGGAAGGGTGGTTCAGGCGGCGGTTTTCGATCTGGGACACGTGGACCAGGCCGTCGCGTTTGCCGAAGAAGTTCACGAAGGCGCCGAAATCGACGATCTTCACGACTTTGCCCTTGTAGACCTTGCCTTCCTCCGGCTCCGCCACGATCGAATGGATCATGTCATAGGCCTTCTGGATGCTGTCGCCATTGGGCGAGGCGATCTTGATGATCCCATCGTCGTTGATGTCGACCTTGGCGCCCGACACTTCCACGATCTCGCGGATCACCTTGCCGCCCGACCCGATCACTTCACGGATCTTGTCGGTGGGTACCTGCATCGTCTCGATGCGCGGCGCGTGTTCGGAGAATTCACCGGCTTCGGTCACGGCCTTCGACATCTCACCCAGGATATGGAGACGCCCGGCTTTCGCCTGCTCCAGGGCCTTTTCCATGATCTCCTGCGTGATGCCGGCGACCTTGATGTCCATCTGCAGCGACGTGATACCGGCTTCGGTCCCCGCCACTTTGAAGTCCATGTCGCCCAGGTGGTCTTCGTCCCCCAGGATGTCGGTCAGGATGCCGTAGGAGCCGTCCTCTTCCAGCACGAGGCCCATGGCCACACCGGCAACCGGCGCCTTCAGCGGCACACCCGCGTCCATCATCGACAGCGAGCCGCCACAGACCGACGCCATCGACGACGAGCCGTTGGATTCGGTGATCTCCGACACGACCCGCACGGTGTAGGGGAAGTCCGTCGCCGCCGGCAGAACCGCCTGAAGGGCCCGCCATGCCAGCTTACCATGCCCAATCTCACGACGCCCCGGAGGGCCCACGCGACCGGCTTCACCCACCGAATAGGGGGGGAAGTTGTAGTGCAGCAGGAAGTTGGATTTGAAGTTGCCATGCAGCGCGTCGATGAACTGCTCATCGTCGCCCGTGCCGAGCGTCGTCACAACCAGACCTTGCGTCTCACCCCGGGTAAACAGCGCCGAGCCGTGGGTCCGCGGCAGAACCTTGGTCTCGCACACGATGTCCCGCACTTCGTCGAGCGCACGGCCGTCGATCCGGCGACCGTTCTTCACCACGTCCGAGCGCAGAACCGTCGATTCCAGCTTCTTCAGGGCTGCCGAAAGGTTCGGATCTTCCAACTGCTCCTCGGACAGGCCTTCCTTCACGCCCTCTTTCACCGCGGCCACAGCGTTCTGACGCTCCAGCTTGTCGGTGATCGCATAGGCTTCGCGCATCTTGTCTTCGCCCGCCGCGCGGATCGTCTCGTAGAGCTCCGAATAATCCGGCGCCTGGAAGTCGAACGGCTCTTTCGCGGCGTCTTCGGCCAAGTCGATGATCAGGTCGATGACCGGCTGGATGCTCTCATGGGCGAATTTCACCGCCCCCAGCATTTCGGCCTCGGACAGCTCATAGGCTTCCGATTCCACCATCATCACGGCGTCTTTCGTGCCCGCCACAACCAGGTCGAGCCGCTGCTCGGGGTTGTTGCGCAGGTCGTGCATGTCGTCGACCGTCGGGTTCAGGATATACTCGCCATCCTCGAAGCCCACTCGGCAGCCCGCGATCGGCCCACGGAACGGCGCGCCCGAAATCGTCAGCGCAGCCGAGGCCGCGATCATCGCCACCATGTCCGGGTCGTTCACGAGGTCATGGGACAGCACCGTGCACATCACCAGCGTCTCGTTCTTGAAGCCGGGGACGAACAGCGGGCGGATCGGACGGTCGATCAGACGCGCGGTCAGGGTTTCCTTCTCGGTCGGCCGGGCCTCCCGCTTGAAGAAGCCGCCGGGGACCTTGCCCGCAGCGTAGTATTTTTCCTGGTAGTGAACCGTCAGCGGGAAGAAATCCATTCCCGGCTTCGGTTGCTTCGCGAACGTCACGTTCGCCATGACGGAGGTCTCCCCCAGCGTCGCAATCACAGACCCATCGGCCTGACGGGCCACACGGCCCGTTTCCAGTGTCAGCGTCTCTTCGCCCCACTGGATCTCTTTCTTCACAATGTTGAACATCTGCGTTTCCTATTCGAGGGCCCTCGCGGCCCCTGCCGCGTCCCTCATCCATATGGCGGCCCCATTGCCGCCGACCCCTGTCCTTTGCGGGTGCCGGGGTCAGGGCACCGCGTCTCAGATGCGCGGGGCATACACGGGTTGAGGGGGATTGGGAAGGGGAGGGGTGGTTGGGAAGGAGTTCTGGCCAAACAATTACTTGGTAGCATGACCTAGGAGTGGTCCACAACGCCTTAGCTACTTACCCACTGCATTCAAACTCGCCAGTGCTTCCAAGGCCTTCTTGATAGCGTCTGCGTGTCCATCGTAGATCTTCGAGACGACGTCGAAGTGTTGCGATGACACTGTCAGATACCCATCTTCAAAGTTATCAGCGAGAAGCGATACCTTCGCCATAGTGTTTTCCGCAGCGAAAAATGCGAGCATTACTTTTTGTGACAGCTCAGGCCCGAGTAGTCCCAGTTCCTGGACCACGTTTGGGAGAAATCTGATCTTCAATTCGGGAAATTTGACGAATTCACCATCCTCCGGTTTTGGAAAATCAGAAGCTAACAACATGGCGCCGGACAGAATCTCCAACTCGCTTCGAACTAATGCGGCGACTGCACAAGCCCTCGCGTCTCTCTCACGCTCCTGAAGACGCCTGGCGTTCTTTGCGTTGAACCATAAAGTGAAAATTACCCCGCCGAACCCAACAATACCCACTGCGAGCGACTGAAATCGCTCAAGCGCGTCAATTCCTTCTGCCCAGTCCACTGGATACTCCCCTTACCTGCCTCTAATTGAGCAAAACGCTTCAGCGCCCTTGTGTCTGTTCATATTCAAATAGCATTTGGTTTTGTCCGATGCCCAGCGGGTTAACAGCGGCGAAGCCGCCCCGCCATCGACGGGCCTGCCCCGGGCCCGGCGATTTGGCCACCCCACGCGCTCCGTTCAATCGTCACGATGACCTGGCCACCATAAACTGCCACCCGCACCCGTCAGGATCGCCGCACCCAGGCCCGTCAATGTCGGTGCTCAGCGCCCGGAACCCCGCTCCGGCAACCCATAGGCCTTCCGAGCCGTCACCAGCCGCAGATCCTCCGGGTCCATCCCCAGGCTCATCACCGTCCCCCGATCGAACCGCCCCTTCGCGACGTCCCGGTCATAAACCGTCCCGAACAGCGCATCGATCCAGCCCATCCCGAAACTCACATGGTAATTGCTGTCATGGTCGTTGAAGTGATGCCGCAGATGCTCATGCGTCACCCTCCGCCCGAACCACCCCTTCGGCACGTTCAGATGCGCCAGCGTGTGGCAATATTCATAGAATGTGAACGCAGAAACCGAGCCCAGGAACAGTGCCACCGCCCCGAACACAGCCGCATCGGCCAGCCCAAGCACCGGCCACAACACCAACGTGTGCAGCACCACAGCCCCCACCCCGAATTTTACCGCGAACCAGTCGTCCCCGCCGGTGAAAAACTCCGGGTTGTTCGGAAACTCATGGTGCCCGATATGCGCCCGGTAGAGCGCATTGAACGGCGACTGCTCCGCCGGCGGGTCGCGATGATAGACGAAGCGGTGCAGGACGTATTCAACGAAGAATTGCAGCACGATCCCATAGGCCAAGGCCACGCAAACGAGCCACCCGAAATTCACCGCAAACAGCACAACGCCCGCCACCCAAAACGGCGCCAACCGCTGCAATCCGCCCATATGGATCAACACCCGCACCGTCGCGATCATGGCCTGGCCCTCCTCGTCCAAACCCTAGCCCGACAGCCCCCGACCCGAGAACCAAAACCCCACGTCACCCGCTCCCGCAGGGTGGGTGAAACCCACCAATCCATCCCTTAACAAAGGGTAAACAAGATCGCCTTAATATCATGGTTTCAATGTGTTAAGCCCGGGTTGCAACCTTGCAACCTCACTCACTCCCCCAAAATCTCGCTCACCGTCACGAACTCGAACCCCCGCGCGGCCAGCCCCTCCACGATCTCCGGCAGGGCGTCCCGCGTGGCCGCGCTTCCGCTGAACATGCCGTGCAGCAAAACGATGTCCCCCGCCCCAGCGCGGGTGATGACATGGGCCGCGATATCCGCCGCGCTGGCCCCGGGGCCAAGGTCGGTTTCGGGCTCCAGCGACCACATGATCGTGGGCCGCCCCATCCGCGACAGCACCCAGGGCAGCACGATCAGTTTCTTGCCGAAGGGCGGGCGGAAATGGATTGGGCCATCGTATCCCAGGGCCCGGATCGCCGCATCGGTGTCCTCGATCTCGCGGTGTATTTCGGCGGGTGACATCAGGATCATCCGCGGATGGCTCCACGAATGGTTGCCGACCTCGTGGCCCGCGTCGACGATGGCCTGCGCCGCCTCCGGGTTTGCCACGATGTCCTGCCCGACCAGGAAGAACGTCGCCGGCACATCGCCCAAGGCATCGAGAAGCGGCTGCGTGAACCGGGCCGAAGGGCCGTCATCGAACGTAAGCGCGATGACCGGACGATCCGTCTCCGCCCGCGTCACGATCTCTCCGAACAGCTGAACCGACCGCGCCCGGCTCAATTGGTACGCGCCCACCACAAGCAGGGCGAGGCACAGGATCGCGATCAGGAAGGTCCGCATCGGCCAAGCGTATCTCGGATCGACGCCGCGCAAAACAAAAAGGGCCGCGCGATGCGGCCCCTTCCAATCCCGATACGCGCCGGTTCAGCGGCGGATGCCGAGGCGCTTGATCAGGTCCTGATACCGGGCCTCATCCTTGGCGCGGGTGTAATCGAGAAGCTTCCGGCGCTGCGCGACCATCTTCAGAAGGCCACGGCGGCCGTGGTTGTCCTTCTTGTGGGTCTTGAAGTGCTCGGTCAGGGTGGTGATGCGGCTTGTCAGGATGGCAACCTGGACTTCGGGCGAACCGGTGTCGCCTTCCTTGGTGCCGAATTCCTTCATCAGGCGTTGCTTTTCGTCAGCAGTGATCGACATCGGGGTCTCCTTTGACATTCAAGGGTTATGGCGCAAGCCGGGATGTCGTCCAGCAGGGCCCGTGGAGGGTCCGCATCTTTGCGGATGGCGGCACCTACACCGAATCCCCACCCATGGGAACCCCCCGCGTCCGGCCTGCCCTCGGGGCGGTTAACCAGACCTGGAAAAGTGGGAAGAATTTTCGGGAAGTTGACGGTATAAACCCCTTGGCCTTCAGCATTCGGCAAGACCCATTGCCCAATGTGAACCGGCTGGAGCTTTGTTCGCGATTCCGCCCCCCGGGCGGCGATCCGGCCGGGCAGTTCCCGCATTCGATTGCCAGAAGGCAAAGGCCAGCCTGTCCCGATTGCGGGTCACGGCACCTTCACCACTGCTTTTTGCCACCTGAAACCCGAGGGGTCTGTCATGTTTATCGCCGGAAGTGTCCTTGCCATGCTGCTTGTCGGTCTGGCCGTGGACGGGCTCGTGTCTGGCCCGGACGAGGAGGGGGAGGAGGTTGATCCCCTCGCCCTTGAGGAGGAGGAGACCGATCAATCCGGCGTGCAGAGCACCGCTTTGTCCGACCTCCTGTTCTCCGGCGACGACGCGCCCGAGGAGGGGGAGGAGGACAACCAGGCCGGTCCCGACGCGCTCAACTACACACCGCTCGACCAGATGCCCGAGGAGGAGGCCACACCGGAAGGGCTCGTCCAGTTCGAGGCGGAGCTTGACGAGAATTGGATCGCCGCATCCGAGGATGGCGTCGCGCCCGCTGACCTGCTGGACGTGGAACGCGTGACAACGCTCCAAGATGGCTCCGACGTGCCGCTGGTCGATAGTTTCGAGCCGGGCACGGACCATATCGTGCTGGATTTCGACGGGGCGGAGGATGACGCCCCGACCATCGAAATCGAGGTCAATGAAGCGGATGGCTCCGCCACGATCCTGGCCAATGGCGTCCCGGTCTCCGTCGTGGCCGATGGCGAAGGTTTGACCCCCGAACACATCCGCGTCGTGATGTCCGAGATGGGCGACGGCGATCCGGCCGTTCTTCCCGATGAGGCGGACACGACAAGCGATGCCGAATCGCGCGGCGATGCGGTGGGCGGGCCTGCAACCCTGCCCGGTGTCGGCGACCTTGACCTCCCGGAGATCGGGCCGGATGCACCCCTACCGGGCGATACCACGGATGCCCTGCTTCCTAACGTCATCGAGGAGGCCGACACGATCGTGGGCGACGTGATCGACACCGTTGAGACCGTCTTGCCGCCCATCATTGACCCGATCGTGGACGTGGTGGAGACGATCGGCGATGGCATCCCCGCTGCGGAGGACGTGAACGCGATCCTTGATGGTGTCACGGGGGACCTTTCCGATCTGGGCGGCGCCTCTGACGTTCTGGATGCGCGCGCCGACATGGATGATGCCTTCGGCACCGGCGGGACCGACGCCCTGACCGGCACGTTCAACGATGATGAGATCACCGGCACCGACGGACAGGATGCCTTGTTCGGTGACGAAGGGGACGACACCCTGTCGGGCGGGGCCGGCAACGACGAATTGCACGGCGATTTCGGAGATGACGTCCTCGAAGGGGGTGCCGGCGTCGATTTCCTGTCGGGCGGGGAGGGTAACGACGCGCTCGATGGCGGCGGGGACCGTGACCTTCTGTTCGGGGAAGACGGCGATGACCTGCTTTACGGCGGTGCCGCCGATGACTTCCTGCAAGGCGGCAGCGGCGCGGACACATTGAACGGCGGCTCGGGCAATGACGTGCTCGATGGCACCTTCTCCCACAACGGTCACGATCAGGATGCCGGGGATGCGCTTTGGGGCGGTGATGGCGATGACACGATCATCGTGGGCCAGGACGATACCGCCATCGGCGGCGCGGGCGCGGATGTCTTCACGAGCGGGGATTACATCGACGCCGCCAACGGCGCCATTGCAGGCCACGTGGCCGACTTCGACCCGTCACAGGATCGGATCGAGGTGATCTTCGACCCCGGGATCAACCCCGACCCGGTGGTGGAAGTGCAGGATTTCGATGACGGCTCCGGCGCGGATATCCTGCTGAACGGGGAAGTGATCCTGAGCGTGTCGGGGGCGCAGGGCCTCGATCCCGGCCTGATCGACCTGCGGTCCGTCGCCTGAACCGGGCCTCGCACCGCGCGGACGCCGGTGGGGCAGCCCGTCCTACGCCTCCCGGAAATGGGGAAGAACCGCGTCCAGCACGGCCTGCGGCACTTCCTCCATCGCGAAGTGGCCCGAATTGGCCAGGGCGCAGCCCCGGACATCCGCGGCCCAGTCGCGCCACACGCCCAAGGGGTCACCCGTGCGTGCCGGAAAGCCGCCCTCGGCCCAGACAAACAGCAACGGGGCCGCGATCCTGTCGCCCGACGCGCGGCTTTCCGCGTCGATCCGGCGGTCCAGCGTCGCCCCCGCCCGGTAATCGTTGCACATCGCCGCCACCCGCGCCGGGTCCGCCCCTTGCGCGCGGTAGCTTTCCAAGGCCGCGTCGGAGAAGACGGAAAGGTCCTTGCCATGGGTCCAGCTTGCCAGCGTGAAGTCGATATATCCCGGCCCGTCGGCCAGGATCATCCGCTCCGGCATGGGTGCGGCTTGCGCAAGGAAGGTCCAATGGTAGGCTGCAAGGGCCAGGTCCGCATCCCACGCCGCCCAGAAATCACCGGTCGGCACGATCTCTATGATGCCGAGGCGGTCCACGCGCGCAGGATGATCCAGCGCCAGCCGATAGCTGACCCGCGCGCCCCGGTCGTGGCCAAGGATATGGGCACGGTCCAGCCCCAGCGCATCCATCAGCCCGACAATATCCTTTGCCATTTCCCGCTTGGCATAGACGGCCGCCCCTTCAGGCGCATCGCTGTCGCCATAGCCGCGCAGGTCCGGGACGATCACATCGAACTCTTCAGCCAGGCGCGGGGCGACCTTCTCCCAGCAGCGGTGGTTCTGCGGAAAACCGTGCAGCAGGATCAGCGGCTTGCCCTGCCCGGCCCGGTGGACGCTCAATTCGATGCCATTCGTCGAAACCCGTGACGCCGCTAAGCCCTCGATTGCCATCCCTTATCCCTCCCACAGAACCGGTTGCACGGCATAGCCGATATAGAGCGGATGCTTCGGATGCCCCGCCTTCGACAGACCAAGATGGTAGAGCGGGCGCCCCGACGCACGCAACAGAGCCTCGACCGCCGGACCACGGCCCAGATGTTCGCCATGGGTGCCCCAGGCGCAGATGATCCGGTCCGCCCAGTCCAGACTGTCAAGGATCGCGGCATCGTTGCCGGGCCCCACCGGATCGTCGGCCCGGCGCATATCCCGCGGATCGGTCGCGCGCCACGCGAAGATATTGAGCACCCGGAACGCACCGAACCCAAGCGCGCGGGCGCGGCGCTCGCACCGTTCCACTGTCGGGTCATTCTGGATCTCGGTGGCGGTGGAGGGGTTGAGCATGATGAACAGCGCCCTCTCGCCCGCCGGGTCCCAGACCCGGGTAAGGGAATAGCGATAGTTTTCGCAATCGGAATAGATCGCGATCGATGCCGCATCGTCCTTCTGAAACGTCCGTTCGATCATGCCGTCCATCGCCACCCATCCGCCCGGTGAACAGAACAATGCCGGGCCGTGTAAAGGCAAGTGGCGCATCCGGCGTCGCACGGATTACACGCGCCGCGCCGGCAATCCCGTTCCGGCACGAAGCTCAAAGGTTGAAGACCCGTTCGGGATGAAGCTCCCCCGACCGGAACCGGCCAATCGCGACCGGCTGCCCGTCGAAAGAGGCCCAGGCCAGATCGCCGTATTCCGCGTCTCCGGGCAGGACCTGCCCCGGATTGCCGTTCTTCAGCCGCGTCACTCCGGCTTCGGTCGCACGCAATTTCGGTATGTCGCCAAGGGCAAGTGCCACGGGCTGCAACAGGGCGTCGATCTCCTCGCTCCGCGCCAAGGCCTCGACCCGGTCCAGCGTCACTGCATCCTCGATGTCGAACGGGCCAACCCATGTCCGGCGCAGCCATAGCACGTGGCCAAGGCATCCCAGCGCCGCGCCGAGATCGCGCGCGATGGACCGGACATATCCGCCGGAGCCGCATACAAACAGCAGATCGACATGATCCGCGTCGGGCCGGGCCACGAAGCTCAACTCATCGACATAGAGGTCCCGTGCGGCCAGTTCCATCGTGTCACCCGCGCGCGCAATGTCATAGGCGCGTTCGCCGTCTACCTTCACCGCGGAGAATTGCGGCGGCACCTGGCGGATATCGCCCACGAAGGCGGTCAGGGCGGCCTTGATCTCATCGTCCGAGGGGCGCGCCGCGCGCGTCTCCAACACCGCGCCCTCGGCATCATCCGTTCGCGTGGAGATGCCAAGGCGGACCCGGAATTCGTAGGCTTTCAGCGCGTCACCGAGATATGCGATGGTCTTCGTCGCCTCGCCCAAAGCGACCGGCAACATGCCCGTGGCGTCCGGGTCGAGCGTACCGGCATGGCCCGCCTTCTTGGCATCGAAGGCCCACCGCACCTTGTTCACGACGGACGTGGATGTCAGGCCTGCCGGTTTGTCGACCAGCAGCCATCCCGAAATGTCCCGGCCCTTTTTCCTGCGCGCCATGGGGTGCCTCTCCCTGCCCTGAAGGCCGGTCTGCTAGCCACCCTCGCCCGAGCCGTCAAGCGCCGCCTCGTCCACGACGACGCCGAGGATCGGGCCGATGGGAAAGCCAAGGTCGGACCGCCCGATTTCAGGCGCGTGCAGGCGCGAGACGCGGCCATCGAAATAAAGCGCGTTGGGCGTTTCCAGGTAATCCCGGAAGAACCGCGCGAAATGGTGGAAGTTCACGGCCTGGTCGGAGATGACCATCCACATCCGTCCGCCATCCGCCTCGATCCCCACACCGTTGCGGATGTTGAGGCTGTCGCTGTCGGGCAGGAAACGGGGATGCAAGTCGCCGTCGATCACCAGCATCGGCCCCGATTGGGTCGCGTGGGTGCATTCCGGCGGATTCTCCGCGAAGGCGCGGCTTTCGATCACCGCCGCGCCGTCCTCTCCCAGGCACAGCACGCCATTAGGCAGGAGGCCGAAATTTCCCGGCCCGTCGGAGGTGATGATGCGCATTTCCTGCTCCCCATCCTCCACGTAGAGCCCGACGGGGCTGCGATCCTCGTGGAACATGCCGGCATTCATTGCGATGCCAAGGCGCGCGCCCTGGGGCAGTTCATTCTCGACGCGGCTGAATGTGCCGTAAACCTCGCCCGCATCGTTGCGCAGGAACAGACGGACATTGGCCTGTGTAAGGTCGACCTCGCAGGCGGTAAACTCGGCGCCATCGAACAGCACGGTTTCGCATTGTGCGTCGCCCATCGTGGGGGCCATCATCGCGCCCAGGATGGTGAGCAGACGGATCATTCCTGGTCCTCCCGCCGGTCCACCGCTTCCACGTCGCGGCGCACTTCGGCGCGGGACAGCATTTCGCGGGTCTCATCCATCCGGTCGAACGTCTCGTCGATGACGAAGCGCAGGTCAGGGGCGTATTTCAGGGTCAGGTCCTTGCCAAGCGCGCGGCGCAACTCGCCCTTGTTGCGTTTGAGCGCGTCGATGGCCGCATCGCGGTCCCCGCCGCCGAGCGGCATGACGTAGACGGTCGCGATCTTCAGATCGGGACTCGTGCGCACCTCGGCCACGGTGATCGACATCCCGTTGAGCGCGGGATCATGCACCTCGCCCCGCGACAGCACGCTCGACAGCGTGCGCCGGATCAATTCCCCGACCCGCAACTGTCGCTGCGAGGGTCCGGGGCCGTCGTGATGTGAATTGCGTGCCATGGCTCTTTCCTCAGGCCCCAGAGGTAGGCCATGCGCGCCCATCCCGCAAGCTGGCGCTTCCTTGTTCGGCGCGGTTCCGTTACGACCTGTCGCAGCGAGGACGGAGGTGAAGATGAGCAATGTGGGCATAGCCGTGATGGGCGCATCGGGCCGGATGGGCCGGATGCTGACTGAGACGATCAATGCCTCCGACAAGGCGCATCTCGTGGCTGTCACCGAACGGCCCGACCATGATTGGATCGGGTCCGACCTGGGTGAGGTTCTGGGCGGCGTCGCGTCGGGCGTGCCGGTCCTGGGCGACCCGCTGGAGGCCATTGTGAAGGCCCAGGCGGTCATCGACTTCACCTCTCCAGCCGCCACAATCGCTCACGCGAAATTGACGGCGCAGGCGCGGGCCGTCCACGTGATCGGCACGACCGGCATGTCCGACGACGATATCGCGGCGCTCGATACCTGCGCGCGCCACGCCACCATCGTTCGGGCCGGCAACATGAGCCTTGGGGTCAACCTGCTCGTGCGGCTGGCGCAGGAGGTCGCCGCCGCGCTTGATGACGATTTCGACGTGGAGATCGTGGAGGCCCATCACCGCCACAAGGTCGACGCCCCATCGGGGACCGCCCTGATGCTGGGGGAGGCTGTTGCACAAGGGCGCGGCGTCGATCTGGGCGACGTCTCCGACCGGGGGCGCGACGGCATCACCGGCGCGCGGGAGCGGGGGCATATCGGCTTTTCCTCGATCCGGGGCGGCGACGTGGTGGGCGAACATGACGTGATTTTCGCCGCCGAAGGAGAGCGGATCGTGCTGCGCCATCTGGCGACCGATCGGGCGATCTTTTCGCGCGGCGCGCTGAAGGCCGCACTTTGGGGACAGGGTAAGCCGCCGGGCCATTACTCCATGATGTCGGTGCTTGGTCTGGCTTGAAGCACGGGGGCACTGGCCTAACTTCTGGCGCGACCCAAACGGATCAGGAGCGCCCGATGAAATCCCACCTCACCGCCCTTACCGCACTTGTCGTGAGCTTCGCACCCCTTCCCGCAATGGCAGATCTTGAGCGTATCACCGACCGCGGCGCGTTCCTGTCTGCCGTCGAGGGCCGCGAATTGAGCCGCCTTGGCGTCAGCCTGCGTGTCTCACCGAACGGAACCATCGCCGGACGTGCCCTGGGGCGCGACGTGACCGGGACGTGGTCGTGGGAGAACGGGATGTTCTGCCGGACGCTGGATGCGGGCGACCGCCAATTCGGGCGCAATTGCCAAGTGGTCAGCGTGGATGGCGGCAATATCCGGTTCCATGCCGATCAGGGCACCGGCGACATCGCGGATTTCCGGATCAGGTAAGGGCGCGCGCCGTCAAAAATCGATGGCGATCCCCTTCCGCTCCCAATCGCCATAGCGCACGGGCTCCGGCCCGTCGCGACCGCCAAGCTCCGCCGGCAAGTCCAATTCCCGCGCTTTCTTGCGACGCGCTTCCGCCTCGGCCAGGGCGCGTTGCGCCTCGGGCGGCAGGTCGTCTGGCTTATCAGTCTCGGTCATCGTCCGCGCACTCCGCTTGTGCCTCTCTTCCTCCTGATATACGCGCCGAAGCCTGTCGAACAACCTTTCGGACAAGGATCCGTCTTACATGCAGGCCCGCGAAGCTGCCCTCGTCCTTCTTGACGCCGTTCTGCGCGAGCGCCGGATGCTGGCCCATGTCAACGTCCCCGCCGAAGGGGCGGAGGCGGCGCGCGCAAGCCGTCTGGCGGCCAGCGTCCTGCGCAATCTGGCGGCGACCGATGCATTGCTGAAACGCTATGTCACGCGCAAGCCGCAGATCGCCGTGCAGAACCTCCTGCGCCTCGGAACCGTTGAATTGCTGGTGAACGGGGAGGAGGCGCACGGTGTGACCGACGCGATGGTGGGCCTGGCAAAGGCGAGCAACCGCACGCGCAAGGCCTCGGGCATGATTAACGCCGTCTTGCGCAAGGTGGCCACCGAAGGCCCCGCGATCTGGGCAGAACTTCCGCCGCAACGCCTGCCGCCTTGGGTCGACAAGGCGCTACGCAAACGCATCGGTGCGGATGGCATTCGCGCGATCGAGGCGGCCCACGCCAAGGCGCCCCCCCTCGACATCACACCGCGCGCAGAGGGGTTGGACCTGCCGGGCGCTGAGCGTCTGCCCACCGGCTCGCTCCGGTTCCACAAACCCACGCAGGTCACGGCCCTGCCCGGCTACGCGGACGGCGCGTTCTGGGTTCAGGATGCCGCCGCCGCCCTGCCCGCGCGCCTGTTGGGAAACGTGGCGGGCAAGCGCGTGCTGGATCTGTGCGCGGCCCCCGGTGGCAAAACGATGCAACTGGCCGCGATGGGGGCGCAGGTCACGGCGCTTGATCTGTCGGAGGATCGGATGGCCCGCGTTGCGGAAAATCTCGCGCGCACGGGCCTGAATGTCACACTGGTAACACAAGACGCATTCGAGCATTCGGAGACCTACGATGCGATCCTTCTCGATGCGCCCTGCACCGCCACCGGCACGATGCGTCGCCACCCTGACCTGCCCTTCGTGAAGTCGGGAAAGGATGTGGAGCCGCTGACCAAATTGCAGATGCGGCTGCTCGACCACGCACTCGGCCTGCTGAACCCCGGCGGCACACTGGTCTATTGCACCTGTTCGCTTCTGCCGGTGGAGGGCGAATTTCAGATCACCGCCGCGCTCAAGCGCCATGGTGATCTGCGCGTGATCCCGGCCGATCCGGCCACGCTGGGAGGTGAGCCGGATTGGGCGAGCGCGGAGGGCGGATTGCGTCTCCATCCCGGTCTCTGGCCCGATCTCGGCGGAATGGACGGCTTCTACATGGCCGCGCTGACCCGTCCGTGACAGGGACGCGCACAATTCGTATCGTCCGCCCACATCCCGACCGCCCCTGACCCCAAAGGCCTCTCCCCCGCGCCCATGTCCGACATCGACTTGTCCTCCCCCGGCGGCCCGCGCCTGCAACCGCACCGTCGGTCCGCGTCGCGCCTTGCCATCCTGGCGGCGGGATGGGGGCCGAAAATGCAGGGGTTCCGCTGGCAACCCGAGCCGCGTTTCCCGGGCTCCGCCGTGCGGGGGCGGCAACTTCTGGCGGGCAATTTCCGGCTTGGCGGCGCGTTGGTGGAGGCGCACGGCAAAAGCCCGTGGGATATCACGCCGCCCACGGACGCGTTCGCGCAGGCGCTTCACGGGTTTGACTGGATCGACGATCTGGCCGCCATCCCCGGCGGACTGGGGCGCGCCACGGCGCAGGCGTGGCTGGCCGATTGGATCACACGCTACGGGCGTGGCAAGGGCGTCGGGTGGAGCCCCGATTTGACAGGGCGGCGGCAAATCCGCTGGATCAGCCAGGTCCTGTTCCTGATGAACGGCCAGGACCCCGCCCAGACCCGCGCGTTCGAGGCCTGCCTGTCACGGCAGGCCAATTACATCGCGAAAAGGTGGGACCGAAGCTCCGTCGGATTGCCCCGGTTCGAGGCGCTGACGGGCCTTGTCTACTCCGCATGTTCCCTGATCGGGATGGAGACGCATCTGGGCCCGGCGCTTGGCAATCTTGCCCGCGAATGCGCCACGCAGATCGACAGCCATGGCGGCATCCCCACCCGCAACCCCGAAGAATTGCTGGAGGTTTTTGTCCTGCTCACCTGGGTGGCGCAGATCCTGCAAGAGACGGGCAAGCGCCCCGACCCGGCCATCGATACCGCGATCCTGCGCATCGCGCCCACGCTCCGCGCCCTGCGCCACGCCGATGGATCGCTGGTGCGCGCCCATGGTGGCGGCCGGGGTGCGCCCGGGCGGCTGATCGGCGCGCTGGTGCAATCGGGCGTGCGCCCGTCGCGGATCAAGGGCTTGGCGATGGGCTTTGCGCGGTTGGCCGCGGGGCGGGTGACGGTGATCGCCGATGCCGCCCCGCCGCAGATGGGATCGGCCAGCGCGCACGCCGGAACGCTGGGGTTCGAGATGACGTCGGCCAACCATCCGCTGATCGTGCATGCAGGCTCCGGCACAGCCTTCGGCCCCGATTGGCGGCGGGCGGGCCGCGCCACGGTCAGCCATTCCACGGTGTCGCTTGCGGGCTATTCCTCCTCCCGTTTCGCGGAGAAGGCGATCCAGGCCGCGCCCGACCTGCAAGGCTTTGCAGAAGGCCCCACCGACGTCTCGATCCAGAATTCCGAGATTGCGGGCGGCGAGGGCATCATCATCAGCCACGATGGCTGGCGGCGCACCCATGGCCTTGTCCATTTGCGCGCCCTGACCCTTGAGGATAACGGCAATTTGCTGCGCGGGGATGACGGGTTGGCCGCACTCGACGGCAATGACCGCACGCGGTTCGAGACGGTCAATCGCGCCCTGCCCTACGATGTCGGCCTGCAATTCGCCGTGCGCTTCCACCTGCATCCCGATGTCATCGCAGAGGTCGATATGGGTGGGGCCGCGATCTCCCTCACCCTGCCGAATGAGGAGACCTGGGTGTTTCGCCACGGCAGCGAGGCGGAGGTGGAAATTCGCGCATCGGTCTATTTCGACGCGGGCCGCCTGAAACCGCGCGCGACAAAACAGATCGTTTTATCCAGCCGCGTGAGGGGGTATGGCGCGGCGGTAAGCTGGTCCATCGCACGTCCATCGGCGCTCTTGTCCGGCTCTGACCTGCCCCTGTGATTCTCATCGGGGCGCTGCCTGATAGGATGCTCCGCCAAGATGACCCCCGAAACGCCCACGCCACTGACCCGCGCGCTTCTGTCCGTCTCCGACAAGACCGGCCTTCTGGATTTCGCCAAGGCGCTGGCCGCAAAGGGGGTGGAGCTTCTGTCGACCGGCGGCACGGCCAAGGCGCTGCGCGATGCCGGGCTGGAGGTCGGGGATGTGTCCGAGGTCACGGGATTTCCGGAAATGATGGATGGCCGCGTCAAGACCCTGCATCCGATGATCCATGGCGGGCTTCTGGCGCTTCGCGACAATCCCGACCACGTGGCCGCGATGGAGGCGCACGGGATCGGCGCCATCGACCTGCTGGTCGTGAACCTTTACCCGTTCGAGGAAACGGTGGCGGCGGGCGCGGATTACGACACGTGCATCGAGAACATCGACATCGGCGGCCCGGCCATGATCCGCGCGGCGGCCAAGAACCACGGGGCTGTCACGGTCCTGACCGATGCATCGCAATATGACGGACTTCTGGACCAGCTAGACGCAAAAGACGGCACAACCTTCTCGTTCCGGCAACGCATGGCGCAGGCCGCCTATGCCCGAACGGCGGCCTATGATGCGGCGGTGTCGTCTTGGATGGCCGGCGCGGCCGGGATCGAGACGCCGCCTTACCGCGCCTTTGCCGGAACTCTCGCGCAGGAAATGCGCTATGGCGAAAACCCGCATCAGAAGGCGGCGTTTTATCTTGATGGATCGAACCGCCCCGGCGTGGCCACGGCGACGCAGCATCAGGGCAAGGCGCTCAGCTACAATAATATCAATGACACCGATGCGGCGTTCGAACTGGTGGCGGAGTTTCCGCCGTCGGACGGGCCTGCCGTGGCAATCATCAAACACGCCAATCCCTGCGGCGTGGCGCGGGGCGAAACGATGGTGGAGGCTTACAAAGCCGCCTTCGATTGTGACCGCACCTCTGCCTTCGGGGGGATCGTGGCCCTGAACCGGACGCTTGACGCCGAAACCGCCGAGCAGATCGTCCAGATTTTCACCGAGGTCGTGATCGCCCCCGATGCCGACGAGGACGCCAAGGCGATATTCGCGGCCAAGAAGAACTTGCGCCTGCTGACCACAGGTGGCCTGCCGAACCCGAAAACCCCCGTGACGTCCTTCAAACAGGTGGCCGGTGGGCTTCTTGTACAGGACAAGGATACGGGCCGCGTGGAACCCGACGCCCTGCGCGTCGTCACCAAACGCTCCCCCACGGCGCAGGAAATGTTGGATCTCCGCTTCGCCTGGACCGTTGCCAAGCACGTGAAATCCAACGCCATCATCTACGCCAAGAATGCCGCGACCGTGGGCATCGGTGCCGGTCAGATGAGCCGGGTCGACAGTTCCACCATCGCGGCGCTGAAGGCCGGGCGCATGGGCCAGGAACTTGGGCTGGGGGAGACGCCGGCCAAAGGCTCCGTCGTGGCGTCCGATGCGTTCTTCCCGTTCGCAGATGGCCTTCTGGCGGCGGCAGAGGCCGGGGCAACCGCAGTGATCCAGCCCGGCGGGTCGATGCGGGACGAGGATGTGATCGCCGCCGCGGACGAGGCTGGCCTCGCCATGGTCTTCACCGGCATGCGCCACTTCCGGCATTGAGGGGATCTGACATGCACCGTTCCGTTTCCATTGCATTCGCAGCCCTGATCGCCGCGTCGCCCGTGTTCGCAGATGGCGCCGAAGCCGTTGCCGGCCTTGAAGAGGTTGCGCGCGCAACCTGTGGCCACTCCGCCACGACAATGGATCCGCAGGGCCTGGCCGCAGCACTTGACGGCGTTGTGGGCGACGCGATGGGGTTCCGGAACGCGGAGTCGATCATTGGTATGATCTATGACGGCGACCCGCGCGCGGGCGCCCGCATGTGGGCCTCGACGACGACGGCGCGCGGCGGCTGTCCAACATTGATCCGCATCCTCAGCCAGCCTGCCGAAGCCACCATTGCCGAGGTGCAATAGGCGCGTTCCGGCCCTACCTTAGGCAACAAAGATCTGCGAAAGGCTCCCCATGCGGCTTTTCTACCTCAGCGCGATAATCTGGTTCGCCCTTGATCAGGGGTCGAAATACGGCGTGCTGTACGGCCTCAACCTGCTGGAGCGCCTGCATATCGAGGTGATCCCGGGAATGCTGAACTTCCACCTCGGCTGGAACACGGGCATCAATTTCGGCCTTTTCGGCGGCGGGCCGGAGGTGATGCGCTGGATATTGGTGGGGCTCGCGGCGATCATCGTGGGCTGGCTCTGGTATTGGGCGCGCACGGGGCTGACCCGGCCCATCGCGCTTGTATGCGCAGGCGCGGTGATCGGCGGTGCGCTTGGCAATTCGCTCGACCGGATCATCCACGGCGCAGTGATCGACTTCCTGAACGTGTCGTGTTGCGGAATAAACAACCCCTTCGCCTTCAACGTCGCGGATATCGGCATTTTCGCGGGCGCCATCGGATTGGTGATCTTTGCCGATTCCCACAAAGAACCGGCCTGATACCCCGTGACGGGCGGATTAGGATGCGGTAGACCCAACTCGCAAGGAAAGGTCTTGGCCCATGCGCGTGACAATTTTGGTTCTGGTGGCGGCAGTTTTCGGCCTCTCGGCATGTTCGAACGGCGTGCCGACCCTGATGAATCTGCGGAACACGGAATCCGGCCCCGACGAATTCGCGATTGTCCCCACGCGGGAGCTTGAGCTTCCCGCCACGCGGGAGCTTCCGGCACCGACACCGGGCGGCTTCAACCGCGCCGATCCCACGCCCGAAGCGGACGCGATCGCGGCCCTCGGCGGGGACGTGAACCGGGCCTCGGGGGCCACGTCGGGCCTGATCAACTACACATCCCGTCTTGGGGTTGCCGCCGATATCCGCTCCACCCTGGCGTCCGAGGATCTCGAGTTCCGGCGCAATAACGATGGCCGCCTTCTGGAACGGGTATTCGGCAACAACGTCTATTTTCGTGCCTATCGCGCCCAGTCGCTGGACCGGTACGCGGAATTGCAGCGTCTGCGCGCCGCCGGTATCCGCACCCCCTCCGCACCGCCGCCCGGCCTCTAGGTGCGCGCCCGCCATTGCGGGTTTCCCGACCTTCACCCCCGTAACGTCTGCGTCATGGCTGTTGATGCCTGTCGCGATGGGCATACATTCTGCGCAACCGAAATTTCCCCCGGAGAGATTCCATGATCCGACGCTTCGGCCTGGCGCTCAGCCTTGCCACCGCCCCCCTCGCCGCCCAGGCCGCCGGGGAGGTGACGGAATTCACGCTCGATAACGGGATGCAGGTCGTCGTGATCGAGGATCATCGCAGCCCCGCCGTCACCCACATGGTTTGGTATCGCGCAGGCTCCGCCGATGAGATGCCGGGCCAGTCAGGGGTCGCCCACTTCCTCGAACACCTGATGTTCAAGGCCACCGAAGAGATGGAGAGCGGGGAATTCAGCGAGGTGGTGGAGGCCAATGGCGGCTCCGACAATGCGTTCACCTCGTGGGACTATACCGCCTATCACCAGCGCATCGCCGCCGACCGTCTTGGCCTGATGATGCAGATGGAAGCCGACCGGATGCGCAACCTCGTCATCACCGAGGCAGAGGTTGAGACGGAGCGCCAGGTGATCCTTGAGGAACGCGCGCAGCGCACCGACAGCTCCGCCGGGGCGCTTTTCAACGAACAGATGGCGGCGACGATTTACCTCAACCATCCCTATGGCCGCCCCATCATCGGCTGGCGGCACGAGATGGAGGAGTTGGACCTGCAGGACGCGCTGGATTGGTACAACACCCATTACTATCCCAACAACGCCGTGCTGATCGTGGCCGGGGACGCCACCCCCGAGGAGGTGCGCGCGCTGGCGGAGGAACATTACGGACCGATCCCTGCCAATCCCGATCTGCCCTCGACCGAGGCCCGCATCCGCCCGTCCGAGCCGCCCCATATCGCGGACCGACGGGTGATCTACGAGGACCCGCGCGTGGCCAACCCGTACGTGTCGATCAATTTCCTCGCGCCCGAACGCAACAGCGGCGATCAGGAGGATGCGGCGGCGCTCACGCTCCTGCGCGAGGTGCTTGGCGGGTCCGGTTTCACGTCCGTCCTGCCACGCGAATTGCAGTTGGAAGACGAACGCTCCCTCTTCGCCGGGGCCTATTACAACGGCATGGACCTGGACCCGCGCACCTTCACACTCGTCAACATGCCGCTTCCCGGCACCTCGCTGGAACAGGCGGAGGCTGATCTGCTGGCCGAAATCGACGAATTCCTGGAGGAAGGCATCGACCCCGAACAATTCGCCCGCATCCAGTTCCAGATCGAAGCGGCCCGCATCTACGAACAAGATGACGCCGCAGGGGTCGCCCGGACCTACGGCGCGGCCCTGACCTCGGGCCTGACGGTGGAAGACGTACAGGCCTGGCCCGACATCCTGGCCAACACGACGATCGAGGATGTGATGGAGGCCGCGCGCACAGTGTTTTCGCAAGAAGCGACAGTGACCGGCTACCTGATGCGCCCCACCCCGCCCGCTGAAGACTCAGACGACACCGCCGCGGCGGATGAGGAGATGTCCCAATGATCGTTGCCCGCATCCTTGCCCCGCTTGCCACAATCGCGGCCCTCACCTTCCCGGCGCAGGCTCAGGTGGAAATCCAGGAAGTCACGTCACCGGGCGGCATCGACGCCTGGCTCGTGCAGGACAATTCCATCCCCTTCCTCGCCATCGAAATGTGGTTCGGCGGCGGTGCCTCGCTGGACAGCGCAGAAACCGCGGGGGCGACCAACCTGATGATGGGTCTGCTGGAGGAAGGCTCCGGCGATCTGGACGAGACGGAGTTCGCGACGGCCCTTGAGGGCCTGGCCGCATCGTTCGATTTCGACACCTATCGCGACGAGGTTGTGGTGTCGGCGACGATCCTGACCCAGAACCGGGACGAGGTGCTGGCGCTTCTCCGGCAGGCGCTGGTCGAGCCGACCTTCTCCGAATCCGCCTTCGCCCGGGTGCAGCAGCAGGTCGTGTCGTCGCTGGAATATGACGGCAACGATCCCGACCGGCTGGCCGGATGGGCGTTCAACGAAATGGCCTATGGCGATCACCCCTATGCGGTCCCGTCCGATGGCACGCTGGACAGCGTGGCCGCCTTGACCCGCGATGACATGGTGGCCGCGCACCGTGCCGCCCTGGTGCGGGATCGCGTATCGGTCGGCGTCGCCGGTGACATCACGCCCGAGGAACTTGGGCCGTTGCTCGACGCGCTTCTGGGCGATTTGCCGCTGTCCGAAAGCCCCCTGCCCGGTCCGGCGGAGGTCGCGCTGGAGGCCGGAGTGACCGTCATCGACTTCGCCACGCCGCAATCCTCGGTCTATTTCGGCCATACCGGCATTGCGCGCGATGATCCGGATTTCTTTCCGGCCTTCGTACTCAACCAGGTTTTGGGGGCCGGTGGCTATCGCTCCCGCCTGATGCGCGAAGTGCGGGAGGAGCGCGGGCTGACCTACGGCGTCAGCACATGGCTCAGCCTCAATCGCGGCGCGCCGATGATCCAGGGCGGCTTCTCCTCCTCCAACGCTTTGGTGGCCGAGGCGGTCGACGTGATCCGCTCCGAATGGGCCCTGATGGCGGAGGAAGGGATTTCGGAGGAGGAGCTTGCCGCCGCGCAGCGCTACCTCACCGGGGCCTATCCCCTACGGTTCGACGGCAACGGGCAGATCGCGGGCATCCTCGCGGCGATGCAATCCGACGACATGCCGGTGGATTACATCAACACCCGCAATGACAACGTCATGGCCGTCACGGTGGACGACATCGCCCGCGTGGCAGAACGGTTGATCGACCCCGACAGCCTTCGGTTCGTCGTTGTGGGTCAGCCCGAAGGCTTCGACGCGGCCAATTGATCCCGGACACGGCGCGCCCTTGCGGTGCGCCGTTTTCCTGTGGAGAGCGGCGCGGAATCGGTTCCCCTCCACCCGGTGGTCATGCTAAACCTTGGGTCATGCCCGCGACCAACCCCAATATAGGCGCAGATGTGCGCCCGGTGATCCGTCAATTGGACGAGGTCGCGATCAATCGCATCGCGGCGGGGGAGGTCGTGGAACGCCCGGCCTCCGCCGTGAAGGAGCTGGTGGAAAACGCCGTCGACGCGGACGCGCGCCGTGTGGTGATAGAGGTCGCCCATGGCGGCAAGACCCTGATCCGCGTCACCGATGACGGTGTCGGGATGGAGGCGGCGGACCTGCCCCTGGCCCTCAGCCGCCACGCGACATCCAAGATCGACGGCACCGACCTGCTCAACATCCGGTCTTTCGGCTTCCGGGGCGAGGCGCTGCCCTCGCTTGGCGCGGTCGGGCGGCTGACCATCACCTCGCGGGCGGGCGGCGACGCGCACCGGATCCGCGTGACCGGCGGCCAGGATAGCGCCGTGAAACCCGCCGCGCTGAACCGCGGCACGATGGTGGAACTGCGCGATCTGTTCTTCGCTACGCCGGCGCGCCTGAAATTCCTGCGCAGCGACCGGGCGGAGATGCAGGCGATCACGGATGTGGTCAAGCGGCTCGCCATGGCCGAACCGGCGGTGGGCTTCACCCTGAAGGATGTCACCGACGGGGAACGCGTGGTGTTCCGCGCCGATCCGGAAACGGGTGACCTCTTCGACGCTTTGCGCGGGCGCCTGACGACGATCCTTGGCCGCGACTTTACCGAGAATGCGCTGGCCATTGACGCCGAACGCGAGGGGCTGCGCCTGACCGGCTATGCCGCCTTGCCCACCTATTCCCGTGGCTCCGCCGTCGCACAATTCCTGTTCGTGAACGGGCGGCCGGTGCGCGACAAACTTCTGATCGGGGCGTTGCGCGGCGCCTATATGGACGTGCTTAGCCGGGACCGGCACCCGGCGGCGGCCCTGTTCATTGATTGTCCGCCGGAACGGGTGGACGTGAACGTGCATCCCGCGAAGTCGGAGGTGCGGTTTCGTGAACCGGGCCTGGCGCGCGGCCTAATCGTCAGCGCCCTGCGCCACGCTTTGGCGGAGGCCGGGCACCGTGCCTCCTCGACCGTCGCTGACGCGACGTTGCAGGCTTTCTCAACCGCTCCTCGGGGCGCTCTGGGCGAGCCCCCCTCCTCGCAGCCGACCTTCTCCGGCGCACCGCGGGTGTATCAGATGGATCGCCCGGCGCAGGGTCGGATGGGTGGCTTCGCGGAGGCCACACCGGATTGGGGCAATGCCCCGTCCGCACGGGTCGATGAGCAGTTTATCGAAAGCGACGGCCCCCTCGGTGCCGCCCGCGCGCAGGTCCATGAGAATTACATCATCGCGCAGACCCCGAAGGGAATTGTTCTGGTCGACCAACACGCGGCCCACGAACGGCTGGTCTATGAGCGGCTCAAGGCTCAGATGGCGGAACACGGCGTCGCGCGGCAGGCGCTCCTGATCCCCGAGATCGTGACCCTTGGCGCGGATGCCGATCGCCTGCTCGACCACGCGGCGGAACTGGAACGCTTCGGCCTGCTGATCGAAGCCTTCGGCCCCGGCACCATAGCCGTGCGTGAAACCCCAGCCATCCTGGGGGAGATCAACGCGGAGGCGCTTCTGCGCGACGTGCTGGATGAACTGGACGATCTGGGCGACAGCCAGACCTTGCAGGCGCGGGTTGAAGCGGTGCTCAGCCGCGTGGCCTGCCATGGCTCCATCCGGTCGGGCCGCCAGATGCGCGCCGATGAGATGAACGCGCTCCTGCGCGAGATGGAGGCGACACCGCTCAGCGGCCAGTGCAACCATGGGCGACCGACCTATGTGGAACTGAAACTCAGCGACATCGAACGCCTGTTCGGGCGGACCTGAGCCATGGAAAACGCACCCCTTTTCGATTTCCTCGAAAACGTCGCCGCACGCCTGCGCGACAGCAGCCCCTTCGGGCCGGAGGTCGATCCGCTGCCCGCCTATTTCCTGCTGGTCCTGTTCGCGGCGCTGGCCCTTTTCGCGGCGTGGATCGTCCGGGGCGCGCGCCTGCGCCGGGCGGAACGGGACCTTGCAGGCGTCGAGGATTTGCGCCGCCACATCGCCGCGATGGAAGCGCGCACGGAACGCCTGACGGAACTGGAACAGGCCGTCAGTGACGTGCGGGAGGAACGCGACAGCCTGCTTGGTGCCTTGAACGCGGCGGAGGCCAAGCTGGAGACGGTGAATGCCACCCACGAGGCGCGGCTGGAGGAATTGCGCGGCCTCAACGACGCGCTGCAAAGCCGCTTCAAGAACCTCGCCGGCGAAGTTTTGGAAGGGAATTCAAAGGCCTTCCTCGACCGCGTGACGGAACGCTTCGCCACCCATTCGGAGACGGCAAAGGCCGAACTTGAAGCGCGGCAGAAGGCCATCGACGGCATGGTCAAACCGCTCAACGAGAAACTCGGCGCCTTCGACACGGTTCTGCGCGAGATGGAGAAGACCCGCACCGACGCCTATTCCGCCATCCGCACCCAGGTGGATGAATTGAAGCTGGGGCAAAAGGATCTTACCGGCGAAACGCGCAAGCTGGTCCAGGCCCTCCGCGCGCCCAAAACGCGGGGCCGTTGGGGGGAAATGCAGCTGCGCCAGGTCTGCGAAATGGCCGGCATGTCGGAACATGTCGATTTCGACACGGAAGTCAGCCACCAGACCGATGGCGGCCTGCAACGCCCCGATGCCATCGTGCGGATGCCGGGCGGACGGTCGCTGGTGATCGACGCAAAGACCTCGCTCGACGGCTACCTCGATGCGCTGGAGGCTGAAACGCCGGAGGCCCGCGACATCGCCATCACTCGCCACGCACGGCAGGTCGCCGACCACGTGCGCGCGCTGTCGTCCAAGCGTTACCATGACCTGTTGCAGAACACGCCCGATTTCGTCGTCATGTTCATCCCCGGCGACGTGTTCCTCTCCGCCGCTGTCGAGGCCGATCCCGGCCTGATCGAACGCGCGATGGAGGCCCGCGTGGTCATCGCGACGCCCTCCACCTTGATCGCGTTGCTGCGCACCATTGCCTTCGGGTGGCAGCAGGAGGCGATTGCGGAAAACGCCATTACCATCCACCGCGAAGCGAAGGAGCTTTACGGGCGCTTGGCGACCTTCGCGGGCAATCTGCAAAAGGTCGGCACGGCGCTGAACCGCTCCGTCGACAGTTACAACAAGGCGATGGGGTCACTGGAGGCGCGCGTGTTGCCGTCGGCCCGGAAGCTGGAGGCGATGCAGGTGGTGCAGGAGGCGTCCGACGAACTGAAAGACGCGCCAAGGGTGGAGGCGGTGCCACGCACGCTCACCGCGCCGGAACTCACCGTGGTGAACGGCGACGAGGATTAACGCGCGAAGGTCGCCGCAAGGATCGCTTGCAGGGCCGCCGCGTCGTCTTCCGTAAACGCATCGGGCTGGTCGCTGTCGATGTCGAGCACGGCGATGACCTCCCCCGCCGCATTCCGCACCGGCAGCACGATTTCCGACCGCGTGGACGACGCGCAGGCGATGTGGCCCGGAAACGCACCCACGTCCGGCACCAATTGCACCTCCCCCGTCCGTGCGGCAGCCCCGCAGACGCCGCGCTCGAACGGGATCACCAGACAGCCATGGCCGCCCTGATAGGGGCCGATCTTGAGCAGACCGGGTTCCGTCACACGGTAGAAGCCCGTCCAGTCGAAGCGGTCGTCGGCATGGTGCAGTTCGCACGCGATCGTGGCCATCAGGGCGACCGTGTCGGTTTCGCCTTCGGTCAGCGATGCGATGGTCTTGGAGAGCGCGTCATAGTCAGCCATGGCGGGGTCAGTCACGCTCGATCGCGATAGCCGTGCCCTCGCCGCCCCCGATGCAGATTGCCGCCACGCCGCGCTTGAGATTGCGCGCCTCCAGCGCGTGTAGCAGCGTCACGATGATCCGCGCACCGGACGCGCCGATAGGATGGCCAAGCGCGCAGGCCCCGCCGTTCACGTTCATCTTCTCGCGCGGGATGTTCATCTCGTGCATGAAGGCCATGGGAACGACAGCAAAGGCCTCGTTCACCTCCCACAGATCGACGTCATCCACGCTCCAGCCAAGGCGGTCGAGCAATTTGCGCGCCGCGGGCACGGGGGCGGTGGGGAACAACGCAGGCGCGTGGGCGTGGGAGGCATGGCCGAGGATGCGCGCGCGCACATTCAGGCCCTGGGCTTCGGCCATATCGGCGCGCGCCAGAACGAGGGCTGCGGCCCCGTCCGAAATCGACGAAGAATTGGCCGCCGTGACCGTCCCGCCCTCCCGGAATGCGGGCTTGAGCTGCGGGATCTTGTCGGGCCGCGCTTTGCCGGGCTGCTCGTCTGTCGTGACCTGCACCTCCCCCTTGCGGGTCTTCACGGTGATCGGAGCGACCTCATCGGCAAACGCGCCGGACTGGATCGCGGAGAGCGCGTTTTCCAGTGACCCCAGTGCGTATGCGTCCTGCGCCTCGCGGGTGAACTGAAACGCCTCTGCGCAATCCTCCGCAAAAGTGCCCATCAGGCGGCCCTTGTCGTAGGCGTCTTCCAACCCGTCCAGGAACATGTGATCGAGCGTTTTCTGGTGCCCGATCCGCGCGCCGCCCCGCATAGACGGCATCAGGTAGGGCGCGTTGGTCATCGATTCCATGCCGCCCGCGACGATCACATCCGCCTGCCCCAACGCCAAAGCATCATGGGCCATCATCGCGGCTTTCATGCCCGAGCCGCACATCTTGTTGAGCGTGGTGGCCGGTACGCTCTCGTCCAGACCCGCATGGAACCCGGCCTGTCGCGCGGGCGCCTGCCCCTGACCGGCGGGCAGAACGCAGCCCATCAGCACCTCGTCGGCTGTTGCCGCGCCTGCGCCATCAAGTGCCGCGCGGATCGCGGCCCCGCCCAATTCAGCCGCCGTCACGGGTGACAGCGCCCCCTGAAATCCGCCCATCGGCGTGCGCGCCGCGCCGGTAATGACAACTTGATCCATCTGCCGATCCCTCCCGATCCGGTTGCAAACGAAATTGTAAGGAATGGTCCCTACCGTCCAATGAAACTGGTCTGCAAAGGAACACAGGATGGACTTGTCGTACACACCGCATGGCACCTTTGGCGTGGTCTATGTGGCCGATACCCGCCTGGACGCAAGTATTGCGATCCAATTCAAGGAAGCGTTTCGCACGGCAACGGCGGATGGGGGGGATGTGATCCTGGATCTCAGCGCCGTGGAATTCCTCGATTCCAGCGGCCTTGGCGCGATCGTTGCGGTCTACAAGGGCCTGGGTGAAGGGCGGCACATGGCGCTCGCAGGCCTGCAACCCCCGGTGGAGAAGGTGATGACGCTCACGCGGATGAATTCGGTCTTCGCGATCTTCCCCACCCTTGCCCATGCCGTTGCCGCGGCCAGTCAGACGGCGGCCGAGTAAACGGACGTGTCGGGGGCAGGCACCGATCCATCGCATGACGTGCACGCGCGGGTTCTGGAGCGGGCCTTCGGGTCGAGCCCGGACAATGTCCGCATTGCCCTGAACGACATGAAACAGGCCATGGCGCGGCACGGCACGCCCGCGCCCCTTGCCGATGCCGCGCAGATCATCCTTGGCGAAGTGCTCAACAACGTGGTCGAACATGCCTACGGGTTCGAGGATGGGCATCCCGTCCGCCTCGCCATCGACCACCGTCCGGACGGCCTGTGGTGTGTCATCACCGATCAGGGGCGTGTCATGCCGAACGGCGCGCCACCGGCGGGCATCATGCCGCAAGTTGCAGGCACCCCGCGCGATGATCTTCCCGAAGGCGGCTTCGGATGGGCCATGGTCCGCGAAATGACCGACGGCATCCGTTACACGCGCGCAGACGGGGAAAACCGGCTGGAATTTCTGATTCCCGCCTGACCGGGGCACTTGCCCACGACATGACGCATTAAGCCGTGTCGCCAACGCGTGCGACCCGTCCAAGCGCGGCCGGTCTTTCGCACCGCTGCCTTCCCCAACCGTCTGGTCCGGTGTGAAAACCTCTTTCCTGCCAACGACCTAGCCCAGTCTGCCGTATCGCGACCACCCAGCCGTTCCTAGTCCACCACAGTCCCGGTCCCGGCCGTCCGCCCCCTGTGACCCAAGCGAATTGACACAGGATTGCCGCAATTCCTCCCCATCGCCGCCGCCTTGAAACGCGACAAGAGCCCTGTAGCTGCAGAGGCTTCCCTCGGCGTCGCGTGTCAAAGCCCCCACCCAGTGCGCGATGTCGAGGTCCTCTGCGGCGACACTCCCCCTCCCGAAATATCACTGCGCCCCTTGTCCGCACGCGGCGTCCCTCTAGGCTCTGCCTCCTGACGGGATGGAGGGGCAGGATGCGCGATTTTCAGAAACCGGGACGGTCCGCCGTTTACGCCGATCAGGGCATGTGCGCGACCTCGCACCCCCTCGCGGCAGAGGCCGCCATCACCCTCCTCCGGCAGGGTGGCTCCGCCGTCGATGCCGCCATCGGCGCGGCGATCCTTCTGGGGATGTGTGAGCCGCAGAGCACCGGGATCGGCGGCGACATGTTCGCCCTTGTCGCTCAACCCGACGGGGAAATCCTTGGCCTCAACGCGTCCGGTCGCGCGCCCGCGGGGTTGGATGCCGATGCGATCCGCGCCGGGCACGAGACGATGCCACTCTACGATGTCTCTGCCGTGACGATCCCCGGCGCCATTGACGGGTTCTGCAAACTCCACGCCGATCACGGGCGTCTTCCGCTCGACCAGGTGCTGGCCCCCGCGATCCACTATGCCGAAGCCGGTGTGCCGGTCGCCCCCCGCGTTGCCCACGATTACGCCTCGTCTTCGCATGTCCTGTCAGGCAGGGCGCGCGATTACTTCCTGCATGACGACGCCCCGCTTTCCGTCGGCGCGCGCTTCACCGCCCCGGGTCAGGCGGAGGTTTTGCGCCACGTCGCCGCCCAAGGCCGGGCGGGGTTCTATGAAGGTGACGTAGCCCAGGACATGGTCGACAGCCTGCAAGCCCTTGGCGGCACCCACACACTGGAGGATTTCGCAAAAACCGCCTGCACCTACGTCACTCCCCTGCGCGGCACCTACCGCGATGCGGAATTGATCGAGCTTCCGCCCAACGGCCAGGGTGCGACGGCGATGCTGATCCTCAACATGCTGGAGACGATGACGCCCGAGGCCGACCCCGTCGGCGTGCAGCGTCTGCATCTGGAGGCGGAAGCGACCAAGCTCGGCTACGACGCCCGCGACCGGTTCCTGGCCGATCCCGATCACGCCACCCGGCTGGACCACATGGTGTCAAAGGACACCGCCAAGGCGCTGGCGGGCCTGATCGACGCCGACACGGCTCTGCCCGATCCCCGCGCGGCGACCGACAATATCCACAAGGACACGGTCTATATCACCGTCGTGGACAAGGATCGGCAGGCGGTCAGCCTGATCTACTCGATCTTCCATTCCTTCGGTTCGGGCTTCGCCTCCGACAGGTTCGGCATCCTGTTCCAGAACCGCGGCGCTGGCTTCACGCTGGAGAAGGGGCACCCGAACGAGGCTGGCCCCGGCAAACGTCCGTTGCACACGATTATCCCCGGCATGCTCAAACTTGGCGATGGGTCACTGATGCCCTTTGGCGTCATGGGTGGCTCTTTCCAATCCACCGGCCACGCACGGTTCGTGTCCAACGTGGTCGATTACGGAATGGACCCGCAGGCCGCCATCGACGCACCGCGCGCCTTTGCGGAAGCCGGGAAATTGAAGGTCGAACGCGGATATGGCGCGGAGGTGCGCGCGGCGCTGGAGGCCAAGGGCCACACGCTCATGGAAGATTTCCCGCCCATCGGCGGCGCGCAGGCGATCCGCATACGGCCCGATGGCGTGCTCGAAGGCGGCTCCGACCCGCGCAAGGACGGCATCGCACTCGGCTACTGATTGCGGGCCTAGTTGTTGCGGGGCCCGAATATGTCGTTCAGCACGTTGTTGATCGCGTTGCCGATATTGCCCTGACCCTGCGCATTGCCAATCGGAACGACCGTGCCGCGCGGGGTCACGGGGCCCGTCACCGTGCCGTCCGGCCCGATCACGAGGCCATTGCCGTTGAGCGGTTGTTCCGGCTGTCTCGCCTCCGCAATCGGGTCGATCATCGGCAGGGGGCGGGCCGGAAGCCCGGCATGGACCCCCTCCATCGCCTGTCGCCAGATTTCTGCCGGAAGGCCGCCCCCGGTCACGCCGGACAGGGGCCGGTTGTCGTCGTAACCCATCCAGACGCCCGCGACGTAATCCGCGGTGAACCCCACGAACCACGCATCGCGTGCAGAATTTGTCGTGCCGGTCTTGCCCGCCACGGGCCGATCCGCCAGTGCCGCGCGTGTGCCCGACCCGTTGGTGACAACCTGCGTCATCATGTAGATCAACTGCTGCGCGGAAAATTCCGAGATCACGCGTTCCCGAATACCCGTGCTCTGTTCGAACATCGGCGCATCTTCCCCCAGTAGCCGCAATTCCGTCAGGCCGTAGGGCCGCACGGCGGAGCCACCGTTGAGGATGCCGGAATAGGCGCCCGTCATCTCGATCAGGGTGGATTCCGACGCGCCAAGGGCCAAAGCCGGGCCAAGGGCGAGGTCGGATTCGATGCCGAATTCGCTGGCCACGGTCCGCACCAGATCGCGCCCGACCTCTTCGGACAAACGCACGGCGGCGGTGTTGAGCGAGCGGCGCAGCGCATCGGTCAGCGTCACCTGCCCATAGAATTCGCCGGTATAGTTTTCCGGGCTGTAGGGGCCGGAGCCGGGGACGTTGATCGTCAGCGGCGCGTCGAGGATCAGGTCATCGAACCGCCACCCCAGGTCAAGCGCGGTTGCGTAGACGAAGGGTTTGAAAGCGGAACCCGTCTGTCTGAGCGCCTGCGTGGCACGGTTGAACAGACCCCCGCCCGCAAGGTCGCGGCCACCCACCATCGCGCGCACGGCCCCGTCGGCGCTCATCACGACGATGGCGGCCTGCGCTTCCGATCCGGCACGGACCTGGTTGGCGAAGACATTGGCGATCGCCGCCTCCGCCGCTGCCTGGATGTCCGGGTCGAAGGTGGTGCGGATAATCACGTCCTCCGTCGTCTCACCGGTCAGGAAATCGGGGCCGACCTGCATGATCCAATCGGCGAAGTAGCCGCCGGTATCCTGGTTGGCCGCATCCGACAGGGTGGCCGGATTGGCGCGGGCGCGGTCGGCGGCGTCGGCGCTCAGGTATCCCTGCTCTTCCATCAGGTTGAGGACAACGTTGGCCCGTTCCTGCGCCCGTTCCAGATCGCGCGTGGGCGCGTAATAGGAGGGTGCAACCAGAAGGCCCGCCAGCATCGCGGATTGCTGGGGGTTCACCTCTGCCGCAGACGTGCTGAAATAGCGTTGCGCCGCCGCCTCGAACCCGCGAGAGCCTGCGCCCAGATAGGCGCGGTTCAGATAGACGCTCAGGATTTCCGCCTTGGAATAGCGCAGCTCCATCGCGAAGCTGAACGGCACTTCCTGGATTTTCCGCCAGATCGTCGTGCGGCGGCAATCGGCCTCGTATTCCGCCTCACTCTCCCATTCCTCGGGGTCGAAGCCGACGCCAAGGCATAGGATCTTCGCGACCTGTTGGGTAATGGTGGACCCGCCATGGCCCGAGAGCGGCCCGCGCCCCTCGCGCAGGTTGATGCGGATGGCACTCGCGATGCCGCGCGGGGACACGCCCAGATGCCGCCAGAACCGGCGGTCCTCGGTGGCGACAACGGCGTTGACCAGATGCGGAGAGGTGGCAGCGGCGTCGATCGCCCCGCCGAACTGCTCCCCACGCCAGGCGAAGACCTCCCCGTGGCGGTCCAGCATCGTCACGGACCCACGCTGGCGAGCGTCCAGAAGATCGTCCAGATCGGGCAGCTGCGCGTAGTAATAGCCGGTCGCCAGCGCCAGGATCAGCGTCACAACCACGGCCCCGCGCCAGATGACGCCCCAGATCAGCCGAAAGACGAAGCGGATCACACGCGCGAAAAAGCCGAGGATGCCGCCGCGCTGCGGTGGCTTGCGCCGGGGCGACTTGCGGCGCGGGCGCCGGTTCCCGCCGTTGCCGCCGCCGCTTCCGCTGCCACCGCCGCTTTTGCGTGCGGGCTTGCGGGTGGAGCTTGCATTGGCCCGGCGATCCGCCACCAGCCTGCGTCTGCCATTTCCAGAAGGGCTCATCTCATCTTGCCTCGTATCGGGGGCCGTTGCGGCAAATGCCGGAGCCATCCTCGTTGGGCGTCAAGATAAGCGCATTCGAGTCGCTTGTGGAGGGGGCATGGCGCGCCGCCCCGTGATGCTTTCGCACAAAATTGAGGCAAAGACGCGAAAATGCGCAAAAAATTTGCAAATGCTTCGCTGCACGGCAGCAAATCTGCACCCGCTCCGTTGCCTCACCCCCAAGCCCGGCCTGTCTTTACCCCCACAACGCGCCTGCACGTGCCGCCAATTCGGGGGCGGTGCGTGCCGGTCACAGGGGACAGTCAACAACCGTAAGGGGTGTAGAGACGTGAAACTCATCATTGCAGCAATCAAACCGTTCAAGCTGGAGGAGGTGCGCGAGGCGCTCACCACCATCGGCGTGCGCGGCATGATGGTGACGGAGATCAAGGGCTTCGGCTCCCAATCCGGTCACACGGAGATCTATCGCGGTGCGGAATACGCCGTGAATTTCGTGCCGAAGGTGAAGCTGGAAATCGTCGTGGCCGCGTCCATGGCCGACCAGGTGGTCGAAACGATCCAGTCCACGGCCAAGACCGACAAGATCGGCGACGGCAAGATTTTCGTTCTCGACGTGCAAAGCGCGGTTCGCGTGCGCACCGGCGAAACCAACGACGACGCGCTGTGATCGTGCCCGCGTCCCTGCAACTCAAAGGTATGAGAGACAGATGAAAACCAAGTATCTCCTTCCCGTCGCTGCCGTGGCCCTTGCCGCGCTGCCGTCGATGGGCCTCGCGCAGGAGGGTGGCGAAGCTGCGCCGCACACCTCCTACATCTTCACCACGCTGCTGTTTCTGATCGGCGGCTTCCTCGTGTTCTGGATGGCGGCGGGCTTTGCGATGCTCGAAGCGGGCCTCGTGCGGTCCAAGAACGTCACCATGCAGCTGACCAAGAATATCGCGCTCTTCTCCATCGCCGCGATCATGTATTGGCTGGTCGGCTACAACATCATGTACCCGTTGGGGGAAATGAGCTTTGCCGCCGGTGAGGTCGACACCAGCCTCATCAACTGGACGATCTATTCGCTGTCCGAAGGCGATGACGGCACAGTCAACGTGATCGGCTATCTCGGCGCGTTCGGCCAAGCCGTGTTGCAGCCCGTGGGCACCACCGATGTCGATCTGTCCTACGCCTCCGACGGGTCGGACTTCTTCTTCCAGCTGATGTTCTGCGCCACCACGGCGTCCATCGTGTCCGGCACCCTGGCCGAGCGCATCAAGCTCTGGCCCTTCCTGATCTTCGTGATCGTGCTGACCGGCTTCATCTACCCGATCGAGGCGTCCTGGCAGTGGGGCGGCGGCTGGTTGTCGGCGGCAGGCTTCTCCGACTTCGCAGGCTCCACCCTGGTTCACGCCGCCGGTGGCTTCGCCGCGCTGGCCGGTGCCATCGTGCTGGGTCCGCGTCTGGGCAAGTACAAGGACGGTCGCGTCAATCCGATGCCCGGCTCCAACCTGCCGCTGGCTACGCTCGGTACGTTCATCCTGTGGCTGGGTTGGTTCGGCTTCAACGGCGGCTCGCAGCTGGCGATGGGGACGATCAACGACGTCACCGATGTCAGCCGGATCTTCGCGAACACCAACATGGCTGCCGCTGCCGGTGCCGTGGCCGCGCTGATCCTGACGCAGGTGATGTACGGCAAGTCGGACCTGACCATGATCCTCAACGGCGCATTGGCGGGCCTCGTGTCCATCACGGCCGAGCCGCTGGCACCCACGCTGTTCGGGTCGCTCTGGATCGGGGCCGTGGGTGGTATCATCGTCGTCGTGACGGTTCCGCTGCTCGACAAGCTCAAGATCGACGATGTGGTCGGTGCCATCCCGGTCCACCTGATCGCCGGTGTCTGGGGCACGATCGCGGTCGTCTTCTACAATGGCGACGCCTCGCTTGGCGCACAGCTTCTGGGGATCGCGGCCATCGGTGCCTTCGTCTTCGTCTCCTCGCTGATCGTGTGGTTCATCCTGAAATTGACCATCGGCATCCGCGTGGGCGAGGAGGAAGAGATCACCGGCCTCGACGTTTCCGAACTGGGTATGGAAGCCTATCCGGAATTCTCCAAGGGCTGATCCCTCCACCGACCCTGAAAACGGAAAGAGCGCCCATGATCGGGCGCTCTTTTTTTTGGTGCCACACGCGTCCGCGAACGGCGCGGCGGTGTCAGCTCGCCGCGTCTATGAAACACGCGGTCCGGGATGCCATTTCCTGCGGGCTCGTCTCCCTCGGGAAGAACTCCACGAAGCCGATCCCGGGCATCATCAGGTAGGTGAACGCCGTGTGGTCGACAAGGTAGTAAGGGTCCGTCCCGTCCGCATGGCTCTGGTAATACACGCGGTAGGCATCGGCGGCGGCATCGGTCTGCGCCTGCGTGCCGGTCAGGCCGAGCATCCGTTCATGCACGTTGTCGGTGAATGCGGCCAGAACCTCCGGCGTGTCGCGCGCCGGATCGACGGTGATGAAGATCGGCTGCACATCGCGCCCCACCTCGTCCAGCAGGTCCACCGCCTCCGCGTTGCGCACGGTATCAAGCGGGCAGACGTCGGGGCAAAACGTGTATCCGAAGTAGACGAGCGTCGGCTCGGTGATGACCTCGGCATCCGTCACCTCCTCCCCGGTTTCCGTCACGAGGGTGAAGGGCCCGCCGATACTGCCCGCGCCGCCGGCCACGACGCCTTCGCGGCATTGTCCGAACGGATCGTCATTCGACCCGCCCCACAGGATCGCGACGCCCGTGCCGACCACCAGGACGGAGATCAGCCCGACGGAGGCCAGCGCATAGGTTCGTGTGGTCATTGGACGGGTCCCCTTCGAGACAGGAATGGCGTGCTAAGTCCGTTGAATAGACATTCCACCCGCCCTATCAATTCACGACCTCGTTCCTGTGACAGGATGCCCCGCACCCATGGCCGCCCCCGATTTCGCCGCCGATCCCGCGCTCGCCCTCGTCCGACAGGACAGCCGCGTGGACTGGGTCCGCCTGCGCACGCTTCTGGTGCTGCGCTGGCTCGCGATCGGCGGACAGACGCTCGCGGTGGTGGTGGCCGCTTTCTACATGGGGCTTCAGGTGCAGATCGGCCTGTGCTTCCTCGCCATCGGGGCGTCCGTCGTCTCCAACCTCGTGGCGATGTCGATCTTTCCCGAAAACCAGCGCCTCAGCGACCGGGACGCGATGCTGACGCTCCTGTTCGACCTGTCGCAACTGGCCTTCCTGCTGTTCCTGACCGGGGGGCTGAACAACCCGTTCTCCTTGCTGATCCTCGCGCCCGTGACGATTTCCGCAACCGCGCTGACCCTGCGCTCCACCATGATCCTGGGGCTTCTGGCGGTGTTCCTGATATCGTGCCTGGCCCTGTGGCACTTGCCGCTGACCACCCTGTCGGGGGAGGTCCTGCAACTGCCCGGTCTGTTCATCTTCGGCTTCTGGTTCGCCATCGTCATCGGCATCTTCTTCCTGTCGGCCTACGCCCGCCGCATCGCATCGGAAACCCACCGGATGTCCCAGGCCCTGCTGGCGACGCAGATGGCGCTGGCGCGGGAACAGAAACTGACCGATCTGGGTGGTGTGGTCGCCGCCGCCGCGCACGAATTGGGCACGCCCTTGGCGACGATCAAGCTCGTCTCGACCGAGCTGCTGGAGGAGTTGGGCGATCACCCCGAACTGGCCGAGGATGCGGCCCTTATCCGCGATCAGGCGGATCGCTGCCGCGACATCCTGCAATCCATGGGCCGCGCCGGAAAGGACGACCTGCACCTGCGCCGCGCGCCGTTTTCCACCGTGGTCGAAGAAGCGGCGGAGCCCCATGCCGACCGCGGCATCGCGCTGGTCTATGATTTCCGCGCCGCGCCAGGGGGAGGTGACGCGCCGCAGCCGCAGATCTGGCGCAAACCCGAAGTGATCCATGGCCTGCGCAACCTCGTGCAGAACGCCGTGGACTTCGCCGACCAACAGGTGCGGATCGAAGGGGTCTGGGACGACACCATGGTCCGCCTGCGCATCATCGACGACGGGACAGGCTTTCCGCCCGATCTGCTGGGGCGTCTGGGCGATCCGTTCCTGCGACGCCGCAACCGCACGACCCACGATGTGCGCCCGGGATACGAGGGGATGGGCCTTGGCCTGTTCATCGCCAAGACGCTTCTCGAACGCTCCGGTGCGCGGGTGGCCTTCATGAACGCCGCCGATCCATTTCTCACCGTGGAGGATCGCAAGGGGCTGAGCGGGGCGCTTGTCGAAGTGGTCTGGCCGAGCGAGGCTTTGGTGGACGCCACCGGCCCGACCTCGCAGCCATTGGGCGAGAATCAACTGATAATCGACTGATTTTCCACGTATTGTTTCCATATTGGAAACACGGTGCCGCAAGTCTTCACGCTTCGTTAACCGCCCGTTAACCGTTTTTTCCCATGATCCTGCGGGGGATTTCGAAGGGACGGGGCCGTATCTTGGCAAATGCAACCACAGTGATGTACCTCGCGATCAGCCTCGTCACTGCCATCGGTGCGGTGTTGCTCAGTTCCCGTGTGTTGTTCATGCGCTCCGGTCGCGGGCGGCTCGCGGCGGCGGCGGGGCCGGTGGGCGGCTCCGACATCCTGCGCTGTTACCGGTTCCGCGAAGATTACCTGATTTCCGACCTCGACGCCGATGATGCCTTTCTGGATGCCAGTGTCGACCGTACCGTCGCCTTCGCGCGGCTTTCCGCGGCGCTCGGCCCGCTTTCGCCCGATTTCGGTCCCCACCTCGCGGCCTTGCGCGACCGGGGGGAGGCGTTCTTGCTTGACGGGCGTATCGGAACCGATCCCGTCACGATCTCCGGCCGGGTGGAGGAGGACAGCACCCTTGTCCTGTCCGTGGGCCCGTCGGCGGAGCGGAACGGACGGCAAACCGTGGAAAGCGCCGCACTCGACGCGCTCCAGGGCGAATTGTCGGACCTGCGCGCCGCGCTCGATGCCGGGTCGGTCCCGATGTGGCGGGTGGATGAGGGTGGGCAGGTCGTCTGGGCCAACACGCCCTATTTCGACCTGGTCGAACGCCTGCGCGGCGGTGACGCGCCCGGCTGGCCGCTTCCCCGCATCTTCGCCGATCAGCTTGAACCGGCCCCCAATGACGGCACCAGCCGCCGCTGCCACCTCAACCTGCCCGACCGGGATGAGGCCAGCTGGTTCGAGGTTGCCTGCGACCGGATGCCGGGCGGCTCCGTCCTTTACACGGCGCAACCCGCCGACCGCGTGATCCGGGCAGAGACGACGCTGCGGGAATTCCTCCAGACCACGACCAAGACCTTTGCGGCTTTGCCCATCGGCCTTGCCGTGTTCGACCGCAAACGCCAGTTGGTGACGTTCAATCCGGCCCTCAACGCGCTGACCCAGGCGGGGGTCGAGTTCCTGTCCTCCCGCCCCGATTTGCGCGCGTTCCTGGATCAACTCCGCGAGAAGGGCCGTATTCCGGAGCCGCGCGATTACCGGTCCTGGCGGGATGAGATTGCGCGGCTGGAGGAAGGCGCGGAAAACGGCACCTACCAGGAAATGTGGGAATTGCCCGAAGGCGCGACATTCCGCGTGATCGGGCGGCCCCATCCCGACGGCGCGATCGCCTTCATGATCGAGGATATCAGCGCCGAGGTCTCCCTCACCCGGCAATTCCGGGCCGATCTGGATATGTACCAAGCGGTGCTCGATGCCTCGCCCAGCGCGATTGCCGTATTCGACCATGACGGCGGGATGATCCATTCCAACCAAGGCTATGACGACCTCTGGGGGCGCGACACCGCGCGCGTCGGCGGCCTGCCCCACCTGAGCGAGGCGGTGAGCCTCTGGTCGACCCGGTGCAAGCCCTCCCCCGTCTGGGCGGAGCTTCGGCAATTCGTCTGTCACGAGGTTCCGCGCGATCCGAATGTCGCACAGGTCGAAACCGTCGATGGCATACGGCTGGCCGTCCGGATGGCACCTGCCCGTGGCCGCGCCACGGTGGTGCACTTCATTCCCCTTGATGCGCACCTGCACAATCCGCTGGCCGAATTGTCCCTTAAGCCGCCGGTCGTGATCGACGCGGGCGCGGCGCAACCACTTGGGGCGGCGCGCACCGCCTGAGCGTGCCTTGCGACCGGCGCGGGGATCGCTAGACTCCGCACCACCATGTCCGCGTCCACCCCCCTGCCCCTGCCCGACGACGATGCCCCGGCCCTGCCAGACTGGCCGGAACGGGCCAGTGTCGTGCTGCGGGACGAGGGCGCAACCGACGCACTGGCCACCCGGTTGGCCAAGGCGCTGTCACCCGGCCAGACGCTCCTGCTGTCCGGCCATCTTGGTGCCGGGAAGACCCATCTGGCGCGCGCAATGATCCGGGCTCGCCTTGGCCTGCCCGACACGCCCGTTCCCAGCCCGACCTTCACGCTGGTCCAGACCTACACCGCACCGGATGCGGAGATCTGGCATGCCGACCTCTACCGGCTCGGTGATCCCGGCGAATTGACGGAGCTGGGGCTGGAGGAGGCGATGGGCCACGCCATCTGCCTGATCGAGTGGCCCGACCGCCTTGCCCCCGATTGGCCGCAAGACGCCGCGATGCTGCACCTGCACCGCCAATTCGATGAAACGCGCATCGCGCGCCTTTTGTCCCCCGCCGACACGCCCCTCGCGCAGGCCATCGCCGAATGACGGTAGCGGCATTTCTGGACGCGGCCGGGTGGGGCGAGGCGCAGGCACGTCCCCTCGCCGCCGATGCGTCCGCACGGACATATTCCCGGCTGAGCAAGGCGGGCGAAACAGCGGTCTTGATGGATGCGCCGGTCGATACGGCCCAGGACCGCGCCAGCTTCGCCGCGTTTCGCACCATCGGCGCGCACCTTCGCGGCCTTGGCCTGTCGGCCCCCCGAGAATATGCGGCGGACGCGGAGAATGGCCTGATCCTGATGGAGGATCTGGGCGACCTGACCCTGTCGCACCTTCTGGCCACCGACGCCGACCGCGCGCGCCTTGCCTATGGTGTGACCGTGGACATGCTGCCGATTCTCAAGGCATTGCCGCCCCCCGGCCTGTCCGCGCCCGATGCGCGCGCCATGGCTGCGATGGCGCGGATCACCTTCGACCGGCTGCACGCAAGCGACGCCTTGCGCGACGGGCTTCTGACGGCGCTGGCCGACGCACTGGCCACCCATGCCCATGGCCCGCCGATCCTGTCCTTGCGCGACGTGCATGGCGACAACCTTCTATGGTTGGCAGACCGCACCGGACCCGCCCGCATCGGCCTTCTGGATTTCCAGGACGCGGTGCTGCTGCCGGACGGGTATGACCTCGCCTCGCTGCTCGACGATCCGCGCCGCGTTGTGCCGGAGGATTGGCGGCGCAATCTTATAGAACAATTAGGGCACGATCCCCGCCGCATCGACATCCTGTCGCTTGCCCGCAACCTGCGCATCCTCGGGATCTTCCGCCGTCTCTCGACCGAGCTTGGCAAGCCCCAATACGCCGCGTTCCTGCCACGCACCCGCACGTTGATCGCCCGCGCGGCGGAGCCGTTTCCGACGATCGCACCGTCGGTCGCCGACCTGTTGGACCGGACCAAAGACTGGACCGCCACATGACCCTGCCCTGCCTGATCCTTGCCGCCGGGTTCGGCACACGCATGGGCGCGTTGACGGCGGAACGTCCGAAACCGCTGATCGAAGTGGCGGGGCGCACCCTGCTGGACCACGCCCTCGCGCAGGCGGAGGCCGTTTGTTCACCCGTTGCGGTGAACGCCCATTACCGGGCCGACCAGATCACCACCCACCTTGCCGGACGCGACGTGCGGGTGATGGTGGAGGCACCGGACATTCTGGACTCCGGCGGCGCGGTGAAACGCGCGGCCAGCGTGTTCGGCGGCGTCCCTATGGCCACGCTCAACGCCGACACTGTCTGGCGCGGGGGGAAACCGCTGGCGCAACTTTCGGATGCTTTCGATCCCGGCCGCATGGATGCGCTCCTCCTGCTCATTCCGCGCGACCGCGCCACAGGACGGATCGGCGGCGGTGATTTCGCGATGGACGCGCAAGGTCGCCTGACGTTCGACAAATCCGCCGACAGCCTTGTCTATACCGGCGCGCAGATTCTGAACCCCGCCCGCGCCCTGGCCGAGTCGCGGGATATATTCAGCCTGCGCGATATCTGGGCCGCGATGCAGGCGGAGGGGCGGTTGTTCGGCCTGCTCTATCCCGGCCAATGGGCCGATGTGGGCCACCCCGATGGGATCGCTGCCGCCGAGAAGATGCTGGGGGATGGCGATGTTTGAGACCCTGCCCACGCCACATGTCTTTGCCACGCCCCTCGGCGTCGATTTCTGCGCCGCCCTGATCGACGGGCTGGACGCGCAGTTGAACGGCCAGCCGCCCCACGCCCTAGCGCGGGTGGAGGTGCATGTGGCCAACGCGCGGATGCAGCGCCGCCTGCAAACGCTCTACGCGCAACGCGGCCCCGGCCTTTTGCCGCGCATCCGCCCGATCCTGTCGCTGTCGGAAACCGCTGATCTGGACGGCGTGCCGCCGGCCATGACGCCGCTCGCCCTGCGCTTCCAATTGGCGCAACTGATCGCCAAGCTGATCGACGCCAATCCCGATCTCGCCCCCCGCGCGGCGCTTTATGACCTGTCCGACAGCCTTGCCGATTTCATGGGCGAGATGGTGGAGGAAGGCGTTCCCCCGCAGGAGATTGCGGCGCTCGACATGGGCGATCATTCCGATCACTGGACCCGTGCGCGCGATTTCCTTGGCATTGCCCACGACCTGATCACTGGCGATTTCCGCCCGATCCCGGAGGCGCGACAGGCGCAGGTGGTCGATGCCCTGATCGCGGAGTGGCGGCATAATCCGCCCGACCATCCCGTGATCGTCGCAGGCTCCACCGGATCGCGCCGCGCGACCTTTCGGTTGATGGAGGCGGTGGCGGCCCTGCCGCAAGGCGCGGTGATCCTGCCGGGGATCGACCGGGACATGCCGCGCGCGCTGTGGCAGGGCCTGCTTGACGGGCGGCGCGACGGCCTGGCGGGGGAGGATCATCCGCAATTCCGCCTTGCCCGCCTGCTCGACACGATGGGTATGGACCCGGATCAGGTGCCGCTTTGGGGCGATCGGCAACCGGCCAATCCCGCGCGCAACCGCGTCGTCTCCCTCGCGCTGCGACCCGCGCCAGTGACGGATCAATGGCGCAAGGAGGGGCCGAAGCTGCAGGATGTCGCGGGCGCGATGGCGGGCATCACGTTGGTGGAGGCTCCCAATCCGCAGATGGAGGCGACGACCATCGCGCTGCGCCTGCGCCGGGCGGTGGAGGACGGGCAGCGCGCGGCCCTTGTCACGCCCGACCGGCGCTTGGCGCGCAAGGTCACGGCACAACTGGATCGCTGGCGCATCGTGCCCGATGACAGTGCCGGGCAGGTCCTGTCACAAACCGCGCCGGGCCGGTTCATGGCGCAGGTGGCCGAAGCCATGACGGGGCCGGTGACGGCGGAAGGGCTCGTGGCGCTCCTGAAACATCCGCTCTGCCACACCGGCGCGGATCGCAGCGCGCATATTCTGCGGACCCGCGATCTGGAATTGCAGCTTCTGCGCCGCGGCCTCGCCTTTCCCAATCGTGCGGCACTTGTGGACTGGGCGGAAAAGGCCAATGGCGATCCCGGGCGCCTCGCCTGGGTGGATTGGCTGTCGGACACGCTTTTCGTAAACCCCGCCACGGCACCGCGCCCCATGCCCGACCGCGTCGCGGCCCATATCGCACGGGCAGAGGCTCTGGCCGCAGGGACCGGGACGGACGGCAGCGGGGAGCTGTATGACAAGGATTCGGGCAAGGCGATGCTGCGCCTGCTGGACGAATTGCGGGCCGATGCGCCGTCCGGCGGGGCAATGTCCGCGCGCGATTACGCGGATTTCTTCCAATCGCTGGCCGCCGACCGCGAGGTTCGTTTCGCCCTGCGCCCCCATGCCGACATCCTGATCTGGGGCACGCAGGAGGCGCGCGTTCAGGGCGCGGATTTGACGATCCTTGCGGGCCTGAACGAGGGGACATGGCCGCAAGCGGCGGAGGCTGATCCATGGCTGAACCGGCCCCTGCGCGCTGAGGTCGGTTTGCGCCTGCCGGACCGGGTGATCGGATTGAGCGCCCATGATTTCCAGCAGGGCATCGCGGCGGGCGAGGTCTGGCTCTGCCGGGCCAAGCGCGATGACGAGACCGATACCGTCCCCTCCCGCTGGCTGAACCGCCTGACGAACCTTCTGGGCGGCGCGAGCGCACACGCGGCGCAGGCGCTGGACAACATGCGCGACCGGGGCGCCGACTGGGTGCGCATGGCGCAGGCGCTGACACAACCCGCCCCGGACAAGCGCATCGCCCCCGCCCCGCGCCCTGCCCCGGCGCCGCAGAACGCCCCCCGGCTGACCCGCCTGTCGGTGACGGAGATCGAGCGGCTGATCCGCGACCCCTACGCGATCTACGCGCGCCATATGCTGCGCCTGTCCGCGCTCGACCCGCTGCGCACCGCGCCAGATGCTCGGCTGCGCGGCAACGTGATCCACGACGTGTTGGATGCCTTCGTCGACCAAACCCGCGGCGGCCTGCCCGAAGCGGCCGACCACCTGTTCCTCGCCGTGGCCGACGCCACCTTGCAAGACGCCGCGCCGTGGCCCGCCGCGCGGCGGTTCTGGCGGCAACGGCTGGTCGGTGTGATGCCCTGGTATCTGGCGCAAGAGGCTGAATTGCGCGCCCTGGCCGCGCCGTGGCTGTTGGAGCGGAAGGAGCGTTGGGATGTGCCGGGCCTCGATCTGGAATTGACCGGCAAGGTAGACCGGATCGACAAACTGCCCGACGGGCGGGTGGCGATTTACGATTACAAGACCGGCAAGGTGCCGACCGATGGCGAGGCCAAGCATTTCAACAAACAATTGCTGCTGGAAGCGCTGATGGCGCGTGGGGGCGCATTCGCGGACCGCGCGCTGGAGGTCGCGCGGCTTGCCTATATCGGCCTCGGCACCAATCCGGATATCCGTGACGAGCCCGTCGATGCCGCCGCGATCGAGGAGGTCGCGAATGGCCTCGTCACGCTGATTACCCATTACCGCCAGCGTTTGGTCGGCTTCCCCTCGCGCCGGGCGGTGACGGACACGCGGTTCGATGGCGATTTCGATCACCTCGCGCGGCTTGGCGAGTGGGATGAAACGGACGACCCCGTCGTGATTCCCGTGGGGACGCGCCCATGATCGACGACGCCACCCTCGCCCAGAATCGCGCCGCCGATCCCGGCACCTCCACCTGGCTGGGGGCCAATGCGGGCTCCGGCAAGACGCGGGTTCTGACCGACCGGGTGGCGCGCCTTTTGCTCGACGGGGTGCGGCCCGAACGCATCCTGTGCCTGACCTACACCAAGGCCGCCGCGATGGAGATGCAGAACCGCCTGTTCTCCCGCCTGGGCGCGTGGGCGATGAAGGACGACGGCGATCTGCGGCGCACCCTGACGGAGATCGGGGTGCCGGACGGCCGCCTGTCCGACGATCTTCTGAACCAGGCCCGCACGCTGTTCGCCCGCGCAATCGAGGCGCCGGGGGGCCTCAAGATCCAGACCATCCATTCCTTCTGCTCCTCCGTCCTGCGGCGGTTCCCGCTGGAGGCGCGTGTCAGCCCCGCCGTCACGGAAATCGACGAGCGCGTACAGACGCGGCTTCTGACCGACCTTCTGGACGACATGGCCGAGACGGAAGAGGGGCGCGATGCCATCGACCTGGTCGCACCTTACCTGTCCAGCGATGACAGCGCCGTGGCGCTCGCCCGCGCGGTGGCGGGACAGGCAGAGGCGCTGACACCGCCGCAGGATTGGACGGCGATCTGCGGCGCGCTTGGCATCGACCCGGACCTGACGGAGCACGACATCCTCGCGACTGTCTTCACGGGCGGAGAGGCCGATCTGGCGCAGATCATCCGCACCCATCTTGATCCCGACACCAAGACCCATGTGAGCTTTGGCCGGGCGCTTGAGCGCATCGACTGGGCCGCCCCCACGCTCGACATGCTCAGCACGTTGGAGCGGCTCTTCCTCTATCAATCCGGCGCGAAGGAACACCAGCCCCGGATCGACGCCATCGCCAATGCCGGCGTGCGCAAAGCCATCGGCGACGCGATGGAGGCGGTGAACGATTTCGCACAACGCATCGCGGAGGCCCGCCCCCTGCGCACCGGGCTTCTGACCGCGCGAAGGACCCACGCGCTCCATGGCTTTGCCGCCAGCTTCCTGCCCGCCTACGCCAGCGCCAAGGAGGCGCGGGGATGGCTCGACTTCGACGACCTGATCGACAAGACCCGCCACCTTCTGTCCGACCCGCGCGTGGCGCAATGGGTTCTGTTCCGCCTCGACGGTGGGATCGACCACATTCTTGTAGATGAAGCGCAGGACACCTCGCCCCGCCAATGGGAGATCGTGAAGCAACTGGCCGAGGATTTCGCGGCGGGTGAAGGCGCGCGGGCAGATGTGCAGCGGACGATTTTCGTGGTCGGCGACAAGAAGCAGTCGATCTATTCCTTCCAGGGCGCGGACCCGGCGGAATTCGACCGGATGCGCGCCCATTTCCGCGACCGGCTAGGGGCCATCGGCGCGCCGTTCGACCCCGACGCCGCGCTTGTCCATTCCTTCCGGTCCGCGCCGCCGATACTTGAGCTGGTGGATGCCGTGGCACGTGGCCTTGGCGCGCCGGGTCTGGGTGACAACGTCGAACATCGGGCGTTTTTCGGCACCAAGCCCGGGCGCGTGGACCTCTGGCCGCACATCCCCGCCACGAAAAGCGCCGAGAAACCGGCCTGGGACGACCCGCAGGATATCGTGTCGGAGGATCATCACCGTGCCGTCCTCGCCAAGGAATTGGCATTGCAGATCAAGGAGATGGTGGACAACCCGGTGGAGATCGAGGTCGACGGCAAACGTCGCGCGATGCGGGCGGGCGATATCCTGATCCTCGTCCGGTCTCGCTCACCGCTGTTTCACAAGATCATTGCGGAGTTGAAGGCGAAGGATTTGCCGGTGGCGGGCGTGGACCGCTCGCAACTGACCTCTCCGCTGGCGGTCAAGGACCTGCTGGCTCTCTGCCGGTTCCTTGCGACGCAGGAAGATGACCTGTCGCTGGCCTCCATCCTGCGCTCGCCACTCTGCGGGCTGGACGAGGCGCAGCTTTACGATCTGGCCCATAACAGGCGGGACGGGGCGTATCTTTGGCCCGCCCTCGTCGACCGCGCCGATGAGTTTCCGCAGGTCCATGGGATGCTGAAGGACCTTCGGGACCAGGCCGACTTCCTGCGCCCCTACGATCTTCTGGAACGTGCGCTGACCCGCCACGATGGCCGCCGCCGCCTGATCGCCCGCCTGGGCCCGGAGGCGGAGGATGCCATCGACGCGATGCTGGCGCAGGCCCTGTCCTATGAGGCGAGCGAGGTGCCGTCGCTCACCGGGTTTGTGGGCTGGCTGGAATCGGGCGACGTGCAGGTCAAACGCGATCTCAGCCAGGCGGAGGGGCAGATCCGGGTGATGACGGTCCACGGTGCCAAGGGCCTTGAAGCGCCGGTGGTGATCCTGCCTGATTGTGCGCAGCCGTCTGGGCGCGCCCCGAATGTGAAGCTGCTTCACGCCGAGAATGGCCCGCTCCTGTGGTCGCCCCAAAAAGGGGACGCGGCCGATATCGCCCGCGCGGCGGACGAGGCCCGAAAGGCGCGGGAGGTGGAAGAGGCGAACCGGCTTCTCTACGTCGCGCTGACCCGGGCGGAATCGTGGCTCATCATCGCGGCGTCAGGTGGGTTGGGGGACGACAAGAAACCCGCATCGTCCTGGTACAAGGTCGTCGATGCGGCCCTGGAAGAGATGGCGACCGAACCGCTTGGAATCGGCGGGATCGAGGGCACCGGAAAGCGCGTGCAGAGCGGCGACTGGCCCCATGCGCCCGCGGATCAATCCGACGGGGCGCAGGCGGTCGATCTGCCCCATTGGGCGTCGCAAATCGTCCCTTCCCCCAAGAAAGACAAACCGGCGCGGACGCCGTCGGATCTGGGCGGGGCCAAGGCGCTGCCCGGTGCGGGGGATGAAACCGCCATCGCCATGCGCCGGGGCAGTATCGTGCATCTGCTGCTGGAGCATCTGCCGCGCCTGCCGGAACCCGCATGGCCCGCCGCCGCGCCGGGCATCGCTGCGCTCCACGCCGCCGATGTGGGCGAGGGGGAGCTGGCCGCCCATCTGGAGGAAGCGGCGCGGGTTCTGACCGACCCGGCCCTTGCCCCGATCTTCGCGCGCGATTCTCTGGCGGAGGTGGAGATCACCGGCCACTCCGACACGTTGGGGGCGGAGATGTTCGGGATCATCGACCGGCTGATCATCACGGACGACACCGTGCGCGCCGTCGATTTCAAGACCAACACGACATTTCCGACACGGCCCGAGGAAACTCCCGAAAGCCTTCTGCGGCAGATGGGGGCCTATGCGGAGCTTCTCAAACCCATCTATCCAAACCATAAAATCGAAGTGGCGATCCTGTGGTCGCGCGCCCCGTCGCTCATGGTGCTACCACACGATCTCGTGTCTGCGGCCTTGCAACGCGCAAGGGGTGCTTGACGCACCGGGGGGCGGTCCATAGGTTCAGTCTTCGAAATTCATTCCGCCAGGAGGGCATTATGGCCACCAAAGCTGTCACCGACGCCGATTTTGACGCCCAGGTCAAACAATCCGACATCCCCGTTGTCGTCGATTTCTGGGCCGAATGGTGTGGCCCGTGCAAACAGATCGGCCCGGCCCTGGAAGAGCTGTCGGACGAATACGATGGCCGCGTGAAGATCGTGAAGGTCAATGTGGACGAGAACCCCAACGCCCCGATGCAACTGGGCGTGCGCGGCATTCCAGCGCTTTTCATGTTCAAGGACGGCGAAGTGATCTCCAACAAGGTCGGCGCGGCACCGAAGGCGGCCTTGCAGAAATGGATCGACGAGGCCGTCTGAATCCGGCACGGATCGACCCCCGAAAGGCGCCTAAGGGCGCCTTTTTCTTTGGAATTCCCGAACCTTTTCATCCGCGACAAATTGACCAAAAGTCATTCCTTCCTATACCTTAGAGCGTAGGGAAACGAGGAGACGACCGGATGGCCACGAACGATCGCACCTTGCGAGACATCGGCGCGGACAAATCACTGCTGCTGGTGGATGATGACGAACCGTTCCTGCGCCGCTTGGAACGCGCCATGGAAAAGCGTGGCTTCGAGGTGGAGGCCGCGTCATCGGTCGCGGCGGGATCCGCCATCGCCATCGCACGGCCGCCCGCCTATGCGGTCGTCGATCTGCGGCTGGAGGATGGCAACGGCCTCGACGTCGTGGAAACCCTGCGCGAGAAGCGCCCAGACAGCCGGATTGTCGTACTGACCGGGTATGGCGCGATCGCCACGGCGGTGGCAGCGGTGAAGATGGGGGCCACCGATTACCTGTCCAAACCTGCCGACGCCAATGACATCACCTCCGCCCTGCTTGCGGGCGAGGAGGAGATGCCGCCACCCCCCGAAAACCCGATGAGCGCCGATCGCGTGCGGTGGGAGCATATTCAGCGGGTCTACGAGCTGTGCGACCGCAACGTCTCCGAAACCGCGCGGCGGCTGAACATGCATCGCCGGACGCTGCAACGCATCCTCGCCAAACGCTCGCCCAGGTGAGGGCGCTTCTTGCCCTTCCGCTGGTCATTGCAGGCTGCGTCGGTGGGCAGGGCGCGCCGGACGCGCCCCGTGGCCCCGTGGTTCCGATCCTGTTCGATGGCGGCGGGATCGAGGCGGTCGGCACCGGGCAACGCATTGATTTCGGACGCGATCAGGCCGGGGTGATCCAGACCATGACGCGCCTGCAAGGGGGTGCGCCGACTCTCCTGCCGTGTGATGTGGCCGCCCTAACCGCCGCGCGTTGGCCTGGCGGACCGCTTCTGGTGTTCCGCAACGGCGCATTTGCCGGCTGGTCCATCCCGGATGCCGCGCAATCGGCCAATGGGCAAAGCAGATTTGGGCAGACCTGCGCGCCATTGGCGATCAATTAGCCCCGCCGCCGGTCCTTTCGCTTGTCGACCGACAGGCCCCTGAGCGGCGAGGACACGCCCGCAAGAAGAAATCCCAGCAAGTTGCCAAGCCACCCGCGTTTGCGCGTCGGCGCCGCCTCAGGCGTGTCATCCTCGTCGTCCCACATGCCGTCAGGCGCATGGTTGATGACCGTGCCGTTCGCGATGGCCTGCAGAAGCGCCTTCGCCTCCTCCGCATCGGCGTCGGGGACCAGAACCTCCATCGGGCCGAGGGCCAAGCTGGCATAGGGGATCGTCTCGGACGTCTGCATTCCGGGTGTGATGACCGTGAAACCCGCCCCCTCCAGCGCCGTCTTGGCCATGCGGATTTCGGTGGGCTCGAATGACGCCGCAACGCGGGTGAACCCCTTGAACCGAGACATCTTTGGGCTCACTTTCCGCCGTCAGGCCGTTCCAACGATGCACTTCGCATCGCTTTTCAGCCAAGTCACGAAGGTCTGCGCCCGGCGGCTGAGCGGGCCGGGCAGATGCAGCAGGTGATAGGCCATCACACTGTCCTGCTCCTGCGCCAGAACTTCAAGCCGCCCATCGGCGATATCGGTTTCCACCAGTGCGAGAGGTTGCGCCGACACGCCCGCCCCCGCACGACACGCGGGCAGGATCAGGTTGTTGGACGCAAGCTCCGTCGCGCGGAGCGCATCGCGGTCGATGCCAAGGCGCGTCAGGCGCTTGTTGAACTCGCTGTGTGACGTGTCGAGCAGCCACGGCAGCGTCGCCACCCACGCCCATGCCTCCTGCGTCGTGGGATCAACGGGCCGGGGGGTGAAGCGGCCCGGCTGGCCGACCACGACCATGGTGGCCTGTGTCAGGACATGCCCCTCCAGCCCCGGCCACGGACCCGCGCCATGGCGGATCGCGAGGTCGATCCCATCGCGGCGGAGGTCCACCATGTCCTGGGATGTCTGCACGCTGAGCGGGATATCGGGATGGGCGGACCAGAAGGCGGCCAAGCACGGCATCAGCCAGTTCTCGGCGAAACTGGGCGTGGTGGTTAGCGTGACGGGTCGATCCTCCCGCCCCTGTTTGAGCGCCCGGACCCCCACCGCGATTTCCGCGAACCCGTTGCCCAGGTCGCGGGCCAGCTCCGCCCCGGCCCGGGTCGGCACCATGCCCCGCCCGGACCGGCGCAGGAGCGGTTGGCCGAATTCCCCCTCCAACGCGCGCACATGGGCCGCGATGGCGGCATGGGTGACGTTGAGCGTGCGCGCAGCCTCCGACAGGGAGCCGAGCCTTGCGGCGGCCTCAAACGCGCGGAGCGCCGAGAGGGAGGGGATGTCGCGCCAGTCCATATGTCACCTTGGCTTACATGTTGCCAGTATTGCGGATTCGGCACGGGACGCGCAAGGGCGTAGATATGTCCCATCACAGATGATGGAGACGAAGATGTTCAATATCCTTGCAAGAACCCTGCGCACGGCAACCCGTACAGGCAGAGACTGGAACGCGCCGGCCCGCTGGGTTGACCACGATCCCCGCACCCGCGCCCAGAAGGAACGCGACGCCGCCGAGCGTCGGCGAATGCTGCGCCTGACGGGGCTGATGTAATTCTGGCTAACGAAGATCGAGGCGCTTGAGAACCTTGTCGACGATCGTGCCGTCGGCCATCTCATAGCCCTCGATCCGGCCATAATCCTCGAACCCGCGGGATTGGTAATACGCCAGCCCACTTTCGTTATCGGCGCGGATATTGGCGTTGATCCAGCCATAGCCGAGATCCCTGGCCACCGCGCGTGTCGCCTCGAACAATTTCGACCCGATCCCGAGCCCCTGTTTGCCGGGCTTGGCGAAGGTGGCGATTTCCGCGGCCTCCGGCGGCAGGTAGTCGCCCCCCGGCGCGATGTATTGGAAGCCCAGGATCTCCCCTTCCTCCGTTTCTGCCACGTGCCAAGCCCCGTTCGGGCGGTCCATCCAAGCCAGGATGTCGTCGCGCGTGATCGTCCCGGTCAGCGCCGTGGTGCCGCCGATGGCGATGATCTCGTTCAGCAGGGCCGCGACTTCACCGGCGTCCAAGGCGTGGGCGGGTCGAACCTTTATCATAGGGCCTCCAGAAGTGCGGCGTGGCGGGCGGTGAAATCGGCCCGGACCTGCGCAGGCGGGCGGAGGTGCAGGGTGAGCCCGTCGGTCATGGCGGGGTCGGGTTTGCCGAAAAAGCGGTCCGCCTCACTTTGAGTGAAACCGGCCAGCTGCGTCGCCTCCAACCACGCGGAGATCTTGTCGGCCCGCTTGATCGTGGCCTTGACGGTCTTGGGCAGCGCGGCGGGCAGTCCGAAGCGCAGGTGGATTGCGGCGGCCAGCCTGTCATCGAGCGCGCCATAGCCCGGCCCAACCGCAGCCTTCACGGGAGAAATCATGTCCCCGATCACATATTCCGGCGCATCGTGAAGCAGCGCGGCCAGCCGCCATTTCACCGGCGCATTGGGCGCGAGGCGGGCGTGGATATCGGTGACGAGGATCGAATGCTCCGCCACCGAATAGGCATAATCGCCCTTGGTCTGCCCGTTCCAGCGCGCTACGAAGGCCAGGCCATGGGCGATGTCGTCAATCTCAATATCCATGGGCGTGGGATCCAGCAGGTCGAGCCTGCGCCCCGATAACATCCTTTGCCAAGCCCGCGCCGCCATCGGCCCCTCCTGTTCGCACGGACAATCAATGCCGTGGGAGGGGGAGCGCCGCAAGCGGGGTCAGGATTCCCTGACTACCGCAGGTCCCGCCCATGCCGTAATCTCGAACCTATTAGACCTTCGGGTTCGGGGGCATTTCTCATCGCTCCGGCCCGCATCGCCCCGTATTTTCGGGGCGCCCCATTCCCCAAACTCCGCGAGGTCCGCCATGCCACGCACCATCCCCCTTGCGGTTTTCACCGCATCCTGCCTGTTCGCCCAAACCCTCGCGCCCGCACCGGCGCGCGCCGATGGCCCGGATTGCACCGACGATATCTGTGCGCGTTGGGCCGAACCCACCGGCACGGTGTGCCGCATCGCCGGAACCAGCGCAATCAACGGCGGCAACCGCCTCGAAGGGCAGTTCCGGATAACGCGGGATCTCCTGGATATCGGAACGACCTTCGACCGGGAACGGCCCGATGGCTGTTTCATCGCAAGCCGTCCCTACGCGCTTCAGGGCTTCGTGCTGTTCATGGGAAACCATTCGGTGGACCGGCTGCGGGTGGAACAAAGCCCTGGCCAATATGTGGGCGCGATCCGTGACGGCGATGGGCGCGATCTGGCCTCGGGCGTGATCTGGGCGACGCCGCTGCCCCGGACCACGCCCATCCGCATCGCGGAATTCGACAATTGCGCCTTTTCCTGCCGCTTCGATCTGTCCAGCGCGTCAGACGGCCCGCTGCCGCAGGGCACGCCGGTGATCCTGGGGTTCAACCTGAACCGGGATGGCGGCGATGGCGGGCATCTGCGCGAGATGATGATCGATGTCGGCCCGGGCCCGACGCTTGAGGTGCGCTATGGTGAGCCCGACTGGAGCTTTTCCGGCCGCGTGCAGATCGGCTGGATCGACGAGACGATCCTTGCGGCCGCGGACCAGGAGGTGTCCTTCGACTATCGCGGGCATGATGGTGAGGAGCGGCCGACACCACCGGGCCGCATCCATCCCGACCTTCTGGCGCAGGCCGCATTCCCGCAATTCGACCATGCCCTTCAGGCATTCCACATGCGGTTCGGCAATGGCGGCCATTTCCTGGGCTATATCGGGATCGAACGCGACGGCGACGTTTACGAGGCCTGGGCGCAGGACCAGCAGCCCGAGGCCGACTTTCGCTATCCGGACGACCCGTTCACGATGTCCATTCGCTACGCCTCGATCCTGCCCTATACCGAGGCAATCGAAGGCCCGATTGACTTCGGACCGATCATGATCGTGGAGTGATCCTTCCGGAAAACCTTTAGGAGAACCGCCGCTGTTCAGGTTAGTCTGGCGGTGCGACCTTGATTTGAACGGAGGCATTTAAGCATGGGTAAAGATGGAAAAGGTGGCGGCGACGGCCCACCTCAGACCCCCACGACCACACCACCGCCGGGCGCGGGCGGACCGAAGGGGCCGAACACCCAAACCGGCCCGGACAGTGGCAAAGGCTCTGGCGGAAAATAAGCCCCCGGGCATGACCTGAAATTTGACGAGGCGTTCCTGCCGGGGCGCCTCGTTTTTTCGTTTTGACGATTGGTTCGGGAAGGTCGCATTGCCCGGAACGGACCTGCCTGCTATGGCACCGCCAACACTGATCTGGATGCGCCCGAGGAGGCAGGAATATGGACGACTATATCGTCAAGGATATCGCGCTGGCGGAGTTCGGCCGCAAGGAGCTGGACATCGCCGAGACGGAGATGCCGGGCCTGATGGCGCTGCGCGAGGAATACGGGACGGAGAAGCCGTTGAAGGGCGCGCGGATCGTGGGTTCGCTTCACATGACGATCCAGACGGCGGTTTTGATCGAGACGCTGGTGGATTTGGGTGCGGATGTCCGGTGGGCGTCTTGCAACATCTTCTCTACCCAGGATCACGCGGCGGCCGCGATTGCCAAGGCGGGCGTGCCGGTTTTCGCGATCAAGGGGCAGAGCCTGGAGGAGCATTGGGATTACCTCGACCGGTCGTTCATGTTCCCCGACGGGCCGAACCTGATCCTTGACGATGGCGGCGACGCGACGCTCTACATTCTGTTCGGCGCGCGGATGGAAGCGGGCGAGGACGTGATTGCCGTGCCGACCTCGGAAGAGGAAGAGGTCATCAAGGCGCAGATCAAGAAACGCATGGAAGCCAGCCCCGGCTGGTTCACCAAGATGCGCGATCAGATCAAGGGCGTGTCGGAGGAGACGACGACCGGCGTGCATCGTCTGTATGACCTGCAAAAGAATGGCCAGCTGCCCTTCCCCGCGATCAACGTGAACGACTCCGTGACCAAGTCGAAGTTCGACAACAAGTACGGCTGCAAGGAGTCGCTGGTCGACGGCATCCGCCGCGCCACAGACACGATGATGGCGGGCAAGGTTGCCGTCGTCATGGGGTATGGCGATGTGGGCAAGGGCTCCGCCGCGTCGCTGGCCGGTGCGGGTGCGCGCGTGAAGGTGACCGAGGCCGATCCGATCTGCGCGCTTCAGGCCGCGATGGACGGGTTCGAGGTTGTGTTGCTGGAGGATGTGGTGGCTGACGCGGACATCTTCATCACCACCACCGGCAACAAGGACGTCATCCGCATCGAGCACATGCGCGAGATGAAGGACATGGCGATTGTCGGCAACATTGGCCACTTCGACAACGAGATCCAGGTCGCCGCCCTGAAGAACCACAAGTGGACCAACATCAAGGAACAGGTGGACATGATCGAGATGCCCTCGGGCAATCGTCTGATCCTGCTGTCTGAGGGCCGTCTGCTAAACCTCGGCAATGCCACCGGCCATCCCTCTTTCGTGATGTCGGCGTCCTTCACCAACCAGGTGCTGGCACAGATGGAGTTGTGGATGCGCGGGGATGAATACGAAAACAAGGTCTACATCCTGCCCAAGAAGCTCGACGAGAAGGTCGCGCGCCTGCATCTGGCGAAGATCGGCGTGAAGCTGACACAACTGGACAAGGAACAGGCCGATTACATCGGTGTGCCCCAGGACGGGCCGTTCAAGCCGGAGCACTACCGCTACTGAGCGGAGTAGGCGATTCAAGGCGATGGGGCGGCTTTCTGAGCGGGAAGCCGCCCCTTTCTGTTTGCAGGTGAAAGCATCGGGAACCGGGCCGTGTTCTGGCGCGTTCTATTTTCTTACGCGCTCCGCAACTATTTGATTATTTGGCATTTTTTGATGTTTGGCGGGAACCGGGCCTGTCCGTGCGGGTTGGAAGGGCACACGCCGAGCATATTGGCGACCCCACACAGTCACAGGAGATATCCATGACCTTCAAGACCACATTGCTGAGCACCGTTGCCGCCCTGACCCTCGCCGCACCGGCCATCGCCGACAACCACTCCGTCGCGGCGGATGCCGAAACGGATGTCGAGGTCGAAACCCCGGTTGTCGACGCCGAAGCGGACGTCGATGCAGAGGCCGACGCCGATATGGACACCGATATGGACGCGGACGCCGAGGCGGAAGCCGACGCGGAAGGTGAAACGGAACTCGCCACCGAAGCGCTGGTCACGGACCGCGACGTGCGCGACACCTCTGCCTTCGCAGGCATGAGCGTCGAGAACATCGTCGGCATGGACGTGCATTCCACCGCCGGTGAGGAAGAAACCGATGTGGGCGAGATCGACTACGTGATCGCAGCCGACGAAGGCTACGAGGCCGTGATCGGCATCGGCGGTATCCTCGGTCTGGGCGAATACACCGTGGCCCTGCCCCTGGGCGCCTTCTCCATCGACGCGGAGAACGAGAACCGCCTGATCCTCGATGGCTTTACCCTTGAGGAGTTGGAAGCCATGCCCGAGATCGACGAGAGCGAGCTGGAAGCTCTGCCCGGCGAATACGTGATCGGGTAAGCGACGCTTACGCCAAATCGCGGCCCGGATGTTTCGCGGCATCCGGGCCGTTTTCGTGTGTAAGGCATGGGAATCGTGCGCCGCCGTGTGCGCACGTGGTCGGAGCCTGCAATCGGCCCGACCAGGACCGACCCCTGCATCCCTGCATCCTCGATTGGTGATTTCCGTAAAGGAGACGCGGCGCCGCGTCGTGCGGCGATCGCTGATGCGCCGGGTTCACCCCGACACACCCGGAAAAGTGCGCGTATCCGAGCCTGACATCCTGCACCCGATATTCCCTGTTCGGGAGGGGGTGGTCTTGGGACCTCTGGCAGAGATCGTCATCGTCTACATGCTGACCGGGTGTTAGGCGGCCCGCACGGGTTAACCGCCTGAACGTATCCTATGGCAGGGTTTCGAAATCCCTAACGGAATCGAGAAAATGCGACCAACGGTACGTCGATTTTGCGACAGACGGGCGGTGCGGCGGCCTGAGAGGCTCAGCCACCGGGACAGGGAGGATATCCGATGGCTGGATTGGATCAGGCGCAAATCGCGAGATACAGGGCCGACGGGGTACTGCACCCGGTGCCTGTGATGGACGGAGCGGCGGCGCTGGACCTCAGGCAGCGTGTCGAGGCGCTGGAGGCCCAACACAGGCACGGCGCGGGCGGGCGCGACCTGACGCAGTATTTCCGGGTGAATGGACAACTCGTGATCCCGCTTCTGGCCGAAATCGCGCGTCTTCCTGCGATCCTCGACAAAGTTGAGACGATCCTGGGGCCGGATCTGCTCGTCTGGTCGGTGGAGTTGTTCATCAAGGAACCGGGCGACGGCACCATCGTATCGTGGCACCAGGACCTGACCTACTGGGGGATGGGCGAGACCGACGAGGAAGTGACGGCGTGGCTTGCGCTGAGCGACGTGTCGGTGGACGCCGGGTGTATGCGTTTCATTCCGGGCAGCCATGTGGGCGGACTTGTCCCCCATGGCGACACCTTCGATGCGGCCAACCTGCTGAGCCGCGGGCAGGAGATCGGAGGCGTGGATGAGACGATGGCGATACCGGGGCCGTTGAAACCGGGAGAGATGTCGCTGCATCACGGGCGGTGTTTCCACGCCTCGGCGCCCAACCGATCCGACGACCGGCGCATCGGATGCGCGATCCGCTACGTGACGCCGGAGGTGCGGCTGGGGTTGAACCGCGACTACGCGATGCTGGTGCGCGGGCAGGATCAGGCGCAAGGATGGATCAACGTCGCGGGCCCACGCGGTTTGTTCGACGTTCGCGACCTGGCGCTTTACGAGGAGGTTCTGGCGGCGCAAGCGGCAACGCTCGCCGCGGGGGCGGAGGGGAACGTGGCGATGTATCAGGGGACCAATCCATGAGCGATACGATCAAATTCACCCAGATGAAGGACGGCACGCGCGAGGAATACGAGCTTCTGGAGCGCCTGGAAAAACCGTTTCTGGCCCTTACGGCCGACCGCGTGCTTGAGGAGTTGCGTCGGCAGGAGCATATCTCGCTGGAAGGATACCGGATCACGCGGATGGAACATGCCCTGCAATCGGCCACCCGGGCGGAGCGGGATGGCGCCGATATCGACTGGATCGTCGGCGCCCTTCTGCACGATATCGGCGATGGCCTCGCGCCGCAGAACCACGACCGCATGTCGGCCGAGGTCATCCGACCCTTCGTGCGCTGGGACGTGGCGTGGGTGGTGGAGCATCACGGGATTTTCCAGATGCTTTATTACGCGCATCACTACAATTGGGACCGCAATGCGCGTGACCGGTTCAGGGATCATCCCTGCTTCGACAGCTGCGCGACATTTTGCGAGCGGTGGGATCAATCCAGCTTCGATCCCGATTACGATAGCCAGCCGCTCGCCCATTTCGAGCCGATGCTGCGCCGCGTGTTCGCGCGGAAGGCCCACGCGCCTGACGTCGTGCGGGAAGGCGAAATCTCGCCGCTTGTTGCAGCATAGGCGCAGGGGAGCGCCGGGTTCTTTTTCCCTGCAACTTTTCCTTTCACCATTCCGGGGGGCGCGGTTAACGTGCGCGGCAGGCTGGGGCGGCCATCGCCCCGGTGAGACATGACCGGGACCAACAATTGGGGGGATAGTACCTATGGGAAAACGTGACGACCTGATCGCGCAATATGCCGATGATCTGCGCAACAAGTGCGGGATGGAGCCCGATATGGCTCTGCTGACGAAAGTGACGATCGGCTGCGGCCCGTCCATCTACGATTCCGACGCCTCCACCGTGGCGGCGAGCCAGCCGGGGGAGCTGGAGACGGTAAAGAACAATTTCCTGGTGAAGAAACTGGGCCTGCCCGATGGTCCGAACCTGATGGAAGCGATCAATTCCGTGATCGAGACCTATGGCAAATCCGAGCGCAACAAGTACCGCGCCGTTGTCTATTACATGCTGACCAAGCATTTCGGTAAGGAGAGCGTCTACGGCTGAGCCGGGCGCAATCGGAGACAAGGGCCTGCCCGAGATCCGGGCGGGCCTTTTTCATTTCGGGGGGCAAGACGTGCTGGAACTGAGACCGAATTGCGAATGGTGCGACCGCGATCTGCCGCCTGACACGGCGGAGGCACGGATCTGTTCGTATGAATGCACCTATTGCGCGGATTGCGTGCGGAATGTGCTGCACGATGTCTGCCCGACCTGCGGTGGCGGGTTTCAACCCCGTCCGATCCGGCCCAGACATGCGCATCGTGAGGGGAAGACCCTGGGCCTTGGGCACCAGCCCGCCAGCACCACACGGGTGCATTCCAAATGGACGCGGGCGCAGGTCGACGAGATGGTGGACAAGTTGAAGGCTGTCCCGCCGGAGGAGCGATAGAGATTAGCTCAAATACGGCAGGTATTTCATTTGCTCAACGCACTCCGCCTGACCTAAAGACAATTCGTCCGGCCAGCACGGCGGACCCGAATTCAGTTACACGAGCGGAGCGAGGCCGCGCGTGGGTGGATGGGGGGTCCTGAGGGGTCGGGGCCCCCCATTTTTGTTGGACGTCTTGCCAAGATCACGATGCTGTCCCGTGAACGTGAATAGCTATTTCAACGCGCGGGGCGCTAATCTGCCGGTGGACAGTAAATCTCGGAGACCCCCCATGCGCTATCTTCCCGCTCTCGCCCTTTGCGTGGGCCTTGCCGGACTTGGGAATGTGATCCCGCCCGCCGAAGCCCAGACCACCGCGACCGCCATCGCCTCGGGCGCATTCCAGGATGCCGACCGCCGCCACCAGGGCGCAGGCCGCGCGACGCTGGCACAGACGGGCGATGGGCGCACGGTGCTGCAATTCAGCGATTTCGAAGTGACGCCGGGGCCCGATCTGGAAGTCTGGCTGGTTGCAGACGACGCGCCGGGGACCAGTGCCGCGGTTCTGGCAAGCGACTGGGTTTCCCTGGGGCCGCTGCAATCGCCCAATGGCACGCAGATGTATGAGATCCCGGCAGATGTCGACGTTTCGGATTACGGCAGCGTTGTGATCTGGTGCGAGGATTTCAGCGTGTTGTTCGCGGTCGCCTCGTTCGACTGACGGGGCCGCGCGGCGTGGCGGGGCCAATCCCGCCCTACGCGCCGCCCATTTCGCAGATGATCTTCCACTCCGCCTGCGTCACCGGCTGCACGGAGAGGCGGGAGTTCTTCACAAGCACCATCTCGGCCAGATCCTCCCGCGCCTTGATCTGGTCCAGCGTGACGGGATCGGGCAGGGGTTTGACCGCCTTGATGTCCACACATTCCCACCGCTCATCATCGGTGGTGCTGTCGGGATGGGCCGCGGCGCAGACCTCCACGATCCCGACCACGGCTTTTTCGGTTTGTGAATGGTAGAAGAAACCGCGATCACCCACCGCCATCTCGCGCATGAAATTGCGGGCCTGGTAATTGCGCACGCCGTCCCATTCCTCCCCCGCGTCACCTTTGGCGACCTGGTCATCCCAGCTCCAGACGGAGGGTTCGGATTTGAATAACCAATAGGCCATCAGCCGATCACCTTCTTCCATTGCTCGATCCGCACCTTCTCGAACAGGCCCGCCTTGGCGTAGGGGTCGTTGTCGGCGAAATCGTAGGCATCCTGCATCGTGTCGACTTCGAGGATCAGGAGCGAGCCGCACATCTCGCCTCCGTCGTTCAGGAACGGACCGGCCATGACCAACTTGCCGCTGGACTGCCCATAGGCAAGGTGCGCGTCCCGGTTGTCGAGCCGGGTCTGGAGATGTCCGGGTTTGTCGGTGGCAATGATGGCGACGAGCATGGGCTTATTCCTTCCTGAGGGGGCGAGAAAGAAGGTGGTCGAGAGCGCCCTGAATGTCGAGCGTGCCATCGGCCAGCGCCGCGACGGTGTCGGCAATCGGCGTATCGGCGCGGGCGGCGGCCAGTTGGCGCGCGGTGTGCAGGCCTTCGACGGTGGTGCCTTCGGGCAAGCTCTCTCCGGTGGCGAGGGCATGGCCGAAGCGGAAATTGCGCGATTGGGTGGAGCCACAGGTCAGGATCAGGTCGCCGAGGCCCGAGAGGCCCGTGAGTGTCTTGGGATTTGCCCCCCGCGATGTGGCATAGCGCGTCATCTCCGCAAATCCGCGCGCGATGAGGGCGGCACGGGCGGATTCGCCGAGGCCGGCCCCGATCAGGGCCCCGGCGGCGATGGCGATGACGTTCTTAAGCGCGCCGCCAAGCTCCGCGCCGATCACGTCCGTCGTGCGATAGAGCCGCAGGTTCGGGGTGCTGAGCGTGTCTTGCAGCGCCGTCCCCTCCCCCTCATTCGCGCAGGCGATCGTGAGCGCGGTGGGCAGGCCCCGGGCGAGGTCGGCGGCGAAGCTGGGACCGGTGAGTTGCGCGACGATGGGCGTGGCAGACGAAAGCAGCGTCGTGGGGCCATGGCCGCTTGCCCGGTCGATCCCCTTGGAACAGGACACGCCGATCCGGGCGGTGATCGGGTTGGCGGAGAGAAATGCGGACAGCGTTTGCGTGGGCAGCGCGAAGAGGGCGATTTCAGAGGTGCAATCGGCCAGATCGCCCGTCGGACGAACAGAGTCCGGAAGTGGCAGACCCTGCAGGCGTGGGCTTTCGCGGGCCTCGATCAACGGCGCGGCATTACGCGCCCAGAGCGTCACGTCATGGCCCGCGCGGCCATAGGCGATGGCCAGCCCGGTCCCGAAGGCCCCTGCCCCGATGATGTCCAGCTTCATGCCTTGGCCCCTTTCTTGCCGGACCCGATCATCGGCGCGGCATCTGCATCAAGCGGCCAGCGCGGACGGGCGGCAAGGGTCATGTCGTCGGAGCGCCCCCCCTCGAAGGCGAGCATCCCGGCATAGGCGATCATGGCGGCATTGTCGGTGCAAAGCGCGAGCGGCGGCGCGGCGAAGGGCAGATCGGTGACGGATTGAAGGCGCGCGCGCAGGGTCCGGTTCGCGGCCACGCCACCCGCCACGGCGAAGGCGGTGACGTCAGATACGGCAAGGGCGCGGCGCGATTTCTCGGCCAGGACGTCGGCGACCGCCTTTTGAAACCCGGCGCAGAGGTCGGCGCGGTCCTGCTCCGCCAGCCCGCCCTGATCCGCGATCAGCCCGTCGCGCACCCGAAGCACGGCGGTTTTCAGACCGGAAAAGCTGAGGTCACATCCCGGGCGGTCCAGAAGCGGGCGGGGCAGCTGGAATCTTTTGGCATCGCCGTCCCGCGCGGCCTGTTCCACCGAAGGCCCGCCGGGTTGCGGCAGGCCAAGCAGGCGGGCGACCTTGTCAAACGCCTCTCCCGGCGCATCGTCGATGGTGCCGCCAAGGCGGACAAACGCCTCCACCCCGTCGACGCGCAGGAACTGGCAATGCCCGCCGGAGACCAGAAGCAGCAGGTAGGGAAAGGACAGATCGTCGGTCAGGTGCGGGGTCAGGGCATGACCGGCCAGATGGTTCACCCCGATCAGCGGTTTGCCGAGACCCATGGCCAGCCCCTTGGCGGCCATGACACCCGACAGAACGCCGCCGATGAGGCCCGGCCCGGCGGTAACGGCGATGGCGTCGATTTCGGCCAGCGGCACCCCGGCTTCCGCCACGGCCTGTTCGACCACCACATCCAGCATCTCCGCATGGGCGCGGGCGGCAAGCTCGGGCACGACGCCGCCAAAGGCCGCGTGCAGATCGGTTTGGGAGGAGACGGCGTTGGACAGGATCGCCACACGCGCGCCGTCCCGACGCAGGATCGCGGCGGCGGTGTCGTCGCAGGAGCTTTCGATGCCGAGGATCGTCAGGGACATGGGGAGGCTGTCGGTTTGCGTGGGCGTGGCCAGCGGGGTAACACTCCGCCTCATGCCTGTCCATCCGACGCCCACGCTCCTCCTCACCCGTCCGCGCGCCTCGGCGGAGCGGTTCGCCGAAGGGATCGAGGGCGCGCAGATCGTGATCGCACCGCTGATGGAGATCGTGGGAACCGGGGCGGAGGTGCCGCTTGAGGGGGCAGCCGCGCTGATCCTGACCTCGGAAAGCGCGGTGCGCTTCTTGCCGAAATCTGACCTACCCGCCTATTGCGTGGGCCCGCGCACGGCGAAGGCCGCGGAAGATGCGGGGTTTCGGGCCGAAATGCTGGGGCCCGACGCCGATGGGCTGGTCGCTGGCCTGATCGAACGCGCGCCCGGGGGCCTGCTCGTGCATTGCCACGGCACCCATACACGCGGGGATGTCGCCCGGCGGTTGACCCAAGGGGGGCTGACTGCGCAGGGCGTGGCGGTCTACGATCAGGTCGCCCGCCCGCCCGACGCCGCGTTTCGCGCGGCCATCATCGCACCGCAGCTGGTCATCCCCCTCTTCTCCCCCCGATCGGCGGAGCTTTTCGTGGCGGCCGCGGGAACCCTTCGGCCCGACGCGCAGTTGATTACATTGAGCCAAGCCGTGACCGACACGCTTCCGTCCCAATGGCAATCGCAGACACGCACCCTGCCGCACCCCTCGGGCGAGGAAATGCGCAGCGCGGTGCAGGCTGCGCTGTTGCGGCGGAATTCCCCCTAGCGGCCAGCTTTGGGGCATGACAGTTTGAGCAGGGCTGACTCGGCCCCGGCGCGGGCGCGTCGGACAGGATGATTTGGACAGACAAGAGGGGCCTCCACCCATGGCGAGAAATTCGTCCACCCGTTCGGGAAGCCGCAAGACGCGCAACAAATCAACGGCTGACAGCGTGGCGGCGGAACCCGTCACCGACGCGGAAACGATTGCCGCGGACGCGCCCGGTGACCTGGGCGGCGATACGGTTCTGGTCGGGGATGAAAGCCTGGGCGAAGACGCCGTTGCCGCCGATCCCGACCCGGGAGAGCGTGTGACGATCGAACCGGGTGACACAAGTTCTGCGCAGGGCGACAGTGATGATCCCGCTACCACGGAGATTGTGGACGAGACGGTCGCAGCCACCGAGCCGGAGGCCGAAGAGCGCCCCGAACCGGGCCCCGCGCCCGTCCCCGTCGCGCCGGCCCCCGTGGTCGAACGGCGCGGTCCGGGTATCGTGCCGCTGATCTTCGGCGGTGCCGTTGCCGCGATGCTTGGCTATGGCGCGGCCTACCTTGCGACCGGGACGGAGGAGACCACGCCCGACCCCGCACTGGCCGAGGCCCTGACGGCGATCGAGGCTCAGCAGGCCACGATCACGAGCCTTGAGGAGCAGATCGCAGCACTGGCCGCAGAGGAGCCGCCCGCCATCCCCGAAGTCGACCTGTCCGGTGTCGAGGAAAGCGTTGCCGCCGCCGCAGCAGACGCTGCCGCCGCGAACGAGACCGCGACCGCCGCGACCGCTGCCATCGAAGGTCTGACGGGCCGTGTGGCCGCGTTGGAGGATCGCCCGGTCTTCTCGGGCGAGGTGGACGAGGACAACGCGGCGATGGCCGCCGCCGTCGAGGCCCTTGAGGCCCGGTTGGGCGAGGAACGCGCCGCCGCCGCAGAAGTGATGGCCGAAGCCGAAGCCGCCCGCGAAGCGGCCGAGGCCGAAGTGCGCGCCGCCGCCGCCGAAGCGCAGGCCGCCGCCGAAGCGGCCCAGGCCGCCATCGTCGCGGCAGAGGCCCGCGCCGCAGAGACCGCCGCCGCTACCCAGGCCCAGGCGGCCCTGGCCCGGGTACGAATTGCAATGGCCTCGGGCGATCCGTTCGCCGACGCCCTGTCGGATCTGGGCGGCGACGTGCCCGAAGCGCTGTCCGCCGTGGCCGAGACAGGGGTGCCGACGCAGGAGGAATTGCAGGCCAGCTTCCCCGCCGCCGCCCGCGCCGCCCTTCCCATCGCGCTGCGCGAAACGGCGGGAGATTCGGCAGGCGACCGCGTGGGGGCATTCCTGATGGGGCAGCTTGGCGGGCGATCCGTTGAGCCGCGCGAAGGGGATGATCCCGACGCCGTGCTCAGCCGGGCCGAAGCCGCCGCTGCCGCCGGGGACCTGCAGACCGCCCTGGCCGAAATCGAGGCTCTGCCCGAAGGTGCGCAAGCCGCGTTCGCCGATTGGGTGCAGGCCGCCGAAACCCGGGCCGCCGCCGATGCGGCCCTGGCAGAGTATGCCGCCACGCTCGACAATTAAGGAGAGCGCTTGATGCTCTGGACCCTACTGAAAATCATCCTGTTCATCGCGATCGTCGTGGGCGCCGTATTCGGCCTGTCGATCCTGACGGAAATGGACAATCTCGGCGTCCTGATCGTCATGGGACGGGAGTTCGTTATTACGCCGCTGATCGCGGTCGTCGGCACGATTGTGCTGCTTCTTGTCGTGTGGCTTCTGTTCCGGATCGTCGGCCTTCTGGTCGCCACGCTGCGGTTCCTGAACGGCGATGAGACCGCGATGAGCCGCTATTTCGACCGCCGCTCGGAACGGAAGGGCTACGAGGCGCTTGGCGAGGGCATGATGGCGCTGGCCGCCGGTGAAGGGCGTCTTGCGATCCGCAAGGCGGAGCGGGCGGAGAAATACCTCAGCCGTCCCGAATTGACGAATCTGGTTGTGGCCCAGGGGGCCGAAATGGTGGGAGATCGGGCCCTGGCGACCGAGACGTTCAAGCAGTTGGTGACCGATGACCGCACGAAATTCGTGGGCGTGCGCGGCCTGATGAAGCAACGCCTTGATGCGGGCGATACCGAGACGGCGATGAAGCTGGCGGAAAAGGCGCTGGCCCTGCGTCCGAAGAATGCAGAGGTGCAGACGACGCTGATCGGGCTGCAATCCAAGCACGAGGATTGGGCGGGCGCCCGCGGAACGCTGGCCGCCGCATTGAAGGCCGGCAACTTGCCCCGCGACGTGCACAAGCGCCGCGATGCGGTCCTCGCACTGGCCCATGCGCGCGAAGCGATGGCAGAGGGTCAGGTCGCGGCCGCCACCCGCGATGTGGCGGAGGCCAATCGTCTTGCCCCCGGCCTCGTCCCCGCCGCCGTCATGGCCGCCCGTCTGGACGTTGAGGCGGGCCGGAAACGGCAAGCCGCCAAGGCGGTCCGCAAGGCCTGGGATCAGAACCCGCACCCCAACCTCGCCGCCGCGTTCGCCGCAATCGAGCCGGACGAGACGCCCGAACAGCGCCTGAAGCGGTTCCGCCCGCTGCTTGCGAAACATGCGGGCCATCCCGAGGTGCGCATGCTGGAGGCCGAGCTGCATATCGCGGCGGAGGATTTCCCGGCGGCGCGCAAGGCCCTTGGCGATCTGGCCGAGGCGCATCCCACGGCCCGGTCCGTGACCCTGATGGCCGCGATCGAGCGCGGCGAAGGGGCGGAGGACCGCGTTGTACGGGGTTGGCTGGCCCGCGCCGTGACCGCATCGCGCGGCGATCAATGGGTGTGTTCGAATTGCGGCCATGTCCACGAGGATTGGGCCCCGATCTGCGCCAATTGCGAAACCTTCGACACGCTCGACTGGTCCGAAGTGCGCCAATCTCAGGCTGCCCTGGCGGGCCCCGCCCAGATGCTGCCCCTGATCGTCGGAGCGCTGGAGGACCAGAGTGAGCCGGAGCCCGAAGAGGCGGAAATCGTGGAGGTGACGGAAGCCGAGGACACACCCGCCGAGGTCGATCCCGATAGCCCCGCACCCGGTGCGGAGGCCGCCGCCCAACCGGAGCCGGAAGAACCCCGCGCCACGCAAAATTAGGTCTATCCAAACCCCGCACGGCTTGCTATCAGCGCCGCGGTCACGCCGCTGTAGCTCAGATGGTAGAGCACGTCATTCGTAATGATGGGGTCGGGGGTTCGAGTCCCTTCAGCGGCACCACTTCTTGTTTGGCCTACCGCCCTTCGGGCTACTTCAGGCCATGGTCTGGGTTTTAGGTTTCTCCTTCACCCGCACCACTTCCTATTTGACCTTCGTGAGCTGAGCAGCATTTCGGGTGCCTGTCGGAGATCGGTCGAACGCCGAAGCTGCGGCAGGCGGGGCTAAAGGTACTAGGCGGTCGTCCAAGGCCTCCCGAGCGGCCAATGCGATGTCCGGGTTTGAAAGTATGTTCCGCCGGTTTGGCCAGGTGATTACCTCCTTCCCGCCCCTCACCATTGAATTCGCGCGACAAGTTGGCACACAGAAGTGATCGGATACGCCTGTATTTCCCGGACCTCCCGCTATCTAATCCGTGCCTATGGCGTCGCACTCGAACCAAACCGTCACAGTCAAGACAGGCCTGCGCCCGCTGGCGCTCACCGGAATCGTTGTGCTTTGCCTCGCCGCGGTGGCCTGGGCCGTGGTGTCGAACAGGTCGTCGACGCCCGAACCCTACGCGGTGTCCGGATTCGACCCGATGACGGTCGATGACCTGACGGAGAATTTTTTCCTCGTCGCCCCGGAGATGCTGACGATTGTTTACCGCGCCTTCAACGAAACCGATGAGGGCGCGATCTACGACAGCCTGGCCCAGGTTGCGGCGGGTGACGCGCTGGAGGAGCTGTATCTCGAACGCGTGGGCGCGATGGCGGGCGGCGGGCTTGATCCCTCGGAAGAAGCGGATCAGGAAATCCACACGATGGAGATGATCCGCATTGACCAGGATCGTGACGGCGAGACGATCACCTGGACTTCGCGCTGGCGCGTTGTGGGTACGGTCGGTCATGCGACGCATATGCATGTACGCGGCAACACCTATGCCGCCGTGCTGACCATCGAGCCGGTCGAGGGGGCGTGGCGGATGACCGACTTCGACTTGACCGATGTGGACCGCTCCGAGGCAGGCGAAATGGTGGCCGCCGCCCCATGATGGAGCTTCGCGACATCGCCTTTTCCTATCCCGGCAGCGACTTTCGCCTCGCCGTTCCCGCGCTTGATCTGGCGGAGGGCGAACGGGTCGCGGTTGTCGGACCAAGCGGGACCGGCAAGACGACGCTTCTGAACCTGATCGCGGGCATCGCCGTGCCCCAGGCGGGACGCATCACCATTGACGACGCGGTGATGACCGGCCTCTCGGACGGCGCACGACGAACGCTGCGCGCCGACAAGATCGGCTTTGTTTTTCAGGATTTTGCCCTGCTCGATTACCTGAGCGCGCGCGAGAACATCCTTTATCCGTTTCGCATCACAGGCGGCACACCGCTTGATGCGGACGCCCGGTCACGCGCCGAGCGGTTGGCGGAGGCTTGCGGTCTGACGGGCAAGTTGGGGCGGCGACCCGGCGCGCTCAGCCAAGGGGAGCAACAGCGCGTGGCGCTGTGCCGGGCCTTGGTACGCCAGCCCAAACTGATCCTCGCGGATGAGGCGACAGGCAACCTCGACCCGGAAAACAAATCCGCGATCCTTGATCTGCTGTTCTCCCGCACAAGGGAAGCCGGGGCATCGCTTCTGGCGGTTACGCACGACCACGATCTGCTGCCCCGCTTCGATCGGGTCATCGACTTTGCCGATTACCGGGTGGACGCGGGGGGTGCCGCATGAACACGCTGTTCCTTGCCTTCGCCTATCTCCGCTATCATTGGCTGCGCTCGGCCATCTTGGTGCTGGTTGCGGCATTGATCCTGTCGGTTCCGCTCGTCAGTCAGGTTCTGTTGGACGGCGCGCGCACATCGCTGACCGACCGGGCGGAGGCGACACCGCTGGTGCTCGGCAATCGCGGCAGTCAGCTCGACCTGATTATGAACGCGCTCTATTTTTCGGACGACCGGGCGGAGCCGGTGACGATGGCCGCCACGGAAGAGGTCTGGGACAGCGCCATGGCCATTCCGATCCCCCTCAACACCGCGTTCGAGACCAACGGCGCGCGGATCGTCGGCACCAGCCTTGATTATTTCGAGTTTCGCGAATTGACCGTGGCGCAGGGTCGCCAATTGGCGGTTTTGGGAGAGGCCGTTCTGGGTGCTGCCACCGCGGAACGCCTTGGCCTTGGCCCCGGGGATACCGTCGTCTCCGCGCCCCAGAACCTGTTCGATCTTGATGGCGTCTATCCGCTGGAGTTGAACATCGTGGGCGTGCTTGCCCCGACCGGCACACCAGACGATGAGGCGGTCTTTGTCGACATCGCGACGACCTGGGTGATCTCGGGCATCGGGCATGGGCATGAGGGCGTGGTGGCCGCAGATGCCGATACGGACGAAGTGGTCGCCAATGCGTCCATCGTCGAGTTCAACCGCATCACGCCCGAGAACATCGACAGTTTCCATTTCCACGGCGACCCGGACACTTATCCCGTGTCCGGCATCCTGGTCGTGCCCGATGATGACCGCGCGGGCACGATCTTGCGGGGCCGATACCTGGACGCCGCTAATCCGTTGCAGATCGTTGTCCCGGCGGAGGTCGTGGGTGAATTGGTGGAGCGCATTTTCCGCATCAAATCCCTGCTCGACGCGGTCACGCTGATCGTGGGTGCCGCGGCCTTTGCCGCCGTTGGACTCGCGGTCTTTCTGAGCTACCGTTTAAGGGCACGAGAAATGCAGACGGCGTTCAAACTGGGGGCACGCCCCGGGATGATCCTTCGCCTGCTGGCCTCGGAAACCGTGATTTTGCTGACATGCGCGGGGCTGATCGCCTTTCTCATCGTCGTGGCAGTGCAATCATCGGGCGATACAATCGTAGCGTGGCTTCTGGCCACCTGATGCGACCACAACAGAACAGAACACGGGGAAAGACATCCATGAAACTGACGCTTGCGACGATCCTGACGACCACAACGCTCACCGCCGGGGCGGCATTGGCCCATTACGGCATGATCATCCCGTCCGATCCGATGGTCAGCCAGCAAGACGGGCGCTCGGTCAGTCTGAACGTGTCATTCTCGCACCCGTTCGAGCTGGACGGGATGGAGCTGGTCGCGCCGGTTGCCTTTTCCGTCACCCATGGGGGGGAGACCACCGACCTTCTGGACCAGTTGCAGCCTGCAACCCTGATGGAAGCTGCGGGGTACACGCTCGATTACGATCTGGAGCGGCCCGGCACCTACATCTTCGCGATGGAGCCCGAACCCTATTGGGAACCCGCCGAGGACAGCTACATCGTTCACTACACCAAGACATATGTCAGCGCCTATGGCGATGACGAGGGGTGGGACGCCCTTCTGGGTCTGCGCACGGAGATTGAACCACTGACCCGGCCCTTCGGGATCTGGGAAGGCAACGTCTTCCAGGGCCGCGTGCTGCTTGAAGGCGAACCGGTGCCCTTCGCGGAGGTCGAGGTCGAGTATTTCAACGAAGATGGCACCGCCACGTCGCCGTCGGACCTGATGATTACGCAGACCATCGTGGCCGATGCGGACGGCATCTTCAGCTATGTCACCCCGAGCGCCGGATGGTGGGGCTTTGCCGCGCTCAACACCGCGCCCGAGACGCTTGCATTCGAAGGCGAGGAGAAGGCCGTCGAACTGGGCGCCGTGATCTGGGTCCACTTCGAGGCGTGGACCGGCCAATGAGGCACCTGATCGGCATTGCGGCGGCGCTGGTCATAAGCACCAGCGCGGCCCTGGCGCACCAGCTGAACGTTTTCGCCTATGTCGAAGACGGCGTGGTGATCGTCGAAAGCCGGTTTTCCAACGGCAACCTTCCCCGATTGGGGGAGGTCAGCGTGCTTGACGGGCAGGGCGAGGCCCTGATGCTCCTGCCATTGACGGAGGACGGCACGGCGCGCTTCCCGCTCGACCCGGCCCATGCCGAGACTGGCCTGCTGATCGAGGTCCGTACCGGAGAGGGCCATGACAATTACTGGATCCTGACGCCCGAGGATATCGCCAGAGGGTCGGGGAGTTGAGACCATGACACGTTCGGTTTTGACCCGGCGCGCCGTTGGGGGCCTGACCCTCGCCATGGCCGCGACTATTATGGGCGGCCCCCTTGTCGCGCAGGACCGCTTGCAGGTTGCCGCTGTGAACTACCCCCTCGCCTATTTCGCGGAGCGACTGGCCGGGGACATGGCCGATGTTCTGTTCAACGTGCCGGCGGATGTGGACCCGTCCTTCTGGCGACCGGGCATTGCCGACATCACCGCGATCCAGGGTGCCGATCTGATTGTGGTGAACGGGGCGGGCTTCGCCGATTGGACGGCGCGCACCACTCTGCCGCGTTCGCGCACCGTATTGACGTCGGCCGGGTTCGACGACGCGTTCATCGCCACCGAGACGATTACCCATTCCCACGGCGAAGGGGGGCAGCATTCCCATACCGGCGTGGCGAATTACCTCTGGCTCGATTTCGCGCAGGCGCGGTTGCAAGCGGAGGCAATCGCCGCAGCCCTGACGCGCCGTGCGCCCGATGCCAGCGCAGAGATCGCGGCCAATTTGCAAGCATTATCCACCGATCTTGACGGATTGGCGACCCGCGCGGCCGAGATTGGCGCGGCGGCGGATGGCGTGCCAATGATCGCCTCCCACCCCCGGTACCAGTACCTTGCCCGCGCCTACGGGTTCGACATCAGCGCCCTCGATTGGGATCCTCGCGGCCCCGTGTCCGAGGATCAATGGGCCGAGCTTGAGGCTATGCGCGAAACCCTTGAGGCCCGCGTATTCATCTGGGAAGCGGAGCCCGACGCCGCGGCCCTTGAGCGTATAGAGGACCTCGGCATGGTGAACGCGGTGTTCCCACCCCTCTCCAACCGTCCGGAGCAGGGCGATTTCCTGTCGGTGATGGCGGGTTCGCTGGATCGACTGGATCAGGCGGTTCAGGTGGCAAGCGGCTCATAGCGGTACGACACCTTGCCTGATCGGCATGGGCTTGTCGCGCTCGGGCCGCAGGAGCCATGGCCGGTCGGCCCTGCCAACCGGCCCGGACGCTTCGACCGGTTTTGAATTTCGATGCAGCGGGCGCGAGCCGCAGTCCGGTCATCCGATCACCGCGCACCAACGCACTAATCGCTTGAAAGGCCGGTGTCCCCGCCCCATCCTTGTGCTCTTTCCAACGTCCCGGTGGATTGGGGGAGGATGCGTTTGGCCTATGCCGACGGACATATGAATGCGGATATGGGAGAGGCGTCCGACGTGGTCGGCTGCCCGGTCTGTGATGCGGTCTACCGCCTGCGGCCCGAATTGTCGCAACGGGCGACGCGATGCCCGCGATGCGGCTACCGGATCACGTTCGGCAAGACCGCAGCCCTTGCATGGCTGGTCAGCCTTTCGGCCACCAATGTGGCGCTTCTGGCGATGGTCGTATTTCTGCCCTTTCTCGAATTGCGGGCGGGGCAATTCGACAACGCCGCCTCCGTCATCGATGTGGTGCTTGGCTTCAGCTCCGGCATCATGGTGCCGCTGGCGCTGGCGGTTCTGGCGTTTATCCTTCTCCTCCCTCTGAGCCGGTTTCTGCTGTTACTTTACGCTTTGGGGCCCATTGCGTTGGGGCGACGCAACTTTCCCAATGCCGCGCGGGCGCTTCGATACGCGTTCGTGCTGAAACCCTGGGCCATGGCCGAGATTTTCATGGTGGGCGTCGCGGTGGCGCTGGTGAAGTTGGCGGATCTGGCGACGATCGCCATCGGACCCGCCTTCTGGATATTCGCGCTGATCGTCATTCTGAATGCCTACCAGGACACGCTGATGTGTCGACACACGCTTTGGACGGCCCTGACATGCAACGAGTGATCACCGCCCGTGACAGTGGGCGTGTCGTGTGCCGCACATGCAGCCTTGTGGCCCCGGAGAACCAGGTGCGTTGCGCGCGGTGCAAGGAGCGCCTGAAAAGCCGCGATATGCAAAGCCTGCAAAAGGTCTGGGCGTGGCTGATCGTCGGGCTGATCGCCTATATCCCCGCCAACACCTATCCGATGCTCCTGACCACGCAAGGATTCCGCACGGAGGAGAGTACCATCATCGGCGGTGTCATCGACCTGTTCGACCACGGTGCCTATTCCGTCGCGGCCATCGTCTTCGTGGCGAGTATCGTGATCCCGGTGGGGAAATTCGTAGTCATCGGGTATCTGGCGATCCTTACCGCACGCCGCCACCGGACCGACCCGCACCGGCTTTTGTACCTGCATGAGGTGGTGGAATTCATCGGGCGCTGGTCGATGATCGACGTCTTCGTCGTTGCCATTCTGACGGCTTTGGTGCAATTCGACGTGCTTGCGACGATCAACCCCGGCATTGCGGCTGTCTGCTTCGCGCTCTCGGTTGTGTTCACGATGCTTGCGGCCCAAAGCTTCGACTCGAGGCAGATTTGGGATCGTCTGGAGGATGGCGCCAACCATGGCTGACAACGACATTCCGGAACTGGAAGTCAGCGCGAACGAGGGGCGTCGCATCTCCTGGGTTTGGGTGATGCCGCTGCTGGCTTTGGCCATCTCCGTCTTTGTCGTCGTGCAGACCTATCGCGGACAGGGTCCCATCATCATCGTGACCTTGCCGTCCGCGTCGGGGATCGAGGCCGGGGAGACGCCGCTGCGCTTTCGCGATGTTCAGGTCGGGCTGGTCGAGGAGTTGGAGTTTTCAGAAGGTTTCGGCGCGGTGGAGGCGCATATCCGCCTCGACAGTACGGTCGCGCCTTACGTGGATGCCGACGCGGAGTTCTGGCTTGTGCAGCCGGAAGTTTCGGCGCGCGGGATCACGGGTCTGTCGACCGTTTTGTCCGGCGTCTATATCGAGGGTACGTGGGACGGCGAAATCGGCTTCGCCCGGGATCGGTTCGAGGCGCTGGAGGATACGCCCCTGTTCCTGCCGGGCGAGGCGGGGACGCAGATCGTTCTTCGGTCGCGCGATGGCGGGCAGCTCGCCGCCGGTGCGCCGGTTCTCTATAACGGGATCGAGGTCGGTCGGCTCGGCGTGCCGGAATTGTCGGAGAATGGCACCGTCATCACCATGGATGCCTTCATCGAAGCCCCCCATGACGCGCGGCTGTCCACCAATACGCGGTTCTGGGATATCTCGGGCATTTCTGTCGATCTGAACACATCCGGCCTGTCGATCAATTTCGAAAGCCTCGCATCCCTCGTGGAGGGCGGTGTCGCTTTCGAGGACCTCGTGACCGGGGGCGAACCGATCGAGGAGGGCCACCTTTTCGAAGTTTACGGCAGCCGAAGCGCGGCGCAGCGCAGCGTTTTCGAGGCGCCGGTCAACCAGACCCTTGAGCTTGCCGTTCTGCTGCCTGCCGATGGCGTCCGCCTCGCATTGGGGGCGACGGTCCGATATGGCGGCGTCCGGGTCGGGGAGGTGACGAACATCATCGGCTTCACCGATCCCCGCGCCCCGGACGACGGTGTGCAGATCCTTGTCTCCTTCACGATCTCGCCCGCGCGGATCGGGATGCCTGACGACATCGCGACAATCGAGGAATTGCTGGACGTGCTTGGGCGTCGGGTGCGCAACGGGTTGCGGGTGCGGGTCGCGTCGGAAGGTTTGCTTGGCACGTCACTGATCCTTGAGATGTTCGAGGATGAGGATCCCGATGGCGAACAGCTTGTGACCGATCTGGTCGAGGCGCCGCTGATGCCCGGCGCACCGGCGAACGTGACCGAGGCCGCGGCGGATATCGACGCCATCGTGTCCCGCGTGGCGGCGTTGCCGATCGAGGACCTGATGAACGCCGCCATCGACACGTTGAACGGGATCACGGCGCTGTCGACCGGCGAAGACATCCGCGCGCTGCCCGTGAACCTCAACGCGCTGGTCGAAGAAGCCCGGACGCTCGTGGCGGCCGAGGAGATACAAACCACGCTTGCGGATGTCGCCAGCGCAGCCGCCGCGCTTGAGGAATTGGTGGCGGGAATTTCGGACAGCGAGGGCGTGAGCACCGCGTTGACCGCGTTGGAAAGCAGCGACACGATCGTGGCGAACCTGCAGACCTTCACCGAGGGATTGCCCGATGTTCTGACATCCGTGGAGGAGTTGGTGGCACAACTGGACGCCGCGCCGGTGACGTCGGCGGCCAGTTCCGCCGATCGGGTGCTGAGGCGGATCGAGACGATCCTGGCAGCCGAAGGGGCGGAGGGCTTGCCGGATTCGCTCAACGCGTCGCTGACGGAACTGGCCGCGGTGTTGAGTGCGCTGCGCGAAGGCGGGGCGGCGGAAAACCTGTCCGGCACGCTTGCCTCCGCCGATTCCGCATTTTCGGCTTTTGAATCGGCGGCTGAGCAGGTGCCGGCCATCGTCACGCGGTTGAATGCGCTTGTGGGGTCGCTTCAGGGCCTGTCGAACGATTATGATGACAATTCCACCGTCTACCGGGATCTCCGGGCCGCGATCTCGGACATTTCGCAGGCGGCAGACGCGTTCCGATCCCTTGCCCGGGCCATCGAACGCAACCCGAACTCGCTGATTACAGGACGCTGAAATGAAACTTGCCCAGATCATGTTTGCCTTCGTCCTGTGTCTTGCCGGGTGTGGCGGCGAACCGGCCCGCCTGTCGATCGGTCCGACCACATCGGTGATGGAAACGCGTGTATCGGTCCGGTCGGTCGTGGTCGGCGACATCTCCCTGCCCGAATACGCCAATGCGTCCGAAGTGGTACGGGAGACGGAGGGCGGCCTTATCGAAACCGTGCCGGATCTGATCTGGGCCGATATTCCCGAAGACGCGATGGCCAATGCGGTGGTCCGCCACTTGTCGGACATCACGAACGTGCCCGTGGCGCGCGCGCCTTGGCCGCTCAGCTCCTTCCCCGATGCGGAATTGACGATCAGGGCGGAGCGGATGCTGTTGCGGGCCGACGGGCAATTGCACCTGACCGGGCAATTCGCGATCCGTCGCGATGATGGCTCCTGGGCGGAGCGTATCCGGGGCTTCAATCTCACCGTCCCGGTACTCGGCCCGGGCCTGCCCGACCTTGCGCAAGCCCATGCGGAGGCGTGGCGTCAATTGTCCGAACAGATCGCCGGGCAGCTTTAGGCCGACACAGGCCTGACCGGAGGGATGCGGAGCCGATGACGGGCCGAGAGCTACATTCCCATTGGCGCAACGCTTCCGGTATTGAGGGTGGCGATGGGCTGCATGATGCCCTTTTCCCCTATTGGAGCTTCACCAAGACGGCCATCGCTATCTGTGCCCTGAAGCTGGTGGAGCGGGGTATGCTGGCCCTTGATACGCCGCTTGACAGGCAGCCCTATACGTTGCGGCAATTGCTTCGGCACAGCGCGGGCCTTCCCGATTACGGGACGCTGACCGCCTATCACGAGGCGGTCACGCGCGGCGATACGCCCTGGTCACGCGAGGAGGTGCTGGACAAGGCGCTGACGCAAGGGATGCTGTTCTTGCCGGACGGCGGATGGGCCTATTCCAATATCGGCTACCTTTTGGTGCGTGGCATGATCGAGGATGCCACCGGTCAAGCGCTAGGCGCCGTCCTGCATGATCTGATCATCGAGCCGTTGGGATTGGAGAGTGTCGCGTTCTGGGACAATCTTGAGCAATCCAAACAGCTCCATTGGGACGCCGCGCAACGGTATGACCCAAACTGGGTCTACCATGGCTGTCTGATCGGAACGGCATCGGATGCAGTAAGCCTGCTTGACGGATTGATCCACGGCGCGCTTCTGCCGCGGCCCCTATTGGACCAGATGCTGGATAAGCGCATACTTGGCGGGGCAATCGCCGGGCGACCATGGAGCCAGTGCGGATACGCGCTTGGTCTGATGTCGGGTGAGGTCACGGATTTCGGTCGGGCCATCGGGCATTCCGGTGCGGGGCCGTTTTGCGTCAACGCCGTCTATCATTTCCCTGACCGAGCCGATCCGATCACGGTCGCGTGCTTCTCGGACGGCACCGACGAAGGGGTGCCGGAGTTCGAGGCCGCGAGGATCGCGCGGTCTGACTAGTCGACGCAAAAGAAACCGATCGTCCTCGATTATTGCGTAATCTTTTTCTTTCATGTAAATGATTCGTGACGCAATAAACGAGTTCCCATGATCCGCGCCGACCTTCTTCTTTCCCAGCTACAGGCGCTGGCCAATCCGGTCCGGCTCTGGATCGTGGCGGAGCTGCATCGCAACGGCACGCAATATGTCAGCGAGCTGGCGCGAAATGCGGGGATCAGTCGACCGCTTCTGAAAATGCACCTGCGCAAGCTGGAAGAAGCGCAGCTGGTGACAAGCGAGGTCGGCACCGCCGAAAACGGCAAATCCGCCAATTTCTTCCGGATCGTTCCGTTCGATCTGCCCCTTACCCCCGACACAATCACCGGAACCGAGCCCGTGCCAACGTCGCTGGCGACCCGGAAAGATGGAGACAACGATGCTTGAGCGCAGCGCCTTCCCCTTCACGATGACGATCATCATCCTGGTGTTCATCGCCCTGATCTTCGCCATGAAATACGGCGCGCAATACCTGCGTGACCGGGCAGAGGCGGCAAAGGGCACCGACACCGATCTGCGCCTGAAAACCCTCGACGACAAGAACCGCGATCTTGAAGCACGGGTCGCACATCTTGAGGCGATGCTGCGCGAGGTCGAATGACGGGCGCGCAAGAGCTGCGCTATGCGGCATTTGCGGAAGCGGTGACGCTGGCGTCGCTGTTCTGCATCGCGATGCCGCTCAAGCGGTTGGCGGATGTCCCGGTGGCGACCTCCATCCTCGGGCCGATCCACGGCATCGTGTTCCTGTTGTTCATCTGGATCGTGATCCGGTCGTGGGCGGAGGGGTTGGTCAACGTCTGGGGCGCGGGACGACTGGTCCTTGGTGCGTTCATCCCGTTTGCGGGCTTCGTCAACGAACGCTGGTTGGCCCGCGAACTCAAGCCGGAGGATGCGTGATGCTTTATGACCTCGCCAAGGCGGTTCACATCCTGGCGGTCATCGTCTGGATTGCGGGCATGTGCGTGGCAGCGATGACGTTGCGCCATCCATCGCCCAAGATGCTTCCCGCGATCCAGGCCTTCGACCGCAGGGTGACGACGCCCGCGATGCTGCTTGCCTGGATCTTCGGCCTTTATATCGCGATCAACGGTGGCTGGTTCGGTGAGAATTGGCTGTCGGTCAAGATCCTGCTGGTCCTGATCCTTTCGGGTTTGCACGGCATGATCACAGGACGGCTGCGCAAGAAAACGTGGGAGGGCGGCACGCAGGCGGATGGTGCCACAAGGATGGTCCTGCCTCTCGGGTTCGGGTTGGTGGTCGCCATTGTCGTTCTCGTGACCACCAAAGCGTTCTAGCCGACGCGGATATCAGGGCGCGGCCGTCGCGCGCGCGCGTCGCAGATGCCACAAGACATGGCCCGCGATCGCGAGCGCGGCAAGCCCAAGGCCGACGGCCATCACAATGGGTGTTTTCCACAGAACGAGGATCGCCACGAACAGGCGCATCCCCATCTCCAGCCGACCGATGGGGCCGATATCGTATCGCGCGAGGGCGGAGGCGACGAGGTAAAGCGCAAGTATCAATCGTGCGCACAAGGCCATGAGGCCCGGCCAGTGGACCTGCCCGTCATAGCCGTCGATCAGCACGCTGCGGCCTGCATCGTCGGTAATCGTGACCGCCTCCTCGATCAGCAGGAGTTCGGGATACCACGCAAAGACGAAGGGGATGGTGAACATCACGATGCCGACCCGCACGGCGGAAATGCTGGTGCGCATCGGCTCCGTCTGGGTGATCGACGCGGCGGCGAAGGCGGCAATGGCGACGGGCGGCGTAATGGCGGAGGCGACGGCGAAGTAGAACACGAACATGTTCGCGGTGAAGAAGCTGACGCCAAGATTGGCCAGAAGAGGCCCGAGAAGCAGGGCCACATTCACATAGGCCGGAACAGTCGGCATTCCCATGCCAAGCACGATAGCGCAGAGCATGGCGCAGATCAGGGCCAACATCAGGTAGACACCCCCGGTGATCTGAACCTCCCACCCCGCGATGCGCACCATCTGCGCCGTTTCCAGCCATGCTGTGACGGAACGCGTAAGCTCTCCCGTCAGGCCGCTTTCGTTGAGGAAGGCGGAGATGATGGAGACCGCGAAGAGCAACAGGAAAAGGCGAGAGATCAGAACCCCGCCTTCGCCCAAAGACACCAACACCTTCGATGGCTTGGCTCGCGTCGCGGGATCGAGGAACAGAAGCGGGATCAAGACGGCGACGGCCCACCACCCCGCCGAAACCGCATCGCCCGTGGCGTTCACGATCGTCTGGGTCAGGCCGGTGGGCAGGATACCTGCGACAAAGCTTTCGCCGAACGCATCCTTGTTACCCAAAAGCAAGAAAAGAATGGTCAGGATCGGCACGAAGATGATGACGAGGTTCAGCCAATCCTGCCGCGCCATCAACAGATCTTCGGGGATCTCCCGCATGGCGCGCACCTTCTCCCGCCTCGCCTGGAACAGGACCGCGAGGAAGATGGAGAAGAAGAAGGCCATGGCAGGCAGGAAGGCTGCCGTGATCACCTTGGTGTAGGGGACCGCCGTCAGCGCCACGAGGACGAAGGACGCGACCCCCATGACCGGCGGCATGATCTGCCCACCGCTGGACGCTGCCGCCTCCACCCCGCCCGCGAATTGGGGCGAGAAGCCGTTGCGCCGCATCATCGGGATGGTCAGTCGTCCGGTGGACAGCACATTCGTGACCGGGCCGCCCGTGATCGTGCCGAACATGGCAGACGACACGATGGCCGCGTGCGCCGGGCCGCCGCGCAGGTTGCGGGTCAGCCGCACCGCAAGTTTGATGAGAGAGGTTCCGCCCGCAGAGGTCCCGAAAAGGGCACCGAGGATCACGTAGGGAAACACCTGGCTGACGATGATGTCCATAAACCGGCCCATGAAGCCGTCGGGCGTGATGAAGACATTCGTGGCCTTCTGGATCGCGGCGGCCAGCGGGTCGCCCCCATCGGCACCGAGTTTGGTCAGCAGGAAGTTGTTGTCGCTGAGGTCGAAGACCCAGATCAGCGCGGTGATAACCGTGTAGAGCACCACGATGCTCGCCACCGCCACGAGGGGGAAACCCCAGACGCGGATATTATAGAGGAAGAATAAAAGGATGATCGTGAAGAGCAGGGGGATGATCCAGATCCCGAAGCGCGCCTGACAGGCGGGCACTTCAGCCTCCAGCGTCATGCCCGGGATGACACCGGCGGAGCGTTCCATCGCGTCCGCGATCAGGCGCGCCCGCTCTCCCGTAATCTGGTCGATGAGGCAGATCGAGTCGATCTCCACCAGGAAGCCCACGGCGCCAAGGACCGCCGCCAGCACGAGGCTTGCATCCAGCACCAAGCCAAGCCATGCCCGCGACGGTTTTTCCGCGCGCCACGCCCGGTAGACGCTGGCATCGAGCGCCACGATGACCATCATCAGGACAAAAAGCGGCGGGTAAAGGTATTCCGGCGGGAAGCTGGAGACCCGGAAAAAACGCAGGCCCGTCACGTCCCGCGCCCAATCCTGAAGGCCGGGAATTTCGGGCATGGTATTGGCCATGCCGATGACCACAAGGATCAGGGCCAGCGCAAGGGCGATGCGCCGGCCGCGGGGAAGGCTGCTATCCAAGGGATGCCTCGGCGGGTTCAGGGGGCGGCGACCCGCCCCCCGCTGAGTGCAAGGTCACGGACGCACGCAATCGGCGACGCTGTGGCCCGCATCCTCGTAAGCGCGGATCGCACCGGGATGCATCAGCATCGTCACGGCGCCGCAGACACCCTGCCCGACCCCGTCGATATCCCCAAAGCTCAAGAACAGGTACGGGCCACGGGGCGATCCCGTCTCGAACCGCTCCTGCCCCGCGAGGAAGGCGGCGGTGATGTCATAGGCCAGTTGTTCGTCCATGCCCGCGGGCACGATCTGCGCGAAGGCGGTGGCGAAGCTGTCGAACGTGTCGTCGTCGGTCACGATGGTGATGTCGTTGCCCGCATAGGCCGCGCGATATTCGTCGACCGGCACGGAATAGGGCGCATGGCCGGGTGCGTTCATGATCTGTTGGCCAAGCTCACTGTTCAGCAAATCGGACGGCATGTCGTAGATCGTCGTCGCGCCGGCCGCCGCAATGGCGATCTGGCGGCCCGATGGCAGGCCTTCGGGAATGGTCCACCCATCCGCGCCGCCGCCGGTGATCGTAGATACGGTATCGGGCCAGGGCGACTGGATGCCTTCATACCCTTCGCCCTCCTGCAAGCCGGACAGAAGCTGGATCGCCGCGCGACCGGATGTCAGCGCCGCACCGCGTGGCGGGCCGTTCCAGATGCGCATCCCCTCCAGCTCCGTGATGTCGGAGATCGCGCCGCTGTCGTAATGTCCGAAGATCTGGGCGGAGGCGGCGGTGAAGAACAGGGCGCGCAGGTTGCCGGCCAGTTCGGCCCCCTGCTCTTCCCCGATTCCGGAATAGGGGCCGATGCCGCGCGACAACAGGAACGGCAGGATCAGGGGTGCCGGCGCCATGTCCAGCTGCCCCTCCGCCACGGCCTGAACCGAGTTGGTCAGCGTCGCGCCCTCGGTGATTTGAAGGGTCGCCACGCCCGCCGATTCGAGAACCCCCGCAAGGGTCGTGTCGATGTAATGGGGCGTGGAGCCGGGCGAAGTCGTTTCCGCCGTCAGCGTGGCTTGCGCATAAACGGCGGCGGGCAGTGCGGCCAGCAGCGCGCCTGCGATGGATGCCTTGAACATGGTGTCCTCCCTGGTGCCGCCGGTTCTGGCGGCATTGCTTTGATGCTTGATGACGGTGGAAGGCTGGCAAAATTTATATGACTTGTCACGTAATTTCTTGTGGTGTTGAATGATCCTGATGGAGGGACCGGACAGATGGACATGACGCCACTCAACCGTGCGGAGCGGGTCGCGCGACGCAAAGCGCGGCAAGACGCGAACCTCTTCAGCCGCCTGTCCGCCGCGGCGATCGCCTCTCGCGGGCAAGCGCAGCGCCTTCTGAAGGCGAGCGCCGCGCTTTCGATCACCGAATGGCGGGTGCTGTGGGATTTGAGCGAGGCCGGACCGTTGAGCATTCAGGACCTCGCCTCCATCCAGCGGACCGATCATTCGCTGATAAGTCGAACGCTGCCGAAGATGAGCGACAAGGGGTGGGTCAAGGCGATCCGAAACAGCGACGACAAGCGGCAATCCCTGATCGAGTTGACCGATGCCGGGGCCCGTGCCTTCGCTGCCGCAGCTCCAACAATGAAGCGCCGCAGGGACGTCTTGGCCCAGGCGTTTTCGCCTGAAGATTTGCAAACGCTTCTGCGCCTGTTGGATCGGTTTGAGCGGGTCGTCGCAGATCCCGCCCTCGATCCGCCCGCACTGGAGACGCCGACATGACCGACCGACCGAATGTCCTCTGGATCATGGCCGACCAGCTGCGCTTCGATTACCTCAGCTGCTACGGCCACCCGCACCTGCACACACCCCACATCGACGCGCTCGCCGCGCGCGGGGTGCGGTTTACCAACGCTTACGTCCAATCCCCCGTTTGCGGTCCATCACGCATGTCGGCCTATACCGGGCGGTACGTGCGCAGCCACGGCTCCACCTGGAACGGGATGCCCCTGCGTGTGGGGGAGCCGACGCTTGGCGACCATTTGCGCGATGCGGGCGCGCGGGCCGTTCTGGTCGGCAAGACCCACATGGTCGCGGATGCGGAAGGCATGGCCTGGCTTGGTATTGATCCGGCAAGCGAGATCGGTGTCCGCCGGTCCGAATGCGGGTTCGAGCCGTTCGAGCGGGACGACGGCCTGCACCCCGACAGTCCACGGCAGAACTGGTCCGCCTACGACGATTACCTTGTGGCGCACGGATTCGAGAGCCAGAACCCTTGGGAAGATTTCGCAAATTCCGGCATCGACGCGGATGGGGAGTTGATGTCGGCGTGGCTTTTGAAGAATTCCCGCCTCGCGGCGAATGTCCCCGAAGAGCATTCGGAAACCGCCTACATGACCGACCGCGCCATGGCGTTCATGGAAGAGGCGGCGGAGGATGGCCGCCCGTGGATGTGCCACCTCAGCTACATCAAGCCGCACTGGCCCTACATCGTCCCCGCGCCCTACCACGACATGTATGACGAGCGGCACATCATCGACCCCGTGCGATCCGATGCGGAGCGTGACACAGATCACCCCCTGATGGCCGCCTATCTGGACGCGCGCGTCTGCCGCAGCTTCGCCCGCGACCATGTACGTTCGCACGTGATCCCCGCCTATATGGGTCTGATCAAGCAGCTCGACGACAATCTGGGACGGCTATTCGCATGGATGGACGACAAGGGATTGAGCGAGAATACGATCATCGCTTTCACGTCCGATCACGGGGATTACATGGGCGACCACTGGATGGGAGATAAGGATTTCTACCACGAAATGGCGGTCAAGGTTCCCCTGATCATCGCGGACCCGCGGCCTGAGGCGAACGGCACACGGGGCGACGTCTCCGATGCGCTGGTGGAGATGATCGACCTTGCCCCGACCTTCATGGCGGCCGCGGGCGCGGAGGCGAAATCACATATCATCGAGGGGCGGGATCTGACCCCTGTCCTTCACGGACGCGACGGGTTTTCGCGGCGCTACGTGATCAGCGAACATGATTACCAATGGTCCGACATGGCCCGCGCCCTCGACGTGCCGCAGGAAGACGCGCACACCAAGATGATCTTCGATGGTCGATGGAAATACGTGCGGTGCGAGGGCTTTCCGCCGATCCTTTTCGATCTGGAGAGTGACCCGCAGGAGTTGGTCGATCTGGGACGGTCAGAGGACGACGCCCATATCCGTGTCCGCGCCCGGATGGAGGATGCGTTGCTGACATGGGGGATGCAGCATCACACGCGCATCACTGCAACGTCGGGTGTACTTGCCCGCCAGAAAAAGGCGGCGGAGACCGGTATCCTGATCGGGTTCTGGGATGAGGAGGAATACGAGGCCGCCACGGGTATCGCTTTCGCGGATTTGACGCCCCACGGCAAGGGCAACTGAGCGCGGCAATTGGCAGGGCGTCAGCTTCGCGGATTTGGCGCGCGGGATGCGGCCGTTGGAGGGCTACGTCGGGCCACGAAAAAGCCCCGCCGCACGGGGCGGCAGGGCTTCCACAGAAATTTCAGGTGTCGTCAGACCTTGGCGAGGATCTTGTCCACGGTTTCGCGAACCTCTTCCTTCGATTTGCCGAGCTTCTGCTGCAACTGACCTTCCAGCTGCTCCCGGTCGCCCTTCGCGGCTTCCAGATCGTCGTCGGTCAATTCACCGTAGGATTCGCGCAAGTGGCCTTTGATCTCGGTCCATTTGCCTTCGATTTGATCGCGGTTCATGGTGCATCTCCTTTCAGGAGGATTAGGTGAGGGACGGGACGTGATTGCGTGTCGGCGCGTCTTTTCGGGCGCCGCATGTGGAAAACGCCCGGACACCGGTTGGGTTCCCTGCTGATCGCATGTCGGGCGAAACTTCGCACAAATGAAAACGGCCGACCCCACCTAAGGGGTCAGCCGATTTGCAGTCATCACTGCCGCGTGTCAGGGCGTCCGGCCACCGATGGCTCGCATGATCATGGCGATCACGAACAGCGCGACGAAGATGAAGAACAGGATCTGAGCAATACCGGCAGAGGCACCGGCGATCCCGCTGAAGCCGAATAGCGCTGCGATCAGCGCGATGACAAGGAATATCAAAGCCCAGCGTAGCATGGGAATTCTCCTTTTGAGTTGCGAAAGAAGAACAGGGCAGCGCCGTCGATTGTTCCGAAAAAAATCAGAACAGTTTGAGTTTCTGGATTAGTCCTGTCGCCTGCTCGCTGCGGAAAGGCTGTTCGAGGATGTGGATACCGTCCTGTAGTTCGACGTCGTCCACGAAGCCGGGCATGACCACGATCTGTGCGCCGTGACCTCGCCACTCCATCACTTCCGGCAAGCGGATCACTTGATCAACCTGACCCGCGATGAAGGCAACCATCGGCGATTGGGCACCCAATTGGCTCACGTCGCGCCCGATGACGATATTGTTGGCCCCTTCGGCCATCAACGCTTCGCGCAGGTCTTCCGCGACGATCACGTTCTCATGCACAATGATGCACGTCCCTTGCGGGCGCGCCGTCGGCTCGGCGGACATAGGTATCCTGACTAAATCAATATGGAACGGAACGAGGGTGGTCTGAGTTTGTAACTTGGCATGTTTGCATGTCGAGCACATTAAACTATGACATAGCTGGTGAAGGAACAGATGGTAACGAACTGCGCGCAATGCCCCCTGAGGAAACTCGAGGTCTTTGAGACGCTGGACCGTGACGCGATCACGGCGATGCAGCGATTCAAACATGGTGAGCTGAAGATCGATGCCGGTACCCCGATCCTGATGGAGGGGTCGAATTCCCCGCAATTGTTCACGAGCCTGAAGGGTATGGGCCTGCGCTACAAGACAACGCGCGACGGCAACCGGCAGGTGGTCAACTTCGTTTTGCCGGGGGAATTCCTGGGGCTGCAAGCGGGCGTGATGGGCGAAATGAAGCACTCGGTCGAGGCGACGACGCCAATGGTCTTATGTGTCTTTGATCGTAAGGAACTGTGGAACCTGTATAAAACGCAGCCGGAGCGCGCGTTTGATTTAACATGGGCCGCCGCAGCAGAAGAGCACTTTCTGGGAGAGGCGCTGACCTCCATCGGGCAGATGGACGCGATCCAAAGGATCAGTTGGGGCCTGATGCGATTTTACCTGCGGTGCGAAAGCCTTGGTCTGACCGATGGGCAACGATGCCCCTTCCCCTTCCGGCAACAGGACCTGGCCGATGCAGTCGGGCTGTCCCTTGTCCATACCAACAAGACGTTGATGAAACTGCGCGACAGTCAAACGGTATCGTTGCAGGACGGATTGCTGTCCATCCTCAATCCCGATCGTTTGGAAGAGGCGTCCGGGCAAGACGTTGAACCGCTTGCCTTGAGACCACTCATTTAGAGAAAACAAAGCCCGGCCAAATGGCCGGGCTTTTGCGTTCGCGCGGTTCGGCGGCTGAGGGACAGGCCGACGAAAACCGCTATGATCTATTGGTCAGAAACGGCAGGTACGGCTGCGGGGGCCGCTTGATCTTCGCCCTCGGTGCCGGTCCACATCATGAAGAAGACGGCGGCAATCGCGGCGGCGATCAAGGCGATGGAGATGCCCCAGATCGACGGCGTGTGCCGCTTGGTCTGACGCTCAATATTCGTGTCGGGTGCTGACATAATGCACCTCCTTTCAAGGATACAACCGGTGGGACGCGGCTTGGTTCCCACGATCGTTCAAGTGACATCTTTGCTCTCGATTTCTTCGACCTCTACTTTCACCTGACCCCACGCCAAGAGCGTGAAGACGGCGGTACCGCCCACGACGTTGCCCGCAAGGACCGGCAAGAAGAATTGCGTCAGAGCGGGCCACGCCGCCAGCTCCCCCTGAAGCAGAAGGAGCCACATTTCGACCGAGCCCGCGATGATGTGGGTGAAGTCGCCCGCCGCGATCAGCCAGGTGAACAGCACGATAATGACGACGTCGTTGCCGTTCTGACCGGGCAGCATCCACACAATGGACGCCACCAGGATACCGGCGGGAATGGCGCGCAGGAACGCCTCCATCGCCGGAAAGCCCGTGGCGTGGTGGGACAAATCGTTCAACACACCAAGCAGGTCGCCCGCGAACACGCCACTGAACGCCATGAAAGACGCCGCCACGGCAGCGCCCACCACATTGGCGGCCAGAACAACCGACCATAGACGCAGGACCGACAGGAAACAGGAACGCGACCGTTCCGCCACGAGAGGAAGGACCGTGGTGATGGTGTTTTCCGTGAACAATTGCATACGGCCCAGGATGACGAGCAGGAATCCGAAGCTGTAGCCGAGATTCTCCACCAGGTAGCGCCACGGCGCGTCGGGCAGGAAATTCCGCAAGATCGCCTCCCCCAAGACGGAGAACGAGATCAGGATGCCGGCGGCGACGCCGGACCAGATCAGCGACGTGTTGGACCGTATCAGCTCCTCGTCGCCTTCGCGGCGGATCACCTCGTAGATCAGGCGGGAATTGAGGGGCGTCGCATCGCGCACCGCCATTTCATCTTGCATATCACGCCCTCCAGTGGCGAAGCGGCAACGTGGGGTGCCCTTGATGGTTCCGCCAAGAAAGATTGGAACCGAGCCGCCTTGCAGGCTGTTGTACTGCCGACTGCGAAAGGAGATATCCCATGACCGACACGCTTAAAGTTGTGCCCGAAGCCGCCGAAGTCAAAACCGGTGTACGCGACGTGGAAGCGATCGCAAGCGGCCTGGCCGACGTGCTGGCCGACACCTACCGGCTGATTTTCAAGACGCATGCCTACCACTGGAACGTTACCGGCCCGGCATTCTACTCCATCCACAAGCTGACGGAGGAGCAGTACGAGAACATGTTCGCCGCGGCCGATGAACTGGCGGAGCGTGTGCGTGCGCTGGGACAGCTGGCTCCGATGCGGATGGACGACGTCATGGCCCGCTCTCGCGTGGAAGACCCGACCGGCCCCATGTCCGCCGGCGACATGATCGAGGATTTGGCGGCGGATCACGAGAAGCTTGCCCATCGCCTTCATGCCCTGATCGAGGTGACGGAAGGCCGGCGCGACGTGGTGACGGAAGACCTCGCTACCGAACGTTCGGCGTTCCACGAACAGGCGGTCTGGATGCTGCGCGCCCTCGCCGCGGATTGATTGACCGACATAAACGAAAAAGCCCCGGTTTGATAACCGGGGCTTTTTGTTGATGCGCATTGGGGTTGGTTCAGACGGCGACGCCCATCCGTTCGGTGGTGGCGAAGAACATCGCCTGGCTGACAGCCGTGCGAACCTGATCTTCGGAATAAGGCTTGGTGATCAGGAATGCAGGCTCCGGCTTGTCGCCGGTCAGGAGCCGTTCGGGGAAGGCCGTGATGAAGATCACCGGGCGGTCGCCCAATTCCGACAGCAATGCATTCACGGCGTCGATGCCCGAGGATTTGTCGGCAAGCTGGATGTCCGCAAGGATCAGATCCGGCACCTTGGCCTTGCCCTTGGCAATCGCGTCGTCCCGCGTGCGGGCAATGTCAGTCACCGTGTGACCCATATCCGACACGATGGAGTTCAGATCCATGGCGATGATGCCTTCATCCTCGATAATCAGGATGTCACCGCGGACACTGTCGCCCATATCGGCCATCGCCCGGTTATACAGGTCCTCCGCCTCATCACTGGAAAGGTCCATGATCTTCGCGATCGCATCGAAGCCGAAGCCTTCGATGGACCGCAGCAGCAAGGCTTCCCGCGTGTTCGGCGCCAGATGGCTCAAACGCCATTGCGCGCGGGCTTCCAGAAGGTCGGAGATTTCGCCCCCGTCGTCCACCGACGCGCCGGAGGTCGACCAGATCCCATGGAAGGTCCGGAACAGGCTGAGCTTGATGTCCGACCCTTCGGAAACCAGCGTTGGATCGGCCACAATCGCTTCCAGTGTCGCAATCGCGTAGCGATCTCCACTGTCCTGTGCACCGGTCAAAGCCCTTGCGTAGCGACGCAGAAACGGCAGTTCAGAGGCCAGTGCGGCCCCCAGATCGGTGCCGGTTTCCTTCTCTGTCATCCCAAATCTCCTGTTATTTGGATTTTGAATGGAACCTTCGTTGGACTAGTTTGTTCCGTAGTGAAGGTGAATTTTTTGGAACGTGACGAAGAAAATGGCCCAAGGCAGAAAGAAATCCAGTGAAATGAATTCCTCACTCGACAAGCAGATCGACGAAAACCTGCGGCGTGTGTTCGATGAGACGGCGCAAGAGGCGCTGCCGGATCGGTTCATGGATCTCATCGCGCAGCTCAAGGAAAACGACAAGGGCAACGCCAATGGGAAGTGACCCGCGCGACGAGATCGTCGAACACCTGCAATCGCTTCGCGCCTTTGCCCGGTCCCTGAGCCGCAACGCCGCCACCGCCGATGATCTTGTGCAGGACACTGTCCTGAAAGCCTGGAGCAATATCGACAAGTTCCAACCGGGCACGAATATGCGGGCCTGGCTGTTCACCATTTTGCGAAACACCTTCTATTCCATGCGCCGCAAGCGCAGTCGCGAAGTGGCGGATGTGGATGGGGAAATGGCCGGGCGGCTGTCCGAGAAACCGGCCCATGACGGGCATCTCGTCATGAAGGATTTCGCCGCGGCCTTCGCCCAATTGCCCGATGAGCAGCGCGAGGCGTTGCTGCTGGTCGGCGCGTCAGGCTTCTCCTACGAAGAGGCCGCGGATATGTGCGGCTGCGCCGTCGGCACAATCAAGAGCCGCGCGAACCGCGGACGCAAGCGCCTGTCCGAAATCATGGAATTGAGCGAGGACGAACCGCTCGAAGCGACAGATGCGGCAACGATGGCCGTGGTTTCGGGAAGGCCCGCTGCATGAATTGGCCCTCTCCGTGGACCGGCTTGCTGGGGTCACTGAGGTTCCGTCTTGGTCTCTTGCTGAGCATCGCCATCCTCCCCTTGGGTGGGGTGGCGCTGTTCCAGACCATCGCGGTGGTCGAGGATGCCCGCGAACTGGAAGTGCGCGACATCGTTGCTCGCACCGTGGCGGCGGCCAACACCGAACGCGCGCTTCTGCGTCGCGCCTACGGCACGGCGGAGGCGCTTGGCGCCGTGGCGGCCCGTCTGGGTGCAGACAATCCGGACTGCCAAAGCGCGATGGAGAGTGTTGCGCAGCGGAACGAGGAATACTTGTTCGTGGGCTTCGTCGGGACCGATGGCGTGATGCGCTGCACGTCGAACGGGGAGACATATGATTTTGCCGAGTCCGAGCTGTGGCTCGATTTCGCTGCAGCACCCCGGCCCACTGCAACGACGAGCGACAGCGGTATCGCTTCGGGCCTTTCTGCCCTGATCGCGACCGTTCCGGTTTTTGACGATGAGGACCGCTGGATCGGGGCGCTGTCCGTGTCATTGCCCCACGCGCTAGTCGACACGCTGTTCGAAGGCGGGTTGAGCGAGGAAAAGGCCCAACTAGCGCTTGTCGATGCGGATGGCGAAATCCTGACCGCCAGCACTGGGATCGAAGCGGCCTCTCCGTTGGAGGAGCTGGGCCTGGTGCCGTCCGAACTCGACCTCATCGACGGGCGCTATACCGAAACGCGGGTTCATGCCGATGGAACCAGCACGTTCATCGTGTTGGTGCCGTTGATTGGCCAGCGGATCTTTGTACTAGGCGTCTGGGACAATGACGCCCGCGCCTATACCTTGCCGCTTCTGGGCAGTACGGCGACGCTGTTCCCGATCCTGATGTGGATCGTAGCCCTGGTCGTGTCGGTGCTTGCGATCGACCGTTTGATCCTGCGGCACCTCAAGACCCTGCAAATCCGGATGTCGAACTTCGCCATCGAAAACCCAAGCGACAGTTTCGCCATTCTGGAAGACCCGCCGAGCGAACTTGATACCATCGCGGAGACGTACAATCGCATGGTCGACCGCATTCTCGGGGACCGGGAAGCCTTGGCCGAGAATGTTCGCGAGAAAGAGGTTCTGCTGCGCGAGGTGCATCACCGGGTCAAGAATAACCTGCAACTGATCGCCTCCATCCTGAACATGCAGATCCGCAATGTCTCGGACGGGAATGCGCGGGTGGTTTTGCGCCGCGTGCAGGATCGAGTGATGAGCCTGTCGATGATCCACAAGGCGCTTTACACCGGAACCGCGATGTCGAGCGTCCGCGCCGACCGTCTTCTGCAGGAAGTCGTGGATGCGTCCCTGTCCGTCGGATTGCCACCGCATTCCGGCGTCGAAACGCGGGTGGACCTTGAACATCTGGACCTCGACCCGGATCAGGCGGTTCCGCTTGCGTTGATGACCACGGAATTGGTGACGAATTCCATCAAGCACCTCGGACGCCCGCCGAATGGCCCGCCCTACCTGACCGTGACATTGTCCACGGAGGATGGCCTGACGTGTTTGGCGGTCGAGAACTCCGTCGGCGAGGCGATGCAGACGGACATGGCAAGTGATGGCACTGGTCTCGGCGCGCGCCTTGTGGAAGCTTTCGTGTCGCAATTGGGTGGCGAAAGCGATGTGCAGCAATCGGATACCATGTACAGGTACTCCATGTCTTTCGTGGCGTTCGACGACGAATCCGACGACGAATTTGGAGAAGAAACGGATGGCGATGAGGCTGGCCATGAAACCTTGGCCCGGACGGGGTGAAACAGCGGGCATGTCCCATGTCAGATGATATCGCCGCCGCCATCGACGATCTGGAAATTCTCATCACCGCGCAGGAAGCCTATCCGGCATTCGAGCGGCTGTGGCTTTCGGCGGAACGGTCAATCGTCGGATGTTTCCGCGTTTTCGATCTTTCGACGCGCCTGCGCAGCCCGGAGGCGCGCGCGGTAGGAGAGACGTGGTTCGACCTTCTGGTTCACAAGCTGAACGAAGGGGTGGAAGTCGACATCACGGTCACGGATTTCGACCCGATCATTGCAACCGACGACCATCGCCGTTCCTGGTTGAGCGCCCGGCAGTTGGCGGGTGCCGGAGAAATCGCCGAGGGTGGGACACTTCGCTTCTCGATTGCGCTGCACCCGGCGCGCGTCGGGTTGCTTCCGCGTCTGGTCCTGCGTGGAAAGGTGAAGGCGGAGCTTGAGACAACTGATCAGGATGATCTCACGCCTGGCGTGGCGGAGTTGAACCCGTCGGGCGACCTGCCGCTTGTCCCCGCGACCCATCACCAGAAGCTTTGCGTGGTAGACGACACGGCGCTTTATATCGGCGGTCTGGATCTCAACGAACGACGCTATGACACGCTCAGCCACGCCTTGCCCGCCGAAGAAACGTGGCAGGACATTCAGGCCATCGTTCGGGGCCCGGTGGTCGCCGCGGCGGCAACCCATCTTTCAACCTTCAAAGGCGTGGTGGAGGCAGAGGCAGACGCGCCGCCGGAGGCTGCCGGTTTCCTGCGCACGTTATCGACGAAACGCGCGGTTCAGGTCGTCCGTATCTCTCCCCGCCCCGCGATCACGGAGATCGAGGCCGCACATCTTGACGCGATCCGCGCCACAACCGGCCCCCTCTACTTTGAAACGCAATTTTTCCGGCACATGCCCTTGGCGGAGGCCCTGGCAGACGCGGCGAGAGAGCGGCCCGAATTGACCTGCTGCCTGATCCTGCCCGCTTCCCCGGAGGATGTCGCCTTTGAGGGCAACGAGGCGGAGGATGCGCAATTCGGGGCGCAAAAGCAGATGGAAGCGATTGATTGCATTGCGGACGCGTTCGGGGATCGCCTTGCCCTGCTGTCGCCGGCGCGCCCGGCGCCGTCCGAATTTCCGCCGGGCTCGCCCGCAACGCTCCACGGGGCGCCTATCATCTATGTGCATTCGAAACTGTCGCTGTTCGGAGGCGAACAAGCCATCCTGTCCTCCGCCAATTTGAACGGGCGCAGCCTGCGCTGGGATACGGAGGCGGGCGTTCATCTGACCAATTCGGAGCACGTGCGGGCCCTGTGGGATCGCGCCCTGGGCCACTGGCTTGGGGATTTGCGACCCGATCCTTACAGCGATCCCCTGGCTTTCGCGGAAACCCTGAATACGCTGGCGGCCCGCAACCTCGCCACGAAGCCGCAGGAGCGGCAGCACTTCCTTCTGCCGTATTCCCGCGCTCGCGACCAAGAGCTTGCCGCGCCCTTGCCCGGTGTGCCGCCCGAAATGGTGTGAGCGCCCAAAAAAAGCCCCGCCAAGCTGTGCTGGCGGGGCAGGTATAGGGCGTGTTCTAAGCGGCCAAGGACAGGGACAGAGTTCGTGGCCGTCAGGAACAAATGGGACAGGGTAGCACGCCCATGATCTTCCAACCCTGAAATCCCGATCCGGTTCCCACCCCCGATACAGTTTTTTCGCCCACCCGGAATGAACAGAAATTCGGGCGCAACGCGGCATGCCTGCACTGGTTCCCCGCTTTCGCAAAAATTTCCTTCGGAACGAATAGGGCCTGAGCCGGTTACCTCAATGTCCACACCACGAGGTAGGCATGGCCGATACGATCAACATTCCCCCCGCCGATACGGTGATCGACGCGGTTGAGACAGTCGCGACGGACGTCACGGACGTCATCACGGGATACGAAGTGATGGCCGATCGCGCCGAAGACGGCCTCAAACCTGTCGTGACGCGCTTGTTGGTCCTGCATCAGTCCCATGCCGCAACCCTGGCCGACAGCGTGAAGGCCTTGGGCGGTCAATCGGAGGATGCGGGATCTGTCATGGGCCTAGTCCACACCGCAGTGGCGACCGCCCGGGATTGGTTCGACGGCCTCGACCGGTCCGCCATTTCGGTCATCGTCGATGGGGAGAAGCGCCTGATCGAAAGCTATAGCGACGCGCTGAGCCGCGTGGAGGGACACGACGAAATCACACGGCTGCTTGCCAGCCAACGCGGTGACCTGGAGGCCCAGGTCATCGCACTTGCACGATAGGCGCTCAGCGCCAGCCCGAAACACGATCATTCTGGAGGAACTTCCAATGGCTACCGCCAACAAAGCAAAAGACACCATTACCGAAACCGCCACCGAAGTGGCAGACAAGGCGAAAGACCGCGTGGAAACGGCGGCCGAGACCGCCAAGGCGCGCGTTGCCGAAGCCGCCGCAGAGAAAGCACAGGAATTCGACCGCGCAAGCGATGCGTTCCGCGACAGCGATTTTGCCCGTCAGGCAACAGCCCAGGTGGCCGACACGCTGACCAACGTGGCCCATGCCGTGCGCGACACCGACTTCGCGTCCCTGCAAAGTGACGTCACGGAGTTCGCCCGCCGCAATCCGCTCGTCTTTTTCGGCGGTGCCGCAGCACTCGGCTTCGTGGCCGCACGTGCCATGAAGGCGTCCGAGCGCGCAGAGATCGACGCCCGCGCGTCGATGCGCCACGATTATCCGTCGGTGCCGGACGGCCAGCGCGCTTACACCGACCAGAACGCGCATCGTTGGGGGTACGTGTAATGCACACCCAAAGCTCCGCAACCATGCCGTCGCAGGTGATGGACCTGCTGCGCAACACGGGGCGGCTTCTGCGCAACGAAGCCGTACTCGCGCGGGAGGAATTGGCCGACAATTTTAGCCGCGCCGGTGTCGCGATTGCTCTGGTAGCCGTGGGTGCTTTCATCGCGTTGATCGCGTTGATCGTGTTCACCGGGGCCGCTGTTGCGGGCCTTGTCGCCGCCGGGTTTGAATTGTGGCTTGCCGCGCTGATCGTCGGTGGCGCGATGTCGCTTATCGCGCTGATCTTGGTGGTGCGTGGGCTCTACGACCTGCGCTCGAAGCGCCTTATGCCGACACGCAGTTTCGCCAACATGCAAAAGGACATCGCCGTCCTGAAGGAGGCTCTCGATGCCTGATAAAGACAAGATCGAAGCGGAACTTAGCCGTGACCGAGCAGAGCTGCGCGCCCGGCTGGAGACGTTGGGCCAACGGCTCGCTTCCGACGCTATCGTGTCGCAGGTCGTGTCCTCCATCGGACGGGGTGGTGGCGACGCCACCCGGCAGATCGGCGAGGTCGCCCGCAACAACAAGGCTCCGCTATCCATCGCGGCCCTTGGTCTTGGTTGGCTGGCCGCGAACGTCCTGAAAGGATCGAGCGAGCCTGCACCGCGACCCGCATTCGACAGGACGTCGACCCCTACGGCGACCGGGTTCCGTGACCCGTCCGAGACGCACATGACTTTCGACGAACGTGTTGCAGCAGCCGACGCCGCGCTGCGCGCAGACACGCCCAACTCAATCATGGAAGGAGACTTTCCAATGACCGACCATACGACAAATTCCACCCTCAAAGATCGCGCCTACGGTACTGCCGAAAGCCTGCGCGCCCGCCTTGAAGACGGCTTGGGCGACCTGCCGGAAGCCGCGCGCGCCCGTGTGCGCCAAGCTCGCGAGATGGCCATTGCCGCCCAGGCAGAGGTCGAAAGCAACGCCCGCGCCGCTGCCCGGACGGCACGCAACGCCGCCTACGACAATCCACTCCTGATCGGTGCGCTTGCGCTCGCGGCTGGTGCCGCCTTGGGTGCCGCCCTGCCGCGCACGTCGGTTGAAAACCGCACGATCGGTGGGCACCGCGACCGTCTGTTTGACGACGCCGACCGTATCCTCCGCGACGAGCTTGCAAAAGCGCGCGCGAGTGCCGAGGACATGATCGCCGAAGGTCAGGACCGCGTGAAGGAAGCCATTTCCGATGGCGCCGACAAGGTCAGCAAGAAGGTCGAAGATGCGACGGGCGCGCCGAAGGCCGCCTGACCCACGCCTCTACCACAATAACCCGCGCCGCCCCTGTCACTTTCCGTGGCGGGGGCGGCCTTGTTTCACGGCTACGACCCGATCGGAGCGTCCGCGATGTCCAATACTGAGATCATGAAAACCGCCCCCCATGTGGGTCAGGCTGCGATCCGCCCGGCCGAGATCCCGCCGCGCGGATATTGGCAGGTTGCCAAGCGGTTATTCCACCGCGTGACGGACAATAGAATCGGGCTGATCGCGGCGGGCGTTGCATTCTACGCGCTTCTGGCGCTGTTCCCGGCCATCACGGCCCTCGTAGCCATCGGTGGGGTGGTAATTGATCCTGTGACGATTGCCGCCGAGATCGAGCCTTTGCTTGCCTCCCTCCCCACGTCCGCTGCCGACATCATGCGGGGACAATTGACGGAGCTCGCCACGTCCGACGAAGAGAGCCTGGGGTGGGCCGCGATTTTTGCGCTGTTGCTCGCCCTCTTCTCCGCCAGCCGCGGGACGCTGAACTTGATAGCCGGCCTGAACGTCGCTTACGAGGAATACGAGGAGCGCGGCTTGATCCGTCTCCACCTAACCAGCCTGGTGCTTACGCTGCTTGCCGTGATCGGTGTCATCGTGACATTGCTGATCGCGGGCGCGATCCCGATTGTCGTCGCGACCCTCGCCGGGCCCGGGCCGGGGGCTGACCTTGCCTTGCTTCTGCGCTGGCCGCTTCTGTTCATCGCGGCGGTGCTTGGCTTCAGCGCACTCTACAAATTCGGTCCGTCGCGACGTCCTGCGAAATGGCGCTGGCTTACCCCCGGTGCGACCCTTGCCGTGATCCTGTGGGTGGCGGGCACGATCGGTTTCAGTTGGTACGTCCAGGGCTTCGCTGCCTACAACGAGACGTTCGGCGCATTGGCCGGGGTCATCATCTTGCTGATGTGGTTGTGGCTGACCAGCTTCGCGATCCTGCTCGGCGCAACATTCGATGCAGAGATTGAGGCTCAGACGGCCAAGGACAGCACCATCGGCCCGCAACGCCCGATGGGCGAGCGCGGAGCCGTGAAGGCCGACAGCTGCGATGCAAAGCCCTAGCTTTCGGCCTCGGCGGGGGTGGCGTTCGGATCCTGTGTGCCGTCACTCACGATAAAGAGCGCCCAAACCAGAAGCGGGATGGCGACCAGCCCGCCGATGGGTCCCCAGAGCCACAGCCAGAACACGATCGACAGAAATACGAAGAGCGGGTTCAGCGCCATGCGCTGGCCGACCAGCGACGGGGTCACGAACTGACCCTCTATCATGTTCATGGACACGAACATCGCCATCGGCAAAACCGCGTAGACGCCATCAAACGTTACGGTGCCGACAACCAGCAGGGCCAAGGCCACAACCGCCGGCCCCAGATACAGCAGGAAATTGAGAAGGAATGCGCCAAGGCCCCAAAGGCCCGGCTGTGGCATACCCAGCAGCATCATCACCAGCGCGACCAATATGCCGAAACAGCCATTTATGAAGGCGATGGTCAGGAAATAGCGAGAGACGCGCTTTTCAGCATTGTAGAGTTGCGCCTCATCAAGGCTGTCGATCCGTCGGCCGACACGCTCGTACAGGTCCGCGCGTCCTGCGAGGAAGAAATAGAACGTGCCGATAAAGATCAGAAGCCCGCTGATAAGCGACGGGCCGTAGGACAGGGCGTCCATCACGGTGGGAACAGGCACTTCGGCCTCCGCCGCTTCAACACCTTCATCCTCCGTCAGGGCCTCGGTCACGGTGTCCTGAATATCCTGGACGCCCGATACAACGCCGCGCAGAAGGTCGATCAAGCCCTCAAACTCGGACCAGATGACCGGGCCCTGCGCGATCGCCGCCGATATTGCAGGTTCGGTCAAGATGAAAACGGATGCGGCGCTGCATATGAACAGGATCAGTATTGTGAGCGCCGCGAGGGCCGGATGCAGCCCGAAGCCGGTCAGGCGGTCCATGCCCGGCGCCAGAACGACCCCGAGGACCACGGCGCTTAGCACAGGGGCAAAAAAGCTCTGGGCCTGGTCGAACGCCACCCCGATGGCGATGGCGCAGAGCAGGAAGAGCAAGTGACGATATGAGGGGACGTTAATCCGTGGTTCCATCAAGACTGAACGCGCGCGGCGGGGTTGGGTTCCCTGCCAGGCAAGTGTTTCCCGCTCGATCTGCGTCCTTTTCGTTTGTCAGACAGTTTCCGTCACCTTGTTGAGGTGCCGCGGGGCGTCGGGGTTGATGCCACGTTCGCCCGCCACCTTTTCGATCATGGCGTAGAACGAGACGATGAGAGGAAGGGGATCCGTCAATCCGTGGCCCGTGCGGATATGCGGCAGACTTTCGGCGGTGGCTGCCTTTTCGGACGTCACGAAGGCTCGCGCGCCCTTGGCGGCAAGTTGGTCGGCGACGTCGGCCACCGACCCCTCCGCCGCGTCGGCGCTAGCGAAGCAAAGGATCGGGAAACCTGTGCCAACGATGGAAACCGGGCCATGCAGCACTTCGGCGGAAGAATAGCTCTCGGCGTGGATTTGACAGGTTTCCTTGAATTTCAATGCGGCCTCGTTCGAGATCGCCCACGCTGGTCCGCGCCCGAGGGTGAAGAGAGACTGCGCCGGGCCGATGGCGGACCGCAATTCGGGCCAGTCAAGATCGGCGGCTTTCGCCAATGCACCCGGAAGGTCATTGAGCACGCTGCGCAATGCGTCGTCCTTTTTCCACTCCGCCAGGAGGATCAGGCCAGCGACGGCCGAGGTCACGAATGTCTTCGTCGCCGCCACGCTGCGCTCAATACCCGCACAAATGTCGATGGTGTGCTGGCTGGCACCAGCAAGGGGCGCGGTGGCATCATTGGTGATGGCGATCGTGAAACTGCCGCCATCCGTCGCGGCGCGGCTCATCGCGACGATGTCGGGGCTTTTGCCCGATTGCGACACCGACAGCGTGACGGACCGGGCAAGGTTGAGACGCGCACCATAGATCGAGGCGATGGACGGCCCGACCGACGCAACGGGCAGGCCCAATTCAAGCTCCAAGGCGTATTTGAGGAAGGTGCAGGCGTGGTCAGACGACCCGCGCGCAACCGTCACGGCAAAGAGCGGATTTGCGGCAGCGGCGGCTTCGGCGATCATGGCGATGCTGGGGGCGCCGTTGGTGAGAAGGCGATCAACGGCGTCCGGGATTTCGAGAACCTCTTGGCGCATCTGCGTCTGGTCTGTCATCGGTTGTCCCCCTCCTCCGAAACCACTTCGTCCCCGGAATGCCGGGATCGTCATTGGATTGACCTACCCATAGACCAACGGGCCGCGCGACGGCAGCACAAAGAAACGCGGCCTAGGCGAAGGAGATGTCCACCGAACCGAACGTCCCGAATTCGGCATGAATGTGCGTGGCCGGTGGGCATTCGATGGGCCGGATGAAGCTGCCCGAAAGGATCACTTGGCCCGGTGTGATCCGCTGTCCGTATTGCGCCATGCGGCGCGCGAGCCAGACAACGCTTTCGACCGGATCGTTCAACACCCCGGCACCCAATCCCGTCTCCTCCACCTCACCATTGCGGCTCGTGATCGCGCCGACCCAGCGTAGGTCGGTGGTATCGGCGCCGAAACGCTCCGAACCCAGAACGATACCCGCGTCCGCCGCATTGTCGCTGATGGTATCAAAGACCTTGCGCGTCTCGCCCGTGTCCGGATCGGCGCGAAGAATGCGGGTGTCGAGGATTTCGATGGCCGGGGACACGTAATCGGTGGCGGCGAGGACATCGGCGCGTGTCACGTCCGCGCTGCCGATGGCAGTCTTCATCACGAAGGCGATCTCCGCCTCGACGCGCGGTTGGATGAACCGGCCTTCGGGTACGGTCGCGCCGTTTTCAAACATCATGTCATCGAAGAGGATACCGCTATCGGGAATGTCGATGTTGAGTGCGTGCTGCATCGCTTTGGAGGTCAGGCCGATTTTCCAGCCGATGACCTTGCGCCCGTCGGCGAATTTCGCCCGATAGATCGCATTCTGCACGGCGTAGGCATCGTCCATCCCCATGTCCGGGTGACGTTTCGACAGCAAGCCTATCTGGCGGCCCGTACGCTCAGCCTCCAACAGGTCTTCGGCCGCCCGCGCGTGATCGTCGGGCGTCATATCCGCTCATCCTCAACCGTGTTGCGCAGGGTTCCGATGCCGGTGACTTCCACCTCCACCACATCACCCGGTGCAAGGTATCGCGGCGGATCGAACCGCGCGCCCGCGCCCGTCGGCGTGCCGGTGACGATCACGTCACCGGGGCGGAGCGCCATGAAGGTGGAAATATACTCGATCTGCTGCCGGATCGGGAACATCATTCGGGAAAGCGCGTCGTCCTGCCGAATATCGCCGTTCACGCGCGTGACGATCCGCGCCTCGTCCAGTTGCGTTGCATGGGTGAAGGGAACAAGCCATGGACCCATCGCGCCCGAGCGATCCCAGTTCTTTCCCTGGGTCACGTTGAATTTCGCGTGGCGGACCCAATCGCGTATCGTGCCTTCGTTGCAGATCGTCAGCGCTGCAATGTGGTCGTAGGCATCCTCCGGCCTGATCCGACGCCCCGCCTTGCCGATGACAATCGCAACTTCGCCCTCGTAATCGAGCGTGGCGTTTTCCGGCGGGCGGATCAGCGGACTGTCGTGCCCCGTAAAGCCACTGGCGAAGCGCGGAAACAGCGACATGTGTTTCGGCTGTTCCGATCCGTCTTTGTATTCCGCGTTGCGGTCGGGAAAATTGACGCCCACGCACAGAATGCGCGGCGCATCGGGCAGGACCATGTCATACACGAACCGGTCATGGGTCACGGAACCGCCGCCCGCCATGTCCAGCAACCGGTCGAATTGACCGGCCCGGATCACCTCCGTCAGGGTCTGCCATTGCGGAAGATCGGGGCTCAGCGCGATCATTCCGTCATCGGTGACCGCACCGTAATAGGGTTGTCCGTGGGCGATGTAGCTTGCGATTTTCACTGTAGTTTCCCCCACACTTCGCCGATGACCTGGCGCGCCAACATGACATCGTCATGCGTGCAATCGAATTGCCCGACCTGAAAGCGGATGACCTTGCGCCCGTCGAATGCGCCCTGGGTCAGGTAGATGCGGCCGTCATCGTTGAGCGCGTCGACAAGGCGCTGTTGATCGTCGTCACTTCCCGGGCAGCGGAAGGTGAACAGGCTCAGAATCGGTTCCGACGTGATCTCGAACCCATCTTGGTCAAGGGCCGCACACAATTCCTCTGCCCAAGCGACGTGATTGCGAATGCGGTGGCGCAGACCGTCCAGGCCGTAGGTTCGGATCAGAAACCAGATCTTCAATGCGCGGAACCGGCGACCGAGCGGGATGGTCCATTCGGAATAATTGGTGACCGCCGCGCCGGACGTCTTGAGGTATTCCGGCTCGATCTTGAGGGTATTCAGCTGGGGCTGCGCATCCTTGAGAAATTGAACGGAGCAGTCGAATTGCGCGCCGAGCCACTTGTGCGGGTTGAAGACGATGCTGTCATAGCCCGCGACGCCGTCCCAGAACGCAGCGTGGAATTCGGGGCAGATCATGGCAGCTCCGGCCCACGCTGCGTCGAGGTGGGTGTAGAGGTCATTCGCCCTGGCCACTTGCAGGATCGGGCCCAAATTATCCGATGCGCCAACGCCGGTGCCGCCCGTAATCGCGATTACGCCCGCCGGAACGTGCCCCGCCGCCCTGTCAGTTGCGATAGCGGCCTCCAGCGCATTCACATCCATCGCGTGGCGCGGGCCGGTGGTGGGCAGCTTCACGAGGTTGTCTTGCCCGATGCCCGCCACCCAGCATGCCCTGTCGATGGAGGAATGGACCTGGTCCGAGCAGTAGATGCGCAAATGACCCTTGCCCGAAAGCCCCTCCCTATTGCCGGAATACCCCGTCGCCCGCTCGCGCATCGTCAGGACCGCCGACAAAGTGGCGGAGGAGGCGCTGTCCTGGATCACGCCGGTATAGCCCACGGGAAGATCAAGCGCCTGGCGCAGCCAGTCTATCATCACCCCCTCGACCTCGGTCGCGGCGGGGGAGGTTTGCCACAGCATGCATTGGGCGGCGATTGTGTTCACCAGTTGCTCGGCCAACATGGATGGTGGCGCGGCATTGGCGGCGAAATACGCAAAGAACCGCGGATGTTGCCAGTGGGTCATTCCGGGCATCACGATGGTTTCGAAATCGGCCATCACGGCTTCCATCGCCTCCGGCGCATCGGGGGGCGACAATGGAAGTTGCGCCGCAATTTCCCCCGGCGCGGTCTGCGCCCGCACGGGGCGGTCGCGCAGCGTCGTGTGGTAGTCGGCACCCCAGTCGGCGATACGGCGGCCCCATTCGGCGTACTCATCCCACTTCATTCAGGCGCTCCTACGGGGCGACGATCGGACTTGCCGCGATGTCGCTGTCGCGGGTTTCGACCCCCACGAAGGGAGAGCCGTGCTTGAACCAGCTTTGCGGTGCCGGCGCGCCCCAGAGCGTTTGGCGTTGCGGATCTTGAAGGTCCCATTTGATCGGCTCCAGGTCGGGGTCAACCGTTTGATAATCGGAGCAATATATCTCGATCCGATGGCCATCCGGGTCAAGGATGTAGAGGAAGAAGGCGTTGGAAATCCCGTGCCGTCCGGGTCCCCGCTCGATATTGGAGACGTATCCCGTCGTCGCCATCAGGTCGAGCAGGTCAATGATGTTGAGCGGTGTCGGCACCCAGAACGCAACGTGGTGCAGACGTGGCCCGGTGCCGTTGGTGAAGGCCATATCATGCACGCCCCCTTTCCGGTGCATCCACGCAGCCCACAGGCGGCCACTTTCCGCGTCTTCCGTATACTCCGTGACGCGAAATCCGATGTCGTTGTAAAACGCGACCGACGCGTCGACGTCGTGCGAGAAACAGTTGAAGTGGTCGATCCGCAGCGGCTTCACACCGCGATACAGGGCGTATTTCTGGTGGATGGGCGGCAGGCGATCCATCTTGTGATAGAATTCCAGCGGAATGCCGATGTTATCGGACGTCAGAAGCGTGCGCCCCTGATGGGGACGCTCGACCCATTCAACGGGGCGGCCCATTGCGTTGAAATAGTCGTGCGCCCGGTCCAAATCCGGGTCGTCGAAGGTCTTGAACCCCATGACGTCGACCGTACCCGGCTGATCGGATTTCTGGAGGATGATGCAATGGTGCCCCCGCTCCTCCATTGCGCGCAAATAGATCCGGTCGTCGGATTCGTCCGTGACCTGCAACCCGAGCGTATCGACATAGAACGCCCGTGAGGCCGCAAGGTCGGCCACGTTCAGGCACACATGGGACAGGCGGATCGTGTTGAAGTCGGGGTAGAGGTTGGGGGCCGGAACGGGCATGGTCACGCTCTTTCTATCATTGCGCCTTTGTCATCGCGCCGTAGCATCGCTAGGCCGACGCGCCGAGCTTGGTGATCTTGTGCTGACCGGTCGCGAAGCCGATGTGCTTTTGCTCCATGTAGAACTCAAACGACCAATCGCCCCCGTCCCGCCCGATCCCGCTGGCCTTCACACCTCCGAAAGGGGTCGGCAGATGGCGGACGTTCTCGGAATTGACCCAGATCATCCCGGCCTCAAGCTTGTCGGTGAACCGAAGGGCACGGGTCAAATCGTTGGTCCAGACATAACCCGTCAGGCCATAGGGGATGTCATTGGCGATCTGTAACGCCTCATCCTCCGTCTGGAACGGGATGGATGTCAGGACGGGTCCGAAAATCTCCTCCTGCGCGATGCGCATATGATTGGTGGCGCCGGTGAATAGCGTTGGGTGGACGAAATAGCCTGCGTCCCCAAGCGTCGTGCCGCCCGCGGCGATCGTCGCGCCATCTTGCTTCGCCACGTCGAAGTAGCCCGTGACCTTCGCGAAATGCTCCTCCGAGATCAGGGGGCCGACTTCCGTGGTAGGGTCCAGCGGATGGCCGACTCGGATGGCGTTCACGCGATCAATGAGCCGTTCTTCGAACTCCTCGCGTATCGTTTCTTGCACAAGAAGTCGGGAGGATGAGGTACATCTTTCGCCATTGATGGAGTAGATCATGAAGATCACCGCATCGAGGGCCCGTTCCAGATCGGCATCGTCGAACACGATCACGGGGTTCTTTCCGCCAAGCTCCAGATGATTGCGTTTGAGCGTGTCGGCGCCTTGCTTGGTGATGAGACTTCCGGTGCGGCTTTCGCCGACGAAAGCGATGGCCTTGATCCTGGGATGCTCGCACAGCGCGCGGCCCGCCTCCTCCCCGAACCCGTTGACGGTGTTCAGGACCCCCAGCGGCAGGCCCGCTGCTTCCGCGATTTCCACGAGCAGCCGAGCGGTTACGGGGGACGCTTCGGCGGGTTTGTGAACGACCGTGCAGCCTGCCGCCAATGCCGGCGCGATCTTCCATGTCGATAGCATGAACGGCGTGTTCCAGGGTGTGATGACGCCCACGGGGCCAATCGGTACGCGCGTCGTGATGTTCATCAAAGTCGGCGATTTCAGGTGCTGTCCGTCGCGGGCCTGCACAACCTGTTCGGCGAAGTAGCGGAAGTTTTCCGCACCGCGCAGGGCGGCCTTTGACATGAATTTGTAGGCCTGCCCCGTGTCCCAGCATTCGCATAGGGCGATCTCCTCGGCCCGTGCCTCGATCCCTTCGGCAATCTTGATCAGGATCTTGCGACGTTCGGTTGCGGGCATGTCCCGCCACGGGGCAAACGCGTCGTGGGCGGCATTGGCCGCGGCGTCGATATCCTCCGCCGTGCCCCGCGCAACGTCACAAATGACGCTCTCATCGACGGGAGAGATCGACTGAAACGTGCCGCCGGCTCCCGCCACGTCCTGTCCGGCGATCCGATTGGGAATCCCGTCCTCGCGATATCGCGCAAGATAGCGGTTCAGCTTCGCGATATTGTCGTCCAGCACGCTCATGTGGGCCCCTCCATATGGTTACGGATCGTCCCGGCTTTCGGGGAGAGTGCGGCGTCGATGTCGCGCATCTCGGCGGAAAGCGCGATGGAGTGATCTGCCATGACAGGCGCCACGAACTCCGTCAGGGCCGCAAAGATGCGTGTCACGGCGTCTCGTTTCACATCCGCCGGACGCCCTTCGCGCAGCCGGATCGACAGGTCGATGAATCCATGCTTCGGGTTTCCGTCGGCAATCGCGTAATGGTCAACGCGAACAGCCCGGACGCGGATGCCGGGTGTCGGAAAGGTCTCCACGCTCGCCGCAGCATTACGGATGGTCTCGCACAACGCACCCATGTCCACGACCTCTTCGAGGTTGGCGGAATAGTCGATCTGGAAGTGCGGCACGATATTTCCTTAACATGTTAATTGTTAGCAAGTTAAATAATGGATATAGTATCTGTCAAGAGCGCAGGCACAGGCTTGAGATGACGTCCAGACTCCCCTCCACCGCACGGTCCCTCCCCATCGCCCTGATCCGCGCCCGCGAAGGCGTGATGGCCCCGATCCGCGACATGCTGGCGGAGACGGGGATCACGGAGCAGCAATGGCGCGTGCTGCGGGTGTTGTCGGAATACGGGATCATGGATTCGAAGACCCTTGCGGACCGCGCCAGCCTGCTTTTGCCGAGCCTGACGCGGATCGCCGCCACCCTCCGGGACAAGGGACTTGTGACCCAGACGCGGGACAAGACCGACCGACGGCGGCAATTCATCGAGATCACAGCGGCGGGCCAGACGATCATCGACGATCGCGCCGACCAATCGGCCCGGATCGTCGATGGGTTTCGGACCAGGCTGGGACATGACAATTTTGAAACCCTTCTTGATCTGCTTGCGCGTCTTGACCCTGGCGCGCGGGATTAGCCCGCGACCCGACCGTCCGCGCGCCACGCATCGAAAATCTCCAACGCCTTGTCCGCGAAGGCGGCATCGTTGATGTGACACGCGATGCGGTGGACGGGAATGTGGGGTGGGACGTGCGCCTCCAGCTCCGCAAGAAATGCGTTCAGTCCGGCCGCGTCGTGCAGATCCGCACCGTCCCGGTCCCACTCTCCCAAGCCATGTTCCGGCAAGATCAGCGCGGTTGCGCCCTGCGCGGCGCTCAGCTGCTTTGCATGGGCCCGGGCGACGGCCTTCCGTTCTTCGGTATCGAGAACGATGGAGGTCAGCAGGCGATTATGGGCGTGGCTGGGGTGGTCCGCCCATTTGTCGGGAATGGCCTGCCATCCGACAATGTCGACCAGATCATAGCAACCCGGGGCCACGATTTGCGGCGTCCCGCTGACCCCCGCGCCGGTCAGCCGGTCGGAACCTGCACTGATGTTGGAGCCGTGGATGTGATTGCCCAATTCCTGCGTGCAAAAATCGAACACGCAGGCAAACGCGCCCTCAGCAGCCAGACTCTCGAACGCCCGCCCGCCCATGCCCGTGGCGTGGAAGACCGCGACCTCATAGCCGCGCGCCTCCAGCGCTGGCTTCAGCGGTATCACGTACTTCAATGCCGATGTGCCAAGCGACATCATCCCGATCAGCGGCTTTTCAGGATCAGGCTTCTGCACGGCCCGCGCTGCGCCGAGCACGGCACCCGCAGCCTGGCTGAGCGATGCCGTACAGACGGAGTTGAGACCGTAAAGCCCGCCCGCCCACAGGATCATCTGCGTGTCCGCCGCCAACCGATCCGGGGGGATAAGCGGGGAAAACGACACGGTCGACACGATGTATTTCGGCACGCCGAGCGGCAGCGCGCTTGTCACGTCGAGCGCCAGATCGGTGCCCATCGTCCCGCCGAGAACGATCATCCCGTCGAAGATTCCTTCCGCATGGAGACGCGCCGCCAGAAGGCTCGCGCCCTTGGCCATGATCTGCATCGCGCGGTTTTCGTCACCACTTTCGATGGCCGCCTGAATTGAGCTTCCGCCCGCTTCCGCGACATCATGCTTGGAGTAATCGCATGGGCTGGACGGATCACCCAGAACGGAGACGTCCATTGTCACAACGTGCCCGCCCTCGTCGCGGATGACACGCGACAGAAAGCCGAGTTCATCGTCCTTGGTGTCGTAGGTGCCAATCACCAGAATTGTCTTGTCCGTCACAACTTGATCCACGCGGTCTTGAGGTTGATGTACTTTTCGATGGCGTGCAGGGACTTGTCCGACCCGTTCCCCGATTGACCGACACCGCCAAGGGGAACCGTACCGTCGGCGCCGCCATATGTGTTGACGTGCATAACGCCCGTTCGCACCTCCTGCACCATCCGGTGGGCGCGGGAGAGGCTCCCGGTCCAGACGGCCCCGGCAAGGCCATAGACCGTACCGTTTGCGAGCCTTGTGGCCTCTGCCTCATCGGTGAACGGCGTCACCCCCAGGATCGGCCCAAACACTTCCTTTTGGGACAGGGTCGCGTCCGCGGTGACGCCGGTGATGACCGTCGGGGCCATATACGTGCCGCCCGTCTCAGCCAGTACCCTGTTGCCGCCGGTCACGATTTCGCCGCCTTCCGCCTTCGCGGTCTTCACGAATTGCAGGTTCTGCGAGAGCTGCGCTTCGGAATTGACGGCACCGATATGGGTGTCAGTCAAGAGTGGGTCGCCCACACGCATCGCCTGTGCCGCGCGTACGATGGCAGCCACGAAATCGTCGTGGATCTCCTCTTCCACGAGCAGCCGCGATCCGGCGACGCAGACTTGCCCGGCATTGCGGAATATCCCCGCCGCCGCAACTTTTGCAGCCTCATCCAGATCAGGTGCATCGGCGAAAACGACGTTCGGGGATTTGCCCCCAAGCTCCAGATACACACGCTTGAGGTTGGACCGCGCGGCATATTCGAGCAGCCTTCGCCCCGTCGCCCCCGAACCGGTGAAGACAAGGACATCGACATCCATCGAAAGACCCATCGCTTCGCCCACAACGGCTCCTTCGCCCGTGACGACGTTCAGCACGCCGGGCGGCAGACCGGCCTCGAAAGCCAGTTCGGCCATGCGAAGCAGCGAAAGGGATGCCGTCTCGGCCGGTTTCAGAACGACGGAATTGCCCATTGCAAGGGCCGGACCAAGCTTCCAAGCGCCGATCATCATCGGGAAGTTCCAGGGAATGATGGCGCCGACCACCCCCACCGGTTCCTTGTGGATCAGGCCCAGGATGTCGCTTTGGGTCGGAGCAATTTCTCCGTACACCTTGTCCAACGCCTCGGCGTAATAGCGGATCGTGGCGGCGGCGGAGCCGGGCTCTGCCTTGAAGGCCATGCCGATCTCCGTCCCGTTGTCCCGCACGCCCTGCACGGCCAGATCGAGCGCGTTTGCCTCGATCAGGTCAGCCCATTTGTGCAGGATCTTCTTGCGCGCAGAAGGCGCTTGGCCGGACCAACGCCGATCCTCGAACGCCGTGCGCGCCGTTGAAATCGCGGCATCCATATCCGCAGCGGTGCCGCGGGCCATCGTAGTGAGAACCCGCCCGTCGATGGGTGAAGTGATATCCATCGTGGCGCCGTCGCTGGCGTCCACCCAGTCGCCCCCGATCAGGTGCTTTTGTGGCGCGATGGGACGGGCGCGCAGGGCGTCGATCTGTGCTTGATCCATCCGGTTCTACCTTTGCTGACTGTCGTGGAGGTTGTGGTCTTCCTCTGGTTGCCGGGCGCGGAATTCCTTGACCAGGGTGCGCACATGAAGAGAGAGGACGATCACGATCATCGCGAAGATGACCATGGCGACCGGACGGTCGATCATGTCGAGCGGTGTATTCAGCCGCGGCAGAGCGGAGCGGAGCTTCACCTCCATGATCCCACCCAGAACCATGCCCAGGATGATCGGGACAATCGGCAAGTTGAGCCGTTTTAGGATCAGTCCAAGCACTCCGAAACCTGCGGCGATCATGCAATCGGTCAGCGAATTGCGCAGGGAATAAACGCCGACAAAGGATAATAGCAGGATCATCACGCCCAAAAACCGGGTCGGCACGCGGATGATCTTCGTCATCAGGTTGGTCGACAGAAGCAGGAAGATCAGCACCAGCACGTTCAGAATAATGAGCGCGAAGTAGAGTGCGTAGACCAGGTCGATCTGGTTCTGGAAAAGGGCGGGGCCGGGGATCACGTTATGCACGTAGAAGACCGACAGCATCATCGCGGTAAGTGCCTCACCGGGTATGCCGAGGGCCAGAAGTGGGATCATCGCAGCGGCGGGCACGGCGTTGTTTGCCGCCTCCGACGCGATCAACCCTTCGGGGGAACCCTTGCCGAATGCCTCCGGCGTCTTCGATGTTTTCTGCGCATAGGTGTAGGACATGAACTGGGCCGTGAATTCGCCGGTGCCGGGGATCATCCCGAGTATGACGCCGAAGCCCGACGCGACCGTGGCAATCCGCTTGTGGCCCAGAAGCTCCCGAAAGCCGGCGGTAAGGCGGCCGGTGACGGGTTTTGCATCGGGGCTCTCGTCCGGCGCGGTCAAAAGGAAGAACGCCTGGCTCAGCGCGAAGAGCCCTAGCACCGCCACGATCAGGTTCACGCCGGAGCTGAGGAAACTGAGATCGAACGTGTAGCGCGACGTGTAGGTGACGGCGTCCAGACCCACGGTCTGAAGGAAAATGCCGAACATGGCCAAAAACCCCGCGGCAAAGATCTGGCCGCGATGGGCAAGGATCACGAGGATGATGCCCAGAAGCGCCGCAAGGAAGATCTCCCGACTGCCGAACATTGGCGCTATCCACGCAAGGACCGGCGACAGCAGGATCAAGCACAGGATGCCGAATATCCCACCCCAGAACGATGCGCTGTAGGCGAGAGAGACGGCGCGGTGCGCCTCACCATTTTGGGTCATCGGGTAGCCGTCGTAGGAGGTCAGCGCATTGACCGCCGTGCCGGGCGTGTTGATCAGAACCGCCGGAATTGCACCGCCATACATCGAAGAGCCATAGATCCCCAGCAGCACGGTCAAACCGACAATCGGGTCGAATGCGAATGTCGCGGGCAGCAAAATCGCGATGGCGACCGCAGGGCCAACACCCGGAATCGCACCGATGATGACGCCGCCGACCGATCCCACTAACAGCGCCAGCAGCACGTCCCATCGGGCCAGCATGGCGGCCCCGGCCAGCAGGTTTTCCATTGCAGCTCCGATTCAGAAATAGGTCAGCATGATCTGCCGTATGCCGTCCGGCAGCGATTGGTACCATTGGCCCGCGGGCAGGCGTACCTGAAGGAACGTCCGAAAGAGAAGTACGATGACCAAGGCCGCTGCGACCGCCGCGAGAAGGATGCGGCCGCTGCGGTACCCCACGCGCACCGTCAGCGCGATGGCGAACAGGATCGTCGAAGGCAGGTATCCCGCGATCGGCACGACAAGCGCGTAGACGACAAACCACCCCGCATATTCCAACGATGCAATCCACAGAAGAACCTCGCGCCAGCGGCCCTCCAACCGCTCCGAAAGGGCAGAGCCGAGCAGGTGGAACAATGCGAAGCCGACCATTCCGATCAAGGACACGGCGGGCCAGAATCTCGGCTGCGCGAACAGCGGTGTGCCGCTGCGATAAGTCGTCTGGGACCAGATCTGAGACAGCAGGAAAATCGCGAAGATCAGGACGATCCACGCGAAGACGATGTCACCGGGGCGTCGATAACGCTTGAACAGCGCCTGCAGGGTCTTGACGCGTGACATCGAAAAGCTCCGGTCAAGGGAAGAGGGGCCGGGCGGCGTCTGGCCGCCCGGCACAAACACTTATTCGGCAAGCATCTCTTCGATCCGGCCCATCGTCTCGATGTCGGACTGGATTTGCTCCATCACCTCGGCAGCGGGTTGCCAATAGACAAGGGCACCGGTTTCAGCCGCCAGCGCCTGCGCACGGTCAGACATCACGGTTTCCTGTGCCACGGCAATGATCGCGTCCTGGATGTCCTGCGGCGTATCGCGGTGGACAAACAGCCCGTTCCACAGCGCGACATCAAGATCCGGCGCAAGTTCGGCAACCGTGGGGGCGTCCGGGGTCAGACCGATCCGCTCGGACCCGATGGACGCGAGGACCGTCACGTCGTCGAGGCAGGGAAGGATAAGTTGCAGCGTCGTGTTGATCACGTCCACATCGCCCGAGGCCAGCGTGTTGCAATCCAGCGCATCGAAGGCGGCGTCCGCGGCATAGGAAAAGCCCATTTGGTTTGCGAGGCCCAGGGTCACCTGCGTCGGCACCAGTGGCGCACCGAAATGGCCAAGGACAACGTCATTGTCAGCCGCATGGGCCGCAAGCTCTTCCATGGTCTGGTAGGGAGCGTCACCCGACGTGGCGATCACGAAAGGGTAGGTCAGGAAGTTTCCAAGCGGGACGAACGGGTCCGGGTTCAATTCCGGTATTCCGATCTGCGGCCCGACCACGGGGATCGCGATGATGAACGAGCCGATCACGGACCCGTCGGGCGGCGCATTGGCCACTTCGATCGCGCCGGGAAACGGGCCACCGCCGCCGCCGGGGCGGTTCACAACCGCTGCCGGAACGCCGTAAGCCTCCTGAAAGTCTTCCGCGATCATGCGCGTCAGGATGTCCTCCAGATCACCCGGCGGCCAAGGCACGACGAACTCCACCGGGCCTTCGGGATATTCCGCCAGCGCCGCGCCCGCCATCGCCGAAAGCGCGACGGCACTGGCCGCAAGCGTCCTCATTACCGTTATCATAATCTTCTCCCTATGTCGGTTCATATATTGAACCATTGGTTCATAAAAAGGTTGTCTTGTTAATCAAGACCTGTCAAACCTTTTTTGAATTTCTGCAATCCGAGGGCGCGATGTCATCCGCTGCAAAAACGCTCGACCTGCTGTCCCATTTTTCGGAAACACGTCCGGAGATCGGCTTGTCGCAGCTTTGCCGACTGGCGGGGCGTGACAAGGCCACGACCTATCGCCACGTCCAAGCCCTTGAAGCCGCTGGATTTGTCGAGCAGAACCCGGCAAGTCGCGCCTATCGCTTGGGGCCCGCGCTTTTGCAATTGGCCCAGCTGCGTGAACGCACGGTTCCCCGCAAGGCGGGTGTGGAACAGCCCCTGAAAGATCTGGCCGCCGTCAGCGGTGAGACGGTGCATGCGACGATCCTGTCGGGCACGGTCCTCTACGCATTGGCGCAGGTCGAATCGGTTCGCCACAGCGCCCGTGTACTGATCGACGTGCAGACCTTCCCGTTCCACGCGACCGCATCGGGGATCTGTGCGCTTGCTTTCGGGCCGCCCGATCTGATGGATCACGCCGTGCGCAACCTGACACGCTTCACGTCCGAGACAGTGATCGACGCCGATGCCTTGGCGCTTGAGGCCGCTGCGGCGCAAAAGCTCGGATTTGCTCATTCATCCGGCGGGTATGAGCGCGACGTCCATTCCGTCGCCGCGCCGGTGTTCGATCAGACCGCGCAATTCGCCGGAACCGTCACGGTCGCAGGCGTTGCGGCCCGCATGACCGAGCCGTTGATCGACGCGATACACGCGCAATTGGCAGAGGCCAGCCGCGAGATTTCCCGCAATTGGGGCGGCCGCGTACCGCCCGAGATCGAAGCCGCCTGGACCGACACGTTGGCCGGAACACAGGCATTGGAGCCCGCACAATGAAAGATTCGAATTTCCTGAAGGAAAACAACGCCCGCTTCCTGTGGCATCCCATGACCTCTCCCCAGGACAGTCACGATACGCCGCCCAGGATCATAACCGGATCCGAAGGCGTGCGGATCACGGATATCGACGGACACAGCGTCGTGGATGCGGTGGGCGGGCTGTGGAACGTGAACCTGGGTTATTCGTGCCAACCGGTGAAGGACGCCATCGCGCGGCAATTGGATACCCTTCCCTATTATTCGACCTTCCGTGGCTCCAGCAACGATGCCGCGATCGAGTTGTCCTACGAGCTTGGCGAATTTTTCGCGCCCGATGGGATGAGCCGTGCATTCTTCACGTCTGGCGGGTCCGACTCGGTGGAAACCGCGCTGCGCCTCGCACGGCAGTACCACAAACTGAGGGGGGAGCCGGGTCGCGTGAAGTTCCTGAGTCTCAAGAAGGGATATCACGGCACCCATATGGGCGGCGCGTCGGTCAACGGGAACGCGAATTTCCGAACCGCCTATGAACCGCTCTTGCCCGGATGCCATCACATCCCTGCGCCCTATCCCTATCGCAACCCTTTCGATGAAACCGACCCGGCAAAGCTCGCGCCACTATGTGCCGCCGCACTTGAGGACGAGATCGGGTTTCAGGGCGCCGGCACCATCGCTGCATTCATCATGGAACCAATCCTGGGCGCGGGTGGCGTGATCGTTCCCCACGGGAGCTTCATGCCGATGGTGCGCGACATCTGCGATCGCCATGGCATCTTATTGATAAATGACGAGGTGATTACCGCTTACGGTCGAACCGGTGCATGGTCGGGCGCACGGCTTTGGGGCATCCAGCCCGACATGATGTGCACGGCGAAGGCCATCACAAACGGATATTTCCCGTTCGGCGCGGTCATGCTCGGCGCGAAGATGGTGGAGGCATTCGAGAACAACGCCAGTGCCAAGATCGGACACGGCTATACCTATTCGGGCCACCCGGTCGGCGCGGCGGCGGCGCTCGCCTGCCTGGAAGAAACCAAGCGCTTGAACGTGATCGAGAATGCCGCGGCGCGCGGGACACAGATGTACGAGGGGTGCCTTGCCCTGAAGGAAAAGTACGACGTGATCGGCGATGTGCGCGGCGGTCGTGGCCTGATGACCGGGATCGAAATGGTCAGCGACCGCACCACCAAGGCCCCGACAGGGCCGGAGATCGGGACGGTCGTACAGGACAAGGCCTATGAAGCGGGCGCGATGATCCGCGTCTCTGGACCGAACATCTTGATGTCGCCGCCGCTGATCCTGACCGATGCGGATGTCGATACGATCCTGTCCGCGCTCGACGCCGGTTTCGCAGCGTTATGAGTGGAGATTTCGTGGCCCTTCTGGGCACCAAGGGCGGTCCTGCGATCCGGCCCGGATCGTCCATGCCCACCTCTGCGCTCTATTGCCTGAACGGGGTGCGTTTCGTGGTGGATTGCGGGCTGGGTGTCACGCGCGGCCTGGTCGATCGGGGCATGGAATTGAAGGATCTCTCGCTGATCTTCATCAGCCACCTCCACTCCGATCATTATCTAGAGTTGGGGCCGCTTCTGCACACCGCGTGGACCGCAGGTTTGAAAACGAAGGTGGAGATATTCGGCCCGGACGGGCTGGACAGCTACTGGGACGGATTTCTTGCTTCCATGAAGGCGGATATCGACCTGCGGATCGAGGATGAGGGGCGACCGGACCTCCGCGATCTGGTTGCCATTCGCGTGATTGATGCGGGCCCCGTGATGGCGCGTGACGGGATCGAGGTCACGGCGTTGCGGACGCAGCATCCGCCCCTGGTCGACACCTTTGCGTTTTCGTTCAAGACGGCGCGAACCCATGTCGTTTTTTCCGGTGATACTGCCCCGCTTTTGGCGCTTGAGGAATTCGCGCGCGGCGCCGACCTGTTGATCCACGAGGCAATGCTCGAAGCCGCACTCCCGGCCCTGATGGCGCGCATCGGGAATGGATCGGACAAGCTTATGGCCCATTGGCTGCGCTCACACACATTCGCCCATGACGCCGCCGCGACCGCGACGCGCGCGGGCGTCAAGCGGTTGGCACTGTCTCACCTGATACCGTCCGACGATCCGACCTTCGGCGAACGGGACTGGAAGGTCGCGGTGGCCCAACACTGGGACGGCGACCTAATCGTCGGGACAGATGGGATCAGGATTGAGTTGTGACGGCGCGCGAAAGCGGAATTAGGAGATCCGATATATACCCCCCGCCATCCTGGCACCGGCAGAATGGCGGAGGGGTCGGCGAAAAGGTGCAGGGGTCCGGCCCTTGTGCATGTCCAGGAGGGGTCCGGCCAAGGCACGCGGCGCGCGGGCACCTTTTCCGCCGCTAGAGGACCCCCAACGGGGACCCCGGTGGATGACGTCGCGATTGCGCGCATTGGCCGTGATGGGTCAGACTATCTTGCGCGAAAGCCGTCCGGTCATCACCGTACCACCGGCTTTTCAGAATACTGCCAACACCCAGGACGGTCTGGTTGCGAAAACAGATCAGGATGACGGTATCGAAGGCATCCAGAACCAGGCCGGGCGACAAGAGCGCACTCTGTCGCCCGTTCACCGCGATATTCGGGGGCAGACGCAGGAAATCCGTAGCTTTCGCGGTGGGCATGACGACGGCCATCGGCCATCCTGTCGGATCGCCGTGGAAGAGCGCGAAGCCCGGCTCCGGCATGCCGCGACCCTCTGCGTCGGAAAAGCTGAAATCGTCTCCGGCCACGAATTGAATCTGGCCGTTATGATCCTCGGTCAGGGTGAAGTGGCCTTCCACCACATACGGTCCGCGACCGTCCAGCGACCCTCGTCCCAAAAGCATGTTGTGTCCTCTGTCCTCTTTAATTGTGGATTTCATCATGGCGCCCCCCGCACCGGCACCAGAGACGCGCCGTGCTTGAGCAGCCGGTGAATGCCTTGCGCGCCGCCGACGAGAACCAGCGAGGTGAGCGCCGCATCGACGAACCGGAACCACGTTGCCGGTTGCGCACCGCCGATATCGCCCGCAAGTCCCGTCAGGACCATTTCGCCGAGAAAGATGCCGTTCACGACGATCAGGCTGGCAATGGTCAGGCAGATCAGGAACGAGACGAGGTTCCGCCGGGATTGAGCTTGGGGGCCTTCCGACTTTGCCGGGATCAACCCGATATCCGTCAACGCGCCCAGCATCCCTTCGCAAGCCCGTTCGATGATGAACGATACGAGAAGGAGGAGGACGACAATGTTGAACGCGCGCATCAACAGCAATCCATCCTCGCCGACCAACAGCGGCGCGAAACGGGCGCTTGCTGTCACGGCGGCGATGAAGATCAGTCCCAGCACGGACAATCCGATAAAAGTCAGGAGCGGGCGGTGGATTTGCATGGAACCTCGGGACATTGGTGCTGTGCTTCGTTGGAAAGGGATGCCCCCTTCGCAAGGAAGGGGGCATCAGGTACCCCGCGTCAGGACAGGCGCGGGGCCAGGGAGAGAGAATGGACGGGTGATCGAAGAGCGTCGTCTTGTCGTGTCTGGCACGGTGGCATGACCGAAAACTCCAATCTGAAATCGCCCCACAATGGAGCGCGATTCTCGGTCGTTCATGGAGTGAATAAGGTGTGAACCCTGCCGGGGCCGAGACCGCAGGCGGGCCAGAGACGTCGCAACCCGCTGTTTTCAATGCAGAATAAGCTCCCTTGCACAATTCCACGCCAAGCTGACCCAGCGTAATGTGAAAAAAGCGTGAAAGCCCTTTGTGAAACCGGCGCTCTGTGGCTGACTGGCGACGGAGGGGAAAAGGTCATGACGAATTGTATTTCAATTCGACTTTTCGGCGCCTTTCGGCTGGAGACGGTCGAGGGGGAGGAAATCTTGATCCGCAGCGCGAAGCTGCGTGGATTGATTGCCTTGCTTGCCCTGGCCCCTGATGGAACCCATTCACGTTCATGGATCCAGCAGGTCCTGTGGGGGAGGTCCGGATCGGAATTAGGACGATCCAGTCTGCGTCGTGCTCTGTCGGACCTCAGGCGGAGCATGGGCGAGACGTTCGAGCTCCTTTTCTCCGCCACGAATTCCGAGGTGCGGCTGAACCAGGCCGCGGTGCAGATTACTGGGTCGCCCAGTGACGGCGAATTTCTCGAAGGTATCGACATCAACGAACCGCGGTTCAACGAATGGCTGTCCGAGCGGCGAGAGCAGGCCTATGACCGCCGTCTGCGCCTCCCGTCCGTCATCAGTGCCCGCCTTTCGCCGTCGGTCTGCGTGGTGCCATTCTGCCCGGTCGTCCCCGATGAGCAGGCCCGGCACCTCGGCGATCTTATGGCGCTCGAAGTGACGCGAGACCTGTCGCGCTGCACGATTGTCGATACGATCTCGCACCTGTCCAGCCGACGATTTCAGTACCCAACGCTCGATCTTGCGACGCTTCGCCAACAGCTCAACGCCGATTACCTGCTGTTCGGCACGATCCGCCTGATGGGGACGGAGCTTGCCGTGTCCTGCGACCTCGTCGAATTGCAATCGGAACGTGTGTGCTGGAGCCGGCAATTGTCCATGGCCCTGTCGGAAATCTCTGCCGCGGATTGGGCCGCCCCGCGCGACATCGCGCAAATGACGCTGGAGACGATCCTGTCACAATCGGTCCATGCGGTACAAAGCCGGGATCGCTTCCGCCTTCAGGTTCACCAACGCCTGATGGCCGCCATCAGCATGATGCACCAGCACCAGAAGGTCGTGGTGCAGCAGGCACGCACCTTGATGGAGGAGCTGATCGAGGAATTTCCCGGCCACGCCGTTCTACATGCCTGGCTTGCGAAGTTCTACATTCTCAATGCCAACCAAGCATGGAGCACGGACATCAAGGCAGACGGCGCGCGTGCGCTGCATCTGGTCCAGCAGGCACTGGCGCTTGACCCGGCCTGCTCGTTCTCCCGTGCGATCCACGGCATGGTGTTAAGCCATTTTCACGATGATTTCACGCGCGGCGCGATCGAGATGGACATGGCGTTAGAGACCGATTCCAGCAACTCGCTGGCGTGGCTCCTCAAAGGCGCGATGCTGTCGTTCTCGGACCAAGGGGCGGAGGCTGTGCTGTGCACCTCGAAGGCGCGCAACCTGTCGCCGCTTGATCCGCATCGCTACTACTTCGATTGCCTGTCTGGAACGGCGCATCTGGCCATAGAGGATTACGGAACCGCGCTTCGCTTGGCAGAGCGGTCGTATCTGGCCAACCCGCGCCATGCCTCCACCCTTCGCGTTCGCACCATTGCCCTGCAAAACCTCGACCGCCACGAAGACGCGGTGCAAAGCGCGCAGGAAATCTTGCAGCGCGACCCGAATTTCACCGTCGAGGGCTACCTGAAATTCCACCCGGCCGCCAATTTCCGGACCGGTGAGAACTGGGCCAAGGCCCTGTCGGACGCGGGCATACCGCTGCGCTAACCTAAGAAGAGAGTATCTGCGATGTCGACCACAGCAACATCATCGGGCGCCTCCGGGGCGTCAGGCGCTTCCGGCGCGTCGGGTGCATCCGGGGCCTCCGGCGCATCGGGAGCGTCAGGCGCGTCCGGAGCCTCGGGCGCATCTGGTGCGTCGGGGGCTTCCGGCGCATCCGGCGCGGCAGGCAGCTACGGTTCCTTCCTGTCGGGCGCGTCGATCATGGCGCGCGACGGGATCGCGGGATATTGGCAGCACAGCACGCGGACCCCGCCGCACCTGGCAGATTCCGACGCCTACGCGCGCTTCAGCGCTCCGTGGGTCCGTGCCATCACGATGGAGAACGAGATCGTCGGCCCGCTGGTTTTCAAGGAGCGGAACGATTGCGACGACGCTAATACGCCAGCCGTTTCCATCTATCACACCGCCAAGACCATCCCCGACGCGGCACCGGCCTTGGGTGACGTCGCCGATCTGGAAACCCAGACGCAACTGCTCGCCGATCTGATTGCGCCGACCCCGGCCATCCTCGCCCAGCAACTCGACCTTGTGGCCAATTACATTCCGCAACGGAGCGAACGGCTTGGCGAGGCTGTGGGCCAGATCGGGTTTCCGACGCCGTTTTTCGAAACGGTCCTGCCGCTGCACCCGGCGTCCAGGAAATTCACGCGAGAGTTGGTGAGCATTGCGCAATCTTCGGCGTCCGAAGTCGTGATACGGGTCAAGAAGGCCCTGCGATGCCGCCGCCCGAACGAATTCTCCCCGCAATTGCAACCCATCGTGCCCACCCCGGGCCATGGAACGCTGCCAAGCGGTCATTCGACCGAGGCTTTTGTCGTTGCCCGGATGCTCGATCACCTGATGAACGACACCGGCTACGATGGCGGCGCATCCGATTGGGCGACGATGCTTTTGCGCCAAGCCCATCGCATCGCGGTAAACCGCACTGTTGCGGGGGTGCATTTCCCCGTGGATTCGCTTGCCGGTGCCGCACTTGGCCTGATGTTGGGCGACTACATCGTCAGCCTCGCGAAACAAGATGCCGGAGAGATCGGGGCCTTCAAGTTCGTCGGGTCCGAGATGGGGTCGCGCGACTTCTTGTTCGGCAGCTACTTCGCCGGGACTGCGCTGCAATTGCAGGACGGCATTTCGGAGCTGCCCCAGAATGTCGGCTTGGCCCACGGGGTCGAGGATGCGCCGACCCTCGCATGGCTCTGGACCAAGGCGATGGAAGAATGGGCCTGAGGGGGACAACGCCATGCCGTTGACCTACGCATTGGCAAAACGCGCCTCCACGCCCGCGACCGCATCGGGCGAACCGCTCGACCCCTATACGGACTGGGACACGTCCGAAGGGGCCGCATATAGCGAAATCTCACGGCTTGGGGCGGTCCGGCCCGAAGTCGTGTCCGCGCGTCATGTTTTGAACCTTGATCCCATGGCGCGAGATGTCCGGGTGGAGACGTTGGGACGGGACGGCCAGAACCGTGAACCTTTTGACAAGGCCGGTGGAAAGGCACGGGTGATAAGCCGTCTTCCAGTGCCACCGTCCAGTATCCCGCTGTCACCGCCCAAGTCGGACGGAACACAGGGGGGTGCGCATGTCCTGCATGACGGCGCGAACCCCGCCAACATGGTGATAACCGCGATTATCGACACCGCGATAAATCCCTTCAACACACGCTTCCGGGTGCCGTCGCCGGACGGATCCATCCGCGGAGCACGCTGCGACTATATCTGGGCGCAGGCCGCCAAGAGCGATCCGATGTCCCCGGTCCCATTCGGGCGCGCGTGGATTCGCAAGGACCTTGAGGCGGAAATGGGCCGCTCGGCTGAGGATGAGGCGTTGTGGATGACCCATCTTGGCCTGATCTCGGACACGACCTCGGAATTCGGCGCATCGCGCTTGAGCCTTGGCCACGGTACGCATGTCCTCGACGCAGCTGCCGGTTATGACCCGGATGTCGGGGACCGGGCGCGGGACCACCGGATCATCGCGGTGGAATTGCCGGAACTCGTGACGGCCGACACGTCGGGAAGCGCGCTTTATGGTGTTGTGCTGTGCGGTTTGCGGTACATCTTCGACCGGGCCGAACAGATCTGCATCGCCGCGTCCCGCCCGGTTCCCCTCGTCCTGAACTTCAGCTTCGGCCTTGGAGCCGGTCCCCACGATGGCACGCATCCAATCGAGGCTGCGTTTCGCAGGATGCTTGCGGATTACGTGGAACGGATCGAGACGCTGTTTCCCAAGCGTCACGATGATGCCTCGGTGAAGGCGGACATCGTGCTGCCCGCCGGAAACCGGCGTCTTGCCCAGGGCCACGCAATGTCGGACCGTGTGGATGCAAAGACCTCCTCCACAATTCTTAACCTCAGCTGGAAGACGCAACCGGCGGACCACAGCTCCAATTATCTTGAGGTTTGGGCGCCCCTTGGTGCGCATATCTCCAAGGTCGCGCTACAGCCGCCCGGTGGCGGGCAGGAGTTGATTTGGACAATACCGAAAGGCCGCATGCCCCACAGCATCGACATCACCCTGAACGACGCCGTGATCGGCAGGATGAACGTCGACCACCCCTATGCCAATGACAAGGACCCGGGTGCGTGCCGAACCGTGCGCCTGCTCATCGCGCTTGCCGGGACCGAAAATTACGACGGCGCCCCGATGTGCGAGCCCGGGCCTTGGCAGGTCAGCGTGGCAGCAGATGGACTGAGCAAGGGTCAATCCCTCCATGCCTGGGTGCAACGCGACGATCAGGCACTGGGCTTCGTCACACGGGGGCGGCCCTCTTACCTGGACGAAGCCCCGTACGAAGGATCAAGGCGCCTGCCGCAGGGTGAAACGCGGGCAACCGATCCCGGCGATGACGGCGCCATCATCCGCCGGGCCGCGACGCTCAACGGGCTGGCAACCCGTCCGCGCGACGGCGTGATCGAGGACCGCATACACATCATCGGTGGGATCTATGGCGAATTTGACGAAGCCTTGCATCTGCAGGGTAAAGAGGCGCCCTATTCCGCCTTGGGCGAGGGCGCGAAGACCAAATGCTACGTCCACGATCCCAACGCCCACAGGGCGAGCGACCGGTCCATTGATCGGTGGGGGCAATTCGCCGCCGGTATGCAAAGCGGTGCCGTCCGCGCGATGAATGGAACCAGCGTGGCGGCCCCGATCTATTCACGGGAGATTTTGGCGCGCGATTGAACAGCCCTCATGCCTCCGCTTTCATTGACAGCGCGACATGATTTGTCGATATGCCGTCCATGACCGACAAGGAAGAGATGATCGCCGCCGCCGCCATCCGGGTCTTTTCCCGCTATGGCCTTAAGCGCGCGACGATGAACGATGTAGCGGACGAGGCAGGCGTAGTGCGCCAGACCCTCTACAACGTGTTTTCCAACAAGAACGAGGTGATCGAGGGCGCGATCCGATACTATTGTGCCGGGATCCTGCAACGGACCCTAGCCGATTGGGACGGCGCGCAGACGCTGTCCGAAAAGCTCGATATCCTGTTCCAACATGCCGTGATTGACCCCTGGGACGCTTTAAGGGACGCCCCCGATGCCGCGGAGTTGGAGCAGGCTGCGCATCCGGCCGCAAGCGCCGCGATGGAGGAAGCCCAGGCCAATATCCATGCAGCCCTCACCGATTTGCTGCGCCCCCACGGACCGGCGCTGGCCGCCAAGGGACAAAGCCCCGAAAGCCTTGCCGCCTATCTTGTGACGGCGACCCACGGCATCAAACATAACACACCCGACCGTGACCGGTTGCTCGGCCTTCTTGCCACGCTGAAAACTTCTGTCGAAGTCATGGTGGACGGTTGACCTATTTTGGACACGTATTGACCAATTGTCCAAATCTACGCTACGATACTGACCAACGTCTTTGGCCGATCCCGACCAGATGACACCAGACCAATGGACGGAGGCCCCACATGGAACTGACCGTGAACGGCGAATTGCGGGAGGTCGAGGTCGCGCCCGACATGCCGCTTCTCTGGGTCTTGCGAGAGGAGCTGGGCCTCACCGGCACGAAATTCGGATGTGGTATTGCGCAATGCGGGGCCTGCACGGTCCATATCGACGGTATCGCGGCGCGGTCTTGTCAGACGCGGATTGGCGACCTGGCCGGGGCGAACGTTACCACGATAGAGGGTTTGGGGACGCCCGAGGCGCTGCACGCGGTGCAGGCGGCCTGGGTCGAGCATCAGGTCGCGCAATGCGGCTATTGCCAGTCCGGCCAGGTGATGCAGGCCGTAGCCCTTCTGGATCTCAACCCTGCGCCGACGAATGAAGATATTGATCTCGTGATGTCGGGCAACCTTTGCCGGTGCGGCACCTATCCGCGGATCCGGGCCGCAATCCATACCGCCGCCCGCAATCTGGAGGGGTGAGGGATGAGCAAGCTGAAAACCTTCACCCGCCGCGCATTCCTCGTAGGCTCCGCCGCCGTTGCGGGCGGCGTGGCGTTCGGCACCTACATGGTGCAGCGGCCCCACGATAATCCGCTGCTCGACGGACTTGCTGACGGCGCGGCGGCGTTCAATCCCTGGGTGCGCATTGATGCAACCGGGATCACGCTGATCACGCCGCACGCCGATATCGGGCAGGGCGTGGCCTCCATGCAGGCCGCACTGATCGCGGAAGAGTTGGACCTGACCTGGGGTGAATTCGAAACCGAATTCGGTCAACCCGCTGCCGCTTACTGGAACACGGCGATGGCCAATGAAGGCGCGCCCCTCTTGCCGTGGGACGAAAGCTTCGGGGCGCGGACAATGCGAACCTCCGTCTCGTCCCTTGTGAAAGTGATGGGAGTTCAGGCCACGGGCGGCTCGACGACCACACCCGACAGCTTCATCAAGCTGCGAGAGGCCGGCGCGATGGCGCGGGAAACGCTGAAACTGGCCGCAAGCAGGCGAACCGGCATTGCCGTGACCGACCTGCGCACCGAAGGCGGCGCGGTGCATCTGCCGGACGGAACCGCCCTGCCCTACACCGATTTGGCGGCGGAGGCCGCATCGCTTGAGCCGGTACAGAACACACCCCTGCGCGATCCGTCCCAGTGGCGTTTGATCGGCAACGACATGCCCCGGATCGACATCGTGGCGAAATCTACCGGGACTTTGGCATACGGCATCGACCTTGACGTGCCGGACATGGCGCGCGCATCGCTTCGCATGAACCCCCGCAAGGGCGCGGCGCTCAACAGCTTCGATGCGAGCGCTGCCGAGGCGATGGAAGGCGTGGAACAGGTGGTGGAGATCACCGGTGGTGTGGCCGTTGTCGCCTCGAACACGTGGTATGCAATGCAGGCCCTGGACGCGATCGAGTTCGATTGGGCACCAGCCGCTTATCCCGCAGAGCAGGCCGAACATTGGGCGGCCCTTGAGGCAAGCTTTACCGAAGAACGCCTGGACAGCGAATGGCTCAATACCGGCAATGTGGACGCGGACATTCCGGGTGCGGAGGTGATGGAGGCCGAATATCGCGTGCCTTATGTTGCGCATCAGCCGCTGGAACCGCTCAATGCGATCGTGCTTGTGGAAGAGGACGAGGTACAGGTCTGGACCGGCCACCAGATGCCCCGCTTCCTGCAACAGCAGGTCGCCGCGATCACCGGGCACACGGCGGAACAGATCACGCTGCACAACCAATATTCCGGCGGCTCCTTCGGACATCGACTGGAATTCGACTACGTTCGGCAAGCCGCGGAAATCGCCATGCAGATGCCTGGTCGGCCGGTGAAGCTCACCTATAGCCGCGAGGATGATTTCGCCCAGGATTTCCCCCGTCAGATCACGATGGGACGTGGGCGTGGCGCGGTCGTGAATGGCCAGGTTGTCAGCTTTGACGCCCAGATCGCAGCACCTTCCGTGATCCGCTCTCAGATGAGCCGGATGGGCCAATCTGTTCCGGGCCCGGATGCGCAATTGGCGGCGGGCGTATGGCAGCAACCTTACGGGTTTGAAAACGCGCGCGTGCGCACCTACGCGGTGGAGGGGCTTTCCCCCGTCTCCTCCTGGCGGTCCGTCGGTGCTTCGGCCAATGGATTCATCGCGGAGAGCTTTCTTGACGAGCTGATCCATGCCGCCGGTGCCGATCCACTGGAAGAACGCATCCGCCTTTGCACCCTCGATGATGTCAGCCTGCGCGTGCTGGAAGCCGTGGGCGAGATGTCGAATTGGGGCGAGGCATTGCCCGATGGCACAGGTCGCGGCGTTGCCTTCGTGCATTCCTTCGGCGTCCCCACCGCGGAGGTGGTCGAGGTGACGGAAACGGCGGCAGGCATCCGCATCGACAAGGTCTGGATCGCCGCGGATGTGGGGCGCGTCGTGGATCCGGTGAATTTCGAGAACCTGGTGCAGGGCGGTGTTGTCTGGGGCCTTGGTCACGCGATCAATTCGGAGATTACATATTCGGACGGGATTGCCGAGCAGACCAACTTCCACGCCCATGAAGGAATGCGGATGCATCAGACGCCGGAGATCTTCGTGCGTGGGCTGGAGAACGGACACATTCGCGGCATCGGGGAACCGCCTGTGCCACCCACGCCTCCCGCGCTGGCCAATGCCATTTTCGCCGCCACCGGACAGCGCATCCGAGAGATGCCGTTCTGGAACCACATCGATTTCGTCTAGGGGGATTGGTCGATGAAACACCCGCTTATCCTCGCACTTGCCGTGATCGGGGCCGCCGGCCTTGCCCTTGCCGACGGCACCGATGTCGTGATTGATCCGCCCGCAGAAGGCTCCATCACCCAGGCCGAAGGGCTGGCGGCGTGGGGGCGCATATTCGAGGTCACGTCCCATCCGCGATGTTCCAATTGCCATGTCGGGCCAGACAATCGCCCCATGTGGTCTGGACCTTCCTACGGCCGCACGCGGCCCCACGGAATGAACATCAACGCGGGCGAAAGCAGGATCGGGGCGGAGTACGTTCAATGCCAGACTTGCCACGCCTACAGCGAGGGCGGTGGCAACAATGCGCCGCAGATGGCCCCGCAAGTGGCGATGACGTGGCAGCTGCCCCCGGTCGAAGCCGAATGGTTCGGGCGCAGCACGGAGGAAATCTGCGCCCAGCTGCGTGATCCCGCCCGCAATGGTGACCGGGATATGATCGCGCTGGCCAGCCATCTGGAACATGACCTTATCCTGCATTGGGCGTGGTCGCCGGGTGGCGGACGTGAACCGGCGCCCTATTCCCTGCAAGAGCATGTGAATGACGTCCTTGCCTGGGGCGTGGCCGGGTATCCCTGCCCGCACGATCAGTGAGGGACCAATGGGAAACCGTCTCTATCTGACCGCTTCGGTCTTCGCCGCCTTCGGCGCGGTCCTGCATTTCGCGGCGTTGCCGTTCGGGGCACCGCTTTCTGCGGGCCTTCTGGGCGGGCTGATCTGGGCCGCGCTGGCGTTCGGTCTGTTCCGTGAATGGCGCTTGGCGGCCTATGTTACGTTTCTCACATCGCTCTTCGGGATCAGCGCCGCGATGACGCTGGCTGTCGGTGGCCCACCGGGACCCGTGGCTTGGCTGTTCGCGGCCATCGTGGTGGTTGATGTGTTGATCGCGCTCACGCTCATTCGGCTGCTCTGGTCGGCACCCGCACGGCCTTAAAACTCTGTTCACGGGTTTCGGCGTAAACCTTTCCGGTCGCTTCAGGAGCTTCCGGTTATGGCCGAAAACGAACTGCGTCCGCTGATTATAAAGCGAAAGAAAGTGTCCGGCGATGGCGGCCACCACGGCGGCGCGTGGAAGGTGGCTTATGCGGATTTCGTGACGGCGATGATGGCGTTCTTCATGCTGATGTGGCTGTTGAACGCCACGACGGAAAACCAGCGGAAGGGCCTGGCCGATTACTTCAGCCCCTCCATACCCGTGGCACGGATCTCCGGCGGCGGGGACGGCGCGTTCGGCGGGGATAGCCCGTTTTCAGAAGAGGTACTGGCCCAGGACGGCACTGGCGCCACCAGCCTTCGCCCGACGGAGGGGCGGCAGGCCCTGGGCCTGGAGGGCACCGAGCACGAGGACGATGCCGCCGACAGCGCGGAACTTTCGGAAATCGAAGGCTCCCTGACAGGCGAAGGCGGCGATAGCCTTGTCAGTGACCTGGCCCGCCCGCATATCGAAACGCGATTGAGTGACGAAGGATTGATCATCGAGATCTTCTCTCGTCCCGGCGCGCCGCTGTTCGATGCCGATACCGGTGCTCCGCAACCTTGGATGGCGGAACTGATGGAGACGATGGCGGACCTTTTCAATACCGTCACCAACGGCGTTGCTGTGGAGGCGCATATCGCGACCGAACCCTTGGTGCGCGCCAGCGCAAGTGGCTGGCAACGCACCACCGAACGCGCACAACTGATCCGCACCATGCTGGAACGGGCGGGTCTGGATGGCCAACGCGTCGTGCGCGTGACGGGCCATTCCGACCGTGAGCCTGCGATTGATCCTCCGATCTCTCCGCGCAATGACCGGATCGAGATCATCTTGCTGCGCAACGACCGCTGAGCGTCACCGCCACCCGCTGAAAATACGGCGCATTTTATCTGTTAGCCTCGCCTTAATCCGCCACGGCGCAAGCTGCCCCGAAGTTCGAGATGCAGCAGAAAGGCGCATGAGATGACGATTTCCTCCTCGCTCAATTCCGGCGTGGCAGGCCTGACGGTTAACGCGAACCGCCTGGCCACCATCGCAGACAACATCGCCAATTCCGGCACATACGGCTACAAACGGGCCGTCGCAGATTTCCACTCCATGGTCATTACGCAATCCGACGGGTCCTATTCCGCCGGTGGTGTGCGCGCCACGGTCAGTCGGATGATCGACCAGCGCGGCACCTTGATCGCCACCGACAACCCGACCGACCTTGCCATTTCCGGGCGCGGCTTCCTGCCCGTCACGCCCTTTGCCGGGCTCGACAGCACTGGCAGCCAAACCGTTCATCTTGCAACAACCGGGTCATTCCGGCCCGATTCCGAGGGGCGGCTGGTGACATCGACCGGACAGGTGCTGATGGGGTGGCCCGCCAATCCTGACGGGTCGATCCCGACCTTCCCGCGCGACACGTTCGACGGGCTCGAACCGATTCAGATCAACGCAAATCAATTCGCGGGCGATCCGACCACGATGATGGAGCTGACGGTCAATCTGCCCGCGACCGAGACCGACGAAACCGGTGGCGGCGATAGCCTGATCATGTCGGCGGAATATTTCGACAACCTTGGCACGTCGCAATTCCTCGAGATCGAATACACGCCCACGATTCCCACATCCGGCATGTCGCATACCTGGACGATGGAGATCCGGGATTCCGCCCAGGGCGGTGCCGTGATCGGGAACTACACGCTTGAATTCGACGATGCGCGCGGCAATGGCGGCAACCTGCTCAACGTGACAGTCAATTCCGGCGGCGCCTTCAATGCCACAACCGGCATACTCGACCTGACCGTTGCGGGTGGGCCGATGGAGATGTCCATCGGCATTCCCGGCACACCCGGTGGCCTGACGCAGTTGAGCGACAATTTCTCCCGTGCGCCGGTGGTCAAGAACGGGTCTGCCGTGGGCGACCTGACAACGCTGGAGGTCGACGTAAATGGCACGCTCCACGCGGTCTACGACAACGGAATGACGCGTCCGATCTACCAGATCCCGATCGTGGACGTCCCGAACATCAACGGCCTGACATCGCTTGATAATCAGGCGTATTCCATCTCTCCGGACAGCGGCCCGTTCTTCCTGTGGAACGCGGGCGATGGGCCCACGGGTGAAATGGTCGGCTACGCGCGGGAAGAATCGGCGACCGACGTCGCCGCTGAACTGACACAGTTGATCCAAACCCAGCGCGCCTATTCCTCCAACGCCAAGATCATCCAGACCGTCGATGAAATGCTGCAGGAGACGACGAACATCATCCGCTGATCCGCGGCTGTTCGTTTCCCCTGATCCCACGCCATGTCCATTTCCTCCGCGCTGTCCAATGCCTTGTCCGGCCTCTCCGCCTCGTCTCGGGCGGCCGACATCATCTCATCGAATATCGCCAATGCGATGACCGACGGTTATGGCACAAGGCGGCTCGACACCGCGTCGCGCGTGATCGGCAATGCCGGTGCGGGCGTCTCCGTCGTCGGTGTGACCCGGTATTCGGACGAGGCGCTGATCGGTCAGCGCCGCGTGGCGGAGGCTGATCTCGGCGCAAGCCGCGCACGCGCGGATTTCATGGCACAGCTGGAGGGTTTGATCGGCGCGCCGGACGCCGTCGGAAATTTGTCGGCGAGGGTGGCGGATTTCGAGGGCAAGCTGATCACAGCCGCAAACGCGCCCTGGAACGAGTCCCACCTGTCCAGCGCGGTCCTTGCCGCGCAATCCATGGCGACGGGGATCAACGACGTATCGAACGGCATCCAAGAGCAGCGGCTGCAAGCGGACGGCCAGATCGCCATAACGGTCGACCGCATCAACGGCGCATTAGAAAGCCTTGCCGACCTCAACACACGCATCGTCGCCGCGCAGGCCGGCGGGGGCGAGGCGGCCTCCCTCCTCGACGCCCAAGCCCAATTGGTCGAACAGATCGTCCCCTTCATCCCCCTGCAATCGCGTCGGGATGAGGCGGGCGCGCTCTACCTCTACAGCGATGACGGGGAGGCCTTGCTGGATGTCCGCCCGGCGACCCTTGGGTTCACACCGGTGGCCGCCATCGCGGCCGATATGACGCTTGCGAATGGTGATCTGTCAGGGCTGACGCTCAACGGGCGTTCGCTTTCGATGGATGGCGCTTACCCGGCACTGGGCGGCGGCGAATTGCAGGCCATGTTCCAATTGCGCGACCAATGGGCGCCGGAGGCGCAGGCCCGGCTCGACGCCGTGGCGCGCGATTTGGTGGAGCGGTTCGATGCCCCAGGGCTCGACGGCACCATCGCGACCGGCTCCCCGGGCCTGTTCACGGATGCTGGAAATCTTGCCATCCCGGCCAACGAGATCGGACTGGCGGGTCGCCTGCGGATCAACGTGGCCGTCGACCCCGATCAGGGCGGCGCGGTGTGGCGATTGCGTGACGGCATCGGAGCTACCGCGGAGGGCCCCACCGGCAATGCGACATTCCTAACGGCACAAGTCGATGCCCTTGCCGCCTTGCGACCCACGGTGTCGGGCGGGTTTTCGGGCGCTGCACGGTCGGCCGCCGGGCTGATCTCGGAAAACCTGTCGGCGGCCGGATTGCGCCGGTCAGCAGCCGAAAGCGAGTTGGCGCAGATCGCGGCCCGTCACTCCGCCCTGGAATCGGCGGAGAGGGCGGGCGGAGTGGACAGTGACGATGAGCTTCAGCGCCTTCTGATGGTCGAGCAGATGTTCGCGGCCAATGCACGTGTCATTACCGCTGCGGAAGAGATGATGGATGAATTGATGAGGATCGCCCGATGAGCCTGACGACCTACGGCGATCTCGCGCAATTCCATATGCTGCGCAGGGACAGCGCACAGTTGAAATCCGACCTCGTTCGCCTCACCGGGGAGTTGTCGTCCGGCAAGACGGCGGATATCGGGCGCGCCTTGGGTGGCGACTTCTCCACCCTTGCCGATATCGCCCGCAGCCTTCGCCTGAATGCGAGCTTCAGCGCCTCCGTGGCGGAAGCCTCCATCGCGGCGGAGGGGCGTCAATCCGCATTGGGCCGTATCGCGGCGGAACTCGACGGGTTTGCGCCGCAGCTCCTCTCGGTCACGGGCGCGGGCAGTTGGAACGACATCCAATTGACCCTCGCAAACGGGTCAGAACGGTTCGACGCTGCCGTCGATGCCCTGAACACTCGGCTTGCTGGCCGAAGTCTCTTTTCCGCCGACGAACCCGACGCGACGCCATTGGCGGGAAGCGAGGCAATCCTCGATGAATTGCGCCTTCTGGTCGGAACCACAACCGATGCCGCAACGGCCGAGGCAGATGTGCGCGCGTGGTTCATGTCTCCCGGCGGCGGATACGAAACGATGGCATGGCAGGGGGGGGCCGGGGCCGCGCCCGAAGTGCTCCTCGGTGAAGGCCGATCGGCGGAAACCGGGGTGACCGCCCTTGATCCGGCGATCCGTGAAAGCCTGATCGGTCTGGCATTGGTGGCCTTGGCGGAAGAGGAGGCCGCGCCCCTTGATGAGACTGAGAAGCGCGCCCTCGTGACCGGTGCGGCGGAACAGATGCAGCGCGGCGAAGGGCAGCTTATCACGCTCCGCGCCGCCCTCGGCGCGGAAGAGGCCCGGATCGAGGAGGCTCGTGTCGCCTCCCAGGCCGCGCGGGCCAGCCTTGAGATCGAATACGGTCGGCTGGTCGAAGCGGACCCCTACAGAACCGCAACCGACCTAGAGACGGTGAATACGCGATTGGAAAGCCTTTACATCCTCACCGCGCGCCTGTCGCGGTTGAGCCTTACGGAGTTCATCCGGTGATCAGAATTTTCACACTTCTCGTCTTGGCGCTTAGCGTCGCCACAAGTGCGCTGGCGACACCGATCCGGATCAAGGATCTGGTGGAATTCGACGGCGTACGCGGCAATGATCTGGTCGGGTACGGCCTTGTCGTTGGCTTGAACGGCACCGGTGACGGGCTGCGCAACGCTCCGTTTACCGAAGAGATCATGGTCAACATCCTCGAGCGCCTTGGCGTCAATGTCACGGGAGAGCAGTTCCGCCCGCAAAACGTGGCCGCCGTGATCGTCACTGCAACCCTGCCGCCCTTTGCGCGGCAGGGCGGCCAGATCGACGTGACCGTATCGGCGATCGGCGATGCCGACAGCCTGCTTGGTGGCACGCTTGTGATGACTCCTCTGACCGCTGCCGATGGGGAGATCTATGCCGTGGCTCAAGGTGCGGTCATCGCAGGCGGGGCGTCGGTGGAAGGGGACGGTGCAGAGATCGTGCAGGGCGTCCCCACTGCGGGCGTGATCCCCACCGGTGCCCGGGTGGAGCGCGAAGTCGCATTCGACTTTACAGAGATGGGGCAGATCCGCCTCGCGCTCCGCTCCCCCGATTTCACGACTGCCGCGCGCATTGAAGTGGCCATCAACACGGAATTCGGCCGGGGGGTGGCGGCGATGCTTGATGCGGGCACCGTCCTTCTGGACATCGAGCGTACCCACGCACCATCCCCCGCCCACGCGATCACGAGGGTCGAAAACATATTGGTTGAACCGGAAACGCGCGCGCGGGTGGTCGTGGACCAACGCAGCGGTACGATTGTCATGGGAGAGGACGTACGCATCAGTCGCGTGGCCGTGGCGCAGGGCAATCTGACCCTCCGGATCGAGGAGGCACCGATCGCTCTGCAACCCAACCCCTTCTCGGAAGGAGAAACCGTCGTCCTGCCCCGCACGGAGGCCGCTTTGATCGAGGAACCCGGCTCGCGCCTGGCCGAGGTCAGCGGAGGGACGTCCCTGTCCGAAGTCGTGGGCGCGCTGAATGCGCTTGGCGTCTCACCCCGGGACATGATCGACATTCTCGCCAGCATCGAGGCTGCCGGTGCGCTCCATGCGGAGTTCATCGTGCGATAGGGTGCGTTTGCTGTCGTATCCCGGCTGATTCTCGAAGATGAAGGCGGCGCCCGATTGCGAGTGCGCCGCCCAAATGCCTGTCCGGTTTAGCCTCTTGCCCGGTGCAACACATGTTTGGCCCGCCTAAACGAGCCGCAATCGCGCCGCACCCCCAATGGCTACGGCAGCTCTCGCAACCGTTGCACGATGCCGCGCGCCATCGGTCCGGGCAGCGACCGCAACGCTTCGATCCGCGCGGGCCGGGCGAGTGTCCCAAGAAGGCGCGCGATCACGGCGGGGTGTTCACCGGCCAATCCGGACCCACTGACGTTTCGCGCCAGCCTTTGATCCAGACCGGCTCCGGCAGGGATTTGGTTCGGGTCATCTGCCTGCGTGGCCGTTTGCGAAAGTGGCGGCGTTGCCGGGTCGATCACGCGATCCTCCCCCGTGCCCGGTCTGGATTGCCTTTGCCGCAACCGTTCCAACAACTTGTTGCGGTGCCAATCGACGCGGGCCTGATCGACCTCCTGCGCATCCGCGTCGGGCGCATCCACGCGCAGCTTGGCCAACGCCTCCGGACCGAGGAGAGAGGCCAGCGCGCTCAGCTTCTCGTTTCGGGACACGGAGCCCACGCGGGTTGGTTCAGAATGATTTTGCATCGGCAGTCTCCGGGCCAGGGGGGCGTCTTCGCCCGTCAGAAATAACTTCGCACGAGCGCGCCCGTGATCAGCGCCCAGCCATCCGCAACGACGAAAAAGGCAAGCTTGAAGGGCAAGGACACGATCGCGGGTGGCACCATCATCATGCCCATCGACATGAGAATGGCCGCGACAACCAGATCAATCACGAGAAACGGCAAGAAGATGAGAAAGCCGATCTGGAACGCCCGCTCCACCTCGCTCAGCATGAAGGACGGGATCAGGACAGAGGCGTCAGGATTTTCTGCATCCGTGCCGGGGCGCAGTTCCGCCAGGCTGACCAATGTCGATTGATCGACGCGATTCAACATAAAGCCCCGGAATGGCTCATAGATCAGGGGGATCGCGGCGTCGGGTGTCAAATCCCCGGCGATCAGCGGTGCGATGCCGGTGGCATAGGCCTCCTCGAAAACCGGGGCCATGACGAAATACGTCAGAAAAAGTGCGAGGCTGACGATCAGCATGTTGGGGGGCGAAGCCTGTAGCCCGATCGCCTGTCGCAAGATGGACAGAACCGTCACGACGAACGGAAAGCACGTCACCATCACGGCGAGACCCGGCGCGAGGCTCAAGAGCGTGATCAGCGCAATCAGCTGGAAGGTGCGCGCCGTCAGGCTGCCTTCGTCCCCAAGATCAAGGGTCACTTCCTGCGCCGACGCGAAGGCGGGCCACAACACTGCCATCGCCACGAACAGAAGAAAGAGCGTGGGCCTAGACCGCGGCATCACCACCGTCCATCAGGTCGGTCACGCGCACGGCAAGCTGACCGGCCCGGTCGCCATCGAGTTCCACCAACTCCCCCTCGGCGATGATCTTGTCACCGACCCAAAGGCTCACCTTGTCCTCGATCCGACGATCGAGCGGCAGAACGGTATCGGGATCCATTGACAGCATCTCTGACAGGCGCGGGCGTGCCTTGCCCACGCAGACGCGGATCTCGATCGGGACGGAATGAAACGCGGAGGCACGCGCGGATTGGGAAGAAGGCTCGGACATCAGGCGGCTCCTTTATCGGTCCATTGATCGGATGGGGGCGGTTCGGTGCGGTTCAGGGTGACAATCGCCTCCGCGATGCGGCGGGCCGCGCCCGTCACGTCGAGATCCCGGCGCGTGGCACCGGCCTGGAGGGTCACTTGACCTTCCGCAAATGCAGGCTCCGGACGCACGCGCACCTCGAAACCCTGATCTTCCACCAAGCGCTGGAGGCTGGCACAGTCACCCGGGGCTGCGACGATTTCGATCCGGGCCTCGGCCTGATTTTCCGCCAAGGCGGTCAACTCGGCCAAGACGGTGGGCGCAATGGCCGCCGCCGCCAGTTCCGGCAGAACTGTTGACGCGATATCCTCGAACAGGGGACCGAGCGCGGCCAGCACATCGCGCCGGGCGGCGTCGAAGGTCAATTCAGCGTCTTTGAGATTACGGCCCAAATCCGCGCTGACGGACTTCCGCTCCTCCGCTTCGGCGGCAGCGCAATCCGCCCAGCCGCTCTTGTAGCCATTGTCATAGGCGTCGAGCTGATCCACGTCCTGACCGCCCTCTTGCGCCTGCGACATCGCGGCAGGGGCCGGCCCGAATCCGGGATCCGTTGGCGCCTCGCCAAAATCAGGAAGGGTCAGGGAACGGGTCATGGGGCCGTTTCCTCGTCTTCGTCCATCCAACTGCGCAAAATCTGGACGGTTTCATCCTCCCGTTCAGAGATCAGGCGGCGCAGGCGATCCACCGGGTCCAGGTTTTCCAGGTCCTGTTCTCTCGGGCCGACGGTGGCGCCTGCCATCATCATTGGGAGTGCATCGTCAAACGCCGACCCGAGTGACGCGATCTGCGCCGTCTCACCCGCTTCCTCTTCGCCGTTTGCTGTCCGCGCAGAACCGCCTGTCGCATTTGCGGATTCCGTGGGACGTGTGGCGGGCAGGTTGTTCGGGTTTTCGGATGCATTCGGCGCGGATGCATCGCTGGACCGGGCGGGGGCAGGCAGGCCCGCCATGGCGGTCGATCCGGTACCAGGGAGGGCGGAGGGCGTGTTTGCACTGGCCGTCTGTCGCGCCAGCATCGGACGCAACAGCCCGAATGTGATCGCAAGGGCGACCACTGCAAGCAGAGCCGTTTGAAGCAAGCGACCAAGGTCGATACTCAACCTATCGGCAAACCCCGGCTCCGACAGATCGGTGATCGCGGCCTCATCGAAAGCCATGGATTGTATTGTGACCTGATCCCCCCGCTCCGCGTCGTACCCGACGGCGGACCGGACGAGTTCAGTCAGTTGCTCGATTTCCTCCGCTGCGCGGGGGATTGTAGAAACTATCCCGTCAGCGCTGACATTTTCCACGCCGTTGAGCAACACGGCGACCGTGATCCGGCGCACGGCACCGGGCTCCCGCTCCAGCTCCCGCTGCAATTCGGACATGTCGAAGGTCACGCGTTCACGGGATTCCGTGGTCTGCGCGGAGGAGCTTTCGCCACCCGCCGCATCTCCATCGGGAAGGTTGGAGGCGACGGTCACGCCGGCGCCCGCCCCATCGGTCGAGGAATTATCAAGCTCCTCGGTATCGGTTGCGATAATCACGCGACTTTCGGGGTCGATTACGCGTTCAAGGATCGTTTCGCGCGCCATCTCCAACTCGACGGAGACCTGGACAACGGCATTCCCCGGCCCGACACGGGCGGCGAGAAGACGCTCGATATTCTGGCGCAGCTGCTCCCCCCGGCCAGCGGCATCGGCGACGGGCGACATCTGATCCTGTGCGCCCATGACCTGGCCCGAATCTGCATCCACGATGATCACGTTTTCCGGGCTCAGGCCGGGCACGGACGACGCCACGAGGTACCGCAGGGCCTGCGCATGGCCGGGCGCGAGACCGCCAGCCGCGGGGCGCAACGCGACGGATGCCGTGACCTCCCGCGTAGGTTGAAACGGGTCGGATGACGGGTTGGCGATATGCACCCGCGCCGCCCGGATAGCCGGGGACGCGATGATCGTGCGCGCGAGCTCCCCTTCCTTGGCCCGCCAGTAGGCGGCATCGAACATCTGCGACGTCGTGCCGAAGCCCGACAGCGAATCGAGCAGTTCATAGCCCTGCGGCCCGTTGGCCGGCAGCCCCTCACCGGCCAGCGCCATGCGCAAGGCATCCCGTTCCGTTGCATCCACAAGGATCGAATCACCTTCCACCCTGTGCGCCACGCCACGGGCGGAAATCGCTTCCACCACCTCTCCGGCGGCGGCGGGGTCGAGACCGGAATATAGCAATGCATAGGACGGTTGAGATGCGATGCGTGTCAGGATGACAAGGACGACGGCAAGCGCCGCAATTCCCCCGATCAGAACGCCACGGCGGCGGCCATCCATCCCATTCCAAAGCTCAAGCAGCGTGTTCACCGCAGCACCTTTCGCATCGACCCATTCTGGCCCGTTGCTGCCACACATACCCACCGCACGATTAACAATCGGTTAGTGCCTTCGGTCTAAAACGAACGAGAACGAAACAAGATCATGAGCATCATGGACGACGAGGTCGAAACCGAAGACGCCAAGAAGAAGAAGGGCTTGAAGGGTCCGCTTCTGATCGGCGTGATTCTCGCAGCTCTGGGCGGTGGTGGCGGCTTCTGGGCCGTCACGCAGGGGCCACTTGCGTCGACCACCCCCACGGAAGACAGCGCGGAACAGGGTGGCGAGGACGCCGAGGATCAAGGTGGAGGCGAGCCGGTCGACGTCGCCTTCGTGGAGCTTGAGACGCTTGTCATCACCCTTGGGGCCGAGGGGTCCGGGCGCAACCTGATCTTCACCGCCGCGCTTGAGGTGGAGCCGGACCATCTCGAAGAAGTCACGGCACTCAGCCCTCGGGTGCTCGACGTGTTGAATTCCTACCTGCGGGTGATCTCCGTTTCGGAGTTAAGCGAACCAACCAGCCTCGCGCGGCTGCGCGCGCAGATGCTGCGCCGCATCCAGGTCGTGACCGGGTCGGGCCGGGTCCGCGACCTCCTCGTGACACAATTTCTGGTGAATTGAATGGCATTCCTTTTCAGCTACGGCGCCGACATCCTCGTCATTCTCGCCAGTCTCGGGGCGATGGCCTACTGCATGATCCTGTCGCGGCGATTGTCGCGGCTGACATCCTTCGACAAGGGCCTTGGCAGCGCGATCGCCGTGATGTCGAGCCAGGTGGATGAGATGAAATCCGCGCTCCACGAGGCGAAGGCCGGGTCGGACGGGGCGGGCACTCATCTGAACGATCTGGTCCACCAGGCGCGGGAGATCTCGGCGGAACTCGAGATGATGATCGCGGCCTGCCACGACTTCGCGGAAGAGGCGATAACGGTCCAGTCCGAAGCGCCGGAACCCGGGACGCAATCCGAGCTTGATGCTGAGGCTGAGGCTGAGGCTGAGGCTGAGGCTGAGGCTGAGGCTGAGGATATCTCCGAAGCACCCACCGATGTCGAACCCGATCTCGATGACGAAACGCCAAACGCCATTCCGGTCTTTGGCTCCCGCAGGACAGCCACGGCGAGGTCTCAGGACACGGCCTCGGTCGAGCCGCTCTTCCGCCACCGCAAATTGGCGGCTGGCTGAGCGATGGCGACCAAAAGACATAGGGCGCTGAAAAGGGGCGGCGTGTTGGCCACATTGGGTATCCTCTTCGCCTTGTCCGTCATCTTGCGCGTGGGGACCATGGACGCACCTTTGATCGCGCCGGCGCAGGCGTCCGACCCCGATCCCGTCATGTCTGTCGTCGGACCAACCTCACCGATCCGCGCCGCATTGGACGAGGTCAGCGCCCTTCGTGACCGCCTTCTTGCACGGGAAGCGGAGATCGCGGATCGGGAACGTGCGGTGGATGCCGCGCAAGCCCTGATCGAAGCGCGACTCGCCGAGCTGGAAGCGGCGGAGGTTCGGTTGCAGGCCCTGATCCAGACCTCCGACAGGGCGGCGGAAGAAGACCTCGCACGCCTGACGCAAGTCTACGAGTCGATGGAGGCGCAGGAGGCCGCGGCCCTTTTTTCGCAGATGGACCCGAACTTCGCCTCTGGTTTTCTGACCCGCATGTCGGCCCCCGCCAGCGCCGCCATCATGTCGGAGCTGGATCCCGCCACCGCCTATGCAATCTCCGTCGTGATCGCGACGCGAAATGCCGGCGCTCCAACCCTTCCGGCCGCCGATGATCCGCCCGAGGGCGATACCGAATCTTAAGGCTTTTCAACCAAGTCTCAGCGCAGCGCAGGAGAACCCGCAATGCTTGGAATTATCGGAATCGTGGTCGTTTTCGGCATGGTCTTCGGCGGCTACAAGCTGGCTGGCGGCAAGTTCGGCATCATCATCAAGGCGCTGCCGTTCGAGATGATGATGATCATGGGCGCGGCCACCGGCGCATTCCTGATTTCAAACGACAAAGGCACGATCAAGGCCACGCTCAGTGGACTGAAGAAGGTCTTCAAGGGACCCGATTGGAAGGATGAGGATTACCGCGACCTTCTGTGTCTGTTGTTCGAACTGATCCGCCTGCAACGCCAGAATGCCGTCGCGGTCGAGGAGCATATCGAGAACCCGGAAGGCTCGGAGATTTTCGGCCGCTATCCCAAGATCCTGAAGGACCACGAGGCGGTTGAACTGATCTGCGATACGATGCGGTCCGCCGCGATGAACTACAACGACCCGCACCAGGTGGAGGAGGTTCTGGATAAGCGTCTGGAGCAGAACGTCCACCACCAGATGCACGGAAGTCATGCGATGCAGACCGTGGCCGATGGCCTGCCCGCACTTGGCATCGTTGCCGCCGTTCTGGGTGTGATCAAAACCATGGCCTCCATCGACCAGCCGCCCGAGATCCTCGGCGGCCTGATCGGCGGTGCGCTTGTCGGGACATTTCTGGGCGTATTCTTGGCCTACGGATTCGTCGGTCCTTTCGCCTCCAAGATGAAGACCGTGATCGAAGAGGATCACCAGTTCTACCTGATGATCCGGGAGGTCCTGATTGCGAACCTCCACAACCACGCCACGAACATCTGCATCGAAGTGGGCCGCCAAAACGCCCCGCACCACGTCCGTCCCGGCTTCAATGATCTGGAAGAAGCGCTGAGAGGGTTGAAGGCGGCATGAGGACCCTACTCATTGCAGTGTCGTTGCTAGGCGCTTGGGTCGCTCCCGGCCATGGGCAGACACTTCGCATACAGTCCGGCGATCATGCCGGATTCACCCGGCTCGTTTTGCCTATAGGCACGGAACGCGAATGGAATCTTCAGACCGAGGGCGATCGGGAATGGACGCTCAGCCTCGTGCCCGGCGTGGACGGCTTCGACACGTCCGGTGCATTCGATCTGATCCAGCGGACACGGCTTGCCGATCTTCGCGCCGGTGACGACCTTAGGCTGGACCTGAACTGCTCCTGTGGCGTCAGCAGTTTCCGGCACGAGGGACAATACCTGGTCATCGACATCGCCGATCCCGACCCCAACGCGCTGCCTCCCGCCGATGAGCCCAGCGAGGGTGCGGAACCCGACGTCGCCGTGACGGAGCCCACGGAGATCAACACCCTGCCCGATTTGACCTCGATCCTCCGGGTACCACGGGCCCTGCCGATCATCCCAGCGTCGCAACAACCCGTCATGGCCGAACCCGCAGTGACCGAACCGGACATGGGCGAAGGCGACCCAAATCCGCGCATTGCCGAAGCGGCGGAAATCATGGCGGAACAACTGGCTCGCGCGGCAGCCTCCGGATTGCTTGACGCGGCCCTTGACCAGCCTTTCACGGCCGCTGACCCCGTGGAAGCCGACCGTCCTACCGATGTCGAAATCGTGGACCCCAACCCCGTCCCCCCCGAGGGAGACCCACTTGTGACAGGCGACCTCCCGATCCGGGCCGAGACAGCGTTTGATCGGTCGATTCAGATTGAATTGCCCTCGCGCCCGACCCGGACGGAAGGATCGTGCACCGGAGCACCGTTCTCCGCGCGCGATTGGGCGGATGGGTCTGGCTTCGATCAGGATCTCGGGGCGCTCCGCCTGGCCCTCTATGACGAACGCGATGTCCTGTCGGAAACCGGGGCGCTGCAAATGGCACAGCACTATCTCTACTACGGGTTCGGGGCGGAAGCCGCCTATTGGCTGTCGGAATTGGCCAACCCTCCCGATCCGTATCTGCCAATTGCATCCATCCTTGACGGCAGACAGGACGCGCGCTTCGTTCCGGTCGAGATGCCGTCGGGTTGCTCCCCGGGGGAGCTCTTGTGGCGTTACATTGGTGATGCCGTCACGGCGGATCTTGAGCCGGACGATCTGTCCGCCCTGCAGCGGGCCTTTGCGGACTTGCCCCCCGGTCTGCGCGACCATTTGGGGCCGATGCTGGCGGCACGCCTTCGCGACGATGGCCATGGCGCGGCGGCGCTCAATATCCGCGATGTCCTCCACCGTGGCGGGCGCATAGATCCGAACCAATTGACGGTGCTGGACCTCAGTCTCGGCATCTCGGGCACCGAAGGTCCACACCAGACACGCGCCGCAATCGACGGCGCGTTGGCCAGCGACGGCGCGAATTCCGTCACTGTTATGGCGGAGGCCCTCGGCTTCGAGCGTAGTGCTGGTACTCTGCCTGATCCGGCTCGCGTCACGGCAGCGGAAGCCCTGTTGCGCGAAAACGGGGAGGGCCCGGATACCGCAATCCTTTGGCGTGAGGTCCTGCTGGCCCACGCGGCGCTGGGGCGGATCGACACCGCGCTTGGCATGCTGTCCGACCCCGCGCGGTCGGACGATGCGCGGGCGGATGCGCTGACCCTTCTGATAGAAGAACGTGCTGCGGTGAACGATACGGCCTCCCTCCTGATACTGGCCTATACCTATGGACGCGATTGGCGACCGGAGGGCTCGGCCGCCGGTCGGGCGCAGGTGCGCGCCATTTCGGCTCTCCGGGCGGAGGGTCTTTTCGAGGCCGCCAACATCCTGCGGGACGTGCGCCGCCCGCTGATCCTGCCAAACCTGGACGACGAGATGCCCGAGGCCCCGGACGAGGCGCTTGATGCGTGGCAGGATGGGGATTGGGAGCGACTGGCCACGTCCGCCGATGGCCCCCACGGCGACATCGCCGCCCGAATGTCAGCCCTTGGCCGCGGGGAAGACGTAACTCAAACGACGCTCAATCTCGCCGACCTCGCCAGATCGGTCACAGATAGCCGCGACTTGCGCGGAACGATCACCGAACTCCTCGCGCAGCCGACGCTGCCATGACCGGAAAGCCCTATAGCCATTCCATGCACCAAGCCGCGGGCCGTTCGACGAGCCGCACCACGTGCCCTTCCAAACAGGCCTGATCATGTCCGCCAAAGCCCTGTTCCAGCCGACGATCCTGTTCGCCCTGGCCCTGATGGCCGTCATCGTCATGATGATCCTACCCGTGCCGTCCTTCATCCTCGACCTCGGGCTGGCGGCGTCTTTCGGGTTGGCGATCCTGATCTTCACGGTGACGCTGTTCATCGAGCGGCCGTTGGATTTCTCGGCATTTCCGACGGTCCTTCTGGCGTCCCTCATGCTGCGGCTGTCGCTGAATGTCTCGTCCACGAAACTGATCATCGGACAGGGGCATACCGGAACGGATGCGGCGGGGGGCGTCATCGAAGGCTTTGCGATGTTCGTCATCGGCGGATCAGTCGTGATGGGTCTTGTCATCTTTTGCGTTCTTTTGATCGTAAATTTCATCGTAATCAACAAGGGCGCCGCGCGCATGGCAGAGGTCGGGGCCCGCTTCGCGCTCGACGGGATGCCGGGCAAGCAACTCGCTATCGACAGCGATATGGCCGCGGGCGCCATCGACCATACCGAAGCCAAGGAGCGGCGCGAACGGGAGCAGGCGGAGACGACCTTCTTCGGCTCCCTGGACGGGGCGTCGAAATTCGTGAAGGGCGACGCAATTGCCGGGCTTCTCATCACGCTGCTCAACCTCGTGGTCGGTCTGATCATCGGCACCACGCTCCATGGCATGCCGCTTGCGCAGGCGTTCGAGACCTACACGATCCTCACTGTGGGCGATGGTCTGGTCAGCCAGATCCCAGCGGTCATCATCGCCATCGCATCCGCCTTGTTGCTGGCACGCGGCGGGGCGACCGGTGCGACCGACACGGCGCTTCTGTCTCAGCTCGGCCGCCATCCTTCGGCCCTTGCCACCGTAGGTATCCTGATGGGAATCTTCGGTCTTGTCCCCGGCCTGCCGCTCGCGCCGTTCCTCCTTGGCGCTATCGCATTGTGCGCCGCGGCGTGGTGGCGGTCCAACACGCTATCCAATGAGGCAAGTCTCAAGATCGCCGCCGAAACACCCGATAAGGATGCGCCGCGAGAGACGGTGGGCGACCTTCTGGATGTGGACGACATTCATGTGGAGTTTGCGCCCGACCTCGTTAGCCTCGCCCTTGATCCGGCGACGGGGCTGGATGCCCGAATCAAGAGCATGCGGGAACACATTGCCCGCGCCTTCGGGGTAATCCTGCCGGAAATGCGCCTGACCGACCGGGGCGACCTGCCGCCCGGTTCCTATTCCATTCGGCTGCTCGGCGTCGAACACGCCACCGCGTCGCTACAGCCCGCCCGCGTCCTGATGTTGACGCAGGATGGCGCAATTGACTTGCCCGACGGCGAAGAAACGGCGGAGCCTGTCTACAATGCGCCCGCCCGATGGATCGACCCGCGCGATCGGGAGCGTGCGGCACTGGCAGGTATGACGGTTGTCACTCCGTCCGAGGTTCTGGCGACGCATCTGTTAGAGGTTCTAAAGCGCAACCTCTCGCGCCTGCTGACCTTCAAGACCCTGCAACGGCAGCTCGATGCGTTCGTGACCCTTTCTGACGGAACGCGGTCGGAAGAGAACCGTCGCCTGCTTGATGAGCTTGTGCCGGACAAGGTGCCGCTTGACCTTCTGCATTCCGTCCTGCGCCTGCTTCTTGCCGAACAGGTCTCGATCCGGAACCTGCCCCTGATCCTCGAAGCCATTGCGGAGGCGCGCGGCAACGCAGCTCAGCCCGAGATGATCTGCGAACATGTGCGCCAGCGGCTCGGCTTTCAGTTGATATCCGAGATGAAGCGCGCGGATGGCTCGCTGCCTCTGATCCAGCTGGCATCGGAATGGGAAGACGTTTTCATGCGTTACCAGATCGGTGGCGACGGCGGCTTGCCCGAAATTGCGCTGCCCCCCGATGAGTTCAACGCGCTGGCCAAATCCGTGGGCGACAAGGTCAACACCGCCAGTGAAAAGGGCACGTATCCCGCAGTCGTGACCTCGGCGCTGCGGCGACGGTTTCTGCGCACGGTCCTGTCAGCGCGCGGTATCCCGAATCCGGTCGTGTCATTCGAGGAGATCGGATTGGAGGCGAAACCTGCCCTTGTCGGGCTCGCCGCGCCATGATCGCGCTTGCGGCAGAGATGCTGGAGGTCACGCAAATCTGGCTGGCGACGGCGATCGCCGTATTCCTGCGCATCGGTGCTTGCTTCATCGTCCTGCCGGGGCTGGGCGAACAGATGATCCCGGCGCGCGTGCGTCTTGGGGCGGCCTTTGCTTTCACCATCTTCCTCACCCCCGCCCTCCACGGAGAGATTGCGGCCCAGGGCACGCTCCCCCCGATTACGGCCTTCTTCTCGGAGGCGCTGTCGGGCCTGATCCTCGGCCTTGCCCTTCGTTTGATGGTCCACGCCTTGCAGATTGCGGGCACGATTGCGGCGCAATCCACGTCGCTCAGTCAGATCATGGGCGGCGCGTCACCCGACCCGCAACCGGCCATGGGTGCGATCCTCATGTTGGGTGGCCTGACCCTTGCGGTTCTGTCAGGCCTGCATATCCATCTGGTCGAAACGTTCCTGCGCTCCTACGCGATCCTGCCGTTCGGCGATCTGCCCGGCCCGCGCGATTTGGGTGGTTGGGGCGTCGATCAGGTACGCCACAGCTTCTCCCTAGCCCTGTCACTGGCGGCTCCGTTTCTTGTGGCGTCGCTGCTCTACAATGTTGCGCTTGGCGTCATCAACAAGGCGATGCCGCAACTGATGGTCGCCTTCGTGGGCGCGCCCGCGATAACTTGGGGCGGTCTTGTCCTTCTCTTGCTGACGACACCGTTCATCCTGCCGATCTGGCTGACCGCGTTTGAAGGGGTGCTGTCCGCGCCGATGGGGCCACGATGAGCGACGAAGACCAAAGCCCATCCGATAAGCCACACGACCCAACCGACCGCAAACTGGAGGAGGCGCGCAAAAAGGGAGAGATCGTGCGGTCCGCCGATCTCAACACGGCGGTCGTCTATGCCGGTTTTCTCCTGTCTGGCGCGCTTCTTGCCCCTTGGGTCGTGCAATCCCTTGGCGCTTTGACCCAGGCCAGCCTAGGGCAGGCGGAGGTGTTGGCCCCGTTGCTTCTTGGCCCGGGCGGCTCCGGACCTGCGGTTGGGCTCTTGTCGCCGTCCATGCTGTCGGCGGCGGTCGTGGGCTTCGTCCCGGCGATCCTCCTGGTGGCAGCGCTCATCGCGCAACGTGGCCTCCTGTTCACGCCATCCAAACTCGCCCCCAAGCTCAACCGCATCTCGCCCATCGGCAACGCCAAGCAGAAATTCGGCGCGCAAGGCATGTTTCAGTTCGCAAAATCCGCCGTGAAACTCGCCCTGGTCTCGATTTTTCTCGCCCTCTACCTCTGGGCCCGGGCGGAAGAGATTCTCGCGTCGATCTATGCCAGCCCCGGGCAGGTTCTCGAGCTTCTCGGGCGCCTGTCGCTTGATTTTCTTCTGGTCGTCACCGGGATGACCGCCCTGATCGGGGGCGCGGATTGGCTCTGGGAATGGGGCCAACTGCGCCAACGCAATCGCATGACAAGGCAGGAGCTGATGGATGAAGCCAAAAGCTCCGAAGGCGATCCCCACATGAAACAGCAGCGTCGGCAACGGGGCCAAGCGATTGCGATGAACCAAATGATCGCCGATATACCCAAGGCAGACGTCATTATCGTCAACCCCACGCATTACGCCGTTGCATTGAAATGGGACCGCGCCGACGGCGGCGTGCCGACCTGCGTGGCCAAAGGCGTGGATGAGGTCGCCCGGCGCATCCGTGAAGCGGCGGCTGAGGCGGGCGTTCCCGTCTTCTCCGATCCGCCAACGGCCCGCGCCCTTCACGCCTCGGTGGAGCTTGGTCATCCAATCCTGCCCGATCAATACCGCGCCGTCGCGGCCGCCATCCGGTTCGCGGATCTGATGCGCAGCAAGGCCCGCAAGGTGCGCAAGCCGTGAGCGAGACGCGCCTTGACCGCCTGCACCAGGTGTCCGGCATTCTGGCCGACCGCGCCCTTGCCCCCGTGGAAAAGGCAGCCGTGGACATGCATGCGATCGAGCAGCGGGTGGAAGCGTTGGCGCACCATCGCGCAGCGCTGATGCGGTCGGCCAGCGACCCGACGCTCGCCGGGTCCATGCTGGCCCAGGCCGAAAGGTTGCGTCAGCAACAGGCGCGCGCATTGGAAGAGCTTGCGCGCGCGCGCGTGGCGCTGGAACAGGCCCGGCAGGCGGCGGCCAAAGCCGTCGGACGGAACCGCGTCCTGGAGAAGCTGATCGAGAAGCGCGCCCTCGTTATAAGAAAGTCGGGGCGCGCAAAGCGTTGAACGGCAGCTAAAACTTCGCGATCAGGCGTCCTGCCGCGTCAGATCCGTGATCAAGACGTCATGCACGACCGCATCGCCCAATACGCCGATCGCTGCCTCCCGCAGACCCTCACGCAGGGGGGCCATGGCCGCGGCCTCGGTGAACATGCCGTCGAAGCCCCCTGCATTTGCATGGGCGAACAGGACGCGCAGGAAGCTGTCGCGAAGGCGCGGCTCTCGATTGAAGACGGAGCTGTTCTGGCCCGTATTGACCTCCACCGTCAGTCCCATCACGACGAGCGCACGAACCGATCCGTTGCGCACGATGGGCACGACGAATTGATTGTTCAGGCGCACATATTCCGTGCCCTCGCCGGTCTGCTCAACCGGGGACGGTTCGCCGTCATCTTCGGCGACATCGTCCTCGCCACCCTCGTCCGATGAAGTTCCCGCCACCTCCTCGACATCGTCGGAAGGCACATCGCCGCCGGCCAGCATCATCCCCGCACCGATGCCGCCACCGGCCCCGAGCAGCAAGAGGAGCACGGGCAAGAGCATCCGCATCATACCAATATTCCTAAGCCGTTCAGCCGATCAGAAAGGCAGGATCGCATCGGCCACCTCCTGCCCGTATCTGGGCCGCTGGACGTCAGTAATCAGGCCGCGCCCGCCATATGAAATCCGCGCCGCCGCGATCCGGTCATATTCGACGGAGTTCTGGCGCGAGATATCCTCGGGCCGGACGTACCCCGTCACCAGCAGCTCTCGGACCTCGTTGTTGACGCGCACTTCCTGGCTGCCTTCGATGCGCAGGACGCCGTTTTGCAGAACCTCCGTGATCGTGGCAGCGACGCGCAAGGTCAGCTCCTCGTTGCGACGGACAGAACCCTCGCCCGCCGACCGGCTGGAACTGTCGAACTCCACCGCCTCCCCCAGCGAACCACCGCGGGTCAGTAGCCCGTCCGCCCGCTGTGGCAGGCCGAAGAGGTTGGGGATACCCATTTCCTCCGACCCGCTGCGTTCCCGTTCGGAGGAGTTCTGGAATTCCGCGCTGTCGTCGATCTCGATCACCACGGTCAGGATATCGCCCCGCAAGCTCGCCCGCCGGTCCCCCAACAGCGATGCACGTCCCGCGGTCCAGAGCGAGGCGCCCTCCGCCCGGTCGGGGATGTCGCGCGAATCGGGAAGCGGCACCACGTTCATGGCGAAGACTTCGTTACCATTGGCGGGCGAGGTCAGGTCGGGGGTCTGGCCCACCTGGGACAGTCGGGCACAGGCCGACACGGACAGGATCGCGGCGGCGAAAAGGATCAGGGATAGATGTTTCATGGGGTGGGTCCAACGGTGACAAGGCCAGGACCGGTGGCCGTGGCGGTAACGGTTTGGCGCGAATTGAGATTGATCACGCGGAGCATTTCGCCCGAGGCCGCACGATCCAGCGCGCGCCCCTCGGTGAGGATCAGAAGGCCCCCATGGTTGTAGCGCAGCGACACGATCTCGTTACGCTCCACGATGGCGGGCGGGCGCAGATCGCCCGGGCGGATGGGGCGGCCAGGGTAAAGGTTGATCCGGGCTTCCATCCCGATCGCATCGCCCATGTCAGACAGCGCGCCGGGCGTTGCACCTTCGACCGTCGCCACATCGGCGGGGCCGATCAGCGTGGCGCCCCGAATGGTTCCGGCGGCGATCACGGTTTCCTGCGCAGCCACGGGCGTGGCCAAGAATGTCAGCATCAAGACGACCCGCATCAGCGCACCTGCGTCGTTGCGCCGAGCATCTGGTCGGCAGCGGTCAGAACCTTGGCGTTCAACTCGTATCCGCGTTGTGCCTCGATCAGGTCAGTGATCTCTCGCACCGCATCGACGGAGGATTGTTCGACATAGCCCTGCCGCAACGTCCCCAGACCGTCCTGCCCGGGTTGTGCCGCCAAAGGCGGACCGGAGGCCGCGGTCTCAAGAAACAGGTTCGATCCGATCGCTTCCAGCCCGTTGTCGTTGGAAAAGCCTGTCAGGTTGAATTGCCCGAGCAATTGCGGCTCCACCTCTCCGGCGAAGAAGGCATAGACCTCGCCTTGCGCGTTGATGGAGATGTCGCGGGCATCGGCCGGAATGGTGATCCCGGGGTTCACCTCGAACCCATCGGCCGTCACGATCAAACCGTCGCCGGTACGCTGCAACGCGCCGTCGCGGGTATAGGCCGATTCCCCCGAAGGCAGCGTCACCTCCAGATAGCCGCGCCCTTCGATGGCGACATCCAGATCTCCACCGGTCTGGGCGATCGTGCCCTGCTCCCACGTCACGGTCACGGCGGAGGGGCGAACGCCAAGGCCCACTTGCACACCGGCGGGAACAATCGTCCCGTCGGCGGCATTGATCGCACCGGCCCGCGTCATCTGCTGGTAATGCAAGTCGGCAAAATCCGCGCGGCGCGGGCTGTAGCCGGTGGTGGACATGTTCGCGATGTTGTTCGAAATCACGTCGACGCGCATCTGCTGCGCGCTCATGCCGGTGGCGGCGATATCCAAGGCTCTCATTCGGGAATCCTTTCTGGATTAACTGCGCTGACCCGCGGTGCGCAGGAAGTCGCGGATGCGGTTGTCTTCGGCATCCATGAAACTCTGGCCAAGTTCATAAGCCCGCTGCACCTCGATCATGCGAGAGATCTGGGCGACTGCATTGACGTTGGACTGCTCCAGAAACCCTTGCATCACCCGCGCGTTATCGGCGGGGACATAGCCGCTTTCGGCAACGAAAGCGGTCCCGAATTGGCGCGACAATTCTAGCGGGTCACTGGGCAGGTAAAGACCCACAACCGTCAGGGGCTGGCCACCGACCGACAGCGTTCCATCGGGCGCAAGGGCCAGGTCGCCGCCATTGGGCGGTACGAAGACGGGCGCGCCGCCTTGATCGAGAAGGCGACTGCCGTCAGGCGTCACAAGTTCCCCAACATCGTTGCGGATGAACGCGCCCGCGCGGGTCAGCGCCTCCCCCGCGACCGTGTCGATCAGGAAAAATCCTTCACCTTCGATTGCGAAGTCGAACTCACCGCCCGTGCGTTGCAGGGCGCCTTGCTGCGCGGAAATGCTTCGTCCTGTGGCCGTCCCCATGCTTAATGAAGGGTCGTCCCGCCCGGTATGGGCGACGTGTTCGGCGAAGATGATCCCTTCGGTGCGGAACCCGGTGGTGGAGATATTGGCGATGTTGTTGGCAACGACCGACATCTCCCGCACCAGGCCGGACAAGCGAGTGAGCGACGTGTAGCCGGGATTATCCATCGCTCACATCCCCGCGATCATCGGGACAAGCGTGTCCGAGAAATAGGAGGTGAGCGCCTGCGTCATGAACCCCATCGACGCCCAGAAAACGACGACGATGGCTGCGAGTTTCGGCACGAAGGTCAGCGTCATTTCCTGCACGCTCGTCAGCGCCTGAACCAGGCCGACCAGCACGCCAACCACGAGGGCAGCGGCCAGGATGGGAGTGGAGATCACGACGGAAACCCAAAGCCCTTGGCGGAGCGTGTCATAGAAGACCATTTCCTCCATCACTCTACACCGGCATCCGCAGGATTTCCTGGTAAGCTTCCACGACCCGGTCGCGGATCGTCACGGCCGTTTCCACCGCAAGCTCCGTCTGCGCGAGGGCCGTTACAAGCGAATGGGGATCGGCCCCGGTGGTCATGGCCGCGGTCGCCTGCGCCTCTCCCTGCGCCACGGTATCGGCAAATGACGTGACGGCCTGTACGAACGCGCCGCCATCCTGGGGGGCCGTCGGTTGCGGGGTCAGCCGCGTTTGACCGTAGGCCTGTGCGGCCATGGTTTGACGAATATCCATCCGGGGTTCTCCTCAGACGTGAATGAAAATCGGTGCGCTACCGGCGCAATAGATCGTTAAGAGAGGTCGACATCTGCCGGATCTGGTCAAAGACCCTCAAATTCGCCTCATAGGATCGCTGGGCTTCGCGGGCATCGGCCAGTTCAACGACCAGATCGACGTTCGACCCTTCGTAGTGCCCGGTATCGTCCGCCATGGGGTGGGCGGGATCGAATATCTGTGGAAGGACGGTCTGGTCCAGCCGCACCGGGCCGGGGCGCACTGTGCCCTCGGTCGTTCCCATGCCGCGTTCGACCTCGAAGCTGGTGATCTTGCGCTGGTATCCGGGTGTATCGGCATTGGCGATATTCTCCGACACATGGGTCAGGCGCTGCGCCTGGGCGCGCATTCCGGAGGCCGCGACGGACAGGGCATTGGAAAACTCGGTCATGGCATCCCCCTATCGCCCAAGGCTTGTGCGCAGGATCGACATGGCGGAGCCATAGATACGAAGCGCTCTGGAATGGGCGCGCTGCGCCTCAATTCCGCGCAGCATTTCCAGTTCCAGCGACACGGTATTTCCGTTCGGGGACGCGGGCGTTCCCGCATCTACCACGCGCATCGGCAGCGGGCCATCGGCCATCCTGTTCTCCGCGTTCATCCTGCGCCATGTCTCCGCGAAATCGGTGACGTCCCGAGCGCGATAACCCGGCGTATCGGCATTTGCGATATTCTGGGCTACCACGGCCTGACGGGACGCGGCGTGGCGCGCCTGTGCGCCCGCAAGTTGAAAAATCTCAAGCCTGTCTAGCATTTGGGGTTCTCCCATCTCGGCTACACGAATGCTTAAGAGTGATTCCTTTAGATTCGGTAATCGAGGCGCTTCAAATGCGCCGTTTGCCGGAGAAGCCGCCATGACGAATGCCGCCACCCTGACTGCCTTCGACCACCTGCGCGCGCAATTGCGCACTATCCGAACGGCTCGCGCCGTGGGACGCGTCGAACGCCTCGGGCGCAACGTGGTGACGGTGTCGGGCTTGGAGGGGGAGGTCGCCCTGGGCGACCGCGTCCGCCTCGGCCCTGCCTTGGTCGGGGAGGTATTGTCCATCGGCCCTGACGGGGCCCGCGTCATGCCGGAAGGATACGCAGATGGCCTGCGGCTTGGCACGGACGTGACCCATATCGGCCCGCCCGTCATTTCCCCCGACGACAGCTGGCTTGGTCGTGTGATTGATCCCGATGGCCAACCCCTCGATGGTCGCGCGCTTGTTCCCGGCGCCCGCCCGTATCCCCTCATCACTGCCCCGCCTTCGCCCGCTGCACGGCGCGGACTGGGGCGGCGTTTGCGGACCGGGTTCGCGGTGTTCGACACGCTGCTTCCCATCGTGCGCGGGCAGCGGATCGGGCTTTTCGCGGGCTCCGGTGTCGGGAAATCGCGCCTCATCGCGGCCCTGGCAGAGGGGATGCGCGCCGATGTGGTCGTGATTGGCCTGATCGGCGAACGCGGGCGGGAAGTGCGCGACTTCGTCTCCGATACCCTTGGGGCGGACGGATTGGATCGTGCGATCGTTGTCGCCGCCACGTCCGACCGGCCCGCCCTCACCCGGGCGCGGGCGGCCTACACGATGATGGCGATTGCGGAGTATTTCCGGGATCAGGGAAAGCAGGTTCTCGTTCTCGCCGATTCCATTACCCGCTTTGCCGAGGCCCATCGCGACGTCGCGGCCAGCGCGGGGGAACCCTTTGGCCCCGATGGCTTTCCCGCGTCGATGGCCCAAGCGGTCATGGGCCTCGCTGAGCGGGCGGGGCCAGGTGCGGCGGGACAAGGCGACATCACCGCAATCCTGTCCGTGCTTGTCGCGGGGTCGGACATGGACGGCCCCGTCGCCGATGTCATGCGGGGGGTCCTTGATGGCCATGTCGTGTTGTCGCGCGATATCGCGGAACGGGGGCGCTATCCGGCGATTGATCTGCTCCGCTCCGTCAGCCGGTCACTGCCCGCTGCCGCGGGTGCGGAAGAGAATGCGTTGATCGGGCAGGCCCGCAAGCTGATGGGTGCCTATGACCGGGCGGAGATGATGATCCAGGCCGGCCTCTACTCACCCGGTACCGATCCGCTGATCGACGGCGCGGTCAAGGTCTGGGACGCTTTGGACGAATTCATCGGCGCCCCCGCCGGTGTCGATGAGGCCGCGAGTTTCGAGGCGCTGGCCCGCGTCCTTGGTCCCGCCAGCACGCCTGGCCACGGGACGACCTGAGCCCGGCGACCGTACCGCTTAGGCGAGGTTCTGCAACAAGATCACCGCCGATGCGCCGGGGGTCAGGGGGGACGGGCCGGCAGCGATCTGCGCCTGCAACGTGAAGGCGCGGACCAGGTCATCCACCTTCTCCGGGTCCCGCAAATCCTTGAAGTCAGACGTTCCCAAAACACGCTCCGACGCTTTGCGGAATTCGTCGAGCTGTTGGTCAAGGTCGAGCGTCCCGATGGATGTGGGCAAGGCGAAGGCGGTCTCGAAAACCTTGCGCAGGGGCGGATTGCCCAACACGCTCAACCATTGGGTGTTGTTCGAAGAGGTTAGCGCGGCGATTTCCGGCACTTCACGGGACGCCGTCAGGGCAAGGCGCATATCCTCATCCTGCGCACCCACCGCAACCTCGAAGGATTGGCGATCGAAGCGTGCCAGGATACGGTCGGCGAAGCCGGGGGATTGGGTGCGGGGCGGGAGCGTGCCGCCGAACCCGAAGGCCTCAGCAAAGGCGCGGTAGCGTTTGTCGGCCAGCCGGTTGGATAGGGCATCGTCATTGTCGACACCGTCCGACAGCACCTTTTCGATAAAGGCGCGGTTGCCGATATCGCCGTCCAAACCATAGGCTCCGAGCGCCACGCGCATCATGCGAAAGTCCGCAACCAGATCAGCCGGCGATGTGATGGACCCGATCTTCTCTCGGAAGTAGGCACGATCCCTCGCCTGGGCCGGCGCATCGGCGAATTGTGCCTGTTGCTGGTCGAGGCTGGATTTCAGAAACGACCAACCGGCAAACCCGCCAAGCGGAAGAACGGGTTGGAAGGTCACGCCTGACTTGCGGCCAGCAGCCGCTCCTCCCGCGGGAGAAGGCCACGCAATGCCTTGAGGGTCTGGTAAACCTGCCCGTCGACGAGAGTTTCCGTCGCGCGCGCCAGCAACGCGCGGCTGTCGGGATCGGTGAAGACCTGGCTCAATTGCTCGACGCCGCGCAACAATTGCGCCTTGGCGTCATCGAAATCCGCATCACCAGACAGGACCAGCTGCGCGACATAACAGACGCGGCGGACGGGTGTGTTCACCTCCTCCGGGTGGATCGCGTCTCGCAGGCGCAGGATGTTGGCTCCGGGCGTCACGATCGACAAACGCGTGCGCCGGTCGCCGTTCTCGATCACGGCGCCGTTCACGAGGACCCGTTCCTTTGGACCAAGCTTCAGGACAAGGCCGCTCATTCCGAAACCTCCTGTCCGCTCAACCCCCGCATGACGGCCGTGTTGATGTCGATCAGCGCATCGAGGGCCGCGCTTTCGTCCAAGGCCTTGCGCGATTGCAGAAGCGAAAACTCGGCAAGGTAGAAGAGCTGCGCACGAAGGCTCTGGGGCAGGCGATTATCGGGATCCGCAAGGTCCGAGGCGAGGATTGTCCAAAGCTTGCGATTGTCGTGCAGGGCAGATGCGCGGTCCGACATCGGGGCGCCCTTTCGGCGCGATGCGTTCAGGCGTGCGGTGATGGATTGAAATGCTGCGTATTCCGTGCCCCGCGCGGTGCGGACGGGCGTGGCAGAAGAGGTATAGGCGGTCTGGGCGAGGGAGGTGGACATCACGGATGTGCTCCTTGGGCGGGCTGTGTCGGTCGGCGATCAGGGGCGGTCTGCGGCGATGGGGGTCGTATTGCCGAGCGGCCAAGACAGTCGGTGATTTCCGGGGCGTGTGCGCGTCATGCGCCACGCCCCGGAAAAGGATCAGTTTACCGGAACAGCGCCAGGATGTTCTGAGGCGCCTGGTTGGCAATGGACAGCGACTGGGTCGCCAGCTGCTGCTGCACCTGAAGCGCCTGCAAACGAGCAGAGGCCTCTTCCATATCTGCGTCCACCAGCGTGCCGATCCCGGATTTCAGGGAATCGATCAGCTTGCCCACGAAGTCCGACTGCGTTTCGATCCGGCCCTGGGCCGAACCGAAGGCCGCCGCGGCGTCGATGGAATTCTGGATCAGCGTCTCAACGTTATCGAGCGCGGAATCCGCCCCCGCATTCGTGGTTACGTCCAGATTATCGAGGCCGAACAGACCGCCCGACGCCTCGCCCCCCGTCGATGCGCTCAATGCGATGGTGGTGGTGGAGGCGTTGTCATAGTCGATGGCCAACGAATAGGCGCCCGTGGTCTCGTTCTGCTGGACCTGCGTGGTCACACCATCGGGCGGGTTGGAGTCAATCGCCGTTTTCAGACCCCGTGCGACGTCTTCCATTGTCTCACCCTGGCCCGCGATGTAGCGGAACGCCGTGCCGGCAACCGTCACTTCGAAGCCATCACCTTCCGACACATTGGCGGCGGCGCTGAAGTCGATCGTCTCGGCCCGTTGCGCGATGGTGCCTGTGGTCTGGGTCAGGCCGGTGCTGCCGTTGAGCTCTTCGATATTGGCACCGGCACTACCGGACGTGTCGCCCAGCGTTGCGGCAACCTCGATATCGACCTCTGCGAAGGCGTTGGTGTTGGAAATCACCAATTCGCCCGCATTGGCACCGGCGGTGGCGGTGATACCGGGAATGTCGCGCGCATTAATCTCACCCTGCAGAAGCGTGGCAACGCCTGTGGCGTCTTCCGTGCCGTCGAGCGTGACGGTGATGGTGGACCCGCCGACCGTCAGGCTGAACGTGTCGTTCGCGGCAAAGCCGGTGGTCGTGCCTTCGGTGATCTGAATCTGCGCACTCAGCCCCGCCTGCGCGCCGCTTGTGGCCGACGCCGACCCGTTGAGCGAGCCAAGCGCCGTCAGATCGCCACCGGTCACGGCCGTCGTTCCGTAGGTGCCCGCGATGCTGCTCAGGTCCTGACGCTGAACCGTGATGTTAGAGGCGGCAACATTCCCGGAACCCGACCGGTCGAGGGACGAGAGGACGTTCACATCTTCGGTGCCGGACACGAGGTTCAGGCCGTTGAACTGCGCCGCGCCCACAACCGATTTGATCTGGTCGGTCAGCGCGTCGATGTCGGTCTGGATCTTGGCCCGGTCGACGTTCTCCTCCTGCGCGGCCACGATCTTGCCTTTGATCTCGGTCAGCAGGTCCGTCACGGTTTCGGAGGCGTTCCGGGCAACGGCGACGGTGGATTCCCCAAGGCTCAAGCTTTCCTGGATGCCCTTGAAGCCCTTCACGTCCGATTCCATCACCTTGGAAATCGCCCAGACGGCCGAATTGTCTTTCGCCGATGCCACGGATTTACCGGTGGAGATCTGCGATTGGGTTTCTTGCAAGTTCGCGTTGACCGATTTCAGGGTCTGAAGCGCGACCATGGCGCTGTTGTTGGTCAGAATGCTGGACATGAATGTCCCTTTCTTTGCTTTCCTTGGCGTGATTTTCCACGCCGGTCACAGGACAGCCTCCGCTTTGGCGGGGCATTGCGAGCGTCATTCTGACGGTTGCGGGTCGATCGTTCCGGCCCACGCCACCCCTCGGGTGCAGAGCCCGTTCTGGGCAGAGGGGGGTTAAACCGGCGTTAAGGCCCGGCTCGGCGATGCTGCTAATTTGATCCAACGCGAGCCGCTAGCGACGGGCGAGGGTTTTGCCCGGCGCTTCGCCATTGGCCCGGCTCTGGCCCGATGCATCATAGGTATTGAGGACCGGCGCGCGTACCGACCCCAACTGATCCCGCGCCCGCGCGACACCTGTCTGGGCCGCGCGCAGAAGCGTGGCATTGCGTGCGGACATCGCCTTGATCGCGGTCAGCTCCCCCGCACTGGCACCATCTTGGCGCAAACGCGCAAAAGCCTGTTCCAATTGCGCGGCCAATGGCTCCAGCCGCGCGAAGTCCCCGGCCAGCAGGGCCGTGTGCTGGGTTTCAAGGATAGAGCGGATGACATTCGCCGCCGGTTTTCGCAGCCCGAACATCACTCCGTTTCCGTCCGTGCCAGAAGGGAGGCGAAGATCGCCTCGGCAAGGCCGATGCCGCCCTGCTGCGCGATCGCGCGCGCGTGTTCGTGTCGCAGCATGGAAGACATCTGCTCCTCCCCGATGCCGCCACCGAAGCTTTCTCTCGCGCCGCCAAACCCTGCATGTTGCAGCATTTCGGCGAGGAAGGCGGCTTCAAGGTCTTCGGCAACCGCGCGGAGGCGGGCGGTCTGCGACGAGGGGTTCGCCTGCACCGGCGTAAGGCCGGAGGGGGTCAGAATCGGCTCGGACATCAAAGTCTCTCGCATTCGAGGGATTTCGACTCACCGTGACAGGCCCGCGTAAAGAATTCGTAAGGGGCTTGCGGGTTAGAGCGGGTCGGACACCAACAAACGGGCACCCAGAATGGTTGATCTGTTCCAGAACCTCCGCGCAACGGGCGCATCTGGCCCCACTTCCCAGGGGCATGATGCGGCAGGCGTGATACCCGACGGCTTCGCCTTTCTCACCGCATTCCAAGCGGATGGCACAGCGCAGAATTCCCTGATCCCGGCAGTCCCGGTTTCGGCGCAGGACAACGCGGACGGGAGCGCACGGGCCGACGACGTGCTGACCGTTTGGGTTTCATCCGAGCCCGTTTCGGTCGACGATCCCTTGAATATGCAGCCGCTGCCAGTGTCGGACGAGCCTCCCTTCGTCACGTCGGACCTGCCGGCCCCCACCGAACCCGGCGTCAAAGCGCCTATTCAAGCCATCGTTACGCCCATCGAGATGGTCACGACTATGGAGCCCCGTTCTATGCCGGTGCAGGAAGAGGACATCTTGCCGGTCCGCGTCCCGGTCCCGATCAGCGCGCCCGTCCAACCGACACCGCCCGCTACGTTAAACCCGGCGGCACCTCTACCGACCCTGGGCGCGCTGCCTGCACCTCAGCCTAGCCCGAATGTCACGACGGGTACGTGGCCGGGCGCTGACACGCTCGGCGCGAGCAATCCCGTTGCACTCGCCCCAGCGCAAATTTCCGCCGCGGTCCCGGTCGATCCTGACATTCCGTCGTCGGCTCAACCGATGCCAATGCCCGGTCTGGCACCGGCCCCGAGCCTATCAAAAGCGCCTCTTGCCAGCCCCACCCAGGCCATCCTTGCCGAACCATCCCCGCAGTCGGGCGCATTTTTTGCGCGGCCCGCTCAATTCGTAGAAGCACCCCCGCCTCTGCAGGTCCGAACGACGCCGATGCCCGCGCCGTCTGATGCCGCACCGATTCAATCCTCCGGTGCGCCGGCACCGCTGAAGTCTCCGCAATCCAAGAGCACGGCTGTGCCAGCACCCACCGCGCCAGCGCCACAACCCGTTCCACCGCCGCTGATTGAGCGAGCTGAACCCACCCCACTCACGCAACGCGCGGAACCCGCCTCGGCCCCGCTCACGTTCCTCCCAGCACTCGCACGCCCGCCAGTTGCGACCCCCTCCGAGCCAGTGCAGACAGCGCTGCTGACACCGGACCCAGCGCCTCGTCACTCTGCCCCGGAGCAACTGCCACCCCGCATTCCGCTCGATGAACCGGTCGCCATGCCCCGGATAGTCACCCCGCCTGCGCCTGCGACGGGCCCATCGGGAATCGTGACATCAGCACCGGTCCTGACACCAGCGCCGATCTTGACCGCGTATTCGCGCTCGGTTCTGCCCGTGGACGGAACGCCTTCGCTCGACCCGTTCGGCCTCCTCCAACCCCAAGTCACGCACACATTCTCCGCCACGCCGGTCGCGCCCATCATACCCCATGCGCCCCCGTCCTCCGCAACGGCCATTGCGCACCAGATCGCGGCGGCTATGGCGGATCTTGGTCCCGAGACGGGGCCGATGGAACTGGCCCTCGACCCGCCGGAACTTGGCCGCCTGCGCCTTCAAATCACCGAGGTGGCGGGAGTGCTCACCCTTTCCATCCATGCCGACCGCCCCGAAACCGTCGACCTGATGCGCCGACATCTGGACCTTCTGGCGCAGGAATTCGCGCGGTCGGGCCTTGATGCTCCGTCCGTGCGCATCGCCCAAGACGACGGCGGCGGCGGCAACTCCGCCCGACACGGCGCGCCCCGCGGTGGCGATGACGCGGATACGAACGAAACCGCTGCCCCGCAGCCCGAACGAACCGTCCTTCGCGTCACCGCGGACGGTGGCCTCGACATCCGAGTGTAGGAGACCCCATGGACGTCCTTCCCATTTCCCAGACCACCTCATCGGCCAACGGCGCCACCGCATCGGACGCGGCCTCCATCACGTCCGATTTCGAGTTGTTTCTTCGCCTTCTGACCACGCAGATGCAGAACCAGGATCCGCTCAACCCAACCGACAGTACCGAATACACCGCCCAGCTCGCCACGTTTTCCGGCGTCGAACAGCAGGTGCTGACCAATGACCTCCTGCGCGACTTGCAGGCCGGGTTCACCGCCATGAACATGGGGCAGTTATCCGGCTGGATCGGGTTGGAGGCGCGGGCCGAAATGCCGGTCAACTTTACCGGACAGGAGGTTGAGGTTCAGGTCGCCCCCGCCCCTCTTGCCGACCGAATGGAACTGATCGTGCGCGACCAGAACGGAGAGATGGTGGCCCGCACCCCGATCCCGTTATCCGATGAGCCCTACCAATGGCAGGGCCTCGACGAAAACGGGCAACCCTTGGCCGACGGCACCTACTTCCTCTCCGCCCAAAGCTGGTCGGGAGAGACGATGCTGGAAGAACGCGCCGCCTTCGTTCACGCCACGATCCAAGAGGCGCAGACCGTGAACGGTGAGGTCTGGCTTACGATGGACAACGGCATCTCGATCCCCGCCGATGGCGTGCAGGCGCTGCGCCGTGGCGACGGCTAGATCAGGCTGAGGATCGCGGCCAACGCGGCTCCGACAACCACGCCCCCCAGCCCGAGGGCCAGCCGTTCGGGCCAGACGGGACGCCGGTCCTGCCGGGGCGGGTGAGCCTGGGCGATCAGCGCCGCCTCGGCCAGTTGCGGCAGGCGTGGACCGAAGCGCGACAGAACCATCGCCGTACGGAAGAGGTCCCGTGCCACCGCCTGCGGTCCGATATTGCGGGCGATGTATTCTTCCACCACCGGGCGCGCAGCGGTCCAGATGTTCATGTCCTCGTCCAGCGACCTGGCCACCCCCTCGACCACGACCATGGTGCGCTGCAACAGGATTAGCTCCGTGCGCGTCTCCATCCCGAAGCGTTCCGTTACCTCGAACAGATAGGCCAGAAGGCGACCCATGGAGATACCGCTGGCATCCATCCCGAAAATCGGCTCCCCCACGGATCTGAGCGCTTGGGCAAACTCCGCCACATCGCGATCCTGGGGCACGTAGCCGGCCTCGAAATGCACCTCAGCGACGCGGCGGTAATCCTTGCGGATGAACCCCATCAGGATCTCCGCATAGACGCGCCGCGTATATTCATCCAACCGTCCCATGATCCCGAAATCCAGCGCCACGACATCGCCATTGGGCGCGACCTTCAGGTTGCCCTGGTGCATGTCGGCATGGAAAAATCCGTCGCGCAGCGCGTGGCGCAGGAACATCTGCAACACCGTCTGCGCAAGGGCCTTGCGGTCGTACCCGCCTACATCAATGGCCGCGAGATTGCTGAACGGCACCCCTTCGGCCCAGCCCAGCACCATCATCCGGCGCGAGCTGAGGCCCCATTCCACCGCCGGCACGACAAAGCCCTCATCGTCCTTGGTATTGGCCGCGAATTCACCCGCCGCCGAGGCCTCGATGCGCAAATCCAGCTCCTGCGTCACGACCCCTTCGAAATGGGTGATGACGTCGCGCGGTCGCAACCGGCGGGAGGACGGAGATAACGTCTCGATCAGCGTCGCCATGAGGTGAAAGGCGTCCACATCCTTGCGAAACGCCCGCTCAATGCCCGGACGAAGGATCTTCACCGCCACGTCGCGTCCGCCCTCGACCAACGTCGCGCGGTGCACCTGCGCGATGGAGGCGGCAGCAACGGGATCGGAGAACGCGCTGAAAATCTCATCGACGGGGCGGCCCATTTCCTCGGCCACGACGCGGCGTGCATCCGAGGTATCGAAGGGCGGCAGCTTGTCCTGCAGCACCTGCAATTCCGCTGCCATCTCCGGTCCGACCACATCCGCGCGGGTCGAAAGGATCTGCCCAAACTTGATGTAGGCCGGGCCAAGGGCCGTCAGGGCGCGGACCACGGGCGGCATGGTCGGATCACCTTTCAGGCCCAACCACTTGAACGGCCAGCCCAGCACACGGGCCGCCACCCGGATCGGGCGCGGCGCGTCCACGGCTTCCAGCACGGCACCCATGGCGCCCGTCCTCTCGAACGTCGCGCCGGTGCGCACCAGCCGCCAGATATTGTGGGGACCGCGCACCTAGAGCTTCCAGCCTGAATGCAGCGCGGCGATGCCCATCGACAGGTTGCGATATTTCACCTGCTCGAACCCCGCATCGCGGATCATGCCCGCGAAGGTCTCCTGATCCGGGAATTTGCGGATCGACTCGACCAGGTATTGATACGAGTCGCGATCTCCCGCGATCACCTGCCCCATGCGCGGGATCACGTTGAAGGAATAGAGGTCATAGAGTTTTTGCATTCCGTCATTGGGCAATTGCGAGAACTCCAGAACCATCAACCGGCCGCCGGGCTTCAAGACCCGGAAGGCTTCCGCGAGGGCCTCGTCGATGCGCACCACGTTCCGGATGCCGAAACTGATCGTGTAGACGTCGAAGCTGTTATCGGCAAAGGGCAGCGCCATCGCGTCGCCGCACACCCACGAAAGCTTGTCGGCCATCGCCTCGGCCTCGGCGCGCTTTTCGCCCTCGTCCAGCATGCTCTGGGTCATGTCGAAGACGGTCGCATGGGCACCGGGTGCGCGTTTCAGGAACCGAAAGGCGATATCCCCCGTGCCGCCCGCCACATCCAGAAGCCGCTGACCGTCGCGCGGCGCCAGCCAATCCATCATCGCATCCTTCCAGATGCGGTGGATGCCCACGCTCATCACGTCGTTCATCACGTCGTATTTGGACGCCACATTCGTGAACACCCCGTGGACCATCCCCGCCTTCTGATCCTCGGCCACATCCTGAAAGCCGAAGTGAGTCGTACGATCGTCCGCCATGGGCCTTGTCCTTTTGTATTCCCGCCCCTTCTTATAGGGGCCTGCCGGGGCGCTGCAACGCACCCCGATGACACATGAGGAAAGCCTGATTTGCCCGAACTTCCAGAGGTTGAGACAGTGCGTCGCGGGCTGCTGCCTGCGCTGGAGGGCGCTCGGATCACCACGGCGTCCGTGAACCGCCCCGATCTGCGCTGGCCGTTCCCCGACCGGATGGCCGACCGCCTGACCGGCGCACGCGTCACCGCGCTGCGCCGGCGGTCGAAATACATCCTCGCCGACCTCGATACCGGAGAGACGCTGTTGATCCATCTGGGCATGTCCGGGCGAATGACCGTGTCGGGCGATCCGTTGGGCCGGTTCCACCACACCCACCCCACGCCCGCGAAACACGACCATGTGGTGTTCGACACCGATACGGGCGCGCGGATCACGTTCAACGATGCCCGCCGGTTCGGTGCGATGGACCTTCTTGATACCGACACCCAGGACGAGCATTGGCTTTTGCGCGACCTGGGGCCGGAGCCGCTTGGCAATTCCTTCAACGAAGCCCACCTTATCGCGGCCTTCGCGGGCAAGCGCAGCCCCGTGAAATCCGCGCTTCTGGACCAGCGCATCGTGGCCGGCCTCGGCAATATCTACGTGTGCGAGGCGCTTTACCGCGCCGGAATTTCTCCTTTGCGCCACGCCGCGCGCATCGCACCGGGTCGAGTCGCGCGCCTGGTGCCGATCATCCGCGATGTATTGGCGGAAGCTATCGAAGCGGGGGGATCTTCCTTACGTGACCATCGGCAGGCGGACGGGGAACTGGGATATTTTCAACACACCTTTCTCGTGTATGGCCGCGAGGGTCAGCCCTGCCAAACCCCGGCCTGCGCTGAGAAAATTCGCCGCAAGGTACAGTCAGGGCGGTCCAGCTTCTACTGCGCGGCCTGCCAAAGGTAGTTGAAACCCCTGCCACCGGTGCTAAGCCTCAGGGCTCGTTTCAACAGCCGATGAGCGCATTCCATGGCCTACGAGACCCTGATCGTCGACGTCGAAGATCATATCTGCCTGATCAAATTGAATCGCCCCGATGCGCTCAACGCGCTCAACACGCAGCTTCTGGGCGAATTGGGCAAGGCGCTTGCCGCGGCCGAGGGCAATGACAAGGTCCGCTGCATCGTCATAACAGGCACCGACAAGGCATTCGCCGCCGGGGCCGACATCACCGAAATGGCCGAAAAGACTTTTGCCGACGTGGTATTCGAGGATCTCTTCGCCGAAGCCGCCGACAGCATCGCGCGCATCCGCAAGCCGATTATCGCCGCCGTGGCGGGCTATGCCCTGGGCGGCGGGTGCGAATTGGCGATGGCGTGTGATTTCATCATCGCCGCCGACAATGCCAAGTTCGGCCAGCCCGAGATCAACCTCGGTGTCATCGCCGGCATGGGCGGCACCCAGCGCCTGACCAAGCTGGTGGGCAAGTCAAAGGCAATGGACATGCATCTGACGGGGCGTTTCATGCCAGCCGAGGAGGCCGAGCGCGCGGGCCTTGTCAGCCGCATGGTCCCCGCCAAGAAGCTGATGGAGGAGGCGATGGCCGCCGCCGCGAAGATCGCCGAGAAATCCGCGATCTCCACCATGGCCGCAAAGGAAGCCGTGAACCGGGCGGAGGAGGTGAGCCTTTCCGAGGGACTCCTGTTCGAACGGCGCCTGTTCCATTCGATGTTCGCGACCGAGGATCAGTCCGAAGGCATGGCCGCCTTCATCGAAAAGCGCGAGCCGCAGTTCCGCGATAAGTAAGGCCGCGACGAAGGGGGCTTCCCTTCGCGGGCCAAATCCCCTATCAGCCGCGCCAGACATGCGTGTGAGGCCCGCCTTTTGGCCAGATTCGCCCGGTAGTGAACCCGGGGTCGGGACCACCCGCGTTGCACCTATTTCAATATGCCCGGGACTATCGGGCCGACGAAGGATCAGACACGATGGCAAATTCGCCCCAAGCCAAGAAACGCGCCCGCCAGAACGAGCGCCGCTTCCAGATCAACAAAGCCCGCCGTTCGCGCATCCGCACCCACCTGCGCCGCGTGGAAGAGGCGATCGCCTCGGGCGATCAAGCCGCCGCCGCCGAAGCGTTGAAGAATGTCCAGCCCGAGTTGATGCGCGGCGTCACCAAGGGGGTGATGCACAAAAACACCGCATCGCGGAAAATGTCGCGTCTTGCGTCCCGCGTGAAGGCGATGGGCGCCTGAGCCGCCGCATCTCCGACCACGACAAAGGCGTCCCTTCCCGGGGCGCTTTTTTTTGCGCGAGAGAAAATCGCAATGCGCTCAAGGCTCTAAATTGAGCCGCGAGATTCGATTGCCGGAGGTGGCCCGAGTCAAGCAAGAAGAGGTGTTGCGACGGGCGCGAGACTCCCGATACCTTCCCTCCAGCGAGTCAGACGCCTTGGGGGGCGGATGCGGGGTACGAACCCTGGTTCGATGCTGAAATTGCGCGGTGCCACGACACGTGGCGCATGACGTATCCGGCGGAATTGCCGTGGCACTTGGACAGGTGGGATTGGGACGGGCCGTGGCCATGTTGGCCGCGCGGCGTTCCTTTTTGTAGCCCGAATCTTCCCTTAGACCCACGAAGCGCGACACGACCAGACCCACGCCGGATCAACCGGCGGGTAACAGTTGTGTTGTTTGTTGTGGGTGGTGATTGGCGCGCGGTGGCAGAATTTTGGTGTATAACCGGTCCGTAAGCACAGGGCCGGGCAAGAAAAGGGACGGATAGAGGGAATGAACGACGACACATGGGGCCAAGTCCGCGAAGAACTGTTGCAAGCCGTCGGGCGCAACAATTTCAAAGCCTGGATCGAACCGATCGGCTTTGATCGGGTGGAGGACCGAACGGCGCATTTTCACGTGCCCACCGGCTTCATCGGATCCTGGGTGTCGAATAATTTCGGGGACCTGATCCTGCGCCATCTGTCGTCCCGCGGCGTCAGCGCCGACCGTGTCCAGTTTACCGTCGGCCCGCGCCGCGCCGCCCCCGCCGCTGCACCGCAGCCGGCCCTGGAAATGGCGGAAGCCGCTCCGGCGCGCCACCACGCGGAACCCGCTCCCCGGCCGCAACCCGCCCCGGCCGCCGCCGCCGGCGGCGCCGTCCCGCCGTCGCAACCGCCCGCAGCGTCCGTCGCCCCGCACCGCACCGTGGCGGAGCTTCACGGCACCAAGCTGAACCCGCTGTTCACCTTTTCCAATTTCGTCGTCGGCAAACCGAACGAGCTGGCCCATGCCGCCGCCCGCCGCGTGGCCGAAACCCTCGACGTGACCTTCAATCCGCTGTTCCTCTACGGCGGCGTCGGCCTCGGTAAGACACACCTGATGCACGCCATTGCCTGGGACCTTCAGGACCGCTTCCCCGATGCGAAGATCCTCTACCTGTCGGCGGAGCAGTTCATGCACCGCTTCGTCCGGGCGCTCCGTGAACAGGACACGTTCAACTTCAAGGAAACCTTCCGCTCGGTCGATATCCTGATGGTCGATGACGTGCAGTTCATCGCGGGCAAATCCTCCACCCAGCAGGAATTCTTCCACACCTTCAACGCGCTGGTGGAGATGGGCAAACAGATCGTCATCTCCGGCGACCGCGCGCCCGTCGATATGGAGGAGCTTGATGGCCGCATCGCCTCGCGCCTGCAAAGCGGACTGGTGGTGGACATTCACCCCACCGATTACGAATTGCGGATCAGCGTGCTGGAGCACAAGGCCGAGCTTCTTCGCCAGAAATACCCGCATGTGAAATTCGCCGACGGGGTGCTGGAATTCCTCGCCCGCAAAATCGCCTCCAACGTCCGCGAACTGGAGGGTGCCCTCAACCGCCTCTACGCCACCGGCGATCTGGTGCGCCGCGAAGTGACGGAGGATTTCGCCCGCGACAACCTCGCCGATATCCTGCGCGCCTCCGACCGCAAGGTCACGATGGACGAGATCATCAAGAAAACCTGCGAATATTATAAGCTCCGCCAGGTCGACATGATAAGCCAGAACCGCCAGCGCGCCATCGCGCGGCCCCGGCAGATGGCGATGTATCTCTGCAAGCGACTGACGCAACGCTCCCTGCCCGAGATCGGGAAGAAATTCGGCGGACGCGACCACACCACGATCCTCTACGGTGTGCGCAAGATCGAAGAGCTGATGCAGATCGACAGCCAGATCGCCGAAGACGCGGAATTGCTGCGGCGGATGCTGGAAGCCTGATTACCGGGTCCGGGGGGTTGACCACGCAACACCCCGCGCCCAAACCTTCATAAAACACCTTGTGATTGGCTGGGGTCCGGGACATTCTCGCGGCCCCGCCATCTGTCGGAGCCTGGGACATGAAACTCTCCATCGAACGCGCCACCCTTCTGCGCGCCGTCAGCCAAGCGCAATCGGTCGTGGAGCGGCGGAACACCATTCCGATCCTCGCCAATGTCCTGATCGAAGCCGACGGCGACAGCGTGTCGTTCCGGGCAACCGATCTGGATATCGAGGTGGTGGACAAGGCCCCGGCCCAGGTGGAGCGTGCGGGCGCAACAACCGTCAATGCCGTCACCTTCCACGAAATCGTGCGCAAGCTGCCCGACGGCGCGCTCGTTTCGCTGAACGAGGATAGCACCGCAGGCCGCCTGACGGTGGAAGCCGGACGCTCGACCTTCCAGCTGGCCACTCTGCCTCGCGAAGACTTCCCGGTCATGGCATCGACCGATTACGCCGCGAATTTCTCCGCCAAGGCGCCGGAGCTTCGGCGGCTGTTCGACAAATCCAAATTCGCCATCTCGACGGAAGAGACGCGCTATTACCTCAACGGTGTCTATTTCCACATCGCAACCGGCGAAAGCGGCGACAAGGTCCTTCGCGCCGTGGCCACGGATGGCCACCGCCTGGCCCGCATCGACAGCACCCTGCCCGACGGTGCCGCCGACATGCCCGGCGTGATCGTTCCGCGCAAGACGGTGGGCGAGTTGCGCAAACTCCTCGATGACGACGACGCGCAGATCGCCGTATCTGTCAGCGAGACCAAGATCCGCTTCGCCACGCCCGACATCACGCTGACCTCCAAAGTCATCGACGGCACGTTCCCCGACTACACCCGCGTCATCCCGATGGGGAACACACGCCGGATGGAAGTCGATGCCGGCGATTTCGCGAAGGCCGTGGACCTTGTGGCCACCGTCAGTTCCGAACGTTCCCGCGCCGTGAAGATGGCGTTGGATGAGGACCGGCTGGTCCTGTCCGTGAACGCCCCCGACAGCGGCAATGCGGAGGCCGAGCTGGCCGTTGCGTACGGCGATGAGAAGCTGGAGATCGGCTTCAACGCGAAATACCTGCTGGAAATCGCCTCACAGGTGGACCGGGAGAATGCGGTCTTCATGTTCTCCTCCCCCGCCGAGCCCACGCTGATGCGCGAAGGCAATGACGAAAGCGCGATCTACGTTGTCATGCCGATGCGCGTGTGACGTCTGCCGGATGCCTCCGGCGGGGATATTTTTGGCACATGGAAGACAGGGCGCGCGATGAGCCGGGTATTCGTCGCATCCCTCACCCTCTCGCATTTTCGGTCCCACAGGCGGGCGCGACTGGCGCTTGACGGACGGCCCGTGGCTTTGTTCGGGCCCAACGGGGCGGGCAAGACCAACCTGATGGAGGCCGTATCGCTGCTTAGCCCCGGGCGCGGGCTCAGGCGCGCGGCCTCCGATGAGATCATTCGCAGGCCCCAGGCGATCGGGTGGAAGGTCTCCGCCGAGGTCGAAGGCCCCGGGATCGGCCACGAGATCACGCTGACCGCCGAGCCCAGCACGGCGCGCGCCACCCAGATCGACGGCAAGACCGCGCCGCAGGTGGCACTCGCCAAGATCCTGCGCATCGTCTGGCTGGTGCCCGCGCAAGACCGGCTCTGGATGGAAGGGGCCGACGGGCGCAGGCGGTTTTTGGACCGCATCACGCTCAGCTTCCTGCCCGACCATGCGGAGGCGGTGCTGACCTATGAAAAGGCCATGCGCGAACGCAACCGCCTGCTGAAGGACGACGTCCGCGATCCCGCATGGTATCGCGCGCTGGAGGCGCAGATGGCCGGTGCCGCGACCCGCATCGTGGCCGGGCGGGAGGAGGCCCTGCGCCGCATCGCCGCCGCGCAGGTGGGGGCCGCCACCGCCTTTCCCGCCGCCGATCTGTCCATCGAGGTGGAGGTGCCCTGCACCACCGAGGACGATTTCCTCACCGCCTTCGCCGACAGCCGCCCCCGCGACATCGCCGCCGGACGCACGCTGATCGGCCCGCACCGCGCCGACATGGCCGCGATCTACCGCGACAAGGGCGTGGCGGCCAAGCAATGCTCCACCGGAGAGCAGAAGGCGCTGCTGATCTCCCTGATCCTCGCCAATGCCCGCGCCCTCAAGGCCGAGACCGGGGCCGCGCCGCTGGTGCTCCTGGACGAGGTCGCCGCGCACTTGGACGCGGGCCGCCGCGCCGCGCTCTTTGACGAGATCTGCGCGCTGGAGGCTCAAGCCTGGATGACCGGCACGGGGCCGGAATTGTTTGCGGAACTGGGCGAGCGGGCGCAGCATTTCGAGGTGACCGAGGTGGGTGGCGAAAGCCAGCTGGCCTAATTCTCAAGCATCATCGTCACGAAGGCGTCCGCGCGCTCCCATGTCTCACCGGGCGGGATGTCGAACTGATCGTAGAGCGCGCCGTTGCGGTGCCTGGGGTAGACCGCCTGCGCTGCCGCGTCCGTGTACCCGATCGGCAGGCCATAGCCCCAGCCGGTGTCGATCTCACAACGCCCGCCGAACTCGATCCAGACGTCGAGGCCATGATAGAACCGCACCCGCACATCGCCGCAGACCGTGCACAAGCTGTCTCCGAACGATGTCTCGAACACGCGGGAGACGACCAGATCGCCGCCCACGAGGATGACGCCGCCAGGGGTTTGGATCAGATCGGTGCAATGGAGATTGCCGGTCACGATCAGCACGGTATTCCCGTCCTCGCTCTCTGCCATCTGGCCAAACAGGTTCAACCGCCCGAACAGGGTCAGATCGCCGTCGACGATGACATAGCGGTGGCCCTGGGGTGGAGCGGTGGTGGCGTCCCCGTCGTGGTGAGCGATGGCGCGGGCCGCCTCCGCCGGGGGCATCTGCAGGCCGTCGGCGACGGCCGCAAGCGCCGGGGGAAGACCCTCCAGCAGGCGCGCGTATTGTGCTGTATCGATCGTGGTCCAGGCCATCGCGTTCTCCTCCAGGAATACACTCAATATATGGGGCAATCGCGTGACAATGCCCGCCCAAATGCGTATATCTTGGGCAACAATACGGGATAAGAAGAACATGAGCGACACACCCGCAAGCGGCGAAGACTATGGCGCCGATTCCATCAAGGTTCTCAAAGGGTTGGAGGCGGTTCGCAAGCGCCCCGGCATGTATATCGGCGACACCGATGATGGCAGTGGTTTGCACCACATGGTCTACGAGGTCGTGGACAACGGCATTGATGAGGCGTTGGCCGGTCACGCGGACGCGGTGACGGTCACGATCCACGCCGATAATTCCGTTTCCGTCTCCGACAATGGCCGCGGCATTCCGGTGGGCCTTCACGAGGAAGAAGGCGTATCCGCCGCCGAGGTCATCATGACCCAACTCCACGCAGGCGGTAAGTTCGACAGCAATTCCTACAAGGTCTCCGGCGGTCTGCACGGGGTCGGCGTGTCCGTCGTCAATGCGCTCTCCGATTGGTTGGAGCTGCGCATCTGGCGCGACGGCAAGGAACATGTCGCGCGGTTCGAAGGCGGGTTCACCACCAAGCATCTCGAAGTCGTCGGCGAATGCGGCGACCGCACCGGGACGGAGGTGCGCTTCATGGCCTCCACCGATACGTTCTCCAACCTCGATTATTCCTTCAAGACGCTGGAAAACCGCCTCCGCGAACTGGCCTTCCTGAATTCCGGCGTCCGCATCATCTTGCGCGATGAACGCCCGGCGGATGCGCTGGAAACCGACCTGTTCTACGAGGGTGGGGTGAAGGAATTCGTCCGCTACCTCGACCGGTCCAAGACCGCCGCCATGGAAGAGCCGATTTTCATCGAAGGCACGCGCGACGATATCGGCGTCGAGGTCGCGATGTGGTGGAACGACAGCTACCACGAAAACGTCCTGCCGTTCACCAACAACATCCCCCAGCGCGATGGCGGCACGCACCTGGCGGGCTTTCGCGGCGCGCTGACCCGCACGATCAACCTCTACGCGCAATCCTCGGGCATTGCGAAGAAGGAGAAGGTGAATTTCACCGGCGACGACGCGCGCGAGGGGCTGACCTGCGTTCTGTCCGTGAAGGTGCCGGACCCGAAATTCTCTTCCCAGACGAAGGACAAACTCGTCTCCTCCGAAGTGCGCCCCGCCGTGGAAGGCTTGGTGAACGAAAAGCTTCAGGAATGGTTCGAGGAGCATCCCCAGGAAGCGCGCCAGATCGTCGGCAAGATCATCGAAGCGGCGTTGGCCCGCGAAGCCGCCCGCAAGGCCCGCGAACTGACCCGGCGCAAGACGGCGATGGACGTCGCCTCGCTTCCCGGCAAACTCGCCGATTGCCAGGAAAAGGACCCCTCCAAGTCCGAGATTTTCCTGGTGGAGGGCGACAGCGCCGGCGGCTCCGCCAAGCAGGGCCGCTCGCGCCACAACCAGGCCGTCCTGCCCCTGCGCGGGAAGATCCTCAACGTCGAACGCGCGCGGTTCGACCGGATGCTCGGCAGTCAGGAGATCGGGACGCTCATCACCGCACTTGGCACCGGGATCGGGCGGGACGAATTCAACATCGAGAAACTGCGCTACCACAAGATCGTCATCATGACCGATGCCGATGTGGACGGTGCCCACATCCGCACGCTTCTGCTGACCTTCTTCTTCCGCCAGATGCCGGAGATCATCGAGGGCGGCTACCTCTATATCGCCCAGCCGCCCCTCTATAAGGTCAGCCGCGGCAAGTCTGAGGTCTATCTGAAGGATCAGGCCTCGCTTGAGGATTACCTCGTGGCCCAGGGCATCGAAGGCGCGTCGCTGCGCCTGCCCTCGGGGGAGGAGATCGCGGGCCAGGATCTTGCCCGCGTCGTCGAAGGGGCGCGCCACTTCAAGCGCATCCTCGATGCGTTCCCCACCCATTATCCCCGCCACATCGTCGAACAGGCCGCCATCGCGGGCGCGTTCGATGCGGGCAAGGCCGACAGCGATTTGCAGGGCGTCGCCGACGACGTCGCCAAACGGCTCGACCTCGTGGCCGTGGAATACGAACGCGGTTGGCAGGGGCGTATCACGCAGGATCACGGCATCCGCCTCTCCCGCGTACTGCGTGGCGTGGAGGAGATCCGCACGCTCGACGGCGCCGTCCTGCGCTCGGGCGAGGCGCGCAAGCTGTCGGAAGTCTCCAAGGACACCCGCATCGTCTACCGCGACCCCGCCACGCTGTCCCGCAAGGACCGGGAACAGCTCATCCACGGCCCGTCGGAGCTTCTGCAAGCGATCCTCGACGAAGGCGCCAAGGGCCAGCAGATGCAGCGCTACAAGGGTCTGGGCGAAATGAACCCCGACCAGCTATGGGAAACCACCCTCGATCCGGAGGCGCGCACGCTCTTGCAGGTCAAGATCGCCGATTTGGCCGATGCCGACGATATCTTCACCAAGCTGATGGGCGATGTGGTGGAGCCAAGGCGGGAATTCATCCAGGCCAACGCATTGAGTGTGGAAAACCTCGACTTTTAACCAAATGCGCTGCGCCCCTTCCATGTGCCGAAAATATCCCGGGGGTTTGGGGGCTGGCCCCCAATCTCTTGGTCTCGTCAAACCGTAGGGCGGGACTTGTCCCGCCATCCGCCCTACATTCCCTCCCACCAACAGGGGAGGGCCCCAAATGTCCGACGGTTTCGCCGATCTCATCACCCGCGCCAACGGGTTCTTCACCGACCTCAGTGCCAACAACAACCGTGAGTTCTACGAGGCCCACAAAGCCACCTACAACGCGGACATCAAGAAGCCGGCCGAGCTTCTCGCCGATCTCTTTGCGGAGGATCTCGCCAAGGCCACCGGCACGGCGCACAAGCCCAAACTCTTTCGCATCCACCGCGATGTGCGCTTCTCCAAGGACAAGACCCCCTACAATACGCATTTGCATCTGCTCTGGTCGCAACCGGTTCAGGCGCCCACGCCCGCATGGTTCTTCGGCAGCGCCCCCGATTACCTCCTGCTCGGGATGGGGGTGATGAACCTCGAAAAGGACAGCCTCACCGCCTACCGCACCATGGTCGACCGCCACGGCGACGAGCTGACGGACGCGATGGATGCCGCGCACAAGGCCATCGGCGCGCGGTTGAGCGATTGGGGCCCCGATCCGCTCAAGCGGGTGCCAAAAACCCTTCGACCCCGACCATCCCCATGGCGATCTGCTCAAAAGCAAGGCCTTTGCCGTGACGGCGGACCTGCCCCCGGGCTGGGAAAAGGCGGGGCTGCTCAAGACGCTCAACGCAATGGTCCCGGCGTTTCTCCCGATCCACGCGATTCTCTCGGACGCCTTTCCCGGCTGACCCGATCGCCCAAACGATTCGAATCGCGCGCCCGGGGTAAGGGCAGCCTTACCTTAAGCCCCGCTTCATCCGAATCCCGCCCCAAGGGCCCGATCTCCCAAACTGCGGGATACCCTTACCTTGGGTGATGACACCCGATAACACGCGCCCGACGGGGCGATGACACGATGCTATCGGGCCCATTTCCGACGTCGCGTCACATGGTACCTTCATCATTTTTTATATCGTAATTTCAAAACACTAAGACAATGACATCCGATAACATCGGGGCGTTATGACCTTTCTTCGCGTTGAAATTGTCTGTCAAGGCAGGTTGGGGCCAATTTGAGTTCATCGGCTCACAGGGCATTACCCGAAACGAGCTGCACAACACCTGAACCTGAAACACACACCTGAACCAAAACTTCATTTTAATAGGAATTCACACAATGAAACTCGCACTGATCAAAACCGCCGCCGTCTCCATCGCTCTGATCGCCGCTGCCGGCTCCGCTTCCGCCTGCAACCTGGCAACCGCCAACCAGTGGGGTTGGGGCAACGGTGCCGGCGTGACCCAGCTGGGTAACTGCAACAACACCGCCGTGTCGCAGGGCGGCTGGGGCAACCAGGCGATCGGCTACACCGACGGTGACTTCAACACGACCGCCATCGGCCAGGAAGGCGCGTTCAACAACGCCTACTCCCAGCAGACCGGTTTCGCGAATGCCAACGGCATCGCCCAGTTCGGTGTCGGCAACGACGCATCGGTCGTCAGCGACGGTGCCTTCAACTCCGGCGCTGTGATCCAGGTCGGCAACGGCCAGTCCGGTCACATCAGCCAGAGCGGCGTCGGCAACACCGCCAACATCATCCAGGCCAACTAAGCCTGGCCCATCCGGCGGCGGGGTGCCCCTTCCTTCCCCTCCTCATCCCGCCGCCGGATCATTTTCCAAGACCCAGATATTTCACCACCCCAAACCCAATTTTTTGAAAGGACAGGCCAATGACCAAGATTTCCAAATCCCGCACGGCCCTCGGCCTCGCCGCGATCAGCACGGCCGTCCTGGGCTGCACCGCGATCTCTGCCGAAACCGACAGCATGACCCGCGAAGCCCACGCCCAAGCCACCGCACCCGTCGCATGTGCCGTGAACATCCAGACCTCCGGCAACGGCTTCGTGCTGGAACCGGTCGTGCAGGCCAACGAGGCCGTCTCCGGCATCTACCAGCTGCGCGTCGAAGGCCCCGGCACCCGCATGAACCAGGGTGGCCCGTTCTCGGCCAATGCCGGTCAGACGGTCGAACTTGGCCGTATGCAAATGTCCGGCTCCGCCTCCAGCCTTGATGCGGAACTGACCCTCACCATCGACGGCCGCAATTACAGCTGCCCCGTGTCCCTCTAACCCCAAGACCTCAATACAAACCCTTTTATCCGATCCTTTTTAACCAACCTATTTTTCCAAGGAACACTGCCATGTTTAAGAAAACCTTTACCGCCCTCGCCCTCGTTGCCGCCACCGCAGCCACGACCGTTCCCGTCGCCGCCCAGCAGATCAGCTTCGGCATCAACGCCCAGACCCAGGAAGAAGCGGACCTGATCCGCGGTGGCCTGGTGCTCTTCCAGATCGCCAACGGCGCTGACCCGGTGGAGACGCTTCAGCAGGCCGCCAACGGTTCGGTCGGCGTGATCCACCAGGAAGGCAACGGCCATAACGGCTCCATCGCCCAGAACGGCAACGCAGCCGGCGGCGTCTTCCAGTTCGGTGAGAACACCGACGCCCACCTCGTTCAGGGCAACGGCGATGCCGACCTGACCTTCGTATTCGGCTGGTAATCCCCTTACCCAGCCCACCCAGTTCGGTTCCCCTTCACCGGGGCGCCGGAACCCCGGACGCTCGATCGACCCAAGCCCCCGTTTCCCCTGACTGATCGGGCGTCCGGACCTCTCCATCCCCTCCTTCCCCCCAAGGGAAGATCGTCCCTTTGACGTGTCCCACCTCCCCCGGCCGAAGCGGTCGGGGGCTTTTTCTTGTGCTTGTGGAGCGAAGCCGAATTATGCGACGGCTCAGCCATCCGTTTGCAAGGGGTGCCTTGGTGGCCCGATTCCGGTTCCATGGATTGTTGCCCTTCTTGCTGCTGCTCTTCGTCGGCACGCTCAGCAATTCTGCCATCGTCCCGTTCATGGGCTTCTTCCTGATCGATGGGCTGGGGCAAGCGCCTTGGATTCTCAGCGTCTATTCCGGTCTGGCCATTGCACTGACCGTGGGCACCAACCGCGCCTTCGGGCGGCGGATCGATGGCGGCGCGCCGGTCTTTCCCCTGATCGGCCTTGCGGCGGGCGGCTATGCGCTGGCGGCACTGGCGCTCAGCCTGTCACCCAGCCTCCCGGTTATGCTGACCATGGGCGCGCTTGGCTTCGGGCTCAGCGCGTCGGCGATCTCCACCATGTTCAGCCTTGGCGGCCATCTGGCGGAAGGGGCGAGCATCGACCGTCCGCGCTTCAATGCGATCATGCGGGCCACAACCTCGACCGCGTGGATGATCGGCCCCGCGCTCAGCTTTCTGGCGGCCGGCCTTTATGGCCCCGCCATTGTGTTCAAGGGGGCGATGGCACTCGGCCTTCTCTGGCTTGCCCTATGGTGGACATCCCTGCCGCGAAACGCGACAGCCAAGGCACCCCCCAGACCGGTCGATCCCGGCACCACCATCGCACCTCCCAAGGGTCTGGCACTCGCCGCTGCCTTCGTGTTCTGCCTGTCCATCGCCCATGGCCTCACTTTCTCGGCCCTGCCATTGTTCTTCACGCAAGAGGTCGGTCTGCCCGATTTCGCTCCCGGGACCGCCTTCAGCGTCAAGACGTTCGTGGAAGTCATCGCGATCTTCTCCACCCCTGTCCTGATGGCCCGCTTCGGCCTGCGCGCGCCTCTGATGGCGGCGACCTTACTGGCCATCGGCGCAATCCTTGTCCTCGCTTCGGTCAGCACGCTGCCCCAGATGCTTTTCGGCGCGGCGCTAGAGGGGCTCTATTACGGGCTCTTCGCCAGCCTCGGGATTTCCTACGTGCAAAGCTTCGCGCCCGACCGTCCGGCGCAGGCCACGGCGATGTATTGGAATGCGCTGATGATCAGCGGCTTGCTCGCCGGTCCCGCCGTGGGCCTGATTGCGCAGATCAGCAGTTTCCAGACGGTGATCTACACGTCGTCCGCCGTGGCGGCGCTAGCCGCGCTGATTCTTCTGGCGGGCGGTCGCACGCGGACCTGACCCCGGCTCAGGGCACCGACGCGTTACCGCCCCAGATGCATCTCGCCCCGCGCCTTGGCCAAGGCGATCTGCTTCTGCCGCTCCCGGAACCGCGCGCGATCCGCATCGCTGTGGAGGTCGATGCATCGGTGGCAAGATACGCCCTCCTCGAAGGCCCCACGCTCGCGATCCTCCGCCGTAATCGGCTGCCGACAGGCGCGGCACAGGTCATATGGCAGTTCCCTCAACCCGTGGCCCACGGCGACCCGCTCGTCGAACACGAAGCAGCCGCCCTGCCACAGGCTTTCCTCCTCCGGCACCTCTTCGAGGTATTTCAGAATGCCGCCTTTGAGGTGGTACACCTCCTCCACCCCCTGCGCTTTCAGGAACGCGGTGGACTTCTCACACCGGATGCCGCCCGTGCAGAACATCGCAATCCGCTTGTTTCCGAACCGCTCCTTGTTCTCGTCCCACCATTTCGGAAAATCGCGAAAGCTCGTCGTCTCCGGGTCCACCGCCCCCTCAAACGTCCCAATCGCCACCTCGTAATCGTTCCGCGTATCAATCACCGCCACGTCCGGCGCCTGGATCAGCGCGTTCCAATCGGCGGGGTCCACATGGGTCCCGACCGAGGCCGGGTCCAGCCCCGGCGCGCCCATCGTCACGATCTCCTTCTTGAGCCGCACCTTCAGCTTCCCGAACGGCGGAGCCTCCGCATGGCTCTCCTTCCATTCCAACCCGGCAAATCCGGGCAAAGCCCGAATGTGCGCCAAAACCGTATCAATCCCCTTGCGCGACCCCGCAATCGTCCCGTTGATCCCCTCCGGCGCAATCAACAACGACCCCCTCACCCCTGCGTTGCACGCAACGTCCGCCAACGGCCCCTTCACGGTGGAAGGGTCCGGCACTTTGGCGAAATGATAGAGGGCAGCAACAGTGACCATGGGGCGCGGCTTAATCCAGCTTCCGTCCCGTCGCAATCTCGGCGGCGTCCCCAATCGCCTCACGAAGTTCCTCAAGGCTCAGTCCGGGCGGCATCTCAAAATCCATGACCGAGTGGCGCCGTGTGCGCGTCTGAACCTGAAGCATGCGATACAGCTTGATGGTCGCAATCTCGATGCCTCGAATATCGGCGTAATCCACTCGCTGGACGCCCCGTCTGAGCAAAGTCCCCGGCATCTCCAAATGGGTCGGGCCCAACACGATGGCACGTTCACCGACCAGATCACGGATCAGAACGTACCCCGACACGGCCGCAAAGATCAGAGACGTGACAAAAAAGAAAACCGACGCGCCTCCCGCGCCGCTCATCGCTGCATTGAACGCGCTCGCGGCGATCAAGCCGAACAGGATCACACCGCAAACAAATACAAATGGCCGCGCCCGGATCGGGATGCGGCTCATCGGTTCATCTGCTTGAGGTCCACTCACGTCTTGCTCCATGATCCGATTCAGATAGCCCTTGGACTAGGATGCAAGGAAGCCTCGAATGACCCAAGCCCTCATCGTCATCGACGTGCAAAACGACTTTTGCCCCGGCGGCGCGCTCGCTGTGCCTGAGGGTGACGTAATCGTCCCCGGTATCAACGCGCTTATGGCCGACTTCCCCGCCGTTATCCTCACCCAGGATTGGCACCCGGCGGGGCATTCCTCCTTCGCCTCGACCCATGATGCCGAGCCGATGACCATGACCGAAATGCCCTACGGTCCCCAGGTGCTCTGGCCCGATCATTGCATCCAGGGCTCCATCGGCGCGCAGTTTCACCCGGACCTCACAATCGACCGCGCGGACCTCATCATCCGCAAGGGCTACAACCCCGCCATCGACAGCTATTCCGCCTTCTTCGAGAATGACCACACCACGCCCACCGGCCTCGAAGGCTACCTGCGGACGCGCGGCATCACGGACCTCACCATGGTCGGCCTCGCCACGGATTTCTGCGTGAACTTCTCCGCCGTGGATGCCGCGAAACTGGGCTTCAACGTCACCGTGCGGGAGGATCTGACCCGCGCCATCGACTTCGACGGCTCCCTTAATGCCGCCCGAGAAGGGATGCGCGAAACCGGTGTCCTCTTGGCATGATCCCACCGCTCGCCAGCCAGATCACCGAAGCCCTCTCGGGCGAGAGCCAAATCCGCGCCGTCTTTCTTGGCGGCAGCCACGGGACCGGCACCGCCGACGCTTAAAGCGACATGGATTTCGTGATCGTGACGGAGGCGGGGCTGACCGATGACATCGCGGCGCTCTGGCGGGATACGCTTTCCGATCTCGGTCAGCTCGTTCTCTGGCGCGACCGCTCCGTCGCGCCGACGCTCATCAACGCCATCCTCGCACCCGACATTCGGATCGACGCGCTGGTCCTGCAACCGGCGCAGCTTGGTCGGCACACGCAAGACGGCGTGCAGGTCCTGCTTGATCGCGACGCGCTCTACGACACGCTTCCGCCAAGCCCGCCTGCGCCGCAGCGCGATGTCCGCCGCCATGCCTACCAGTTCGAGGAGTTCATCCGCGTTCTCGCCCTCCTCCCCCTCGTTGTGGGGCGGCAGGAATTCATCAATGGCGTCACCGGGCTCACACACCTGCGCCGTTACTTGATCGACCTTCTGATCGCGGAGGCGGGCGTGCCCTTTGGCGGTGGCGCGCTGGTTCTGAACCCGCGCCTGACACAGGCGCAGCAAAGGCTTCTGACCGGTCTGCCGCCCCTGGTCCCGACACGCGACGGCGTCATCAAAGCGCATCGCGCCTACGCCGCCGCCTACCTGCCCCGCGCGCGGGCCTTCGCGAAGGCCGAAGGCATCGACTGGCCCGCGGCGTTCGAAGACGCCACGCTTACCAATCTCGAACAGACGCTCGGGCTGAAGATCTACTGATCCCCCTCACCCTGCTGCGCCAGTGACAGCGGTTCCTTGAAGGTCAGGGTGCGATAGGGGAACGGGATCTCGATACCCGCATCGTCGAGCGCGCGTTTCACGGCGGCCACGATCTCATCGCGGGATTGGCGCACGTCCACCGGCTTCGATCCGGTCCACCACGTCACTTCGAAATCAATGGAGGAGGAGTTGAATTCCCGCGCGAAAATCTGGATCGGCTTCTCCCCCACCACGCTCTTGCAGCCCTCGACCGCCTTGGCGATCACGTCGCGCGACGCATCAACATCCTCGCCATAGGCGACGCCGCAGATCACCGTGACCCGGCGCACTTCCTGATCTGTGCGGATGGTCAGCGGGTTCTTGAACAGCATGGCGTTCGGCACGATCACCAATTGCCCATCTGTCTGGCGGATATGGCTTTCACGGATGGCGATCTTCTTCACCTCGCCCTCGATCCCCTCGCATTCGATATGATCCCCGATCCGCATCTTGCGCCGCGACAGGATGATGATCCCGGCCAGGAAATTCTCGAACACGTCCTTGAAGGCGAACCCGATGGCGACCGATCCGATGCCAAGCCCCGCAAGGATGCTCGACGGCGTCAGGTTCGGGAACACGATCACGGCAGCAATCATCAGCCCCATGACCCAGACAAAGATGCCCGCGAACAGCTCGAACAATTCCTTGAGGCTCGGGCGCAGCTTCGATCCCGACATGACGCGCGACAGCAGCGCCTGCACCCCCCTCGCAATGCCCCAGGTCAGCAGAAGCACGACAACAGCGACGGCAAGCTGCGGCAGCATTTCGATCGACGCGCGGGCAATGTCGCGCAATTGCTGCAACAGAATGTTCACGGGTTCCATGGGCGGGTCTCTCCTGTCCTTCGCAAGGCAACGCAAAGGACCGGGTTTGGTTCACCGCCGCCGCGCGGATAGCGGACGGTTCGCCTAGGACAGATCGCGGTTGGGCATGCGCAATCGCCACACCAGGCCCCGCGCGGGATAGGACACGTCGACGGATCCGTTCACCGCACCGGCAACCAGATCGGTCAGAACCGTGGTCCCGAATCCGGCATGGGATGGCGCCGTGACCGAGGGCCCGCCAACCTCCGTCCATGTCACTTCGAACGTGGCTTCGTCGTCTTCGGACGGCCCTGCATTCAGGATGATCTGACCGTCCGACGATGAAAGCGCACCGTATTTGACCGCATTGGTCGCCAGTTCGTGGAACGCCATGCCGATCGCCTGCGCCTGCGCTGCGTCCAACTTGGCGCTGCCTCCTTCCAGCCGAAGCCGGGACCCGTGCGGATCGACGAAGCCCGATAGCTGCGCAATGGCCAGTTGCTTCAGGTCGGCGTGCCGCCACGCATCCTCGGACAGCGCATCGGAATTCCGCGCCAATCCCTCCAACCGTTGCAGAAGGCGCTCCTCGAATGTCTCGGAAGGGCCGGATCGCAATGTGCGCCGGACCAGACCCTGCACAACGGACAGAAGGTTGCGGGACCGGTGGGTCAGCTCCCGCATCAGGAAGGTGTTATGCGCCAGCGCGGCCTTATGCTCCGAAATGTCCATGATCGCGACGAGGCCCCGGACCGGTCTCTGGCCATCCGGTCCGTCTTCGAACGAGACCTGTTTGCGCGCGCTCACCCACACGACGTCACCGTTGCCGTGCAGAACCCGGTGCTGCACGTCGATGAAATCGTCCTTGTCCGGGTCCAGCAGGATATCGACCTGGTAGTCGATCTTCGCGCGATCCTCGGGATGAATGCGGGCATGCAGGTCACCACGCGGACTCGCCTCCTCCGCCGGCAGGTCGAACAAGGCCGCGGCGCGCGCATCCAGCGTGATCGTGTCGTCGATATAATCCACACGGCCCAGCCCAAGACCGGCGACCTTGACGGCGATCAGATATTGTTCCTTCAGCGCGGATGTCATTTCACTCATCGCACAATTCGGCCTTCGCGCAGGAAAATCAGTCATTTCGACCGGTTTGACGGGGCAAGCTAATGCGGAACCGGTGGTCCGTACAATAAAATACCTTAAACGCATCGCGTGCCAAGACCGCCCCTTGCCCGGCACCCAAACCACGCCTAAACCATCCCGGCTGTATACAGGCCGGGGAGGGTGCCATGACCGCGAAAACAATCGTCAACAGCTGGAATGAATGGGACCCTTTGCGCCACGTCATCGTAGGCCGCGCCGACGATTGCCACATTCCACCGGAGGAGCCCGCGCTCGACGCGAAGGTGCCGGAAGACAGCGACATGCGCGGCCAATGGGGACGGCGCCCACAGGACACCATCGACCGCGCGAATGAGCTTCTCGATAATTTCGCATCGCTCCTCGAAAAGCGCGGCATCCGCGTCGATCGCCCCACGCCCATCGACCATTCCAAACCCGCGACCACACCGGATTTCCACACCGACAGCCAGTTCGGCTGCATGCCGCCCCGCGACGTCCTGCTGACCGTCGGCTCCGAGATCCTCGAAGCCACGATGTCCTACCGTTGCCGCTGGTTCGAATACCTCAACTATCGCCCCCTGATGCAAAAATACTGGGACGAAGACCCCAACTTCCGGCACGAGGCCGCGCCCAAGCCCCGTCTCACCGACGCCGACTACCACCCCGATTACCTGTCCGACAAAATCGGCGTCGAAAAGCGCCTGCAATGGGCGGCTGAGAAGTTCTTCGTCACGACGGAGGAGGAGCCGCTCTTCGACGCCGCCGATGTCCTGCGCTTCGGCCGGGACCTCGTGGTGCAGCACGGCTTCACCACCAACCTCAAGGGCATCGAATGGCTTGCCCGCCATTTCCCCGATCACCGCGTCCATGCGGTGAACTTCCCCGGCGACCCCTACCCGATCCATATCGACGCGACCTTCACGCCGCTCCGCCCCGGCCTGATCCTCAACAATCCGCAACGCCGCCTCCCTGACGATCAACGCGCCCTCTTCGAAAAGAACGATTGGGAAATCGTCGACGCCGCCCAACCGGCCCACAACGCGCCCCCGCCGCTCTGCTATTCCTCCACCTGGCTTTCCATGAACGTCCTTGTCCTCGACCCAAAAACCGTCTGCGTCGAAGCGTCCGAGGTCTACCAGATGGAACAGATGGACAAACTCGGGATGGAGGTCATCCCCGTTAACCTCCGCGACGCCTACGCCTTCGGTGGCGGGCTCCACTGCTGCACGGCGGACGTCTATCGCGAAGGTGGACTGGAGGATTATTTTCCGGTGCAGTAGCCTAAGCCACATGACCGATATCGCCCTTGGCACTTTAGAAAGCGTGGACCTCCGCGCGGCTTGGCAAACCGAAGCTGCAGACTTCACGCCCTGGCTCGCCGAAGAGGCCAATCTCAAGGCGCTCGGCGATACTCTGTCGCTCGATCTGGAATTAGAGGCGCAAGAGAAATCCGTGGGCCCCTTCCGTGCGGACATTCTTTGCAAAGAGATTGGGTCAGACACGTGGGTCCTAATTGAAAATCAGCTTGAGCGCACAGATCATACGCATCTGGGGCAATTGCTTACCTATGCCAGCGGGCTGAAGGCCGTCACTATTATCTGGATTGCCGCGAAATTCACCGAGGAACATCGCGCCACACTCGATTGGCTCAACACGATCACCGATGCAAGCTTCCGCTTCTTCGGCATCGAGGTCGAACTTTGGCGCATTGCCGCATCGCCCGTGGCACCGAAATTCAACATCGTTGCCAAACCCAACAATTGGTCCCGCGCCGTGGCCCGTGCGGCGACCGCGATTGACGAGGATGCGCTGTCGGATGTGCGGCAAACCCAACTCGCCTATTGGGAGGCCTTGAATACCACTTTGTCCGCAAGCCCTGGTCCTGTTGCCGGGACCCGCAAGGCTAGGCCGCGCGGCTGGATAAACTACTCCGTCGGGCGCACGAACTTCGGGCTAGGTGCGGTCATGCTTCGCCAGCGAAACGCCATCCGTGCCGAAGTCTATATCCGTGGCCCCGATGCCAAATCCTATCTGGCCATCTTGCGTGAAGACGCGCCACACATCCAAGCCGAACTCGGCTTCCCCCTCACCTACGATCCGCTTCCTGATAGGCAAGACGCCCGCATCTACACTCTCCGTGAAAATACCGACCCCGAGGACCGCTCAGACTGGCCCAGTCAACACGAATGGCTAGCGGACAAGCTCAACCAGTTGCACCGCGCTTTCGCCCCGCGCATCCGCGCGCTTGATCTTGCGGACATGACGGACGACAGCGCCTAATCCATCCCCCGCCACAGGTTCACCTTCGTCCCCGAATGATCCACGGGCCCGAAAGCCTCAAGCTCCAGCCCCGTGGCCTTCGCCAACCCTCCATCGCTCGTCACAAGCCCCACGCGCCAACCACCAAAGCGATCGGCCAGCACCGACCCCAGCGCGCCATACAATCCAAACAACAGCTTCCGGTCCCCGATCCGTCCGCCATAGGGCGGGTTCACCAGCACCAGCCCCGGCGCCACGCCATTGGGCGGCACCAAGTCACTCACCGCCGCCCGCTCGAACGCGACCACCTCTTCCACGCCCGCCCGCTCCGCATTTCCGCGCGCGCCGCGAATGGCCCCGTCGTTCCGGTCAAACCCGAAGAACCGCACGCCGCCGATTTGCGCGACCCTGTCTTCCATGTGCTCCAAATATCCCCGCCGGAGGCTCCCGCCGCGGGCCATACGCTCGAACGCAAATGATCGTGAGCGCCCGGGGACCAGCCCGGCGGCAATCTCCGCCGCTTCAAGCACGAACGTCCCCGACCCGCACATCGGGTCCACGACCGCTTGGCTCCCGTCAAAGCCCATGACGCGCAGGAACCCGGCTGCCATAGTCTCCCGCAACGGCGCCTTTCCCACGAACTCCTTGTGGCCCCGCCGGTGCAGCGCCTCCCCGGTCGTGTCGACGGAAATCGTGCACAGATCATCGTCGATCCGCACCTTCACGACGATTTCGGCCTCCCTGGACACCGCGATCCCGGCCGCCTCCAGCCCGCCGGCAACCCGCTGCACCGCCGCCTTGTTGACGTAGATTCTCGAGCGTCGGCACGTGGCCTCCACGCGCACCGGCTCATCCGCGCTCAGGACCGCCCGCCAATCCACCTTCCTGGCCCGTTTGTCGAGTTGCGCCAGATGCATCGCCCGGAATTCCGCGATCCTCAGCAACACGCGCACCGCGCAGCGCAGATGCATGTTCGCCCGCGCCGCCTCGGCCAGATCACCCTGCGCTTCCACACCGCCCGCCACACGACGCAGGCCTTCAAAACCCAGGGCGCGCGCCTCGTCCTCCAACGGTCCTTCCAGGCCGGGCACCGCCACAAGGAACATCCCGCTCACGGTCGCGCCCCGACAATGGGCAACGCCGCAATCGGCTCCAGTTTCAGGAACGCCGCCACCTCGCGGCTCGGCATCGGATCTCTGAGAACCACTTCCATCTCCAATGCCCCGAATTTCAAATCCGTGCCGATCTCTCGCAATCCGGCGCTGTCCCCAAGCTCCAGCAACAGCGCCGCGCCCAAACCCGCGCGCACCATTTCCCGCGCGGTGGTCTTCGTGGTCACGGCGATAACACAATCAAAGGTCACGGTAACGTCCGCGTCGCCCCGTGACATGTCGGTTCCGGTGATGATCGGGCGACTTTGGGCTGTGCCGATCAGGGGGCATCGCATCCGGTATCCCGTTCCCTGCCATTCCGGCGCGACCCCGTCCGCCGCGATCAGGCAGCGGACACGCGGGCCCGCGCCCTCCGCCACCCATGACGTGCGGATCGCTAGGTCCACATCACTGTTATGGAGCGAGATAACGCCGTCGCTTTCCTCCACCCGCAAATCCACCTTCGGATGACGCGCCCGGAACGTCTGCAGGATCGGCGGCGCCCAATGGGTCGCCAGCTCGACCGGCAGGGTCAGGGTCAATCGCCCGGTCAACGGACGATCTTCCGCGCCTTCCTCCAATGCCTCAAGCGCCAGGGCTACGATTCCAACCGCCTTTCCCCGGACGCGATGGCCTGCATCGGTCAGCTGGAAAGACCGCGTCGTACGCACGGCGAGCGACACGCCCAGTTCCGCTTCCAGCTCCGCCAGGGCAGCCGACACGACGGGGACGGATAACCGCAATCGCTCCGCCGCAGCGCGGATGGAGCCTGCATCTGCGATCACCGCGAAATACGCCATGCGCCGCAGGAATTGATAAGACGGTAGCCGGTCCAATTGTTCGTCTTTTCCGAAGGCTTGCTTTGTTTCTTTTGTTCTACACGAAAAATGGACCCCGCGCCAATCTCTCCAGACATCGCAACATCATCCGAAAGGGATCAAGATGACCGGATTGAAACCCACGCTCGCCGCCGCCACCCTCGCCGTGGCCGCCCTCACCGCGCCGGTGCTGGCCGACGGCCATGGCCTCGCCGTGGTCGAACGCTTCTACACTGAGCTTCTGACCGACCCCGCCGCGACAACCCCCGACATGGTACGGGAGGTCGTGGCGGAGGATTGGGTCACGACCCCCACCCCCCTCGGCGGCCCGGGGGCGGAGGGCTTCGCCAACACCATGGCCGCCTTCGGTCAGATCATCCCCGACCTGGAATGGGAGGCGGTTGAAATCCTGCAATCCGGCGAACGCTACATCGTCCGGGGCCGCGCCACCGGCACCCCGGTCGCACCCTTCTTCGGCATCGACCCGCCCACCGGCAACAGCTTCGACATCATGTCCATCGACATCCACCGCGTCGAAGACGGCCTGATCGTGGAAAGCTACCACGTGGAGGAATGGGCCACCGCGATCCAGCAACTGACGGCGGAGTAACCGCCACCGCCCCTTGCACGTCCCAACACCTTCGGGCCAAGGTCCGAAGCGTCACGTGCAAGGGGTCCATCCATGGTCGACATCGCCACCCGCGTCTGGAACCACAAATGGAAGATCGACCCGATCGTCCGGTCCCTCATCGATACCGATTTCTACAAGCTGCTGATGTGCCAGTCCGTCTTCCGCAACAAGCCGGACACCCAGGTCACGTTCTCCCTCATCAACCGCTCCACACACATCCCGCTTGCCGACCTGATCGACGAAGGCGAATTGCGTGAACAACTCGACCATATCCGCACCCTCCGCCTCACAAGGGGCGAGTCCACCTGGATGCGCGGCAACACCTTCTACGGCAAACGCCAGATGTTTTCGCCTGCCTTCATGGAATGGTTCGAGAATTTACAACTCCCCCCCTACCACCTCGACCGTGTCGGCGATCAATATGAGCTGACCTTCGAAGGCGCCTGGCCCGAGGTCATGCTTTGGGAAATTCCCGCCCTCTCCATCCTCATGGAACTCCGCGGCCGGGCCGTCCTCAACCGCATGGGCAAATTCGAACTGCAAGTCCTCTACGCCCGCGCCATGACCAAGCTCTGGGAAAAGATCGAACGCCTGCAACAGACCCCCGACCTGCGCATCGCCGATTTCGGCACAAGACGCCGCCACTCCTTCCTCTGGCAGGATTGGGCCGTCCAGGCCATGCGCGAGGGCCTGGGCGACAGCTTCGCGGGCACCTCCAACTGCCTCATCGCCAAGAACCGCGATCTGGAGGCCATCGGCACCAACGCCCACGAACTCCCCATGGTCTACGCCGCCCTCGCCCCCGACGACGCCGCGCTGGCCAACGCCCCCTATGACGTGCTGAGCGATTGGCACGAGGAACACGACGGCAACCTCCGCATCATCCTGCCCGACACCTACGGCACCGAAGGCTTCCTCGAAAACGCCCCCGACTGGCTCGCTGGCTGGACCGGCATCCGCATCGACTCCGGCGACCCCGCCACAGCCGCCGAGACCGCGATTGATTGGTGGAAGAGCCGCGGCGAAGACCCCCGCGAGAAGCTGGTGATCTTCTCCGACGGGCTGGACGTCGACAAGATCGAGACCCTCCACAAACAATTCTCCGGCCGCGTCCGCGTCAGCTTCGGCTGGGGCACCCTGCTCACGAACGACTTCCGAGGGTTGGTGGACAACGACGCCTTGGCCCCGTTCTCCCTGGTCTGCAAAGCCGTGGCTGCAAACGGGAAGGCAACGGTCAAATTGAGCGACAACCCCGAGAAAGCCATGGGGCCGGGGGCAGAGATCGAGCGCTACAAGCGAGTCTTTGGGGTGGGTGAGCAGGAACGGGTGGAGGTGGTGGTTTAAGCAGGAAGCGGCCACCGAGTTAGCACCCAATCTGAAAGCCTTTCGGCACGATCCCTCAAAGCCTCCGGAGTCCAATCTTCATATTCAGCCGCGAACTCCCGGACGTGTTTATACATCGAATCCTCCGCGTAAACCGCGCGCTTCTTTTTGTATTCAAGGTTGCCAATACCAGGATTCATTGATGGACTTAGTGGTAGTAGATTGGCCAAAGTGTGAGTAAGTGACTTTCGGTCTTCAGGTGAGAACCCGACATATGTTCCCGCTTTAACTTTTTGCGGTAACACATGTTCGATCACAATATCGCCGGGCGGCACATCACCACCAGATGCTCTATTGAGTTCCGCCAGAACGTAGTTGGTGATTTTCGCCGTGTAGACGGGGCGTTCAATCACCGCATTATGCACAGCAGTATCATCCGGCCAAAAAATCGTTGGGGAAGTTCGCACCAGTTGCGATAAAGCATCGGCACTCCTACCGCCATCGGAATTCTTCCAAAGGTCCTTAAAAAGCGCGTGCAAGCCCGTTGGCTCAACACCACAAAGCGCACGTCTTACCAGGAAACCTTCAGTGAAATCAAAAATTTCTGCAGCCTCGTCTTGAGAAATCTCATCGAGCTGAGCACTACGATAAGCACTCATCAAAAATGGCAAAGCAGAGGAGGGTAGTCGAAAACGAGATGGGCGGGAAATACAGTTCTTCAGCCGTCCATCGAAACTGTGCAGTTCCGTTCCCGTAACAATGTCCATAAACGCCGGTTGCCAATGGGCAAGGCGCTCGACAACCTGCTCTGGGGAGGTCGAAGTCTGCCACTCTTTTTGCAACTTGTTAAATACTTCACTCTTTTTTGTGGAAGGATCAGAAATAAGACCGTACGGAAAAAAGAAGCTATCGAAAAGATTCTTTCCCGAACGATCATCCTGGAATCTACCATAAAATGGAGTCCAAATATCATCATGAAGTTTTTCGACTTCAACAGGCGACCTTGACGCTGATTTCTGAAAAATTGCGTTCTTTACAAGATCTCCAATTGTCATTGGCTTTTGCTTCGAATTCAGTCGATCGAAAATTATTGGACCAGAAGTTGGGTCGATAACATCGATTTGAACTACTGGGAGACCACTAAGCAATGCAGATAAGAAGCGCTCTAGACCATCGTCTAACGAGTTTTCATACTTGTTTTGAATTGCCACCAAGGCGCGGTCATAGTTTTTCTTAACAGTTTGGTTCGGAGCTAACGCTGATGTTGAGAGAGGATGAAATTCTCTTATTTGGCTCACATCTTCAACAGTATTTACAATCGATGCTCGCGTACTTTCAATTACATCATTCATCGACTTTCGATCAAGCTGTGAGGATTGTATTTTTGCATTTGACTTCTCGAGATATTTCTCGGTATGAATTATGTATTTATGGAATAGTTTTCGAGCTTCGTCACCGTCTCCTCTGCGCGAAAGGAGAGTGATAACAGCGCACAAAGTGATAAAAATGGAAGTCATTCTCTGCTGACCATCCACAATTTCATATGCGTTTGGATCGGATGGCTTAGAAGGTTGTTGCGCAATAATAATCGCACCACAAAAATGACTGTCGACCTCGGCGTCTGCAACCCTTTCGATGTCGTCGATCAGTCCCTCTATTTCAGGTTTGGCCCATTTGTAGGGTCGTTGAAAGTAAGGGATGACATAGATGTTACCCGCTCCAATTACTTGATCAAACGAAGTCTCGCCGGTGTTGTGCGTGATTTTTGACATATCGGTGTCCTAGATTCGTGTCTTTGATATGTTGGAACACTTTGTCGCTCAGAAAAAGCGTTTCACACCATTTTGCTAGGTCGGCACGTTGGCTTTCGCTAGCCCACGGAGGGCGGGTGCAACCCAAAAGCCCCAATCCGCAACTTCCAGGATGACGCGCTACACCCCCGCTCAATCCTCCCCCACAGACCCCCGCAACGCCTTCACCTCACCGCGGCGTTTCTTCGCCTCCACCCGCTTCCGCTTCTGGTTCAGCGACACCCGCGTCGGCCTCCGCTTTTTCGGCGCTACCAGCGCCCGCCGGATCAGCTCCGCCAACCGCTCCCGCGCGATCTCTCTATTCCGCGCCTGGGACCGCTCCTCCGAGACCTGCAAGAGCACTGCCCCGTCCTTCGTCCATCGCCGCCCGGCGATCCGGCGCAGCCGCCCCTTCACCGCGTCGCTCAACGCCGGTGACCGCGCCGCCTCGAACCGCAGTTCGACCGCGCTCGCCACCTTGTTCACATTCTGCCCGCCCGGCCCGGAGGCGCGCACGAACTGCTCCGTGATCTCCCAGTCCTCGATGCTGATCTGGTCCGTGATGCGAAGCATGGCCCTCTCGTCCCGCGTCTATACCGGTTCTATACCAAGACTATACCGGTCCTATATCCTCGAATTCGCACGAAAAAGGGCCGCCTTGCGGCGACCCTTTCGAAAGTTCAGGAGGTGGGATCGGTTAGGATATACCACCTTGGGATGGGCGGTGCGCCCAAGGGTCTGCCCTAGAGGCGCGCCTCCCAAGTTGTCCCGTCACACGTCTCCAATACCTTTCTAGACACTGGATCACCTCCTTTCGCTTGGTTGCTGTTGAGGTGATGCTGCCACAGATTTTGTGGATGTCAAAAGAAATTACACAAGCACTGGCGAAATTTTCCGTGTGATGAGGCGGAAGGGGATCAAGGCGATCAATGCGAGTGCAAGTTTCACCCCCCAATCCGCAATGGCCAGAGACACCCAAAGCGGCGCCTCGGGGCCCATGCCGAGGATCGGGAGGATCTCATTCGCCCAGGCTACATCGCCCGGCAGAAGACTTGTCAGAGCGCCCGAGAACGCGATGAAGAAGAAGAGCGCCGTGTCAACGGACGATCCGATTAAGCTAGATATAACAGGCGCTTGCCACCATTTCCCCTGCCGCAAGCGATCAAAAATCGCCACGTCGAGAAGTTGCGCCGTCAGGAACGCGATGCCGGACCCAAGCGCGATGCGCAACGTGACCAGCGGTCCGAATTCGCCCATGATCTGCGTCCCGATGAGGGAGCAGGCAACGCCCACCAGGAAGCCGACGAAGACGACGCGCCGCGCAACGCCCGCGCCGTAGACACGGTTCATCACGTCCGTCACCAAGAACGCCAGCGGATAGGTGAACGCGCCCCAGGTCAGCCATTGGCCGAACAGGAATTGCACGAGGATGTTGGAGGCGACGACAATGGCCGCCATGGCAAGAATGCCGGGCAGGATACGCATGGGTTTCATTCCGTTTTTACAAGGTGGTCGGAGACTTGGCCCAAGAAGGGCAGGCGCGCCGGATACGCCCATGGTCGTGCCCCGTCAACCCTCGTGGCGGTCATACATGAGGGTGCGCTGGCACACCTCCCGGTCCACCGGTTCGAACCCCATGGATTGGTAAAGGCGCAGGGCGGCGGGATGATCCAGGGTGCAGGTATTGACCGTCATCTTCTCCACCCCGTCCCGCGCCCATCCCGTGGCGATGGCTGTCTGCAGAAGCGGACGGCCGAGCCCGCTGCCCACGGCCTGCGGCACCAGCCCGAAATACGCAAGGTCGCATTCCCCCGGCTCGGACCAATCGAGCATGTAGAACCCGGCGGGCCAGCCGTTCCGGATCGCCGTCCAGATCACCACATCCGGATGGCGCACGAAGTCCTGCAGGGCTTGCGGATCGGTCTCCGCCTGGATGAAACGGTCCTGCCATTCATATTCCTGACCCACGGCCTCGTAGAGCGACAGGAAGTACCAGACAGGCGGATCAATCGCGCGCTCCAGCCGGACATCGCCGGGCAGTTGCGCGGGGGCAATATCGGGACGTTCGGGCATTTCGAGATAGGTGATGGTGTAGTCGACCTTGGTGCCCGCAGGGACCACGTTCATCCGGTTTCGACCTTCAACTGCTCGAACTGACCCCACTCGGCCCAGGACCCGTCGTAGAGCGAGACATCCTCCTGCCCCAACCGCATCAGGCCGAGCATCAGGATCGCCGCCGTCACGCCGGAGCCGCAGGTGGTGATGATACGCTTGTCGAGGTCCACGCCGCCCGCCTCGAACGCGGCGCGCAGGGCGTCGCCCTCTTTCATCGTACCGTCCTCGTTGAACAGCGTGGCATAGTGGACGTTTCTGGAATTCGGAATGCGCCCCGCGCGCAGGTTCGCGCGCGCCTCGGGCTCCTCGCCGCGGAAACGGGCGGGGCTGCGGGCGTCGACGATCTGCCAATCCCCCAGCTTGGAGGCGGAGGCGACCTGCGTGACGTCCTTCACCAGATGGGCCTGACGCTGCACGGTCATGTGCCGGTCACGGATGATCGGCGGCATGTCCTCGACCGGGCGACCTTCGGCCTGCCACTTGGGAAAGCCGCCATTCAGAACCGCCACGTCACTCTTGCCCATCAAGCGGAAATTCCACCAGACGCGCGCGGCAGAAAACAGGCCCATCCCGTCATAGACCACGACCTGGTGGCCATCGCCCACGCCCATGGCGCGCATGCGGGACATGAACTTTTCAACCGGGGCGACCATGTGGGGCAGGTCCGAACGGCGGTCGGAAATCTCGTCGATGTCGAAAAAACGCGCGCCGGGGATATGGGCCGCGTCATACTCCGCTTTCGCGTCTCGTCCCATTTCCGCAAGGTAATAGGACGCGTCGATGATTCGCAGATCGGGGTCGTTGAGATGTGCGGCCAGCCACTCGGTCGAGACCAGTGTTTGCGGATCGTCCCCGGTGATGACCTTACCCATGTCCGGCTCCCGTTTGCGGATATGCGATCTGTCCTACGCCGCGCCCCAAGGCCACGCAAGTCTTCGCACACGCGCGGATGCGGTGTCGTCATGAAGGAAAGATCCACCCAGGAGGTCGGCAGGCTCAGCCGTTTTGCTTCAGCAGCCGCTGTTTCTGCCGGTTCCAGTCGCGCTTGGCCGACGTCTCTCGCTTGTCCTGCGCCTTCTTGCCTTTCGCGACGCCGATCCTCAGCTTCACGAAGCCCTTGTGGTTGAAATACATCACCAGCGGGACGAGCGTCATGCCCTGCCGCTGCGTGGCGTTCCAAAGGCGCGACACCTCCCTTTTGGAAGCCAGCAATTTGCGGCGGCGCTTTTCCTCGTGTCCGAAGGTCTTGGCCTGGATGTAGGGGGCGATGTAGGAATTCACGAGCCACAATTCGCCGTCATCCACCTCGGCATAGCTTTCGGCGATGTTCGACTGGCCCTGACGCAGGCTTTTCACCTCCGAACCTTCCAGGACAATCCCGACCTCCAAATCGCTTTCGATCGCGTAATCGAAGCGGGCACGCCGGTTTTCGGCGATGACCTTGTAGTTTGGAGTGTCAGTCGGTTTGGCCATGGTTTCGCCTATCTAGGCACTCCATCGCCCCGAGTCCACGGGCCCTGGATCGGATCAGTTCATGAGGCCCGCATGGCGCAGTCCGGCGTCGACCTTGGCCTTGGTCTCATCGCTCAGGCCAATCAGCGGCAGGCGCACCTCGTCCGAACACAGGCCAAGCGCGGACATCCCGTACTTCGCGCCGCAGAGACCCGGTTCGGTGAAGATCGCATCGTGAAGCGGCATCAGCCGATCCTGGTATTCAAGGGCGGCCTTGTAATCACCCGCGCGGGTCGCAGCCTGCATCTCGGCACATAGCCGCGGCGCGACATTGGCGGTGACGCTGATACAGCCATGGCCGCCGCCCGCATTGAACGCCACGGCCGTCGCGTCCTCCCCGGACAATTGGATGAAATCTATGCCGCAGGTGATCCGGGTCTTGGGAACGCGCGACAGGTCCGCCGTTGCATCCTTCACGCCGACGATATTGGGCAGTTTCGCCAAGTGCCCCATCGTCTCAGGCGTCATGTCGATCACGGACCGGGGCGGGATGTTATAGATGAGGATCGGAATACCGACCGCGTTCAATGCCTCGTAATGGGCGATCAGCCCGCGCTGGGTGGGCTTGTTGTAATAGGGCGTCACCACAAGCGCCGCGTCCGCGCCGACATCCTTGGCGTGCTGGACGAAGCGCAACGCCTCTGCCGTGTTGTTGGACCCGGCGCCCGCGATGACCGGGATACGGCCGGCTGCAACCTGGACCACGGTTTCGATGACCGCCTCGTGTTCCTCGTGGCTCAGCGTCGGGCTTTCGCCAGTGGTCCCGACGGGCGCCAACCCGTTGGAGCCTTCCGCGATATGCCATTCTACCAGCCGTTTCAGCGCGTCGAAATCCACAGCACCATGGGTCAACGGCGTGACGAGGGCGGGGATCGAACCATGAAACATCGGCCAGTCCTTTCGAGGCGCAATCAGTGGCAGGGTCCTGCCCCAATACCCGGCGGCTTGCCGATTGCCAAGTTCGTGAGTTGCGTCTGTGCCCATCTGCCCTATCCTGTCCTGCGGGGGCTTTGATGGAAGGGAGACGCCGCGGATATGCGACGCCTGATACTTGTGACCTGCCTCAGCACCCTGATCTCGGGGGCCGCCGTTCATGCACAAACCGATGCCGTGGCGCTGAACCGCGCGCTGAACGCGTACAATGCCGGGGATCTGGCCGGCGGGTCGGAAGCCGCGCAGCAGTTGGACGATCCCGTGGCGCTAGACCTTCTGGCCTGGACGCGCCTGCGTCGGGGGGAAGGGGATTTCGGCGAATACATCTCTTTCCTCGACCGCAATCCCGACTGGCCCGGCCTGCCATATCTGCGACGCCAGGGGGAGCCGTCGATCCCCGAAGGCGGTGATCCGCAAAACGTGCTCGACTACTTCAACGATGATCTGCCCCAGACCGGTGCGGGCGCGCTGGCGCTGGCCCGGGCGCTGGAGGAAACCGGGGATCGCGCCACCGCCGAGGCGATCGTCATCTACGCCTGGACCAATCTGGTGATGATCGGAACCGACGCGCAGGCGCTGAACCGTGCCTATGGCGATATCCTCACACAGGACCATCATATCGCGCGGCTGGATCACCTTCTTTGGGAGAATGCAGAGGATCGTGCGCGGGCCATGTTCGGCCTCGTCCCCGAAGGGTGGGCGGCCCTGGCCGAGGCGCGCCTGACGCTCCGCGCGCGGGGGCCGAACGTGAACGGCCTGATCGACGCGGTCCCAGCAGAGCTTCAAGATGATCCGGGCCTTGCCTATGAGAGGTTCATCTGGCGGGTGCGCGAAGGGCTTTGGGACACGGCAGGGGAATTGCTGCAGGCCCGATCCGTATCTGCCGAGAGCCTTGGACGCCCCGCCGAATGGGGCCGCCGCCGCGCGGATCTTGCCCGTGACGTGATGCGCGAAGGCGACCACGCCACATGCTACGATTATGCCGCGAACCACCGTATCGATCCTGTCGATGATTACCTGCGTTTTGCGGATCTGGAATGGCTGGCCGGGTATTGCGCCCTGCAACTTGGCCGGGCGGAGGTCGCCGTCGGACATTTCCAGGATTTTCGGGAAGTGGTCTTTTCCCCGATCTCGGTCGGGCGGGCGGGCTACTGGCTCGGGCGCGCGCATGAGGCGGCGGGCAATGCCGACCGGGCGGCAGAGGCGTATTCCCTTGGCGCGCAGTACCAATCCAGCTTCTACGGTCAACTTGCCCAGGAACGGGGCGGCCTGCCGGTCGATGCAGCGTTCCTCGGCGACCGGGATTACGGCGAATGGGAAACCGCCAGTTTCGTGGACCTGCCCGTCTTCCACGCCGCGATGCTTCTTTACGAGGCCGGGCAACGCAATCTGGCGGAGCGGTTCTTCACCCACATCACCGAACGTCTGGATGAACGGGAAGCCGGGCTGATGGGTGATCTGATGCTGGAACTGGACGAGCCGCACTTCGCCCTGCTCGTCGCGAAGCGCGCCGCGCAATCCGGCCACCAGATCATCCGCGCCTATTACCCCCTTGCGGACTTGGAGGATGTGGAGCTGCCGATCCCGCGCGCCCTTGCCCTGTCCATCGCGCGGCGCGAAAGCGAGTTCGACCCGGTCGTCGTGTCGGGCGCCGGGGCCATCGGCCTGATGCAGGTTATGCCGGGCACGGGGCGGGATTCCGCGGGCGATCTGGGCATCGACTTCTCCCTCTCCCGGCTCAGCAATGATCCGGCCTACAACGTGCTCCTCGGCTCCAACTACATTCGCGGGTTGATCGAGGCCTATGACGGCAACCCGGTTCTGGTCGCCGTCGGCTACAATGCCGGGCCCGGGCGCGTGCGTCAGTGGCTGGAACGGTTCGGCGATCCGCGCCGCGCCGATGACGTGATCGACTGGATCGAGGACGTGCCGTTTTCCGAGACACGCAATTACATCATGCGCGTGATCGAGAGCTTGCCGATCTACGAGGCGCAATTGACCGGTGAATTGCCGACAATCGGCATGAGCGAGCGATTGGTGCAGTAATCCCGTCGCGATGTGTTACGGTCTTCGGATCGGCGACGGGAAGTTGGAAGGTTAGCGCGACATCATGGATTGGTCTGTCTTCGCCTTATTCCTGTGCGCGTGCGGCGCAGCCGCGGCCACGGGATCCCTGTTTCCGCCGGGGGAGTGGTATCGCGCCCTGAACAAGCCCAGTTGGACACCACCCGATTGGCTGTTCCCGATTGCCTGGACAACCCTCTACATCGCGTCGGCCTATGCGGCCACGCGCATCGCGGTGCGCGACGACAATGCCCATGCGATGGCGTTCTGGGCGCTGCAAATCGCGCTGAACGCACTTTGGACGCCGGTCTTCTTCGGGTTGCAACGGATACGCGGCGGGATGGTCGCGCTGGTGTTCCTCTGGCTGGCCGTGTTCGGGACGATGCTGTCCTTCTTTGCCCATGACGCCCTGGCCGGATGGCTGATGGTGCCGTACGTGGTGTGGGTCACGGTGGCGGGCGCGCTGAACCTGTCGGTCTGGCGCCTGAACCCGGAAGAGGCTGCCGGACAGGCTTAGGTCCGGCGATTCCCCCCCGAAGCCGCCCCAAGCTCGGCGACCGCATCCGCCCGACCCCAGAATATTTCAGCCAAACGCCGGAATTCTCACGGCACCGAGACCGGGGGCTCACGCATCCGTGGGCTCCGTGCGTTTCGAGCGGGTTGTGTGCACATGCGCACCAATATTACCGGATTCTCGCGCTTCCGTGTCTGGATTGAGAGCGCCACCCCCCGCATATTCATTCCATCGACGAGCCACAGAGGTTCGCCAGAGAGACACACCAAACCAGGGGCCACCAAAACACACGGCCCCAACACACTCAAAAGGATAGAGAAAATGAAAAAGATCGCACTCATCGCCGCCGTTGCCGCCACCGTCGCCGCTCCGGCCTTCGCCCAATCCGCCGCTTCCATCTTCGCGTTCGACCACTTCAACCAATCCGCCGAAAGCACCTCTGACCTGCGCTTCGCACCGTCGGGTGAGAACACCTCCCGCGTGGCATCGACCGGCGCGCTCGGCACCGCGTTCGACGTCGTCAACGCGTCCCAGGACACGCCCTCCGACCTGCGCGGCCTGAACGGCGCGACGCTCGTCAACGGCACCCCCGCCCACGGCGCCGACATCTTCGACCGCCTGCGCGCCGCATCGCTCGAAGACGAGTGATCGCCACCAGATAGAGCTTCCCGCTCTCTCTCCGGATGCCCCTCGCCATAGTGGCGGGGGGTGTCTGCGTTGGGGGGGAATACGAAAAAGGGCGCCCGGTTGGACGCCCTTTTCAATTCGGTTCGGGGAAAGGTCAGGTCAGGGACCGCTCGACCTCTTCCCGTTCGAAGATTTCGATCACGTCATCGGGGCGGATGTCTTCGTAATTCTCGAAGGCCATGCCGCATTCCTGACCGGACTGAACCTCTTTCACTTCATCCTTGAAGCGTTTGAGGGTCTTCAGCGTCCCTTCGTGGATCACGACGTCGTCGCGCAGCAGACGCACCCCGGCGGAGCGGCGCGCCACCCCTTCGGTGACCAGACACCCGGCCACGTTGCCCACACCGGAGACCTTGAAGACCTCCTTGATGGTGGCGTAGCCGATGAAGTTCTCGCGGATCTCCGCGCCCAGAAGGCCCGATGCGGCGGCTTTTACGTCATCCACAAGATCGTAGATCACGGAGTAATACCGGATTTCCACGCCCTTCTGGTTGGCGCTGTTGCGCGCGGGCGCGTTGGCCCGGACATTGAAGCCGATGACCGGGGTGCCGGACGCTTCGGCCAGGCCGATATCCGATTCCGTGATCGCGCCCACACCGTAATGCAGGACCCGCACGCGCACCTCGTCATTGCCGATCTTCTCAAGCGCCTGGACAATCGCTTCGGCGGAGCCCTGGACGTCCGCTTTCACCACGATCTGCAACTCCGCCACGTTCTCATCGGCCTTGGCGTTGGCCAGAAGCTGATCGAGCGTGGTTGCAGCACCGGCAGCGGCGCGTTTGTCCTTGGCGGCCTGCTCACGGTATTCCGCGATTTCGCGCGCCTGGGCTTCGGTTTCGACGACATTGAGGACGTCACCGGCCTCCGGCGTGCCGTTCAGGCCGAGCACCTCGACCGGAACCGAGGGACCGGCTTCCTGTACGCGGTCGCCCTGGTCGTTGACCAAGGCACGAACCTTGCCCCATTGCTCGCCCACGACGAAGATATCGCCCTGCTTGAGCGTGCCGTTTTCCACCAGCACGGTTGCGACGGGGCCCCGGCCCACATCCAGCTGCGCCTCGATCACGGCGCCTTGGGCGGCGCGTTTCGGATTGGCCTTGAGTTCCAGCAATTCCGCCTGAAGCGCGATGGCCTCCAACAATTCCGGCAAGCCATCGCCGGTCATGGCGGAGACTTCGACATCCTGCACTTCGCCCGACATCGCTTCCACGATCACCTCGTGTTGCAGCAGGTCGGTCCGGACTTTCTGGGGATCCGCGGCGGGGCGGTCGATCTTGTTGATCGCCACGATCATCGGCACATCGGCCGCCTTGGCGTGGGCAATCGCCTCCACCGTCTGGGGCATGACCGCGTCATCGGCTGCAACCACCAGGACCACAATATCCGTCACCTGCGCGCCCCGGGCCCGCATGGAGGTGAAAGCCGCGTGGCCGGGCGTGTCGAGGAAGGACAGAACCGCGCCGGATTCCGTCGTCACCTGGTAAGCGCCGATATGCTGGGTGATGCCACCGGCTTCGCCGGACACGACATTCGCCTGGCGGATCTTGTCCAGAAGCGAGGTCTTGCCGTGGTCGACATGGCCCATGATCGTGATGACCGGGGGACGCGGAACCAGATCTTCCGGCGCATCCTCGACCGCGGCGATCACGTCCTCCACGTCGGCATCCGACACACGCTGCACGCGGTGGCCGAATTCCTCCACGATCAGTTCCGCCGTATCGGCGTCGATCGGCTGGTTCTGGGTGATCATCATACCGTTGTTCATCAACGCCTTCACGACGTCGGCGACCCGTTCGGACATGCGGTTGGCCAGTTCGGAGACGATGATCGTCTCGGGCACCTGCACGTCGCGGATGACCTTTTCGCGGTCCACGGGGCCGCCCATCGCCTTCTGGCGCTGGCGTTCCTGCTTGCGCTTCATGGCCGCCATGGAGCGCTGACGCCCGCCCTCGCCACCGGACATCGCCTGGTTGACGGTCAGCTTGCCGGAGCGGCGTCCGCCACCGTCATTGGCACGGCCACGCTCATTGCGCTTGTTATCCCGTTCGGGCTCGCGCCGCGACGGGGCGGCCTTGCCACCTCCGCGCGGACCTGCGGCGGCCGGTGCGGCAGCGGCGGTCGGGTCAACGGCTTCGGGCGGCGGTGCGTTGCGGCGTGCCTCATCCTCGGCCTTGCGGCGTTCGTCTTCTTCGGCCTTGGCTTTCAGCGCCTCTTCACGCTCGCGCTCTTCGCGTTCCTTGGCCTCGGCCTCGGCACGGCGGCGATTGCGTTCTTCTTCACGCTCGCGTTCGGCCTTCACACGTTCTTCGGCCTCTTCGACCTCGCGTGCCTTGGCGTTCTGCAACGCCTTCAGGCGACGCTCCATCTCCGCGTCGGGGACCGACTTGTCCCGTTTGCCGCCTTCGGCGTTTTGCGCAGCCGCCGAAGGGGCGCCGGGTTTCGGCACCATCACGCGTTTCCGCTTGGTCTCTACCACCACGGACTTCGTCCGCCCGCGCGAGAAGCTCTGGTTCACGCGGCCTGATCGTGCCCCACCCGAGAGGCCAAGGGGTTTCTTTCCGTCCTGATCGCTCATGCGTTCCGTTCGTCCTTCCCGGTGGTCTGGCCACCGTCTGCTACACGCAGTCCCTGGAGTTTCGCGGCCCCCTCTACAACACGGGGGGCGAGTCCACCAGCGGCAAGCGCGCCATGTATCACACTTTGGCGACCGAATGCCAAACCCAATTCCTGGGCGGTGAGAATGCCAAAATATCGGGCCCCTTCCGGGGTCCACAGTTTCGATTTTCCGCGCTCAGACCCGTCAGAGGCCTGAAGCAGCACGCCAACCTGTTTCGTGGCGAGCCAGTCTTTCACTTTCTCGAACCCGGCAACCGCGTGGCCGCCCTTGCGGGCCATCGCGATCAGGTCGGTGACGCGGCGGGCCAGGGCGGCTTCGACCCGGTCCACCAGATCCTCGGGCACCTGCACCGGTTGCTTGGCCGCGCGGGAGAAGAGGTTTTTCTTCACCGCACGTTCAAGCGCCGCGCGATCCGCGCTGACCCAGATACCGCGGCCCGGCAACCGTTCCAGGATATCCGGCGCGATTTGCCCGTCAGGTGCCACCACGAACCGGATCAGCCCCCGTTTGGGGGTCACCTCGCCCGTGGCGATGCACTTGCGTTCGGGACCGTCGCTTCGGTCCTTATGTCGGCCACCGCGGCTCATGGGCGCGCGCCGGGCAAGAGGGCGTTAGCCCTCCACCCGCTCCTCGCTTGCGGCTTCGGCTTCCGCCGCGGCCTGCGCCTCAAGCTCCTCGATCGTGACCCAGCCCAATTGCAGGCGGGCCGTCATGACCATGTTCTGCGCTTCCTCAAGCGACACGTCGAAGGGTTCCAGAAGGCCGTCATCCTTGATCCGCTCACCGCCTTCGGTCGTCCAACCGCCGGCAAGCTCCCAATCGGCGCAGGTGCCGAAATCGTCCAGCGTCTTCACGCCATCTTCGCCCAAGGCCACCAACATTTGGGGCGTGAGGCCCTCAAATTCAATGAGGCTATCCTCAACGCCAAGCTCACGCGCCTTCTCCAGCGCCTTCTTGTTCTGCTCTTCGAGGTAGTCGCGGGCGCGGGCCTGAAGCTCGTTGGCGGTATCCTCGTCCACGCCGTCTATGACCAGAAGCTCGTCCACTTCGACATAGGCGACCTCTTCCAGCGCGGTGAAGCCCTCAGACACCAGAAGCTGCGCGAAGAATTCGTCGAGGTCGAGCGTTTCCATGAACAGGCCCGTGCGCTCTTCGAACTCGGCCTGACGACGCTTGGATTCCTCCTCCTCCGTCAGGATGTCGATGTCGAGGTTCGTCAATTGGGAGGCCAGACGCACGTTCTGACCGCGACGGCCGATGGCAAGCGAAAGCTGCTCATCCGGGACCACGACTTCGATCTTTCCGGCGTCCTCGTCGAGAACCACCTTGGAGACTTCGGCGGGCTGAAGCGCGTTCACCAGGAACGTCGGCGCGTCCTCGTTCCACGGGATGATGTCGATCTTCTCCCCCTGCAACTCGTTCACGACCGCCTGCACGCGAGAGCCGCGCATACCCACGCAGGCACCAACGGGGTCGATGCCGTTGTCGTAGGAGATGACGGCGATTTTGGCGCGGGAGCCGGGATCGCGGGCGACGGCCTTGATCTCGATGATGCCGTCATAGATCTCCGGCACTTCCATCTTGAACAGCTCACGCATGAATTCGGGCGCCGTGCGCGACAGGAAGATCTGGTGGCCTCGGTTTTCGCGGCGCACATCTTTGATGTAGCAGCGGATGCGGTCGCCGTTGCGATAGGCTTCGCGACCAATCTTCTCGTTCCGGCGCAGTTGTGCCTCGCCCGAGCCCACGTCGACGATGACGTTGCCGTATTCCTCGCGCTTGACGACGCCGTTAATGATTTCGCCCACGCGGTCCTTGAATTCTTCGAATTGGCGATCCCGCTCGGCCTCGCGCACCTTTTGCAAGATGACCTGCTTGGCCGATTGCGCGGCGATCCGGCCCATTTCCACGGGCGGCACCTCGTCGGCGATCATGTCGCCCAGTTCGGGGGCCACGTTCTGATCCACGCCTTCGGTCAGGATGCGGTCGTTCTCGGTCGGCGCGCGCAGTACGAATCGCTTGACGTCGCGGGTTTCGACCAGCTCGCCCTCTTCGTCATAGATGTGGGACTTGGCGTTGAAGACGACGACATCGGGACGCTCCGCCGCGATCAGGGCGGTCGCCTCGTCGGGCAGCATCTCCGCCTTGTCGTTCTCCAGCATTTCCGGATCGGTCACGGTGCGCACACGGGTGAAGGTGGCGCGGCCCGTCTTGCGGTCGATGGAAACGCGGATGTCCAGCTCGGACCCGTAGCGGGACTTCGCGGCCCGGGCGAGGCTTTCTTCCATCGCTTCCACGACCAGTGACGGGTCGATCATCTTCTCGCGCGCCACCGCTTCCGCGGTTTGCAGCAACTCCAGCTGGTTGGCTGATGTGATGGCCATGTTGTTAGTCCTCCGCCTTCGAGGTGTCTTCCTCGATCTCGTCAAATTGCGTTTCGTCGATGATGCCGGCGTCTTTTCGCTGCTTCAGCATCTCCTTGATCAACTCGTCGGTCAGGACCAGCTTCGCGTCGCTAAGCCAGTCGAAATTCAGACCGACCGTCCCTTCCTCGATATTCAGCAAGACATCGTCCCCGTCGACGCCGGCCAGCACGCCTTTGAAGCGGCGGCGGCCGTCGATCACGTCCGTCGTCTCGATCTTCGCCTCATAGCCCTCGAAGGTCTCGAAGTCCTTCAGGCGGGTCAGGGGCCGGTCGATGCCGGGGCTGGACACTTCCAGCGCATAGGCATCCTCAAGCGGGTCCTCGACATCCAGAACCACGGAGATCGCGTTCGAGATCTGCGCGCATTCATCCACCTCGATCCCGCCATCGGGACGTTCGGCCATGACCTGAAGCGTGTTCGTCTTGCCGCCCATCACGCGGATGCGCACCACTTCGAACCCGAGATTTTCGATCACGGGCACGAGTATTTCCGCCATGCGGCGGTCCATTGATGTCTTGGCAATCAGGTCTGACATAGATCCCTCTTTGCACGGCCCCAAAAACGAAAAAACGGGCCGTGCGGCCCGCTGAAAGTGTCGGTGGTGCGGTGGATCGTGACCCAGCCGCGCCGCTGTTGAGGGGGATATAGGGAGAATCGGGAGGCGGCGCAAGGCTCAGCCGCAATGCACGTCCCGGATCACGTCAGCGGCATCAACTTCGAAGTTCAGCCGGGCCGGATCCGGGGCGACATCGCGCTGGCTGTCGGGGTAGATCACGCGGAAGATCAGCGGCAGGTCAGCGCCGGTTTCCAATTGCACGAGCGTCTGCCCCAGAAAGCCGCGCCATTGCTTTGCATTGCAATCCCCATCATGGGCCCCGGCCGGCAGCGGGCAGGCAAACAGCATCGTAAGGAACAGGGCGCGTGTCATGGACCAAATGTCCGCCACGCGCCCCGCTGGCGCAAGGGAAGGGTCAGCCGCAATAGACGCGGTCGATGATGTAGTTCGCATTCGTGCTGACGTTCAGGCGCTGGGGCTGGAAGTCCAGCGTGCCATACGGATTGTCGGGGGTGAAGTAACGCGCGGCGATCCCGAACGACATCATGGAGCCGACGGGCTGTCCCACGAAGCCCTGGTACTGGTGGGCGCCGCAATCCTGACCCTGAACGGGAAGCACGGGCGCAGGGGTCCAACCACTGTCTCCGATCGGGTTGATCACCGGCGCACCCAAATTGGGCGTGCTGCCGGGGCCAAAGTTGCCGATGGTTTGTGCGCCAGAAACGGCGGGGGCGAGAGAAAGAAGAAGGGCGGCGGCAATAGCCGTGGTGCGAAGGGTCATTGTGAAATCTCCAAAATCCGAAATCTGGAAATGTCATGGCCCGCGGAACCCTGAAATACCACTCACGACCGCGTAGGGTAAGGAAAGCCTGCCATGTTGTGTCAGCCGCAACTGATGCGCGTGATCGTGGCGCCATCGTGCGATATGTTCATGCGCATCGGATTGTAGTCCGTCGTAACCACATCGCCCGGGCCGATCCGCCGCACACCCCCCGGGGCCGCGACGCCGCTGGCCGCGGCAAGGGGTTGGCCCACGAGGCCCTGCACGGCTTCGGCACCGCAGGCGTTCGGGTCGTCGAAGCCAGGACCAAATCCGGGCTCGATCGGCTGACACGCGGCGATCACGAACAAGACAGGCAAATACGCGAAACGGGTCATGCTATCCTCCGTTGCTTTGACGCCCAGATTGTCACAGTCTCCGATCAAAGCAAGTCTGCGGGAGGACTGGATAATATGCGAACACGCGCGGCAGTAGCACTTGAAGCGGGCAAACCGCTCGAGATCATGGACGTGAACCTGGACGGCCCCAAAGCCGGGGAGGTTCTGGTTGAAATCAAGGCCACCGGCATCTGCCACACCGACGAATTCACGCTATCGGGTGCCGACCCAGAGGGGCTGTTTCCCGCGATCCTGGGCCATGAGGGCGCGGGCGTCGTCCTGGAAGTCGGGCCCGGCGTGACCTCGCTTGAGCCAGGCGATCACGTGATCCCGCTTTACACCGCCGAGTGCCGGGAATGCGAATATTGCCTGCATCCCAAAACCAACCTGTGCCAGAAGGTCCGCGCGACCCAGGGCCAGGGGCTGATGCCCGACGGCACCTCGCGCTTCTCGATGCTCGATGGAACGCCGATCCTGCACTACATGGGCTGCTCGACGTTTTCGAACCACACGGTCCTGCCCGAGATCAGCCTCGCCAAGGTGCGCAAGGACGCCCCGTTCGACAAGATCTGCTACATCGGCTGCGGTGTGACCACCGGCATCGGTGCAGTGATCTACACCGCGAAGGTCGAGATCGGATCACGCGCAATCGTCTTCGGCCTCGGCGGCATCGGGTTGAACGTGATCCAAGGCCTCCGGCTTGCGGGCGCGGACCAGATCGTGGGCGTCGATCTGAACCCCGGCAAGGTGGAGATGGCAAAGCATTTCGGCATGACCGATTTCGTGAACCCGTCCGAGGTGAAAGGCGATCTGGTGGGTCATCTGGTCGAACTGACCGGCGGCGGTGCCGATTACACCTTCGATGCGACGGGGAATGTCGACGTGATGCGCGCTGCCCTGGAATCCGCGCACAAGGGATGGGGCGAGTCGATCATCATCGGCGTGGCCCCCGCCGGGGCGGAGATCAGCACACGGCCCTTCCAGCTTGTCACCGGTCGGTCGTGGCGCGGGACCGCGTTTGGCGGCGCACGGGGCCGGACGGATGTGCCGCAGATCGTGGATTGGTACATGGACGGCAAGATCGAGATCGACCCGATGATTACGCACACGCTGGCGCTTGACGATATCAACGAGGGCTTCGACCTAATGCATCGCGGGGAATCCATCCGGTCCGTTGTCGTCTACTAGGACCGCGCGAGGCCGATGTCGGACCACGACCTGTTCCACGTCGAGTTCGCCCCCCGGGGAACTGCGCGGGATGACGCAAACCCATCTTGTCGGCGCGGGCGCTCCCGGGGGCGGGGTCTATTTGTCTACACATGAGTGTTCCTTTACCGAGATGCTCGAACAATCGTCCGGCTTCGCCGACGGGTGCGGCCGGACCTGAATGAAAGATGTCAATTCAAACGGCCGTGTGATGGCCCCCACCAAATGACTTGAAAGGACCACATAGATGAAGAAGACATTTTCCCTGACCCTCGGCGTAATCGCCCTGACCGGCAACGTGGCACAGGCCGAAGGCTGGACCGTCACCGATTTCTCCTCCATCGCCGACAGGGCCACGTGCATGAATTACGCGGAGACGACGTTCAACACCTACCGCCAGCGCTTCGGCGGGGACGGGTTCACGGGGCGGTCCAACTGGACGATCGGCGGCTATGACCTGCGCGGCGAAGACGTGGACGGCCTGTTCATCTGCGCGGACGAAGGCGGGGCGGTTGCCCCCTTCCTCGTGGTCTACAATTACGACGACGACAGCGATTCCCGTGAAGCCATTGCCGACCGGCTTGGCGACATCTGGGACGAGGTTGTGGATGGCAACGGCGTGCCCGGCGGCGGCGCACCCGCCTCGGGCGGCCTGAAGTAAAGAATGTCCGCGACCCTCGTGATCCGGCAGGCCGGGGCGGCGGACGCGTCGGCCCTGTCGCAGCTTCTGCTGCCGGTCTTCCGCGCGGGTGACACCTATACGGTTGATCCCGATATCACGGCGGCGGACGCGGTGGCCTATTGGACCGCGCCCGGCAAGACCACATTCGTTGCGGAGCGGGGCAGCCAGACGCTTGGCACGTATTACGTCCGCGCCAATCAGGGCGGCGGCGGCGATCACGTCTGCAATTGCGGCTACATTACCGCCTCCGACGCGCGCGGGCAGGGCATCGCCCGGGCCATGTTGAGCCATTCGCTGGACCAGGCCCGCGCGATGGGGTTTCGCGCGATGCAATATAACTTCGTTGTCGCCACCAATACCCGTGCAGTCGCCACGTGGGAAAAGGCGGGGTTTGACATCGTCGGACGCCTTCCCGATGCATTCCATCACCCTGCCGATGGCTATGTCGACGCGCTCGTGATGTACCGCAGCCTCGTTTAGACGTCGGCTCGCCATGCAAAGGACCATCTGATGATCCGCACGCTTACGCTCCTCATCCTGATCTTCGGGCTTCCATTGCCACTCGCGGCGCAGGGCTCGGCCGTGCTGGAAATCGCCAGCCCCAGTGACACAAGGCTCGTCCAGCCGTCGGACATGGTGCGCGCGGAACCGGGCTTCGACCCATCCACGGGCCAGCCGCTTCTGACGTTGCAATTCGCACCCGCGATGGCGGCGTGGTTCGAGGCGGAAACGGCCGAGCATATCGGTGAGCGGATCGAGTTGCGTGTTTGCGGTGAGGTCGTGACCGCCCCCGTCGTCCGGGAAGTCATTCCCGGCGGAACGGTCGTTGTCACCGGCAGTTTCACGGCGCAGGAGACCGAGGCACTTGCCGCGCGCCTTTCGGGGGCTGCCCCCTGCGCCGACTGATATCCGCGTTTCCCTTCCCGTCGCCTTATGTCACATATCGGCCCGAAGGAGACCTATCATGGCCAACGATACGCCGCTGCTTGCCGTCCTGATCGACGCCGACAACACGTCCCACAAACACGCCCAGGCCATCTTCGAGGAGATTGCCCGTTTCGGCGAGGCGTCGGTGCGGCGGATCTACGGGGACTTCAGCTCAACCCACATGAAGGGTTGGTCCGGTGTGCAGGCAGAATACGGGATCGTGCCGTTTCACCAACCCGCCAACACGGTCGGCAAGAACGCCTCCGACATCGCGCTGGTGATCGACGCGATGGACGTGCTGCATTCGGGCCGGTTCGACGGCTTCGTTCTTGTTTCCTCCGACAGCGATTTCACACGGCTCGCCAGCCGCATTCGGGAACAGGGCCTCGACGTCTACGGCATCGGGCAGCAGAAAACGCCCGAGGCGTTTCGCAAAGCCTGCAAGCGGTTCATCTTCATCGAGAACATCATCCCCGAACAGCCCAAGGGCACGCCCGCCACCAAGTCGGAGCCGAAGAAAGAAACCGCCTCCCTCAACGAGGCGCGCGACCTGATCTTCCGCGCTATGGAAGCGATCGAACAGGACGATGATTGGTATTCCCTGGGCCAACTGGGCCAGTACATGACCGCCGCGAACCCGGATTTCGACACGCGCACCTATGGCAAACGCAAGTTGAGCGATCTGGTGGAAAGCCTGAAAATGCTGGAGGTCAAACGGGGGCAAGGCAATCAATTGCTGGTGCGCCGTCTGGATTGATGGACCTGTCGATCTGGCCAGCGACCGTTCACGACAAGCCCACACTTGCGCGCGCCTATGCCGACTACATGGCGGAGATCGTCCCTGGACAAAACCCGGCCAACTCCGCCCCGTATTTCAACGACTACTGGCAGGAACCCACGCGGCGCTTTCCTTACCTCTTCGGATACGACACGCCTGCGGGCTTTGCCTTCGTCCGAGATCCGGAGGAGCCGGACCTTGATTTCGAGATGGCGGAGTTCTGTGTCTATCCCGGCCACCGCCGCACCGGGCTTGGCACGCGCGTTCTGCCGTTGATCTTCGATGTGCATCCCGGTCGGTGGGAGCTTTGCATCCTCAGGACGAATGTTGCGGGTCTGGCCTTTTGGCCACCTGCGCTGACGAAAGCCCGCGTCCGCGACCTTCGGATGCGGGAAGATGAGACCTCCCGTGATTACAGGTTCAGTGTGCCCTAGCCCATCGCCGAGGGTGCGCGGCGATAGCGGGCGAGGAAGGTGCGCACGGCCTCATCCACGATGCGGTCCAACTCGTCCTCGGGCGGGTCGCGCTCGATCCCGAACATGACTTTCAGCATCAGATCCGTCCGGCAAAGCTGCGCCAATTGGTCGGCGGCAAGCAGCGGATCCTCGATATCCAGCACCGCCCGCGCCTTGTCGCTGCACAGGAACCCGGCAATCTTCTCACCCCAATGCTTGGGGCCGCTGTTATAGAAGGTCTCCCCCAATTCGGGGAACCTCTTGGCCTCCGCGACACAAACGCGGAACATGTCCTGCCCGAAATCGCTGAGAAAGAAGGTGATGAGCTTCTTGCAGATCACGCAGAGCTTTTCTTCCACACTCAGCCCCGTCTGCTCGAACAGCACCTCCACCTCCGACTGGGCATCGCATTCCTGTCGCAGCACTTCCAGGAACAGGTGCTGCTTGTCGGGGAAATAGCTGTAGAGCGTCGCCTTGGACACACCGGCGTCGCGGGCGATCTCGTCCACCGACGCGCCCTCGAACCCTTCGCGCATGAAAACGGCGCGCGCACCGGCGATGACCTGGTCGTATTTCCGACCTTTCTTGATCTGCGCTTCCGCGTTCATGTTTGGGCGTCTCACTCTTCCTGACACCTATTGTAAACTATTTAGTTTAGTTTCGGCAAGCTGGACGTTTGGTCAGGTCTGCCGCTGGACAGGGCGCGCGCCTTGGCGTAGCGCGGAGAGATGCTGGAGATCTTCCTCAAGACATTGCCGTTCTTCGCGCTGATCGCGTTGGGGTTCCAGGCCTGTCGAACCGGCTTTTTCACGTCCGAGGCGGCGGCCTATCTGACCAAGTTCGTGTTCTATTTCGCCCTGTCGGCGATGCTGTTCCGTTTCGCCGCGAACCTGTCCCTGTCAGAGATCTTCGACTGGCAATTCGTGGGTGCCTACCTTTCGGCCTGCATCGCGGTCTACATCCTGGCCACGGCCGTCGCCATGATCCGCAAACGCCCCGTGGCCGAAGCCGCGTTCGAGGCGCAATGCGCCATCATCGGCAATGTGGGCTTCCTGGGCATTCCGATGCTCGTGGTGCTTCTGGGGGAAGCCGCAGCAGGTCCGGTCATCCTGGTTCTGTCGGTGGACCTGATCGTATTCTCCAGTCTTATCGTGATCCTTGTCACCGGCAGCCGCGATGGCCGCATGTCCATTGGCGTCCTGCGGACGGTGGGGCTTGGCCTGTTGAAGAACCCGATGATCGTTTCCATCGTCCTGGGCCTTGCATGGTCCTATACCGGCCTTGCGGTCCCCGGTCCGGTCAATGAGTTCCTCGCGATTCTGGGCGCGGCCGCCACACCCGGCGCGCTGTTCGCGATCGGCGCATCGCTGGCGGGCAAGTCGGCGGAACGGATGTCGGTGGCGGGTTGGCTGACATTCTGCAAACTGGTTTTGCACCCCGCCGCCGTGGCCGTCGCCGCGCTCTACCTCTTCGACGTACCGGATTACGACGCGGCGGTGATGATCGCCGCGGCATCGCTGCCCGTGGCGGGCAACGTCTACATCCTTGCGCAGCACTACGGCGTGGCCCCGCAACGCGTCTCTGCCGCGATCCTGATTTCCACGGCTGTGTCCATTTTGACGGTTTCCGCCGTGATCGCCTGGCTCGCCCCGCTTTCCGGCACATGATTCTTGCGCCCTCGCCCAAGCCCGCGCTAGGCAAGGCAAAACACTGGGGGAGCATGCACAATGGAAACGATTTCCGAAAACAGGGCCTTCGGCGGCACACAAGGTGTCTATACCCATGCCTCCGACGCCACGGGAACTGACATGACCTTCGGCCTGTTCCTGCCGGAGGAGGCGCGCGATGGCCCCGTGCCGCTTCTTTGGTATCTGTCCGGCCTGACCTGCACCCATGAAAACGCCATGAACAAGGCGGGCGCGCAGGCCTGGGCGGCGGAGCAAGGCATCGCGCTGGTCTTCCCCGATACGTCGCCGCGGGGCGAGGGCGTGGCCGACGATCCGGCCTATGATCTGGGCCAGGGCGCGGGGTTCTACGTCAACGCCACGCAAGACCCCTGGGCGTCGCATTTCCGGATGTGGGACTACATCACCGAGGATTTGCCGGCCCTTATGTTCAAGGATTTCCCGCTCGACATGGAGCGGCAGGCCATCACCGGGCATTCCATGGGGGGGCACGGTGCGCTGACCATCGCCATGCGGCTGCCGGGGCGCTTTACCTCCGTCTCCGCCTTTGCGCCCATCTGCAACCCGACCGACAGCGATTGGGGCCGCAAACAGTTCTCCGCCTATCTCGGCGAGGATGAGGAGGCGTGGGCGCCCCATGACGCCACATTGTTGATGCATGCAGCGGGCTTCGACGGACCGATCCTGATCGACACCGGCACCAACGACCAATTCGGCGACCTGCTCAAGACCGAGGCGCTGGCCCATGCCGCCGCCGCCCGCCGCCAGCCGATGCAGCTTCGGATGCAGCCGGGATACGACCATTCCTATTTCTTCGTCTCCAGCTTCATGGAAGATCACGTCGCCTTCCACGCCGAAGCCCTCTACTCCGTCTGATGGGCATCGAAGCGGTCGTCTTCGACATCGGCAATGTGCTGATCGAGTGGCAGCCGGAGCGGCATTACGACCGGGTGATCGGCGCGGATCGTCGCCGTGCAATGTTCGACGCGGTCGATTTGCACGCGATGAACGACCGCGTGGACCGGGGTGAGAATTTCGAACGCGTGGTGCGGGAGACGGCGGCAGCCTACCCCGATTGGGCGGACGAGATCATGCGGTGGCACGACGATTGGCTTCACATGGCCTCCCCCACTATTCCGCATTCGGTTACGCTCCTGCGGGCCTTGCGCCGTCGCGGCGTTCCGGTGTTCGCGCTGTCGAATTTCGGGATCGAGACCTTTGAGATCGCCAAGCCCGTCTACCCGTTCCTGACAGAATTCGACCGCTCCTACATTTCCGGCCATATGGGCGTGACGAAGCCCGATGCGCAAATCTATGCCATGGTGGAGGCGGATTGCGGCCTAGAGCCCGGAACCCTCCTGTTCGCCGACGACCGCTTGGATAATATCGAGGCAGCCGCCGCGCGGGGCTGGCAGACGCATCTGTTCGACGGACCGCAAGGTTGGGCAGATCGGTTGACCCGCGAGGGCCTGTTGGATGAGGAGGACACGCGCCCATGATGTTCATCGGACCAGAGGCCGAGGAGAAGCTGGATTGGATCGCCTTGAGCGATGCGATCGAGGCCGGTCACAAGATGCCAAGGGCCGAAATCGGCGACACCTTCCTCTACCGCGGCGACGACACGCTGTTGAGCCGGGGCGCCTGGATCGACGGGCTGGGGCAATTGGTGAAGACCGCCACAATCTTTCCCGGCAATACGGAGCTTGGCAAACCGGCAATCAACGGCGGCGTATGCCTGTTCTCGGATAAGGACGGCACACTTGAGGCGATCATCGACTTTCACCTCCTGACGAAGTGGAAAACGGCGGGCGACAGCCTTCTGGCGGCGCGCAAGCTGGCGCGACCAGATGCGCAGAACATTCTTCTGATCGGTGCGGGCAATGTCGCCCGCTCCCTGAGGGAGGCTTACGCCGCCGCTTTCCCGAACGCGCGCTACTCCATCTGGAACCGTAGCCTTGTGAAAGCCGCGAAACTGGCCGGGGAGTTTTCGGACATGCACGTCGCCCGCGATCTGGAGGAGGCGGTGGCGGAGGCCGATATCATCGGCACCGGCACCATGACGACGCAGCCGATCCTGTCCGGCAAATGGCTTCGCCCCGGGCAGCACATCGACCTTGTCGGCGCGTACCGGCCCGACATGCGCGAAGCCGATGACGATTGCCTGCGCCGGTCGCGCGTCTTCGTGGACAGCCGGGCCACCACATTCGGCCATATCGGAGAGCTGAAGATCCCGCTGGAAGACGGGGTGTTTTTCGAATCCGACGTGGTGGCCGATTATTATGAGATGGAGTTGTTCGAGCGGCACTCCGACGATGAGATTACGCTCTGCAAGAATGGCGGCGGTGCACATCTGGACCTTATGGTGGCGCGCTATATCCTCGACGCAGTGCGGGCGCGTTAGGCCGCGACCTGCGCGCGCTGTCGCAGGGGCACTTCCTTGATCGGTAGATGCACGATGGCGCTGAGCGCGCCCACCGCGACCCCGACCCACCAGACCACGGTGTAATTGCCATAGATGTCGTACATGAAGCCCCCCAGCCAGACACCCACGAAGGACCCAAGCTGGTGGCTGAAAAACACGATACCGTACAGCGTCCCCATATAGCGCATGCCGTAGATGTAACCGACAAGGCCCGAGGTCAGGGGCACCGTCGCCAGCCAAAGCGAGCCCATCACGACCGAGAAGATGATGACCGAAAGCGGCGTGATCGGCAGCAGGATGAACACCGCCGCCGCGATGGTGCGCCCGACGTAGATCCATGCCAGCAGGTTCTTCTTGGAATAGGTCTTGCCCAAGTAGGATGCGTAAAGCGTGCCGCCAATATTGGCCAACCCGATCAATGCAATCGCCAATGCGCCCAGGGCGGAGGTTGTCGTGACCCCCATCGTGTGCAGCACGCCACCCGGCGCAATCGGGCCGCAATATTCGGTGATGAAGGCAGGAAAATGGGCGGTCACGAACGAAAGCTGATAGCCGCAGGAAAAGAACCCGATGAAGATCAGCGTGAAGGACGGGTCGCGGAACGCCTTGCCAAGGATCTGGCCCAAAGTCTCATCCAGCTCCGGCCCCTCCGGCTTCTCGGGCGCGCGCAGCAAAGGCAGGAAAATCATGGATGTGAAAATGATCCCCGCCATGATCAGGAACACGGTCTGCCACGCGAATGCGCTCAGCATTGCCTCAACCACCGGCGGCCCCACGACCTGCCCTGCCGATCCTGCCGCCGTCACGATGCCAAGGGTCAGCGACCGGTTTTCATCCGATGCGGCGCGCGCGACCATGGCGAGGATCACGCCGAAGCCGGTGCCCGCGATGCCGAAGCCCACAAGGACTTCCAGAAGCTGATGCTGTCCCGGCGTGATCGCGTAGGCCGACACGACAAGACCGATGACATAAAGCGCGACGCCTAGAACGATGGCCTTGCGGTCCCCGAATTTCTCGGCAATCGCGCCAAAGATCGGTTGGCCGATCCCCCAGGCGAGGTTCTGGATCGCGATGGCCATGGAGAACTCGGCCCGCAGCCAACCGAATTCATCGGCGATGGGGATCTGGAACAGGCCGAAACTGGAGCGCACGGCAAAGCTGATGAGGATGATGGCGCAACCGCCGATCAGGACCGGCGTCACTAGGTTGTCTTTCCGGTCCATCTCACCCTCGCGCTGCTTCGCCGTGAAGAATGTCCGAGCGTCGCGGGAGGGTCAAATCAGAGGTTCTGATCCGACGCATAACGAGGGCTGAACCGGTGCATTTTCCAGTGGCGGCACGGCGCGAAATCCCCTTACATCGCCCCGATGTCCCAACACCTGACCGCCCTATACGACACCCGCGTTTCCGAAGGCCTTCTGCGTCCGGACCCGGAGCAGCGCGCGGTCATGGAGCAGTTGGAACGGGTGCGCGAAAAGCTAGAAGCGCCGGACCGCACAGGATTTCTGGCACGATTCCGCAAGGCGGAGCCGACCGGCAAACTGGGCCTGTACCTGTGGGGCGGGGTCGGGCGCGGCAAATCCATGTTGATGGACATGTTTTTCCAACACACCTCGATCCCCGGCAAGCGGCGCGTGCATTTCCACGCCTTCATGCAGGAGGTTCAGGCCGCCCTGCACGAGGCGCGCAAAACCGGCGTGGACGATGCGATCAAACCGGTGGCCGAAAGTATCGCCCGCGATCTGAAACTGCTGTGTTTCGACGAGATGCAGATCACCGACATCGCCGACGCCATGATCGTGGGTCGCCTGTTCGAGCGTCTGTTCGAGGCGGGCGTGACGGTGGTCACGACGTCGAACCGCCATCCCCGCGACCTCTACAAGGACGGGCTGAACAGGCAGCTTTTCCTGCCCTTCATCGCATTGCTGGAGGAGCGGCTGGAGGTCCTTCAGCTCGACGCGATGACCGATTACCGGCAGGACAGGCTGGCGGGAGAACAGGTCTGGTTCACCCCCGCCGACGCCAGCGCGAAACGCGCCATCGACCTGATCTGGCGCGACCTGACCGGCGGCAAGGAAGAGGTTCTGACGCTAGAGGTGAAGGGCCGTGACGTGGTGATCCCGCGCTTCTGGGCCGGGCAGGCGCGGGTTCCGTTCGAGACGCTGTGCGGCCAACCCCTTGGCCCGGCGGATTACCTGGCCCTTGTCGGTGCGGTGAAGCTGCTTGTGCTGGAGGATATTCCGCGGATGAATCGCGACCGCGCCAACGAGGCGAAACGGTTTGTGACCCTGATCGACACGCTCTACGAAGGGCACGTCCGCCTTGTCGCCAGCGCCGAGGCCGCGCCAGAGGCGCTTTACACCGAGGGCACGGGCGCGTTCGAGTTCGAGCGGACGGCCAGCCGATTGCGAGAGATGCAGGGGGCGGATTGGGCCGCCTCCACCGACGAGCAAAGCTGACCGCGCCCACCTGTCACGCAAATGCGCGTGCGCTACGTCTTCCGCATGACCGACTTACCACCTATCGCCCTTTCCGTGCGCCAACCTTCTGCCTGGGCGATCATCCATGGCGGGAAGGAGGTGGAGAACCGATCCCTCGGGTCTATCCGTGCGGGCCGTATGGAGCCGGGTCGAATCGCGATCCATGCCGCAATCGGGATGAAGCAGGACGAATACGCATATCTTGTCTGGCGGTGGGCGAAGGATGGGGTCGCCACGCCGCGCCCCGACCTGCTGCCCCGCCGCGCGATCATAGGCTCGGTGGAGGTGGTGGAGATCATCACCGAAAGCGACAGCCCCTGGTTCGGAGGAGAGGCCGGTCTTCTCTTGCGCGACCCGGTGCCCTGCGATCCGATCCCGGCGGCAGGTGCGCTTGGGTATTTCGAGTGGCGGCAGGGCAGCGCCATTGCCGATCCCTTGCCATGGATGCGCGACTGGGGCGCGGCTGAGGGCGGAATGTTCGACGATCTGCCGGTTCAGTTCCGAGAAACACCGGTGAAACCCTTCGGCACAGGCAAAGGTCGCAAGACATAGCGTCCGTAGACCACGCCTAGAGCGTGTTGATCGCCCCCTGAACGGCGGCGAAATAGGCCCCGACATGGGCCCCGTCGGCAAGCGCGTGGTGAACCTCCAACGTCATTGGCATGGAAAACCGCGCGCCGACCTGCGTGATCTTCCCCCATCCGACGCGGGGAATACAATCCTCCGGCCCCGGCATCGCGTTGCTGAGCGACGTGTAATCAAGCCATGGCATGCACGACAGATAGGCCAGATCATCGCGCTCCCCGGAATTCGCGGCGAGGTCCGTTTTCTGCGCCGCCTCGTCAATCAGCGCCTTCGTCCGGGCATCGAACGTGGCGAAATCCGCGTGAAACGGCACGTAGGCATAGTTGAAACTGCCCGCCTTGGTCGGCACCGTCATCGACAGCTCCACCGCGTCATGGCGCACCACCCGATCGCCCCGAAACCGCATCAGCAATTCCGGCACCGCGTGAATCCCCGCGCCGATGGCGTAAAGGCTCGCCCGATAGGGGGAGGTCCCGGCAGGCTTGTGCCGCAGCATGAGGTCCGTCACGTCGATCCGCGACGTCACCGCGAAATGGGGACGCGTGTACGTGCGGAAGAATTGGAACTGCGCCGCGCGGGGCCAGGTGGCGAGATCGACGGGATGTTCCAAGTCAGCTCACCGGTACCGTCGTTTCGCAGATCAGCCGCACATCCATGGGCTGCGCGAAAAGCGGCGTATTGGGGTCGATCGAACTGTCCTCGACCCAGACATTGTCGACGCATACATCCTGCGCGTAATTCCCGCCGTTCCAGCCAAAGCCGCCCTCCGCCCCGCAATTGTTCACCCGCCCGTTCGCATTCCATTCCTGGTAGCTGTTCGCGGATCGGATGCCGCCCGTGGGAAACTGCAAATTCGTCGTATCGAACCGCAACAGCCACGACGTCTCCGGCGTCAGTTGATCAAGGCTCCAGGACCCGATGGCCACACCGTCGAGAAATCCGATGATCTGGAAATCGGTGACGTCGGCCTCGGTGATCAGGCCCGTATCCAGCAACGCATCGGGAAACGTGATCTGCCCTTCCATCGTGTAGCCGTTCGCGCCGACCCAGCAGAACTGGAATTGCGCGGCGTGGACGGGGTACGTGGCAAGCAGAGCCGCAAGGGCGGCGGGGATCAGGCGTGTCATGGGCGCAAATTGGAGTCTGCGCCGCGTGGGGTCAACCGGCGGATATCATGCCGTCGCCTTCACCCGTTGGTCTTGAGGATTTCGCCCGCAAGATAGAGGGAACCGCAGATCAGGACGCGCGCATTCGGGTCTGTTTCCGTGATGCGGGCCAAAGCCGTTTCCACGTCCAGCGCCGTTGTCGCGGACATCCCGACGGCACGCGCCGCCCTTGCCGTAGCCTCCGCCGCCAGGGTCGCGGCCTGACCGGGGATGGAAACGGCGATCAATTGCGTGGCATGGGGCGCCAGCGGCGCCATGTAGCCCGCGACGTCCTTGGTGTTGAGCATCCCGCAGATCATGTGGGTGGGACGATCTGGCAAGATACCCAGCGTCGCAGAAATCGCGCGGGCGGCATGGGGGTTGTGGCCCCCGTCCAGCCAGATTTCCGCCCCGGGATTTGCTTGGGTCAGCGGACCGTGGCGCAGGCGCTGCATCCGCGCGGGCCAAGTGGCGTTCGTCATCGCGGCGTCAGGGTCGCCGCGTCCCAAGGCCCGCAGGGCGGCGATGGCGATGCCCGCATTCTGGATCTGGTGCGGCCCGGCAAGGGCAGGCAGGGGCAGGTCCAGAAGCCCAGTCTCGTCCTGAAAGATCAGCCGTTCGCGTTCCGTCGTGACGTGCCAGTGCTGTCCATAGGCGAGGATCGGCGCGGACAAGCCACTGGCGCGGCGCTCGATCACCTCCAGCGCGGCGTCCTTCTGCGGACCGATGACGACCGGCACGCGCGGCTTGATGATCCCCGCCTTTTCACCCGCTATCGCCTCAATCGTATCGCCAAGGAACTGTTGATGGTCCAGATCGACGGGTGTGATCACACACAGGGCGGGCGCATCTATGACATTCGTTGCATCCAACCGTCCGCCGAGGCCGACCTCCAATAGCGTGTAGTCCGCGGGCACCTCGGAAAACGCCTGGAACGCCGCGGCGGTCGTAATCTCGAAATAGGTGATCGGATCTGGGCCGTTGGCCCGCAGGCACGTGTCTAACGTGCGCGATAGAGCCTGTTCGTCAATCAACTGACCGGCCACACGGATGCGCTCGTGGAACCGCGCCAGATGGGGGGATGTATAGGCGTGAACCGACAGGCCCGCCCCCTCCAGCCCCGCCCGGATCATGGCAAGGGTCGACCCTTTGCCGTTCGTTCCGGCGATATGGATAACGGGTGGGATGCGCGTTTCGGGATGATCCAATGCCGCGAGGACGCGCCACATGCGGTCCAGCGTGAGGTCGATGACCTTTGGGTGCAGGGTCATCAACCGTTCCAGCAGCGCGTCGGACGTGGCTTGGGTCATCGGAGCGGTCCTTCGCGGGGACGGGCCTGCAAGGCCGCGGACTTCTGTGGATCAGACGATACAGCGGTCAGGCACGATCCGGCTTGGCATCTGACGTCCCGGCATCCGCCGTCGTCGGAGCACCCGGTGTCTCCACGCCCGCAGCAGCGTCCGCCTGGTTGTCTTCCACGGCATCGGGCGCGGGCAGATCGCCCTTCACCGGCGGCGGCATCCCCATGAGCATCCGCGTGATAGTGACAAGCTCATCCTTCATCTCCCCACGCGGGGTGACGCGATCCAGCATGCCGTGATCCAGAAGGTATTCGGCGCGCTGGAACCCATCGGGCAGCTTTTCGCGGATCGTCTGCTCGATCACGCGGGGACCGGCGAAGCAGATCAGGGCATTCGGCTCGGCGATATGGACATCGCCAAGCATCGCATAGGACGCAGTGACGCCGCCCGTCGTGGGATGCGTCAGCACGACGATGTAGGGCAGGTTGGCCTCTTTCAGCATCTGGACCGCAACCGTCGTGCGCGGCATCTGCATCAGGCTCAGGATGCCTTCCTGCATACGCGCGCCGCCTGCGGCAGAGAAGAGGATCAGGGGCCGCTTGAGCTGCACCGCGCGCTCGGCCGCCGCGATGATCGCGTTGCCCACGAACATGCCCATCGACCCGCCCATGAAGCTGAAATCCTGCGCCGCCGCCACGATCGGCGTGCGCCCGATCTCGCCCTCGGCGACCAGCATCGCCTCGGCTTCACCGGTTTGGGAGCGGGCGGCTTTCATACGGTCGGGATACCGTTTCTGGTCCCGGAATTTCAGCGGATCGGCAAGCGGCTCTGGCACCGTGATCTCGGTGAAGATGCCGTTATCGAACAACGCCGTGAACCGATCGCGCGGCGTAATCGCCATGTGGTGCCCGCAATTGGTGCAAACGTTCAGGTTTTCGCTGAGCTCGCGGTGGAACAGCATCGTTCCGCATTCGTCGCACTTGGACCACAGGTTCTCGGGCGTCTCGCGGCGCGAGAAGATCGAGTTGATCCGGGGGCGGACGTAGTTGGTGATCCAGTTCATAGGCGCCTCGGCCACAGGGTGTAAGCTACACGCCCAGATATTGCCTGCCGCGGGGAATTGCAATTCGCGCTCTTTCGGGTCAATAAATGTATATACATGATTCGTGAGGGGGAATGGGCAATGAAGGTTCTTGTGGTCGGGGCGACCGGACATGTCGGCAGCCAAGCGGCGCAGTTCGCGCAAGAGGCGGGCCACACCGTCCGCGCGATGGTCCGCCGGGAAGGGACGACCTTCGACGCCCCCGGCATCGAGCCGGTCTTGGGTGATCTCGCAGATCGGGAGAGCCTACGCCGGGCGTTGCACGGCATTGAGGTGGTGGTGGCCACCGCCAACGCGATCATCCCCCAGGGCCGCACGCAGAGCATCCCGCAGATGGCAAGAGACGGCTACGGCGCCCTGATCGAAGAGGCGGAAGCGGCGGGCGTTCGGCACTTCATCCTGGCCTCGGTTCCCGCCCATCCGTTGGAACGCGCAGTCCCTGAGCTGGCCGCGAAACGCACCATCGAGGCGCTGCTGATGCGAAGCCGATTGGCCTATACGATCCTGCGTAATCCGGCGTTCACGGATGTCTGGTTGGTCATGGCCGGGGCCGGGCAAGCGGCAGGCCGCAACCCATTCGCGACCACGGGGCGCAGTTTCGGGTTCGTGCGCCTCTGGCAGGCGCTGACGGGAAACCTTGTGCAGCGCAGGGGTGTGATGCTCGCCCCCGGCGGCGCAGGCCATGGCGCACCCTTCATCACGACGCAAGATGTGGCGCGGATGCTGGTGGGTGTGATCGGCAAGCAGAAGGCGTTCAACCGGGTGATCGAAGCCGGTGGCCCGGAATGGCTGACATGGCGCGACGTGGCTGATCTGCTCTCGCGGAAAACCGGGCGTCGGGTGCGGATTGTCGCGATGCCAAGCTGGCTTGCGGCCACCGCGCAGCTGCTGGTGCGTCCGTTTTCAGCCCCTGCCGGGAACGTCCTTGGCCTCGTGCGCTTTGTCGCCACCCATCAACCCCGCTGGGACGCACCAACCATGGTGGAAGAATTCGACCTTCCCCCGCAGGTGACCGTCGCGCAATATCTCGATACCCATTGGAGCGAGACGTGAGCGAGCTGAACGACATCGTGGCAGAGGTGGCCACCTCCTGCCGCGCCACCCATGCGCGGATGCAAGCGCGCCGATTAAGCCGGACATATGACGCGGCCCTCGCGAAACATGGCATCCGCTCCACCGAGTTCGCAGTGCTGGTGGCGGTGGGTCGGCTGGAGAACGGACGCATGGGGGACGTGGCCGGGCTGCTTGAACTGGAGCAATCCTCCCTCAGCAGGGCGGCGGCGTCGCTGCATCGCAAGGGACTGATCGACATCGCGGTCATCGGACATCGCACCCGCCATCTGTCGCTGTCGGAAGCGGGCGCGAACCTGATCGTGGCGGCCTATCCGGATTGGGCGGACGCGCAGGCTACCACCGCTTGACGGCCAGCCGGATAAGGACCCAGGTCGCCACGGTCGTCCCCATATCCAGGAAGATCAGAGGACGGATCGCTTCATCGGAGGCCGAGATATCCGCCGTGTAAAGCGCCAGACCCGACAGCGGCCCATCAAGCGCCACGATCAAGATCGCGACCACATTGTTGGCAAAGTGGAACCCCCACGCCGCGCCAAGCGACCCGGTCACGGCGGTCAGGTCGGCGGCAAGTAGCCCGAAAAGCCCCGCCGCCAGCACAATATAGATGGCGTTGTCGCCCATGACCTCCGGCTGATAATGCAGGACCGCGAAAAGGACCGAGGGCAGGACCATCCACAGGATCGGGGACCGGAACCGTGCGGCCAACTGCTGTTGGAGATAGCCGCGAAACAGGATCTCCTCCGCCCCGGTCTGCAACAAGATACCGACCAGCGCGAGGGGCAGGAACGACAGCCAAAGGCTGCGTTCGAGATTGGGGCTGATCGTGACGTCATTTGGAAACAGGAATGACAGGCTGTAGGCCAGCGCGCAGACCACCATCGCGATCAGAAAATGCCGAGCCGTCCGCGGCATCGCCCCGAACAGCGTCGCGGGCGACCGGTCGTGGAACGCGGAGACGGCAACCATCGGCCCGACGGCCATGCCGATGAACGTGGCCAGAACCAGCAACGTTCCCGTCGGTCCGGTGGCGTTTATCATCTCCGCCATCCAGCGCTCCGCGCCATCGGGCCCGGCCGCCACGAAAATCCCCCCGAAGACAACGGCAATGCCCAAGGCGTAGACGGCGGCAACCATGATCAGGCCGATGATGATCCGCCAGATCTGGGGCCGCGCGCGAGCGGGCGCGACGAAGGGGTCATGGGCTGTGTACTGCATCGCTCTGCCTTGTTGGATCGGCGGTTGAGCGCAGCTTAGTGCGGGTGCGCCAAGCCTTCAATCGCGGTTCTCGGGGGAATTCGCAGCCAGCGCGTAACATTCTGGCGAGGATAGATTATATTCGAAACCGACCCGATGAAGAACCAGGGCACAACGCTATAGCAATCGGTCTTTGAGGGCCGTCAACGGGGCAACGGATTTTGCCTCGGAGGTCAGGATCACTCCGACACCTCGCGAATTGGCTGCCGGGGGCATCTGGAGCGGTCGGACACACGGCGTGGATAGAGGGTGGACGCGAACCTTTTGCTCTCCGACGGCCTGCCCCTTGTCTGACGGACGCGCGCGCAGGAGGGCGGCAATGCCGTCTCCCTTGCCCCCGCAGGCTGGCCGCTTTATCCCGCTTGCAAACGCGCAATGCCACCCGGGGGGAACCACGCCATGCTGCAAAACCGGCCAGACAAATCCAAACTGCCGAGCCGCCACGTCACCGAAGGCCCCGAACGGGCGCCGCACCGGTCGTATTTCTACGCGATGGACCTGACGGAAGAGCAGATCGGCCAACCCTTCGTCGGTGTCGCGACCTGCTGGAACGAGGCCGCGCCGTGCAACATCGCACTGAATTGGCAGGCGCAATCGGTCAAACAGGGCGTCAAGGATGCCGCCGGAACGCCCCGGGAATTCACTACCATCACCGTGACGGACGGGATCGCCATGGGGCATGAGGGGATGCGATCCTCCCTCGCCAGCCGCGATGCGATCACCGACACGGTCGAATTGACCATGCGGGGCCATTGCTACGACGCCATCGTCGGCCTTGCGGGCTGTGATAAATCCCTGCCCGGCATGATGATGGCCATGGTGCGCCTGAACGTGCCATCCGTCTTCATCTACGGCGGCACGATCCTGCCCGGCAAGGTGCCCGAAGGCGCCGATGTGCCCGCGGAATTCGCCACCCGCGACCTGACCGTGCAGGACATGTTCGAAGCAGTCGGCAAATTCCAGTCCGGTGAATTGAGTGAAGAGGCGCTTGCCGTCCTCGAACGTGTGGCCTGCCCCAGCGCGGGGGCCTGCGGCGGGCAGTTTACCGCCAACACCATGGCCTGCGTGTCCGAGGCGATTGGCCTGGCGCTCCTGAATTCGTCCGGCCTGCCCGCCCCCTACGAGGGGCGCAAGGAGTTCGGCGAAGCCTCGGGCCGCGCCGTCATGAATCTTCTGGAAAAGAACATCCGCGCGCGGGACATTGTGACTCGCAAATCGCTGGAAAACGCCGCACGTGTCGTGGCCTGCACCGGCGGGTCGACCAATGCGGGCCTGCACCTGCCCGCCATCGCCCACGAGGCCGGGATCGACTTCGACCTCTTCGACGTGTGCGAAATCTTCAAGGACACGCCCTATTTCGTCGACATGAAGCCGGGCGGCCAGTTTGTGGCAAAGGACCTTTATGAGGTGGGCGGCGTGCCGGTCGTGATGAAGGAATTGCGCAAGGCCGGTCTGATCCACGAGGATTGCATGACCGCCAATGGTGAAAGCATGGGGGAGGCACTTGACCGGATCGAGGGGGAGGCGGATGGCCGCGTCATCCACACCGTCGCCAACCCGATCACCCCCACAGGGGGCGTCGTGGGCCTGCGCGGCAATCTTGCCACCGAAGGTGCCATAGTGAAGGTCGCCGGCATGGATGAGGCGCAGCAGGTCTTCACCGGCCCCGCCCGCGTGTTTGAATGCGAAGAAGACGCCTTCGCTGCCGTGAAGGCGCGCTCCTACGAGCCGGGCGAAGTGATCGTGATCCGCAACGAAGGCCCCAAGGGCGGGCCGGGGATGCGCGAGATGCTGGCCACGACCGCCGCTTTGTCGGGGCAGGGTATGGGCAAGAAGGTGGCGTTGATCACCGATGGCCGCTTCTCGGGCGCAACGCGCGGTTTCTGCGTGGGGCATGTCGGGCCGGAGGCAGCCGTGGGCGGGCCCATCGGCCTGCTGCAGAATGGCGATGTCATCACGATCAACGCGCTGACCGGCGAATTGTCCGTGGCGTTGAGTGATGAGGAATTGGCCGAACGCCGCAAATCCTGGTCGGGCCCGCGCGAGACGATCTATGCCTCCGGCGCGCTGTGGAAATACGCGCAACTGGTGGGCGAGGCGCGCTACGGTGCCGTGACCCATCCCGGCGGCGCCAAAGAAAAGCATGTCTACGCCGATCTCTAGGCCGCTTCTCCGGACGTCACTTTCACTGGGGCTTGTGGGCCTTCTGTCCGCATGCCTTGGCATCGGGGCGGATCTGGACGGCGCGCCGCGCGACGTTCAGGTCACGACCGATGCCGTGACAATAGCTGGACCGCCCGGGTTCTGCGTCGATCCCGACACGACCCGGGATACGGGTGATACCGGCTTTGTCCTGTTGGGCAATTGCGCGGCCATCTCCGGCAACGCCCGTGCGCGGCAACCGGATGTCCCGGCGATCCTGACGGCGGCCATCTCGGCCCCGTCGGACGGCACGAACCTGGTCGGCAATCTGCCCGCCCTCGATGCGTTCTTTCGGTCGCAGGACGGCCGCGCGTTGCTCAGCAGGTCGGGCGATGCGGATCAGGTGGAAATCCTGGCCTCCCAGACGCGGGAAGGCATGTTCTTCCTGCATGCCCGCGATACCAGCCCCGGTGCGCTGTCGGGCGTCGCGCAGGATTACTGGCGGGCCTACCTGCAAATCGGCCCGCGCCTTGCAACGCTGAGCGTGCTGGCACTGGAGGATCGGGACGTCGACAATGCCGATGCCCTGACCACGCTCGACCGCTTCGCGCGCGCCGTGCGGGCGGCGAATGCGCAACCCGCGGATGCGACAAACGCGGCAGACCTGCCACAGGCTGCGCAAGAAGCGGAGGGGGGCCTCTTCCGCGCGGGGCTGTTCCGAAGGATATTCCAGTAACCGCTTGCCAAGAGACACCTGCTAAAGATGGGGCCGGGGATGCGGAGGGGACGCGAGGAGTAGGCTGCCATGGGTCAGGATTTTCCAGGAATGTTCGGCGGGTTCGGCCTTGGCCAGACGCTGAAGCGTTGGCAGCGCGCCCTGAAATCCCCATCCACCCTGTCTTCCGGTGACCTGCGCCGGATGAGCGGGGACATGACGGGCATGCGCGACCGCCTCGACAACATGGCGGCCAAGGCGCGCTCCGAATTGCAGGCCCGCACCATTGGCGACGACGGGATCGACCGCCCGGACCAATGCGACTGGTCCGTGCGTCCGGCACCCTGGACCAGCGAAATGCGCCCCCGCGGTGTCGTGGGCCTGAATTCTCCGCAACCTCTGCCGGGAGGGATCACGCTGTTCCACGACGCCACCTACGCGGAGATGAGCTTGCGGCAGGAACGTGCGCCCACCTCCGTGCGCGGGGCGCAGTTCGGACTGGTGCTGGAGGTTTACCGCTCCGACGGGTCGTTCGTGTCTTTCGTGCAGGATCTGCCGGCGGAGGCGTTGGTCGGCCTGACCCGCAACCACTTCGTGTCGGTGCGGATCACGGCGGATCGTGAACAGCCGGTCGAAATCTACGCCCGCCTGAACATCCAGCACGGTCCCAACGTGGAACAACTGGTCCGCCAAGTGGAATTCGACGGCGAAACGGGCCAGGCGGAATTCGATCTCGCCTATTCGAAGATCAACGAAAAGCGGCTGGAAAAGGCATGGCTCGACCTGATCGTGGAAGGGCCGAAAATGACCCGTGTGGCGCTTTGGGACATGGTCATGCTCCGCGCGCCACGGGCAGATTTCTGAGGGGACAGGGCAGATGGCGGAAACTCTGACATGCGGGGACCTGCAAGCGGGCCGCTACGAAGGCATCCTGACCGGCGCAGGCCAGACGGAGATTGAGGCGCTGCACAAGGGCCGCATCATCGCGGTGGCCCAGATCACGCCGCATCCGACGGAAAGCGGGGCGCAGCGTGTCGCCATCGACCTGCCCGCCGATATCCTCAGCGACGGGGTGCAGGTGATCGGCCTGCGCTCCACCGCGACGGGCGAAGTGCTGGACCGGATCACGTTGATGGCGGGTACGGCACTGGATGAGGATATCCGGGGAGAGATGGCGCTGCTGCGCGATGAGCTGGAAATGCTCAAACGCGCCTTCCGCCGCCATTGTGCGGAAACCGGACAGGACTAACCGCCCGGTCTAGAAACCTACCTGACAGGTGCGGCGTGAGATCAGGCGCGGAACTTGCGGTTCCGGGCGGCCAGAAGCTTCAGGCGCAGCGCGTTGAGCTGGATGAAACCCTGCGCATCGGATTGGTCATAAGCGCCCATATCCTCCTCAAACGTCACATGCGCCTCGGAATAGAGCGAATGATCCGACCAGCGCGCCACGGTCCGTGCGCTGCCCTTGTAGAGCTTCAGGCGGACTGTGCCGGTCACATGCTCCTGGCTCTTGTCGATTAGGGCCTGCAACATCTCTCGCTCCGGTGAGAACCAGAAGCCATTATAGATCAACTCGGCGTATTTCGGCATGATGCTGTCTTTCAGGTGCCCCGCTCCGCTGTCGAGCGTGATTTGCTCGATCCCGCGATGGGCCTCCAGAAGGATCGTGCCGCCCGGCGTCTCGTAGATGCCGCGGGATTTCATGCCGACGAAACGGTTTTCCACCAGATCAAGGATACCGATCCCGTGCTTGCCACCCAATTCGTTGAGGCGTGTCAGGATCGTCGCGGGGCTCATCGCCTCACCGTTGATCGACACCGCATCGCCCCGCTCGAACCCGATTTCCACCATCTCCGGCGTGTCGGGGGCATCCTCCGGGCGCGTGATACGCTGGAGGACGTAGTCAGGCGCTTCCTCGGCGGGGTTCTCCAACACCTTCCCCTCGGAAGACGTGTGCAGGAGGTTCGCATCGACGCTGAACGGCGCTTCGCCGCGCTTGTCCTTAGCGATGGGGATCTGGTGCGCTTCGGCGAATTCGATCAGCTTCGTACGGCTGCCCAGGTCCCATTCCCGCCAAGGCGCGATCACCTTGATCTCGGGGTTGAGGGAATAGGCGCACAGCTCGAACCGGACCTGGTCATTGCCCTTGCCCGTCGCCCCGTGACTGACGGCATCCGCCCCGGTTTCCGCCGCGATCTCCACCAACCGTTTGGAAATCAGCGGGCGCGCGATAGAAGTGCCCAGAAGGTACAATCCCTCGTAAAGCGCGTTGGCGCGGAACATGGGAAAGACGAAGTCGCGGACGAATTCCTCCCGCACGTCCTCGATGAAGATGTTTTCGGACTTGATGCCGAGCAGTTCCGCCTTCTTCCGCGCAGGCTCCAACTCCTCCCCCTGGCCAAGATCGGCGGTGAAGGTCACGACCTCGCAACCATATTCCGTCTGCAACCATTTCAGGATGATCGAGGTATCGAGGCCGCCGGAATAGGCAAGCACGACCTTCTTGGGGTGAGTCATCTGAAACGCTCCGTCCGTGATGTGGTTGACGGTCGCGCCGATACCGGGTTTTCAGGGGGTGAGCAAGCGAAGGGCGGCACGATGGATTACGGATATCAGGTTTTGCGCCATGTGGTGCAGCAGGTTCTGGGCAATCTGGGCGCAGCCGCGCGCATCACGCTGGCACTGGTGCTGATTCCGGCGGCGATCATATTCCTGACCAATCCCGAATTGATCGAACAGAGCATGCAGCCGGCCGATCCGCTCGCGCAGCCGGGAGATGTGATCTTGCCGCCGGTCAACGGGCTGGGTCTTGCGATCGGGATTATCGCGGCAATCGTCGGCTGGATGTGGGCGGCCGTGTCCTGGCACCGCTTCGTGCTGCTTGAGGAATACCCAAGCGGCGTCTTGCCGCCATGGCGCGGGGCGCAGATCGTCAACTATTTCGGCAATTCGCTTCTGGTTCTTTTGGTGTTGTTCGGGGCCGTGCTTGTCATGGGCATCGTCATCGCCATCGTGACCTTTGCCCTGCAAAACATCGCAATCGCGGTCCTGCTTGGGGTGGGTCTGGCAATCGGGGCCAGCTGGGTCGCCGTACGCATCGGGCTGATCCTGCCCGCGGCAGCAGTGGGGGAGAAGATGGGTGTCGGCGAAAGCTGGCGCGTGACCGCGCCGGTGTCTGGCCAGCTGCTGTTGCCGGTGATCGTGCTGGCCTTGGTCTTCGGCCTCATCAACCAGGCCGTCACGCTGGCCTTCGGGCCGACCCTTGTGGCGGCGGGGGTTGGATTGTTGGTGTATTGGGTGCAGCTATTGATGAACCTGGCGTTGATGACCACGCTTTACGGCAATCTTGTCGAAGGGCGGCAGCTGAACTGAACGCTGGACAGGCTCCGCCAAACGCGCCACTCCGAACGCATGACCGATTTCGCCACCAGATCAAGGGCCGCGACCGACGCCTTGCGCGACGTGTTCCCGCCCACGCCGCTGCTGAAGAACGCCTATCTGAGTGAGCGGTACGGGGCCGACATCTGGCTCAAACGCGAAGACCTCAGCCCGGTCCGATCCTACAAGCTGCGCGGTGCGTTCAACGCCATGCGCAAGGTGCGGGTGGCCGATCCGGGCCAGATGCATTTTGTTTGCGCAAGTGCGGGCAACCACGCGCAAGGTGTCGCCTTCGTCTGCGCGCATTTCGGGGTGCGCGGGCAGATCTTCATGCCCGTCACGACGCCCGAGCAGAAGATTCTCAAGACCCGCACCTTCGGCGGCGACGCGGTGGAGATCGTGCTGGAAGGCGATTTTTTCGATGAAACCCTCGCCGCCGCCAAGGCCCATTGCGCGGAGGCGGGAGCGCATTTCCTGTCTCCCTTCGACGATTCCGACGTGATCGAGGGGCAAGCCTCCGTCGCGGTGGAAATGATGGAGCAATTGGGACGCGCGCCCGATCATCTGGTCCTGCCAGTGGGGGGCGGTGGCCTGTCGGCGGGCATGCTGTCCTACCTGCGCGAAGTGGACGCGCCGACGCGTGCGACGCTGGTGGAACCGGCGGGTGGCGCAAGTCTGACGGCGGCCCTGCGGATCGGTGCGCCGCAAACGATCGAGATCACCGATACGTTCGTCGACGGCGCCGCCGTGGCGCGCATCGGGGACCGCACGTTCGAGGTGCTGCGGAACATCCCCCCCGGCGACGTCCTGATCGCGCCCGAGAACCGGATCTGCGTGACGATACAGGAGATGCTGAACCTGGAAGGGATCGTTCTGGAACCCGCCGGTGCCTTGTCGGTCAACGTTCTCGACGACATCGCGGATCGGATCGCAGGCAAGACGGTCGTATGCGTCACGTCCGGGGGCAATTTCGATTTCGAGCGTCTGCCGGAGGTGAAAGAACGGGCGCAGAATTGGCAGGGGCTCAAGAAATACTTCATTCTGCGCCTGCCTCAACGACCCGGCGCGCTGCGCGATTTCCTCGACCTTCTGGGCCCTGAGGACAACATTACGCGATTCGAATACCTCAAGAAGAACTCCCGCAATTTCGGGTCCGTCCTGATCGGGATCGAGACGGAGCGCGCGGGCAGCTTCGATGATCTGGGCGATCGCGTGGCGTCACGCGGGTTCGGGTTCCGCGACATCACGGATGACAACATCCTCGCCGACTTCCTGATCTGAAATGCGGCGCACCGCGTGTGTCAGGCGGCATATGTCAGGCGGCGTCAGCCAGCTCCGGCACGGTCGGTCGCACCTCCGCCAAGGCGTCATCGAACGCGCGTCGAACCGCTTCCACATCCGGCGCCGCACCCGTCTGACAGGCCGTTTCAGCCGATGCGCAGGCTTCGACCAGTGCCGTGAACCCCAGATTGGCCGCCGATCCACGCACGAAGTGAAAGTCGGCGACGTTGGCCGTTGCCGGGTCCAGCCCATCGAGGCTTTCCTGCAATTCCGCCACGAACAGGATGGCGACGTCGGCGAAATCCTCCTCCCCGATGTCGCTGCGCAATTCGTTCAGGCGGTCCCAGTCAATGGCGCTCATCCCGCTGCCTCCGATCCAACTCACGCCCGGATCAAAGCGATAACCCCTTAAGAAACCGCTACCGCCCCACCCCCGAACGCATCGAATTGTCCCCTTCACCCGCCGTTAAGGGAATACCTGCAAAACCTGCGCGAAGAAGAGTTTTGGATACCCGAATGCAGACAGGCGCCGTGGCGAAAATGGAAACGAAGGTTGCGGCGTCCGATCCCGTTGGGGGGGTGCTGGGTGCGGCATCGCTCAAGGTGCTGGTGCTGGATGACAGTCCCGCGCAACGCAACCTCGCTTGCGCCTTTCTGCGCAAATGGGGCCACCGCCCCGTGCCCACCGGCGATCCGGTAGACGCCCTGCGCATCGCGCGCGATCCGGAGATTTCGCTGATTCTGTGCGACTGGATGATGCCGGAAATGACGGGCCCGGAATTCTGCCGCCGCCTGCGAGCGGAAGTGACCGACAGCTATGCCTATATCCTTCTCCTGACGTCCAAAAGCGAACGCGGCGCACTTTCCGAAGGGCTGGAGGCGGGAGCCGACGATTTCCTCAACAAGCCGATCCGTCCGCCGGAACTCCACGCACGGATGAACGCCGGTGCCCGTATCGTTGCCATGCAGCGAGAGCTTCGGTCGAAAAACGTGCTCTTGGAGACCACCCTCGATGAACTGCAGGAGGTCTACGGCACCATCGACCGCGATCTGGATGAGGCGCGGCGGCTGCAGATGGCCTCCCTGCAACAGACGCACCGGCGCTTCGACGGGGCCGATATATCTCTCCTGCTGGAGGCAAGCGGACATGTCGGCGGGGACATGGTGGGCTATTTCAACGTCTCGGATGATGAGGTCGGGCTGTTCAGCCTCGACGTGTCCGGCCACGGTGTCGCGTCGGCGATGATCGCGGCGCGCGTCGCCGGCATGTTGTCGGACGCGTCCCCCGATCAGAACATCGCCCTGCACCGTCAACCGGACGGCACGCTGCAGCCGATTGATCCGGGCGTCGCGGCGGAACGGCTGAACATGCTGATGCTGACGGAGGTGCAGACCGATCGCTATTTCACCCTGTGCCTGGGCTTCCTGAACCTGAAGACCGGCCTGTTGCGGCTGACCCAGGCCGGGCATCCGCACCCCATGATCCAGCGCGCCGATGGGCGGGTCGACATGGTCGGTGACGGTGGCATGCCCGTCGGCCTGATCCCCGATGTCCCCTTCGCCACGTTCGACGTGCGGTTGAATCCGGGCGACCGGGTGCTGCTCTATTCCGACGGCGTCACCGAATGCCCGAACCCCGCCGACATCATGCTGGATGAGGACGGCCTGATCCGCATGATGAAAGGGCAGGCGGACATCCGGGGCCCCGATTACCTCGCGACGTTGCGCGCCGGTCTTGTCAATTTCGCGGAAACCTCGGAGTTTCCGGACGATCTCTCGGCCCTTCTCGTGGAATTCCACGGCCGTGTCTGACGGCTACGCGCCGTTCAAGTACCGCGCTACGAAATGTCGGTCGCCCTCAACCGCAAGTTTGTCCAGCGCAACGTCCCACGACAGGAAGACGGCCGTATGCCCCGGCTCCGTCGGGTCGGACACGCGCGGCCCAAGACGAGCCGCGTAGATGTGACACTGTTTTTGGGCGTAACGGTCGTAATCCGGCATGAAGGTGAAGCGATGGCACATGCCAAGGCGGCGCAAAGCGTGGATGCGATACCCGGTCTCTTCCAGCACTTCCCGGTGCAGGGCCGCCACGGCCCCTTCGCCCGGGTCGATTCCGCCGCCCGGCAATTGCAATTCCGGGTAGGGCCGTTCCTGAAATGACGCCAGCAGCCCCTCACCCACATCAATGATTACGTAGGCCCCCGGACGCGGGGGATAGGCGCGATCGGGCTCTGGCGGGGATCCGAAACGGCGGTTCATGGGCAAGCTCTCCTGTCGCGCCGTTCTGCCATGGTGGGGCCGGGGCGGAAAGCCAATCCTCTCGCCAAGGGACGGCGCTTGGGCTAAAGGGCGCATATGGCTGAGACCCCGACCCATTCCCTGCGCGATACCGGCGCGCGCGTCCTGCGAACGGAGGCACGCGCCGTCCGCGACCTGGCGGAAGCTCTGCCGGACGATTTCGAACGTGCGGCGGAGGCGATTCTTGCCACCAAGGGCCGCATCATCCTGTGCGGCATAGGCAAATCAGGCCACATCGCGCGCAAGATCAGCGCCACCTTTGCCTCCACCGGGACCCCGTCCGCTTTCGTCCATGCCGCCGAGGCCAGCCACGGTGATCTCGGCATGGTCATGCCGGGCGATCTGGTCATCGCGATCTCCAATTCCGGCGAAACGACGGAGCTTCGGGACATCGTGGCGCATGTCGCACGCTTCTCGATCCCGATGGCCGCAATCTCCAAACGGCCCGACAGCACCCTTATGCGCGCCGCAGATTTTCGCCTGACCCTCCCGGATGCGGAGGAAGCCTGCTCCCTTGGCATGGCCCCCACCACGTCCACCACGCTTTCGCTGGCCCTGGGCGATGCGCTGGCCATCGCGGTCATGGAACGGCGCGGTTTCCTGCCGGAGCAATTTCGGACCTTCCATCCCGGCGGCAAACTTGGGGCGCAACTGAGCACCGTCGCGCAATTGATGCACGGGCCCGACGCCTTGCCGCTGGTGCGGTCGGGCACGCCCATGGCCGAAACGCTGATTGTGATGTCGGAGAAGAGCTTCGGGATCGCGGGCGTGGTCGAAGAGGGCGCACTGATCGGCGTGATCTCCGACGGCGACCTGCGCCGCAACATCGCCCACCTGACCGACCAGCAAGCGGGCCAGGTCGCCACCGGCAATCCCCGCGTGATCGGGCCCGATGACCTCGCGGCTGAAGCGATGGCGATGATGTCGGGCAACAAGATCACCGCGCTTTTCGTCGTCGATGCGGAGAGACGACCCCTCGGTATCCTGCATATCCACGATTGCCTGCGCGCCGGTCTGGCCTGACACGAAAAGGCCCCCGCCATATCCGGCAGGGGCCATTCCACGCTTGGGTAAGGTCTTATTCGTCTTCAAGCGATTGCAGGCGCAGGCGCTCAAAGATCTCCGCGCCATGGGCCGGATCGGAGGCGATGACGGTCACGAAGCCCGTCTCGCCCCGCAGGTCGGACATCGTCTCCACGCTCATGTTCAGCTGACGGAAGACGTCCGACAGGGTGGAGTCCATCGTCAGGTCGGCCATCATCAGCTCCCCCACGGGGACCATGCGGCGGTCGCTGGCGCTGTCTTCGCTCATGTTGAAATGCATGATGGCGAAGGCGGTCGTGTGTCCATCCGCGAAGGCCGGAGCGGCGACGGAGGCGATCAGGGCGGTGGCAAGTGCAAGGCGTTTCATTGTGTTTATCCCATTTGTTGAGTGTCCCGGTCGCCGACGTGATGCCGATGACCTGAGCGGACGCTATGGGCCGGAACCGGGCCGGAGACAGAGGATTTCAGTCATCTCTCCGGCAGGTGAGCGTCCGTGATCGGATTTGTCACGGGGTGGTGAAACGGGCCACTCCGGGCGTGATTTCGCCGTGAGGATTCGGGGCGTTTTGTAATCGACGGAAGATTGTTGCGCAGCCGCGGACGCGCCGCGCCGTGCTACGCGATTCGCAGACAGCCCCTACCGCCCGACGCCCGCATAGGCCTCGAACCCCGCGCGCTTGGCATCCCTGGGGCTATAGACATTGCGCAGGTCGGCCATGCGCGGGGTCGCCATCTTGCGCGCGATCCGCTTCAGATCCAGCGCACGGAACTCGTTCCATTCCGTCAGGATCACGACCAGGTCGGCATTCTGCACCGCTTTGTAGGCGTCCTCGGCCCAGATCACGCCGGGCAAGAGGTCTTCCCCTTCCCGCCGCCCCTGGGGGTCCACGACCCGCACTTTGGCGCCACCACCCACAAGCGCCGGCACGATGGTCAGCGACGGCGCGTCGCGCATGTCGTCGGTATTGGGTTTGAACGTCACTCCGTAGATTGCGATGGTCTTGCCGTTGAACGATCCGTCACAAAGGTCGCGCAACTTTTCGATCATCCGGTGTTTTACGTCGTCATTCACGCGGATCACCGTCTCCACGATATTCTGCGGCACCGCGTGGTCCTGCCCGATCCGCGCCAAGGCCGTGGTGTCCTTGGGGAAACAGGACCCGCCATAGCCCGGCCCGGCATGGAGGAACTTGTTCCCGATGCGCCCGTCCATGCCGATGCCCTTGGACACTTCCTTGACGTCCGCACCCACCCGTTCGCACAGCGCGGCAATCTCGTTGATGAAGGTGATCTTCGTGGCAAGAAACGCGTTGGCCGCGTATTTGATCATCTCCGCGCTTTCCAGATCGGTCGTGACAACCGGGAAATCCCGCAAGAAAAGCGGCCGATAGATTTCGTCCATCACTTCCGACGCGCGCTCGGTCTGGACGCCCACCACAACCCGGTCGGGCCGCATGAAATCGTCGATCGCCGCCCCTTCGCGCAGAAATTCGGGGTTGGAGGCGACGTCGAATTCCGCATCGGGGCGAGTCTTGGCCACCACCTGTTTCACCTTGCGGTTGGTGCCGACGGGGACGGTGGATTTGGTCACGATCACCGCGTAGCCGGTCAGCGCATTCGCAACCTCTTCCGCCGCGGCCATCACGTAGGTCAGGTCCGCATGTCCATCTCCGCGTCGCGTCGGCGTGCCCACGGCGATGAAGACCGCATCCGCCCCGTCCACCGCCTGCGCAAGGTCCGTGGTGAAGGACAGCCGCCCGGCCTCCACGTTCTTTTCCATCAGCGCGTCGAGGCCCGGCTCATAGATCGGCACCTCGCCCGCCTGCAACATCTCGATCTTGGCGGGGTCCTTGTCGACGCAGATCACGTCATGCCCGAAATCCGAGAAACAGACGCCCGAGACGAGGCCCACGTATCCTGTGCCAATCATCGTAATGCGCATCGTCGTCTTCCCTTGCGGCAATCTGCTGCGTTTGTCTGAGTCACCCGGGCCGGTCCGGTCAAGCCGTGCGGAATGCCCTCAGCCCAGATAATCAGCATCCGCGACATGTTCGGCCCAATCCGCGGCGCTGCCATCAACGGCCTCCTGCACGGCGATATGCTCCATAGCGGACGTTGCGGTGGCCCCGTGCCAATGGCGCTCTCCCGCCTCGAACCAGATTGTGTCGCCGGGGCGGATCACCTGTTTCGCCTCACCCTCTTTCCGGACCCAGCCTTCGCCCTCCGTCACGATCAGAAGCTGGCCAAGGGGATGGGTGTGCCACGCCGTTCTGGCCCCGGCCTCAAAGCGAACCCGCAAGGCCCCGGCGCGTTCCGGTCCTTCCACCTTGTGGAGCGGTGTGATCGTCACGTCCCCGGTGAAATACTCCGCCGGTCCCGGTCCGCCCGCCATGTCGGATGCGCGTGTGATCTTCATGGGTCGATCCTTTCGCCGTCAAACCTGGTAATAGTCGCGATACCATTCCACGAACCGCGCCACCCCCTCCGCCACGGGCGTCTTGGGCTTGTAACCCGTCAATCCCTGCAAAAGGCTTGCATCGGCCCAGGTCGCGGGTACATCGCCGGGCTGCATGTCCATCATGTTCATCTGCGCCTTGCGGCCCGTCGCCTCCTCGACCGCGGCGATGTAATCAAGCAGCGGGACGGAATTGGAATTGCCGATATTCACGATCCGGTGCGGGGCCACCGGCGACAGGCTGTCATTGTCCAACGGGTCCTGCCCGGGAACCGCGTCGATCAAACGGACGATCCCGTCCACAAGGTCCGTCACATAAGTGAAATCGCGCGCCATGTCGCCGTGGTTGTAGACGTCGATGGGCCGATCTTCGAGGATCGCCTTGGTGAACTTGAACAGCGCCATGTCCGGCCGTCCCCAAGGCCCGTAGACAGTGAAGAACCGGAACATCGTCGTCGGCAAATCGTACAGGTGGGCATAGGAATGGGCCATCACCTCGTTCGACTTCTTTGTCGCCGCATAGAACGACATCTGCGTGTCCGCCTTCATCGTCTCGGCATAGGGCATCTGCGTGTTGGCGCCGTAGGCAGAGGAGGTGGAGGCAAGCAGCGAATGCGCGGGCGGAAAGGCCCGCATCGCCTCCAACAGGCGGAAGGTGCCGATCAGGTTCGCTTCGACGTAGCTTTCGGGATTGTCGATGGAATACCGTACCCCGGCCTGTGCCGCCAGGTGTATGACCGCGTCCGGGCGGTGCTTTTCCATCAGGTCATGCAGGACGCCGGGCGTCTCGATCCGAGCGTTCACGGCGTGGAAGCCCGCGTTTTGCTGCAACATCGCCTGGCGGCGTTCCTTCAGGCTGACGTCGTAATAATCCGTGAGGGCGTCCAGCCCGATAATCGTCCATCCGTCGGACAGAAGCCGGTCGCTCAGATGGTAGCCGATGAACCCGGCCGAGCCGGTGATTAATGCCATGCGGCTCATGTGTTGTCCTCTCCGTCAGGGTCTTCCTGGCTATGGGGTCCGGTGATCCACGCCCAGGAGGATGCGCACATCTCATCCAGCGTTTTTTCTGTTCGGAAGCCCAGGACCTCCTCGGCCTTGTCGGCCTTGGCCACGTAGATCGGCACGTCGCCCGCCCGCCGGTCGACCACGCGGTGGGGAATGTCCCGGTTCGACGCGCGCTTGTAAGCCGCAATCATCTCCATCACCGAATGGCCCTCGCCAGTGCCAAGGTTCACCAGGTGGCTCTGCCCGTCTTCAAGAAGGGCCGCGACGGACAGAACATGTCCGCGTGCCAGGTCGTCGACATGGATGTAATCGCGCACGCCGGTGCCGTCCTGCGTGTCGTAATCATCTCCGAACACCTCAAGCTCCTCCACCTCTCCGGCGGCGACCTTGGCTATGAACGGCATTAGGTTGTTGGGCGTGTCGCGCGGGTCTTCCCCGATCAGGTGGCTCTCATGGGCGCCCGCCGGGTTGAAATACCGCAATATGCCGATCTGCCAGCGATCATCGGCCGCGACCAATTGGTTCAGAATCTGCTCACCACTGATCTTGGTCTGGCCATAGGGGTTCATCGCCCGGAATTCCGCCGTTTCCGGTGTGGGCGTCTCATCGGGGACGCCATAAACGGTCGCTGACGAGGAAAAGACGATCTTCCGGCACCCCGCCGCATCCATCACCCGCAGAAGGTTGATGAGCCCGCTGATATTGACGTCGAAGTAATCCAGCGGACGCTCCACGCTTTCACCCACCGCTTTCAACGCCGCAAAATGCACCACCGCGTCGAACACATGTTCCGCGAACAGGCTCGCAAGGGTCGTGGCGTCGCGCACATCTGCCTCGGCCAAGGTCACGGGCTGGCCGGTCAGGTCCTCCAGCCGCGCGATGACGGACCGGTTTGCGTTTTGAAAATTGTCCAAGATCGTGACGTCATAGCCCGCCTCGACGAGGGCAACGTAGGTATGCGATCCGATATAGCCTGCGCCGCCTGTCAATAAGATGCGCTGTGTCATGCGCGGTTTCCCCTGCCCGGTGCCGCTGAATTGATCCAAGCCATTGCCATGGATCATGGTCTTGGTCAAAGGCAAAGCACCTGCCTGCGGCTTTGGTAATTTTGCACCGCTTGGCCACACAAAACCCTCCGCCGCGATTGACGGGCCAGCGGGAGGCTTGCAAACGTCACCGCAACATCTGCTTGCAACGCGATCTCGGGGGATCATCGACGTTGGCCCATCTGCCCGCTTTCGGCAAACTCATCCTGTGCGTGCTGGCCACCCTCGCGGTCGCCGCCTGCGATAACCTGCCCCGTACCGCCCCGGTGGAGCGTGAGGTCGTGGAAGTCGCCAGCGGGGAGGTTGCCGATTTCGCCGTCTACCCCGTCACGCGGGAGTTTCTGCCCATCGTCGCGGCCTGGCCCGGCACCGGCAACCGGCACCTGGGATGGATTCCGACGTCAGGCGGCGCGCGCACCAGCGTGATCGGCACGGGCGATCAGCTGCGGATCACGGTCTGGGACAGCGACAATGACAGTCTCCTGACGAATTCCGACCCGTCCACCGTGATCGAAGCCCTGACCGTCGCCCCCGATGGTACCGTCTTCGTGCCCTATGTCGGCAACGTGGAGGTCGCGGGCCTGACGGAGCAATTGGCCCGCGTCGAATTGCAGGACCGTGTCGATCTGGTGGCCCCCCAGGCGCAAGTCCAGTTGGAGCTTGTGCAGGGTCGCGCGAATTCCGTCGATCTGGTGGGCGGCGTGAACAATGCGGGCCGCTTCCCGATGCCGGACCGGAACTACACCGTTCTGAACCTGATCGCCGATGGCGGCGGCGTGCAGCAGGGGATGGAGAACCCGCAAATCCGCCTGATCCGGGGCGGCTCGATCTATGGCACGTCCATCGACCGGCTTTTCGCGGAACCGGGCCTCGATACGCTTCTGCACGGCGGCGACCGCGTCATCGTGGAGGAGGATCGCCGCTATTTCCTGTCCCTCGGCGCGGCGGGGGAGCAGAACCAGCACCGCTTTCCGCAGGACCACCTGACGGCGCTCGACGCGATTTCCATCATCGGCGGGGTGGAGGGCCGCAGGGGCAATCCCGGCGGCGTTCTGGTGCTGCGCGAATATCCCCATTCCGCCGTGCGCCCCGATGCCCGTGGACCCGATCAGGCCCGCGTTGTGTTCGCATTGGACCTGACGAATGCCGACGGCCTGTTCTCCGCCCGCAACTTCCGCATCAATCCCGGCGATTTGGTGCTGGTGACCGAAAGCCCGGTGACGGGTGTGCAGACGATCTTCGGCCTTGTCGGTTCCGCCTTCGGGCTGGTGAACGCCGCCAACAACGCGACCAACTGACCACCTTCGGACGCCCCGCAACGCTTACGGCACCGCAATCCGCTTCGCCTTGGGCACCAGCTTGTTGATCTGGCGCAGATGCTCCGGCAGGCAGACATTGGTGAAATCGTAATTCTCCACCACATGGGCACGGGCCGCCGGGCCCAGATGGGCGTAGGTGCCGGGCCGCTCCAACACATCGACGACCTTCTGGGCCAGCATTTCCGGCTGGAAGAAATCGGTCAGCAGCCCCGTCTTCCCGTGCTCGATCGCCTCGCGCACCGGGGGGACATCCGCGGCCACGATGGTCGCTCCCATGGACATGCTTTCCAGCAGGCTCCACGACAACACGAACGGCACGGTCAGGTAGATATGGCAGCGGCTGATCTGGATGATCCTCTGGTAATCCTCGAACGGGACCCGGCCCAGGAAATGCACGCGGGACCAATCTACCCGGTCGCCCACTTCCCGCTCCATCTCGGCCCTGTAACCACCTTCGGAGCCTGATTTCTTCCCGTAGGACACGTCCGATCCGCCGATGATCAGCGCGCGTGCTTTGGGCCGTGCGGCAAGAATATGGGGCAACGCGCGCATGAAGACGTGGAAGCCGCGCGTCGGCTCCATATTGCGCGCCATGTAGGTGAAGATCTCATCCTCGCGCGTCACCGATCGGTTCAAACGGCCAAGCGGCACCTCAGCCTTCGGGTCCGGGATCAGCTTGTCGGTGCGGATGCCATCATGTTTGACATAGATGTTCTCGCGAAAGGCTTCGGGAAACGTGTCGCGCTGCCACCGCGTGGGCGAATGGCCCTGGTCGACGGTCTGGATATTGGCGAAGTTGACCGCATTGCGCGCATGCATGGTGAAGGGCGCGTGGGGGCTGGCCGGGAATTCCGGGTCGAACCCGACCGATCCGCCCTGGGCCAGGAAGTAATACTCGAAATACCCGATGATCGGCACATCCGCCCAGACCTGCTTGAGGAAGGTCAATTCCCCCCACCCGACATGGCCAAGGATGATATCGGGCGTGAATCCATCCTTTTTCAGCTTTTCCGCCGCCAGGGCACAACCGAACCCGTTCCCCGTGCATTCCTCCCAATATTGGGTCAGGGCATAGGCATTCTTCGCCGGTTTGTGGTGCGAATTATACTGGACGACCCTTGCCCCCTCCAGCGGCGGCACGTCCTTGCGTTGGGTCAGGAAAACCAGGTCGTGCCCGCCTTGCGCTCGCAGCCAGGAGAACAATTCCCGATACTGACCGGGGAAGTTCTGGTGCACGAAAAGGATTTTCATCGGTCGCAGCCTGCAATTCTTGCTTTGGGTCAGATGTCCCAATCCCATGCGGCAGACGCAAGGCAGAACTGCGGCCAGATGGGGGTTTGGTGTTGCCCCGACCCGTCCTATATGAAATCGACTTCCCAATTGATTAAAGGGGGATCACCCCATGACCCTGACCGCAAAAATTGCGTGGGACGACACCGTTTTGCCGTTCCAGCTGGACCGCTCCGACATAAGGGGCCGCGTGGCGCGGCTCGACACGACGTTGGACCGCATCCTCGCCCAACACGATTACCCCGCCCCGGTGGAGGCGATGGTGGCCGAAATGGCGCTTCTGACGGCGCTGATCGGGCAAACGATCAAGCTGCGGTGGAAACTGTCCCTGCAAGTGCGCAGCGACGGACCGATCCGCCTGATCGCCACGGATTTCCTTGCCCCCGAGGCGGAGGGGGAGCCTGCGCGCATTCGCGCCTATGCCTCCTTCGATGAGGAGCGTCTGGACGTCGCGGCCCCCGCCTTCCCGCAGCTTGGGAAAGGCTATTTCGCGATCCTGATCGACCAGGGCCCGGACATGACACCGTATCAGGGGATTACACCCTTGGCCGGCGGGTCTCTCGCCTCCTGTGCGGAAGCGTATTTTGCACAATCCGAGCAGCTTCCGACCTCCTTCTCGCTCAGCTATGGCGAGGCGCGCGAACCGGGGCAGGACGCCACGTGGCGCGCGGGCGGCGTGATGCTCCAGATCATGCCGGATTCCGCGCTTGAGGCACAGGGCGGCGGCACCGGTGATGACGGGCTTCTGACGGCGGATGATCTGGTCGACGAGGATGCGAGCGAGGATTGGAACCGCGCCAACATCCTTCTGGATACGGCGGACGAGATGGAGCTGATCGGACCCCACGTCGCCCCCACAGATCTGCTGGTGCGCCTCTTCCATGAGGAGGAGCCGCGTGTCTTCGATGCGCAGCCCGTGACCTTCGGGTGTACCTGTTCGGAGGATCGCGTGCGGCAAAGCCTGTCGATCTACTCGGCCAAGGACATTGCACACATGACCACGGATGCAGGTGATGTGACCGCCGACTGCCAGTTCTGCGGCGCCCATTACGTGTTCGATCCCCTGACCCTGGGCTTCGAAGCGGAGAAAGATGTCGATGGGACGCCCCGTTGATCTGAAAACCCTTATGGCCGCGCTGGAGGTTCGCCCGGCGCGGCCATCGTCGGATTACGACCTCAACCCGGGCGTTGTCCTGCCCGAGGGGCGCAAACTTCGCCCCGCCGCGGTGCTGATCGGTGTTTTGGGCGATGACGTTATCCTGACAAAACGCGCCTCCACCCTCAAACACCATCCTGGCCAGATCGCCTTTCCCGGCGGCAAGCTTGATGGGGACGAAACGCCGGTAGAGGCCGCCTTGCGCGAAGCCCATGAAGAGATCGGGCTGGACCCCGAAAATGTCTCTATCCTGGCTGAATTACCCCCGCACGAGACGGTGACGGGCTATTCCGTGACCCCTGTGCTGGCCCGGATCGAGGCGGATTTTGATCCCCTCCCAGAGGCCGGCGAAGTGGCGGAAGTCTTCCGCGTCCCGCTCGCCTTCGTCATGGAGCCCTCAAACTTCGCGGTGGAGGGCCGACGTTGGCGCGGGATGCGCCGCGAATACTATGTCGTGCCATACGGCCCCTATTACATCTGGGGTGCCACGGCACGGATGCTCAAATCCCTCGCGGACAGGGCGGCGTGATGCGGCTTTCTGCGGATTGGCTCACCCATCCCGGCACCGTCGCGGTATTCGATGCGCTTTGTGATCACAGGGCGTGGTTCGTTGGCGGGTGCGTGCGCGACGGCCTTCTGGGGCGCGCGGTCGATGACATCGACATCTGCACCGATGCGCACCCGCACGATGTGATCACATCGGTGGAGGCCGCATCGCTGAAAGTCGTCCCGACGGGCATCGACCACGGCACGGTCACCGTGATCGCCCACGACAAATCGTTCGAAATTACGACCCTGCGCCGCGACATAGAGACGGATGGCCGCCACGCACAGGTCGCCTTTTCCACCGACATTGCGGAGGATGCGGCAAGACGCGATTTCACCATCAACGCGCTCTACGCCACGCGTGAAGGCGACATTCTCGATCCCAACGGCACCGGCCTTCCCGACCTCTCCACCCGCCGCGTCCGTTTCATTGGCGATCCCGATGCGCGCATCACCGAAGATTACCTCCGCATCCTGCGTTTCTTCCGGTTTCATGCCTGGTATGCAGACCCCGCCCACGGCATGGATGCCGACGCGCTCGCCGCCTGTGCCGCCAACCTCCAGGGCCTCCCGCGCCTGTCGAAGGAACGGATCGGCACCGAACTCCTGAAACTCCTCCGCGCGCCCGATCCCGCGCCCGCAATCGCCGCAATGGATCAAACTGGTGTGCTCACCACGATCCTGCCCGGCGCGTCGTCGCGGATGCTGACGATCCTCAGCGGCTATACCGCATCCCCCCTCGCGCGGCTCGCCAGCCTCGGCGGGGCGGAGGTCGCGGACAACCTCCGCCTCTCGAAGGCTGACGCCAAAACCGTCGCGCTCTACCGCGCGGAGATCGGCACCACCACGCAACCCGGCGCGCTTGCTTATCACCACGGCGCGGATGCCGCGTCCGACATCATCGCCCTGCGCGCCGCCGCACAGGAGATGCCCCTGCCCGATGTCCGCGACGCCATCACCAAAGGCGCTGCTGCGACATTCCCCGTCAAAGCTGCCGATCTTCCGCACCTCAGCGGGCCCGCCCTGGGCCAGCACCTCCGCGCGCTGGAATCGCGCTGGATCGACAGCGATTTCACCCTGACCAAGGCGGAGCTTCTGTCCTGATATGGACCCGCTATTCGCCTTCGTCTTTGTCGGCCTCTTCTCCCCCGGTCCCAACGTGATCCTCCTGACGGCCTCGGGCGCGCGGTTCGGGTTTGCCCGCACCCTGCCCCATGTCCTTGGCGTCGCCCTTGGCGTCGGCATCACCGCAGGGCTTACCGGGTTCGGCATCGGCGCGCTCCTCGCCGCCGCCCCGGGCCTGACCCATTTGCTCAAGATCGTCGCTGCGGCCTGGATCCTGTGGATGGCGTGGACGCTCTGGCGCTCCTCCGCTGCCGACGCAAAGGACACCGATGCGCCTTGGGGCATCGGCAAGGCCGCGCTCTTTCAATGGATCAATCCCAAGGTCTGGGCCATCGCCATCGCTGCTGCTTCGGGCTTTCCCGGCGGCCTTTCGCCTGCGGGCGAAGCCCTTCGCCTCGGGGCGACATTCTCGACCATCAACCTCGGCGTCTGCCTGTTCTGGAGCTTCGCCGGCAGCCTCCTCGCTCTCCTGTTGACGACCCCGCGCGCCTGGACCGTCTTCGCACGTATCATGGCAACCGGCCTCGCCGCTTCCGCTATCATGGTCTTTCTCTGAACCACGCGCTATATCTCCCGTCTGGCACGGGAAATGTCATGTTTCGCAAATTCGAAAATCTGGTCGATCCCTATACCGAATACCCGGAACAGGATCAGCCTCCACGCCGTCTATGGCCGTTCCTTTGGGACTATTCGCAGCCGTTCAAGGGCCTCTTCGCCGTGACTGCCGTGATGTCCGTTGTCGTGGCCGCAGTCGAGATCGGGTTGATCTGGTACATGGGCCGCGTCGTGGATTTGCTGAGCGGTGGGGAACCCGCCCGCGTTCTGGCTGACTACGGGATGGAGCTTTTTCTGGCCGCCGCCTTCATCCTGCTCCTGCGTCCGGCATTGCAGGCGTTCGACGTGGCGCTCCTCAACAATGGCATCTTGCCGCAATTCGGCGCGCTGGCGCGTTGGCGTGGCCACAAGCAGGTGCTGCGCCAATCCGTCGGCTTTTTCGAAAATGACTTCGCCGGCCGGATCGCCAACCGCATCATGCAGACCCCCCGTTCGGCGGGGGAGGTGGTGTTTCAATTCTTCGACGCGATCACCTTCGCGCTTGCCTACCTTGTCGGCGCGGCGATCCTTTTGCTTCAGGCCGACGCGCGGCTGCTCCTGCCTCTGCTGGCATGGTTCGCGCTTTACGCGCTGCTGCTGCGCTGGACGATGGCCCGTGTCGGCCCCGCATCCAAGGCCGCCTCCGATGCGCGGTCCGAACTGACGGGTCGGATCGTCGACAGCTACACCAACATCCATTCCGTCAAGATGTTCGCCCATCACGAGATGGAGCTTGCCTACGCCAAGGACGGCGTCGAAAACACCCGCACGACCATCGCGCGCGAAATGCGCATCTTCACGATGATGGACATCATGTTGGTCTCGCTCAACGGGCTGCTGATCGTGGCTGTCGTCGGTTGGGCGATCCTGCTTTGGTCGCAGGGCGCGGCCTCCGTCGGGGTGGTCGCCGCCGCCACCGCGCTGACCCTGCGGCTCAACGCGATGACCGGCTGGATCATGTGGGCGCTGTCGACCTTTTTCCGCGAACTGGGCGTCGTGGCCGAAGGGATGGAGACGATTACGGAACCGGTACAGTTGACCGACGCACCCGACGCGCAACCCCTGCACTTCACGGCGGGTGAGATCACGTTCGACGGCGTCTCTCACCATTACGGGCGCGGCTCGGGCGGTATTGACGGCCTCAACCTCACGATCAAACCGGGCGAGAAGGTCGGCCTTGTCGGCCGCTCCGGCGCGGGCAAATCGACCCTCGTGAAACTCCTGTTGCGGTTCTACGACGCGGAGGCGGGTCGCATCCTGATCGACGGGCAAAACATCGCGGACGTCACGCAAGACAGTCTGCGCCAGCAGATCGGAATGGTGCAGCAGGACTCGTCTCTGTTGCACCGCTCGGTGCGCGACAACATCCTCTACGGCCGCCCCGACGCGACCGAGGCGCAGATGCTGGCCGCCGCGCGCCGGGCCGAAGCCCATGATTTCATCCTCGATCTGGAGGATCCCCAGGGCCGCAAAGGCTACGACGCCCACGTGGGTGAGCGGGGTGTGAAATTGTCCGGCGGGCAACGGCAGCGCGTGACCCTCGCTCGCGTGATCCTGAAAGACGCGCCGATCCTCGTTCTGGATGAGGCGACGTCGGCCTTGGATTCCGAAGTCGAGGCTCAGATCCAGAACACGCTCTACGGCGTGATGGAGGGTAAGAGCGTCATCGCCATCGCCCATCGCCTCAGCACCATCGCCCGGATGGATCGGATCGTGGTTATAGACGACGGTCGCATCGTCGAAGATGGCACCCACAACGCGCTTCTGGCCCAAAACGGGCTCTACGCGAGCTTCTGGGCACGCCAATCCGGCGGCTTCATCGGCTTCGAGCCGAATTCAGAGGAGGCGGCGGAATGAGCTGGATCAAGCGGGCGGGCATTTGGCTCGGCACACTTATCCCGCCGTTCGCCCCGTCCGACGGCCCGCCGCCGCAAACGCTCTGGGCGTTTATCCAATGGTGTCTTTCTGGCGCGTGGCCCATGATCCTCCTGGCCGCCGCATTTTCGGGAATGGCCGGATTGATGGAGGTCGCTTCCGCCTGGTTTCTGGGCGTGATGATCGACAGCACCACGGGCGACAGTGCCAATTACCTGGCCGAAAACGCCCTGTTGATCGCAGCCTATATCGGCTTCTACATCCTTATCCGCCCACTCTTCTTCGGACTGTCCGCCGCGTTTTCCGGCATCGTCTTGCCGCCGAACCTCGCGCCGCTGATCCAGTCTCGGCTGCACCGCTGGACCCTGGGCCATGACGTGACATTCTTCGACAACGATTTCGCCGGCCGCATCGCCCAGAAACAGGCGCAATCGGCCACCGCCCTCGTCAATATCGTGCAGGAGGTCATCTCCGCCGCTGTCTATGCCGTTATTACCATCCTCGGCACTATCGGCCTTCTGGTCGCAATAGATTGGCGCATCGCGGTGCTGCTGGTGGTCTGGATGTGCGTCTATTTCGCCCTGATCCGATGGTATCTGCCGCGCATCCGCATCCGCGCCAAGGCCCGCGCCGCCGCGCGCGCGAACGTGACGGGGCAGGTCGTGGATACGATCACCAACATCAAGACGGTCAAGCTGTTCGGCCATACGGATCACGAGGATACCGCCGCCATCGACGCGATGTCCGGCTATCGCGATGCGGCGTTGCACTTCGGCTATCTCTCCACCTCCTTCCGGTTCGTGCTGATGGCGGTTGCGGGCCTTCTGCCGGTGCTTCTGGTCATCAGCGCGGTGATGCTCTGGCGCACCGGCGCGGTCACGCCCGGCGACATCGCCGCCATCGGCGCAATCTCCATGCGCATCAGCCAGATGACCGGCTGGGTAAGCTTCACGCTGATGGGCATCTATTCCAATGTGGGGGAGCTTGAGGATGGAATGCGCACCCTTACCCCGGCCCACGGCCTGACCGACGCGCCCGACGCCGCCGCCCTCCCGCGGCTCAGGGGTCGGGTGGAATTCGACGGGGTCAGCTTTGCCTATGGCCAGCGAACGGGCGGCGTAGATGGCATCAATCTCGTGGTGGCGCCGGGCCAGAAACTTGGCGTTGTGGGCGCGTCGGGCGCGGGTAAATCGACCCTCGTGAACCTCTTGATGCGGCTCTACGACGCCGAACAGGGTCATATCCTGATCGACGGGCAGGACATCAGCACCGTCACCCAAGACAGCCTCCGCCAGCAGATCGCCATGGTCACGCAGGAAACCGCGATGTTCAATCGCACCGCCCGCGACAACATCCTCTATGGCCGTCCCGACGCGACGGAGGCCGAGGTCATTGACGCCGCCAAGCGCGCCGAGGCGCATGATTTCATCCTCAATCTGGAAGACTTCAAAGGTCGCACCGGCTATGACGCCTTCCTCGGCGAACGCGGCGTGAAGCTGTCCGGTGGTCAACGCCAACGCATCGCGCTTGCCCGCGCCTTCCTCAAGGACGCGCCTGTGCTTGTTCTGGACGAAGCGACCTCCGCCCTCGACAGCGAGGTTGAGGCCGCCATCCAATCCACCCTCGCCTCGGTGATGGAGGGCAAGACAACCATCGCCATCGCCCACCGCTTGTCCACGCTCAGCGCCATGGACCGCATCATCGTGCTGGATCAGGGCCGCATCGTGGAGGACGGCACCCACGCCGACCTGCTTGCGCGCGACGGCCTCTACGCCCGCTACTGGACCCGCCAATCCGGCGGCTTCATCGGCACCGATGACGTGGCCGCCGCGGAATGAACAATGCAACCGCGCTCAAGTCGCCGAAGGCATAAGCGCAATGAAGCGGGTGATGATCATCGGCCAACCCGGATCCGGCAAATCCACCCTTGCCCGTCTGCTGGGTCAGAAAACCGGCCTGCCCGTCCATCACATCGACCAGATCCACTGGATGTCCGGCTGGAACGAGCGCCCGAAGCCCGAGAAGATCGCAATGGCGCTGGAGGTGCAGGAAAGCGATGCGTGGATCCTCGAAGGGGGACTCGCCGCCACCAAAGATCACCGTCTCGCGCGCTGCGACACCCTCATCAACCTCGACTTTCAGCTTCCCCTGCGTGCTTGGCGCGTGGCCAAGCGCACGCTTCTGCACTACGGCAAGACCCGCCCTGACTTGCCCGATAATTGCCCCGAACGGTTCAGCCTCGAGTTCTGGACCTGGATTTGGGAGACGCGGCAAACGGGCCGGCACGCCAACCTCCGTTGGATGGCTGAGGCCGGGCCGAATGTCACCGTCCATCACCTCCGCAACCCCGCCCAGGTACGCCGGTTCCTCCAAACCGTATAGCCGTCCGGGCTCCGACTGCCTTGCCCCGGGCGCGCGAATGCCGCAATCCTCCCGCCATGGATCTTGAAACCGTTTCTGCAGAGGATTTTGGCCGCTCCCTCACCGGTGTCGGCCTCAACCTGTTGACCCGCGATGTCCGTGCGCTGGCCGCCTTCCTGACCGGGACCTTCGGCCTCACCGCCCATCGCCTGTCCGACGATTTCGCCATCATCCGCCATGGCGAAACGCTCATCCAGCTTCACGCGGACGGCACGTACCACTCCAACCCACTGCCCCAATTGATCCCGGAAAATCCGCCCCGCGGCGGGGGTGTGCAAGTCTACCTCTTCGGCATCGACCCCGACGAAAGCGCGCGTCGCGCCGAAGCCCTCGACCATACGATCATCGAGCCACCCGCCGACAAGCCCCACGGCCTGCGGGAGGCGACGATCCTCAGCCCCGAAGGCTACGCCTTCTCGCCCGCGATCCCCCATGGCTGAGGTCACGATCCAGCGTCTGGGCCACCACGGTGACGGCATTGCGGAAGGGCCAGTCTACGCACCCCTGACACTTCCGGGTGAGGTTGTAGCAGGCGACGTTTCCGGCGACCGCATCCCGTCGCCTTCTGTGATCACGCCGTCCCCTGACCGCGTGAAGGCGCCCTGCCCCCACTACAAGTCCTGCGGAGGATGCAGTCTGATGCATGCCTCTGACGCATTCGTCGCGGCTTGGAAGTCTGATGTGATCACAAACGCTCTCGAAGCCCATGACCTGGCCACACCGCTCCGCCCGATCCTCACCTCCCCACCCCGCACACGCCGCCGTGCCACCCTGGCAGGCACCCGGACGAAGAAGGGCGCGCTTGTCGGCTTCCACGCACGAAAATCAGACACGATCGTGCCGATCAGAGACTGTTTCGTGCTGCACCCAAGCCTGCTTGAAACCCTCCCGGCGCTCGAGCAGATCACCCGCATCGGGGCCTCCCGCTCCGCCACGCTGGCCTTCGCGCTGACCCTAACGGATACCGGCATCGACTGCCGTGTGACGGGCGGCAAACCCCTCGACGGCCCCGTCCGTGCGGCGTTGCCAACCTTCGCGCACGCCTTCATCCGCCTGACATGGGACGATGAGCCCGTGTTCATCGAAACCCCACCGACGCTCAGTATCGGTCCGGCCCGCGTCTCCCCGCCCCCCGGCGCATTCCTGCAAGCCACGGCTGAGGGGGAGGCCGCCTTGCAAGCCGCCGTGATGGAGGCCACGCAAGGCGCAAAATCCGTCGCGGACCTCTTCTGCGGCCTCGGCACCTTCGCCCTGCCACTTGCGCGAACAGCCCCGGTCCATGCCGTCGAAGGCGCCCCGGATCTTCTTGCCGCCCTCACTCAAGCCGCCAACCACGCGATCGGCCTGAAACCCATCACGACCGAAGCGCGGGACCTGTTCCGTCGCCCCCTTCTGCCCGACGAGCTTGCCGGTTTCGACGCCATCGTCATCGACCCACCCCGCGCGGGGGCGGAGGCGCAGACACGGCAGATCGCCCGCGCGCGCGTTCCGACGGTCGTCGCCGTGTCCTGCAACCCCGTCACCTTCGCCCGCGACGCGGCGATCCTGAAACAAGCGGGATACGCGCTCCAATGGGTGCAGCCGGTCGATCAATTTCGCTGGTCGCCGCACGTGGAACTTGCGGCAAAGTTCACCCTGCCCCATATCCACACCTGATTTCACGCGGGAGCATTCCTAGATGGCCGTCCAGACTTTCCGAAACCGCATGGCCGATTTTCTCGACCGGCCCGAGGTTCGGAATTTCATCATCGGCGTCATCATCTTCAACGCCATCATCCTGGGCTTGGAGACGTCCGAGCCGATCATGGAACGGTACGGGCCGCTGATCCTTGCGCTCGACCGCCTGTGCCTCGGCATCTTTGTCGCCGAAATCGCGCTCAAGCTCTTCGCGCTCGGGCCACGCTTCTTCCGCAATGGCTGGAACATCTTCGATTTCATCATCGTGGGCATCGCGCTTGTGCCCTCCGGTCAGGGCCTTGCGGTTCTGCGCGCGTTGCGCATCTTGCGGGTGCTGCGCGTCGTCTCCGGCGTCCCGTCATTGCGCCGCGTGGTGGAAGGGCTTCTGACGGCCCTTCCCGGCATGGGCTCTGTCTTTTTGCTGATGTCGATCATCTTCTATATCGGCGCGGTCATGGCCACGAAGCTCTTCGGCGGCGCCTGTCCCGCCTGCAACGCCGAGCAGGCCGCGAATTTCGACGCATGGTTCGGCACGATCGGTCGGTCGCTCTATTCGCTGTTCCAGATCATGACGCTGGAATCGTGGTCCATGGGCATCGTCCGCCCGGTGCAGGACGTCTATCCCTACGCCTGGATGTTCTTCGTGCCCTTCATCATGGTCACGACCTTTGCCGTGGTGAACCTGATCGTCGGCCTGGTGGTCAATTCCATGCAGGACGCCCATTCCGAGGAAAGCAACGCCGCCACCGACAAGTACCGCGACGAGGTGCTGGTCCGGCTGGAGGCGATCGAGAAGAAGTTGAACGAGAGGCCCTGATCCGGTGGCGGGCCAGTCAGGCGCGCAACCTCAAGCCCGCTGGCTCAACACCTCGACCCCAAGCGTCTGCAAAACCTTCGCCTCGATATCCTCGGCGTTCATGCCCGCAACGGCATACATATCGCGCGGACTGGCTTGGTCGATGAAGATGTCCGGCAACACCATGGACCGGTATTTCAGGCCCGTGTCGAACAGGCCACGCTCCGCCAGAAGCTGCGCGACGTGGGAGCCGAAGCCGCCGACGGCGCCCTCTTCCACAGTGATCAGCGCCTCATGATGGCGGGCGAGTTGCAGGATCATCTCTTCGTCCAGCGGCTTGGCGAACCGCGCATCGGCGATGGTAGGTGTAATCCCCTTCTGCGCCAGCGCCTCCGCCGCCTCCTGCACTTCTTTCAGGCGTGTCCCGAAATTGAGCAGCGCCACACGCGACCCGTCGGAGATCATCCGCCCCTTCCCGATTTCCAGCGCCGTGCCGCGTTCGGGCAGGTCGACGCCCACCCCTTCCCCGCGTGGGAAGCGGAATGCGCTCGGGCGATCCTCGATCTCCAGCGCCGTGCGCACCATGTGCCGCAGCTCCGCCTCGTCGGCGGCGGCCATGACCACGAAACCCGGCAGGTTGCTGAGATAGGCGATGTCGAAACTGCCCGCATGGGTGCAGCCGTCCGCCCCCACCAGCCCGGCACGGTCAATCGCGAAACGCACGGGAAGGCGCTGGATCGCGACATCGTGGACCACCTGGTCATAGCCACGTTGCAGAAACGTCGAATAGATTGCCGCAAACGGCTTCAGCCCGCCCGCGGCCATCCCGGCGGCGAAGGTCACCGCGTGCTGCTCGGCAATGCCTACATCGAAACACCGGCTCGGGAATTGCTCGGCAAACAGGTCCAGCCCCGTGCCGTCCGGCATCGCCGCGGTTACGGCGACCACCTTGGGGTCGTCCTCCGCCTCTGCAATCAGGCTCTGCGCGAACACCTTGGTGTAGCTCGGCGCATTGGAGGGTGCTTTCTTCTGCTCCCCCGTCGCGATATCGAACTTCGCCGTGGCGTGGCCGCGATCGGCGCGATGCTCGGCGTATCCCTTGCCCTTCTTGGTGATCGAGTGGATCAGGATCGGCCCATCGGCGCGGACCTTCACGGTGCGCAAGACCGACAGGAGGCTTTCCATATCGTGCCCGTCGATCGGCCCGACATAGGAAAAGCCCAACTCCTCGAACAAGGTGCCGCCCACGGTCGCGGATTTCAGCAATTCCTTCGCCCGCCGCGCGCCCTCCTGGAACGGTTCGGGCAACAGCGACACGGCCCCCTTGGCCGCCGCCTTGAACTCCTGGAACGGCGCACCGGCGTAGAGACGTGAAAGGTAGGACGACATCGCGCCCGTCGGCGGCGCAATCGACATCTCGTTGTCGTTCAGGATCACGATCAATCGCTTGCCCAGGTGGCCGGCATTGTTCATTGCCTCAAACGCCATGCCGCCCGACATGGCCCCGTCACCGATCACCGCAATCGCATCCCCGTGGCCGGTCTCGCAATCGCCCCCCAGATCGCGGGCCACGGCGAAACCCAACGCCGCCGAAATGCTGGTGGAGGAATGGGCCGCACCGAACGGATCGTAGGGCGACTCGCTTCGCTTGGTGAACCCACTCAAGCCATCCTTCTGCCGGATGCTCAGCATCTGCTCCCGCCGCCCAGTCAGGATCTTGTGGGGATAGCATTGGTGGGAGACGTCCCAGATCAGCTTGTCGCGCGGCGTGTCGAAAACGTGGTGCAGCGCCACCGTCATCTCCACCACGCCAAGGCCGGCCCCGAAATGGCCGCCCGTCTGGCTCACGGTCCAGATCATCTCGGCCCTAAGTTCATCAGCCAGTTTGCGCAGATCATGATCCGACAGGTGTTTCAGGTCGGCAGGTCGGCGCACCTTGTCCAACAACGGTGTATTCGGGCGGTCAGTCATCGGCCAATCGTCTCGCTACTTGTCACGGCTCACTATGTAATGCGCCAGATCGCGAAGGGACTGCGCCTTTTCGCCATAGGGCGCAAGCGCCGCATCGGCCTCCGCCACCAGGTCACGCGCGCGCGCCTTCGCGGCATCAAGGCCCAGCAATGACACGAAGGTCGCCTTCCCGGCCTCCGCATCCTTGCGCAGGGCCTTCCCGGCCTTGTCCGCATCACCCTCCACGTCCAACACGTCATCGGCGATCTGGAAGGCCAGACCGATGGCCCTTGCATAGGCGCGCAGCGACGTGGGATCGGCCCCGCCCAGGATCGCACCGGCATGGGCCGGCCACTCGATCAGGCGACCGGTCTTGTTGGCCTGAAGGGCCGTGATCTCCTCCAGCGTCAGGGACCTGTCGGCGCTTTCCGCCGCGATATCCTGCGCCTGCCCCAGCACCATGCCCTGCGCGCCGCTTGCCCGGGCAAGGCTTGCGACCAGCGCCACGCGCGCCTGGTCCGATCCCGCCCTCACGTCACTCAGCAACTCGAACGCAAAGGTCTGGAGCGCATCCCCGACCAGAACGGCCGTCGCCTCGTCCCATTTCCGGTGAACCGTCGGCTGACCCCGCCGCAAATCGTCGTCGTCCATGCAGGGCAGGTCATCGTGAACCAGCGAATAGGCGTGCAGGCACTCAACGGCGCCCGCCGCATACAACGCGCGGTCGACCGGCACATCGAACAGGCCTGCACTTTCCAGCGCCAGAAACCCGCGCAACCGCTTCCCGCCATGGGTGGCATAGCGCATGCCTTGGGCAATCGTGTCGTCCCCGAGCCGTGTCATCTGGTCCGTCAGGAAGTCACCGATGCGCGTCTGCGCCGCGGTCAGGGCGGTCTCGAACACGCCTTACAGACCCTCAACCGGGGTGGCACCCTTAGGTTGCCCGTTCGCGTCCAGCGTGATCTGCGCGACCTTTTCCTCGGCCTCTTTCAGCTTCGCCTCGCAGCGCGCCTTCAGGGCCGCGCCACGCTCATAAAGCTTGATCGAGTCCTCAAGCGCCACGTCGCCGCGATCCAGCTGCGTCACCACAGTCTCAAGCTCCCGGATCGCATCCTCGAAGCTCATCTCCTCGATGGGTTTATCAGCCATTGCGATCCTCCAATTCCGTCACATGGGCCAGCACGCCACCGCCCAACCCTTGAAGATCATACCCACCTTCGAGTGTCGAGACCACGCGCCCGTCGCAGACCTCTTCGGCGACATCCACCAACGCCCGCGTGACCCAGGCAAAATCCTCGTCCTCCCACAGCAGGTTCGCCAGCGGGTCCCGCGCATGGGCATCGAACCCGGCGGAGATCAGGATCAGGTCCGGGTCGAAGTCGCGCAGTCGCGGGAAGACGTGGCTTTCGTACCGCGACCGCATCGCCTGCCCGTCCGATCCCGGCGGCAGCGGCAGGTTCATCACGTTGTCCGACGCGCCGCGCTCATGCACCGCGCCCGACCCGGGGTAGAGCGGCATCTGGTGGCTGGAGATGAAAAGCGCCCTCGGCTCGTCCCACAGAAGATCCTGCGTGCCATTGCCGTGGTGGACGTCGAAATCGACAATGGCGACCCGGTCAAGACCATGCCGGTCCAGCGCATGTTGGGCCGCGATGGCGATATTGCCGAACAGGCAGAACCCCATCGCGCGGTCCCGTTCCGCATGGTGGCCCGGCGGGCGCGTGGCCACGAAGGCGCGCTTATGGGCGCCCGACAGGACCCGGTCGACAGCCAGAAGGCACCCGCCAACGCCTTTCAGCGCGGCTTCCCACGTACCAGGGGAGGCGGAGGTATCGGCGTCGATCTGAACCATGCCGCTGGTCGGCTGCGCATCGCGCATCGCGTCGATATAGGTCTGCGGGTGGCAAAGCGCGACATCGGCCTCGGCGGCTTCCACGGCCTCCTCGCGAAGGGCGTCGACATCCGACAGAACGGCGAAGACCGTCTCCAGCCGCGCAATCCGCTCCGGGTGGCCTTCGGGCATCTCATGGGCAAGCCCAGACGGGTTATTGACGATCAGCATGGCGCATGTCCGTTCGTTGGCAGCAAAGGCTCAAGGCAGGCTTCGGGGTGTTAAAATTCAGTTAATGAATATGGGGTATTGCTTTCTTTTTAGTGGCTTAGCCCATGGTTGCAAGCGTGCAACCGCCCCTCACTCGGGCGACAGCATATACCCTGCGCCGCGCACGGTCTGGAGGTAGCGCGGCTGTTTCGGGTTCACCTCGATCTTGCGCCTGAGCCGCGTGATCTGCACATCTACCGCGCGTTCCTGCACCGGCTCGCCACCCACCTTGTCGCGGTTGAGAAGGCTGACAAGGTCCGCTCGGCTCAATGCCTCCCCCGTCTGGTGGGCGAAGATCCGCATCAGCGCCGCCTCCGTCGCCGTCAGGCGCACCGGCTGCTGGCCTTCCCACATCTCGCCCCGCTCGATGTCATACCGGATCGGCCCGAGGTAGAGGACCTGCGGCGTCGTGGCATCCTCCACCGGCGCAGGCATCCGCCGCAGGATCGCGTTGATCCTCAGCAGCAGTTCCTTCGGCTCGAACGGTTTGGCAAGGTAGTCATCGGCCCCCGCCTCCAGCCCTTCGATCCGGTCCTCCGCTTCCCCCTTCGCGGTCAGCAACAGGATCGGCGTCGCAGCCTCCGCCCGAATGTCCCGGCACAGGCTCAGCCCGTCTTCACCCGGCATCATCACGTCCAGCACGATCAAATCGAAGCTCAACCCCTCCAACAGCTTGCGCGCATGGGCCGCGTCCCGCGCGCCCGATGCCATGAAGCCGTTCCGTGTCAGGAATTTCTGAAGAAGGACGCGAATGCGCTCATCGTCATCCACGATCAGAAGATGCGCCCCGATATCCATATCTGCGGCATTCATGGGGCTTGCTCCATCCCGTCTGCGTAGTGGCGGCGCATCTCCGGGTCCATCATCTCCTCCAACACCGCGCGGAACCCCGCCACGGCCTCCGGCCCCGCATTGCGAAACGCGGCCCGCATCCTGTTACGCTGCGCCTCCGACAGCGCCTGCTCCAACGCCGCGCCGTCATCCGTCAGGAACAGGTGCCGCTCCCGCTTGTCGCGCGTCCCGACGCGGGCTTCCACAAGGCCATCCTCCACCAATGTCCGCAGCACCCGGTTCAGCGATTGCTTGGTCACGCCGAGGATCGACAAGAGGTTGTTCACGGTCGTCCCCGGGGTTCGGTTGATGAAATGCACCGCCCGATGATGGGCGCGACCATATCCTTTCTCGGACAGGATGCGGTCCGGATCGGCCGTAAAGCCCCGATAGGCGAAGAACATCGCCTCGATCCCGCGGCGCAGCTGTTCGTCGGTCAGGAAAAGCAGCGTCTCCCCCCGCCCCATGCCAGCGTTCGCCAAGCGATCAGCCATGTTGACCCTCTTCCGTCGTTTCGGTCACATTATGTCAGCCTTGTTGACTTTCCAAGAATCAATTGCTAGCCAATCGGGCGTTTTGCGTAATTTTATGTCCGAAGCGGACGTATTTTGCGCAACATTCGAAAACTCAGCCCGGGTGGAAGCGGGCATATTGGGGAGGACGGGACCATGGCAGGTGCTTACGACGATCGCGACGGTTTGATCTGGATGGACGGCAAGCTCGTCGATTGGCGTGATGCGAATGTTCATCTTCTCACCCACGCCATGCACTATGCCTCAAGTGTCTTCGAGGGCGAACGAGCCTATAACGGCAAGATCTTCGAGTCCCGGCGGCATTCCGAACGGCTTCATTATTCTGCCTCCTGCATCGACTTCGAGATTCCGTGGACGGTCGAGGAGATCGAGGCCGCGAAATACGAAGTGATGAAGGCCAATAATCTGACCGACGCCTATATCCGCGCGGTCGCCTGGCGTGGTGCGGGCGAGGACATGGGGGTCAGTTCCGCGCGCAATCCGGTCCGCCTGGCCATCGCCGCCTGGGAATGGGGCAGCTATTACGGCGACGCCAAGATGAAGGGTGCGAAGCTCGACATCTCCAAGTGGAAGCGCCCCTCGCCCGAGACGATCCCGGTCCACGCCAAGGCCGCCGGCCTCTACATGATCTGCACCACCTCCAAGCACGCGGCAGAGGCCAAGGGCTGCTCCGACGCGCTCTTCATGGATTACCGCAACTACGTGGCCGAAGCGACGGGGGCGAACATCTTCTTCGTCAAGGACGGGGAGGTGCACACGCCCATGCCCGACTGTTTCCTCAACGGCATCACCCGCCAGACGGTGATCGGGATGCTGGAAAGCAAGCAAATCAAGGTCCACGAACGCCATATCATGCCGGAAGAGCTGGAAAGCTTCGAGCAGTGCTGGCTGACCGGCACCGCGGCGGAAGTCACACCGGTGGGGCAGATCGGCGACTACAACTTCGAAGTCGGCGCAATGACCCGCGACATCGCGCAGAGCTATGAGGATTTGGTGCGGGCCTGACCCTACCACGATTGTGTTGCGGCCTGTGTTGCACTATGTGTAGCACAGGCCTTTCTTGTGCGGAAAAGAAACTATGTCATCTGCGTTGAACATTCGAGACATCGGGGCGGACCGCAAAGCGGCGTTGGAAGCGGAAGCCAAGCAGCTTGGCCAGTCTACGTCAGAAGTTGTCCGGGCGTATATCGACGCCGGTCTCGACCAAGCTCGACGTGAGCGGGAGAAGCAGGAATGGATCGATGCCTCGCGCGCTGGTATCGAAGAGGAGCACGCTCGGCTCAAACGTGATGGACCGTCACTGGCGCAATACAGAAAACTCCGCCGGTGAGCCAAGGGACCATCTACCACACGCGCGACGGCGAAGGCCTTTTGTGTCGTGTTCAATCGGAACCTGGGCTTGAAACGGCGATGATCCTTTTCGCCCCAGTAATGCACCGATCTTATGTCCAAAACACGGTCAAGAAACTCTACATAGATTGCGTCGTGGGTGGAGAGCCCCACCTTGTGTTGATGACCGAGATGATCGCGCTGCCCGCTTCGGATATCGGCGAAGCCGCCAATGCGTCACGTGTTGATCGCGACGCAATAGTTACGGCTGTCGATCTGCTTGTGACCGGCTTTTGACACCGCACACTTGACCCCCACCCCCTTCGCCATCACCATCCCCCCATGGTGATGCATTTCCAGCCCACGGGCCCCTCATCTTCCCACAAGCAAGTCGCGTTTCATCGCACGGAACTTGGCGTGATCCTCGGGCTTTACGGGCGCATGGTCGCGGCGGGGGAATGGCGGGATTACGGGATCAGCCACCTGAGCGACGTGGCCGTCTTCTCCGTCTTTCGGCGCACGGCGGAAAATCCGATCTACCGGATCGAGAAGCGCCCGAAGCTGCGCGACAAGAAGCAGCAATATGCGGTCATCGGCATGGACGGGCGCATCCTGAAGCGGGGCGATGATCTGAAAACCGTCCTGCGCGTCCTCGAACGCAAGCTGATCCGCGCGGTCGACTAGGGCAGGGCCAACCGCTTGCGCGCCGTGATCGGCCCGAATTCACTTGCCTCGATCCGCGCGGCGGCATCCTTCAGGGGCTCGTAAGCGACGGACATATGGTGCGCGTTGGCGTGCAGCAGCATCCGGTCGCTGGCCATCATGCCGACATGGCCCTTCCAGAAGATCAGATCACCGCGTTTCAGCGCTTCGTCCTGGCCGATGTCGTCGCCCAACGCCGCCTCCTGCTGGTCGCTATCGCGTGGACAGTCCATGCCGCAGGCCAAGAGACACGCCTGCACGAGGCCGGAGCAATCTATGCCCCATCGGCTCGTCCCGCCCCAGAGGTAAGGCGTGCCAAGGAACAGATCAGCGATCCCGACCGGGTCCGAGAACCGCGCCTTGATCGGCATCAGGTGCTGGGACGGCATGAAATGCCCGGTGTGGATCCGCTTGAACCCGTTCTTCTCCACCATGACACGGACCTGCGACCCGAAATAGAGGCAGACATCGGGCGCGGCCTTGACGTCGGGCTTGGGATAAAGATGCGTGGCCGGGGAAATGACCCAATGGGTCGCCTCCTCCGCCCCGGTGAGGGCACCGGACAGGATATAGCCGACATAGCCGTCGCGTTCGGACTGCCCGAAGGCAAAGCCATCCTCGGTGTCGAGCACGAGAAACCGCTCCCCGAACACCAATTGGCTGGCCCGTCCGCCGCGCGGCGTATCGGTCAGGTTGGCGATGGGTTGCTGGATCATCATCCAACGGCCCTCGGTGTACCTTTCCGCCTCCACCACGCCCTTGAGGGACGCATGGGCGACGCGGCCATTCGACGGGGTCGTGCGGGGATCGCTCATGGATCAAAGAACCTCCGGTAGGGCATCGAACAGCGCGCGGATACCTTGCCCGACACCGCCTTTGGGACGGGCGGGCGCATTGGCGCGCTGCCAGCCGTAGATGTCGATATGGGCGAAGCGCGGCACCGGGGCGAAGCGGCGCAGGAACAGCGCGGCGGTTATGGATCCGGCCATCCCACCCGACGGTGCATTGTCCAGATCGGCGATGCCCGGTTCGATCATCGGCTCATAGGCGTCGTGGAAGGGCAGGCGCCAGACGGGATCGGCAATTCTGGCACCGGCGGCGGACAAAGCGGCGGCGAGCGTTTCGTCATCGGTGTAGAACGGCGCGATATCCGGGCCGACGGCCACACGGGCCGCCCCGGTCAGCGTCGCCATGCAGATCAGCAGATCGGGAGCGGCCTCAGACGCGAACGCCAGCGCATCGGCCAGGACAAGCCGCCCCTCCGCATCGGTGTTATTGATCTCCACGCTCAGTCCGTTGCGGGCGGTGTAGATGTCGCCGGGGCGAAACGCATTGCCCGCGACATTATTCTCAACCGCCGGGATCAGGACGCGAAGTTGCACCTTGCGCCCACTGTCCATGATCATGCGCGCCAGACCCAGGACATTGGCCGCCCCGCCCATGTCTTTCTTCATGATCCCCATCGACGCGCCGGGCTTGAGGTTCAGGCCGCCGGTGTCGAAGCACACGCCCTTGCCCACAAGCGTCAGGGTCGGGCCTTCGCTGCCCCATGTCACTTCGATCAGGCGCGGCGCCGTGGCGGCGGCACGCCCGACGGTGTGGATCAGCGGAAAATTCTGCTCCAGAAGGGCGGCACCCTCGATCGTGCGCATCTCCGCCCCGAAGGCTACAGCCAGGTCGCGGACCGCGGCCTCCAGTGCGTCGGGACCCATATCTTCGGCGGGCGTGTTGATCAGGTCGCGCGTCAACGCCTCCGCCGCGGCAATGCTTTCAAGGCGCGTGGCATCGACACCGTCCGGCGCGACCAACCGCGCCTTCGGCCCGGATTGCGCCCTGTAGCGGTCGAACCGGTAGCGGGAGAGCAGGAAGCCCAGGGCGATCTCCTCCGCTTGCCCGTCGGGCAACGCGTCGATCTTGTAGGTGGCCTCGGGAAGGGCGGCGATGGCGGCGCCGATTGCGAACCGTTTGCGGGCACGGTCCCGTTCAGTACCGGTGCCGATCAGCACAGCCGACGGGCCGGGCAGGACAAGCGCGCGGCCGATTTGCCCTTTGAAGTCGTGGAACGCGGCCCACTCGGCCTGCTCATCCGGAAGGCTCGAAAGCGTGTCCTCACAGGCGTCGGGACTGACAAGGACAATGGGAAGGGCGACCGAGCTCGGCTCGGCAAACGTCATCGGCATGGGGGTGCGCACCTTTTTCGAGTGGCGTCACCCTAGCGTCACTGTCCTGCGCTGCAAGGCCGGATCATCCCGAAAGATCCTCCAGATCCCACACGGCGAGGATGGAACGTTCGCCCACCCGCTCCAGCCGGGCAAGGGTCGCGGCGAGCGCCACTTCGTTGTGGCGGGTGAAGGAATCCAGCACGTTTTGCGCGACATTGGCGAGGCTGGCCATCCCGATCAGCTCTGCATCCTCGATGATCTGCTCCACCCCGGTGGAGAAGCGGACAGCATCCGTCAGCAACAATTCCGGCAGGCGCGGCAGCATCTCGGACACGCGGTGCAACGCCAGCGCCACTTCCGCCTCGGCGCGCACCTCTCCGATGCTGTGGCACAGTTCCTCCAGCCGGTCGGGATTGAACCGCGCGGGTTCTTCGGGCCGCAACTCAGCAATATCGGGGTGCCGTCTGGCCCCATATGTCCGGATCATCTCTCACTCCACTTTCCTCCGCCCCCACCACAGGACGCCCATCGCGTACGATGACGGCCCCGGTTTGCCCCTACTCCCTGAAGAAACGATTGATCCGGGGACGAAAAGCGCCTCCAATTTGGCGGGAATTCAGGCTAACACCAGGCCAAGCCATCGGGGGACTAGTATGCACCGCGTCAAATCGCTGCCGGATTATCTGCTGGAACGGTTCGAGGATTGGAAAGAGACGTCGTTCCCGGAAAATCGCGACTGGTTCCGCAAGCTGGCCGATGAAGGACAGCATCCCCGCGCCATGGTTATCGCCTGCTGCGACAGCCGCGTGGCGATCAATTCGGTCTTCGGGCAACGTACCGGAGAGTTGTTCGTGCATCGCAACATCGCCAACCTCGTCCCGCCCTACACGCCCGACGGCAACCACCACGGAACCGGCGCGGCGGTGGAATTCGCGGTCAAGCACCTGAGGGTCGAACATATCCTGGTGATGGGCCATTCCCGCTGCGGCGGTGTCGCGGGCTGCATTGCGATGTGTGAAGGCGATGCGCCAGAATTCGACGCGGATGAAAGCCTGATCGGCCGGTGGCTCGACGTCCTGCGCCCGGGATACGAGGTCGTGGCCGATATCGAGAACCCCGAGGATCGCCAGACCGCGCTGGAGAAGGAGGGCATTCACGTGAGCCTCGAAAACCTACTGGGCTACCCCTTCGTGTGCGAGGCCGTGGACGCCGGAACAGTCAGCCTGCACGGGCTGTGGGCCGACATCGCGGATATGGATCTGGAAACCTTCGACGGACGCATCCGGCATTTCGCCCCCGCATGATCTGTGCCAAAGAACGCTCATTCAGGTGACGTAAGGGGAGATTGATGGACGGAATGCTGGCATTGGCCGCCGACAACCTGCTGTCGCCGATCATCCTGTTCTTCGCGCTTGGGCTGCTTGCCGCCTTCGCCCGGTCCGACCTGTCCATCCCCGAGGCCATCGCCAAGGGCATGTCGATCTATCTGTTGTTTGCCATCGGCTTCAAGGGCGGCGCCGCGGTCGCGGCCAACGGGATCGACGCCACGCTGATCCTGTCGCTCGTCGCGGGCACCGTTCTTTCCTTCGCCATTCCGATGGTCGCCTTTGCGCTCTTGCGGGTGATGACCGGCCTTTCCGTCACCGATGCGGCGGCGGTGGCGGGGCATTACGGCTCCATCTCCATCGTGACCTTCGTGGCGGCCTCCTCCGTGATAACGGCCAGCGGTATGGAGTCCGAAGGCTACATGGTTGCCGTCGCCGCGGTGATGGAGGCACCCGCAATCCTGTCGGCGCTCTGGCTGATCGCGCGCTACGACAAGGGGGCCGCGAAAATGGATGCGGGCCTGATCCGGGAAATCCTGCTGAACGGCTCCATCGTGCTGCTGGTCGGCTCCTTTCTGATCGGTTGCATCACCGGGCCAGAAGGATTGGAGCTGATCGCGCCTTTCATCGTCACGCCGTTCCAGGGCGTGCTGTGCCTGTTCCTTCTGGACATGGGGCTGGTCGCCGGTCGGGGCCTGCGAGAGGCACGCGGCGTCCTCAAGCCCGGGCTGTTCCTGTTCGGCGTTCTCATGCCTGTCATCGGCAGCTCGTTCGGGCTGGCGGCGGGCCTGCTTCTGGGGCTCAGCCCCGGCGGCGTGATGCTGTTCATGACGCTCAGCGCATCGGCCTCCTACATCGCCGTGCCCGCTGCGATGCGTGTGGCCCTGCCCGAGGCGAACCCCTCGATCTACCTCACCCTCTCGCTTGGCGTGACCTTCCCTTTCAACCTGACCCTCGGCATCCCGCTCTATCTGGCGGTCGCCACATACGTGACCGGAGGCTGATCCATGCAGACCCACAAGGCAAAACGCGTCGCCGTCATCATCGAAGCCGTGATGCAATCACGCCTGACCGACGCGATGGAAAAAGCCGGCGTGACGGGCTATTCCATCCTTCCGGTTCTGGCCGGCGGCGGACGTTCCGGCAATTGGAGCCGCGAGGGCCAGATCGGGCGCGGTCAGGGCATGGTGCAGGTGATTTGCATCATCTCCCCCGACAAGATCGACGATTTGCTGAACAAGGCCTTCGCCGTGGTTGAAAAGCATATCGGCGTCATCACGGTCAGCGATTGCGAAGTCCTGCGGGCGGAGCGGTTTTGACCCATTTCCGCGCGATCTGGCCCGATTGACGCAACCTGTGGTAGTCTGTCCCCCGATGCATTGAACCGGGGGGAGGCGAAGATGCGCTTGATCCGAAACATTCTGATTGGGCTTGTCGCCCTTGTCGCAGTGCTGGCTGTCGTGGGCATGCTCTTGCCCCGCCAGGTGGTCGTGGAACGGGACATCGTGATCGACGCCCCACCCGAGGATGTGTTCGCCCACGTCAATTCGCTTCAGGCTTTCGCGGAATGGTCCCCTTGGGGCGATTACGACCCCGACATGGTCGTGACCTATTCGGGCCCCGAGACCGGCGTCGGCAACGTCATGGAATGGACGTCCGAACATCCGAATGTCGGTAATGGACGCCAGGAGATCACCCATGTGGTGGAGAATGAGCGCGTGATGACCGCGCTGGATTTCGGGGACATGGGCACGGCGGATGCATGGTGGCAACTTGCGCCCGACGGGGACGGTACCCGTGTCGTCTGGGGTCTGGATGCGGATATGGGCGGCGGGCCGGTGGGCCGATGGTTCGGCCTGATGATGGATCGCTGGGTCGGTGCCGATTACGAACGCGGCCTCGCCCGCCTGCAAGAGACGGTCGAAAGCTGACTTAACCCCGCGTTAACCGGAATCGTCCGAGCCTGGGGCATGGAAATGAATGCCCCGATCCTGCTCGACCTGCCGCCGGAGGTGCTCTCGGCCCTCCGCACGAAGGCGCGAAACACCGGTCGATCCCCGTCCCTTGAAGCGGCCCGGCTGCTATCTCAGGTCTTGATCGGCGACGCGGCGAGGACGCCCGTCCAGGCGGAGGAGCGGCATGACCTCCTCGCGCCCATCCGGGCGCGCCTCGCAGCTGATTTGGCCCAGGCGACCGGATGGCAAGACCTGCAAGCGCGACTTGCGCGGCACGGCTTCACTTTTCGGGAGCGTGGCGGCGGATTGGCGCTCTATTCCACCAAGACGGCGGCCCGCATCTGCAAGGCGTCGGAACTGGGATGGGCCTATGCCGACCTGGTGCGCCGGTTCGGGGCACCGTTTCCGGGCCATTCCCACACCCATGTCGCGGACCGGGTGCTGAATGGACCCGCCCGCCGATCAAGCCGACACCCGAGCCTGTTTCCAGACCCGGGTACCGCGTGGCCGTCGGACGACGACGATCCGATCCTGTTCGAGGATGAATGATTACGGACGCCAATCGAGCAGTTGGCCTTCGGGGAATTCGAACTCCACCCGCATCTCGATCAGCGTTTCCTCACCCGGGGCCACGTCCATGTCCCAAACATGGACGCCGCGCATGTCGTCCATATCCTCTTCGGTCGGGCGCGGTGTCAGGGTCAGGTCCAGCTCCAGATCCTCCTGCTCGGCAAAGGGTGTGGCGTACATGATGCGAACGCTTTCCGGCTCGGTCCCTGTGTTCTCCACGCCGAAGGCAAGCGCGCGGGCCTGGGTGTTGGAGGACACGAACAGCCCCCGATCCCCCTCCGCCAGCGACCGGTCGATCCAGCGCAATTGCAGGTGGTCGAGCGCGCCGAACGCCATCTCCGCCTCAGCGCCCGCGGGGATCATCGGCAGGTAGCCGTCGCCGATCAACGCGCCGTCTCGGTAGAAGATCGCTTCTCCGGGCAAGATCGGCTCCCCGGTCTCGTTCTCGGTCAGCGCGACAAGGAACGCGGTCTCATCAAAGCGGGGCACGGCGCGGTTTTCGGTCTCCACCGCAAGTTCGATCGTATCGAAGGGCAGCAGCACCTGGTTCGTGGTGCCGATTGTGACCGGCGTAGGGTAGGCATAGGTGATCGACAGCCCGTCGAAAGCGGCGGTGACGGCGACCTCCTCCACGATAACGACCGGCTCGACCGCAACGGCAAATCCGCCCTGTGCCATGGGTGCGGGGGCCGCGTCCGTAAGGGCCTCGCCCTCGGCGAAGCGCCCGACGCCGCTCTCGTTCGCTGCGATCAGCCGGGCGGGACGCGGGAATAACGCGCTCGGCTCCCGCTCCCGAAACGGGGCGGCGGTCGAGAATGTGATGGCCACGTCCTGCCACCGCGCCGCGCCGAAGGTTTGCAGCGTCACGTAGCGGTCGACCGACAGCGCCTCCGCCTCGGTGTCGAGGTTGAGTTCGTAACTCGGTGCCCAAGACGCAGACCCCGTGAGGTAGCTCAACGCGATCTCGCCCGTCACATCCTCCGCGGCATTGACGTCGATGGCGAAGACGTTGATCTGCGGGCCGAACGGGCGCAAATCCTGCAAGGCGCGGCTGGCGTTGGCCAGCGCAGTCTGCGCGTCTGTCACGGCCTCCGCCATATCCCGGCGGTCCACGCGGGCCTCCTGCAACTCGCCTGCCAAACGTGCGGTCTCGGCCCCGAGCGTTGACAGAAATTGCGGCACCAGCGCGGGATCATCGGGCATCGCCACGCCGTTTTCCCCGCCGCGCAGGATGGCGGCCACGTAAGCCTGCTGCGTCTCGACTGCGCGGATCAGGGCATCGCCCTCCGCAAGCGCATCCTGCGCCGCTTGCAAGGCATCCTCGGCGGCCTCAAGGTCAGCGCGCGCGGCGGCTTGGGCGGGATCGTCCAGCGCCCCGTCCTCCAACGGCTGATTGTAGAGCGGTTGCGGCGGGCCGAAGCGCACGCCGTCCGGTCCGGTGACCTGCGGCAGCATCGCCGCATCGAGGTCCGGCATCGCGATCAGCAGGCGATGACGCCCGGCGGGGATCGCAACTTCCCCCATCCGGGTCACGTCGGCGCCTTCACCGTAGACAATCGCCTCCGCCAGATCGGCGCGGATCACGATGTCATCGGCATGGGCGACAAGCGGAAGGGTGGCGCAAAGCGCGGTGCTCAAAAGAAATCGGGTCATGAAATCAGGGTCCTTGGAATTGGGTTGGCGGCCATGTTCGCTGGTCCGGTTCACCCTGCCAAAACGGGATTCCCCTACCAACGCCCAAGGCCGTTGATAAGGGTAGGACGCGGGCCGTTGGGAAATCCTTGGCCCGCGCCGAAAAAAATCTCAGGCCTTCTTCAGGACCCGGTTGCCCAACGTCTCCGCGATCTGCACGGCGTTGAGCGCGGCACCCTTGCGCAGATTGTCGGACACGCACCAGAAGTTGAGGCCGTTCTCAATGGTGACGTCCTGCCGGATGCGGCTGACAAAGGTGGCGAAATCGCCGGCGCATTCGACGGGCGTGGTATAGCCGCCATCCTCGCGCTTATCGACGACCATGATCCCCGGCGCTTCCCGAAGGATGTCGCGGGCCTCCTCCTCGTCGAGGAAATCCTCCGTCTCGATGTTGATCGCTTCGGAATGGCCCACGAAGACCGGCACGCGCACGCAGGTGGCCGTGACCTTGATCGACGGATCGACGATCTTCTTCGTCTCCGCCACCATCTTCCATTCTTCCTTGGTGTCGCCGCTATCCATGAAAACGTCGATATGCGGGATCACGTTGAAGGCGATCTGCTTGGTGAATTTCGATGGCGCCACTTCCTGACCCGGGACATACATACCCTTGGTCTGGTTCCACAGCTCGTCCATGCCGTCCTTCCCCGCCCCGGAGACGGACTGGTACGTGGACACGACAACCCGCTTGATCTTCGCCCGATCATGCAGCGGCTTCAGCGCCACCACCATCTGCGCGGTGGAACAATTCGGGTTCGCGATGATGTTCTTCTTGGAATAATCGTGCACCGCCTCCGGATTAACCTCCGGGACGACGAGAGGGACATCCGGATCGTAGCGGTAGAGCGAGGAGTTATCTATCACGATGCACCCCGCCTTGGCCGCGAGAGGCGCGTATTTCTTCGTCGCGTCCGATCCGATGGCGAACAGCGCGATGTCCCAGCCGGTGAAATCGAACGTGTCGAGGTCCTTGGTCTTGAGCGTCTTGTCGCCAAAGCTGCATTCCGTCCCGAGCGAGCGGCGCGATGCAAGCGCCACGATCTCATCGACGGGAAATTGGCGCTCGGCCAGGATATTCAGCATTTCGCGGCCCACATTGCCGGTGGCGCCCGCGACGACGACTTTATAGCCCATGATCTTTATCCTTTGTTGGGATGTGGCGGCACATAATGGAACCCCGCGCCCATGGAAAGAGGGGTGGGACCAAGATCGCTGAACGGTGCCATCACCACCCGTGATCCGAGGGCGGCCTTGACTTGCAGCCCCACCTACGCCATGTGCCACTCACAGATGCTGCACTGCCGCGTGAGCAGTCGTCCGCAAAAATGGACCCTCGGCATCGACAGATTTCCAAGAACCCCATCACGCAGGGCTCTGACGATCGGCGGATGAGCCGCCCGGTCGCATCCTAGCCAAACCGCATGGATATGCGGTGAACCCTCGGTTCGTGCCTCATCCGCGCGAACTCGAAAGGATATGAATTGTTCGATTTCGATATGCTCGGCCTGAAGCCGATCCTGAGCAAGACGCTCAAAACCGCCGGCTTTTCCGAGCCGACCCCGATCCAGAACCAGGCGATTCCGCTTGCGCTGGACGGGCATGACATCCTTGGCCTTGCGCAGACCGGCACCGGCAAGACGCTGGCCTTCGGTCTGCCGCTGATGGAGCATCTTCTGGCGCTCCACGGCAAGCCCGAGCCCAAGACGGCCCGTGCCCTGATCCTCGCACCCACCCGCGAATTGGTGAACCAGATCGCCGACAGCCTGCGGGTATTCACCCAGAACACGCCGATCAAGGTGGCAACGGTTGTGGGCGGCCAAAGCATCGGGCGCCAGATCAGCACCCTGTCGCGCGGCACCGACATTCTTGTCGCCACGCCCGGCCGCCTGATGGACCTGATGGACCGCCGCGCCATTGACCTGAGCACCGTGAAGCACCTTGTCCTGGACGAGGCGGACCAGATGCTCGACCTCGGCTTCATCCACGCGCTGCGCAAGATCGCGCCCACGCTTGGCACGCCACGCCAGACGATGCTGTTCTCGGCCACCATGCCGAAACAGATGGAGGAGCTTTCGCGCGCCTATCTGACCAACCCCAAGCGGGTTCAGGTCTCTCCCCCCGGCAAGGCCGCCGACAAGGTCACGCAAAGCGTGCGCTTCATGTCCAAGCCCGAAAAGGGCGCCGTGCTGCGGGATATCCTGCGCAAGGACCCCGAGGCGCTGGTGCTGGTTTTCGGGCGCACCAAGCATGGCTGTGAGAAGCTGATGAAGGGCCTGGTCGCCGATGGCTTCAACGCGGCGTCCATCCACGGTAACAAAAGCCAGGGTCAGCGCGACCGCGCGATCAAGGCGTTCCGGGACGGCACCGTGAAGATCCTGGTGGCGACCGACGTGGCCGCACGCGGCATCGACATTCCCGGCGTGGCCTACGTCATCAATTACGAGCTTCCCGACACCCCCGACAATTACGTCCACCGCATCGGCCGCACCGCCCGCGCCGGGCGCGAGGGGGAGGCGATCGCCCTTGTCTCCGCGGAGGAGGTCGATCTGCTGACCCAGATCGAGAAGCTGATGAAAATCTCCATCCCCGTGGCCAGCGGCACGCGGCCCGACCCGGTCAAGGTGGAAAAGCCCCAGCGTGGTGGCGGCGGGCGTCGTCGTGGCGGCGGTGGCGGTGGTGGTGGCGGTCAGCGCAAATCGCAGGGCGCGCCCAAAACCAATGCAGATGGCAAGCCCCGGCGTCCGCGCCGCAATCGCCGTCGCAAGGCCGCCTAGTCCGGCCTCTCCTTCGAGAACATGTAGGCGACGAGCCCCAGAAGGATCGCCGCCGCAAAGATCGCGAACAGCGCCCCGTAGGCGGGCTCAGCCCCCAGGTTGGTGCTGAGCGTGGCATAGGTCGGCCCGCTGGCGAATTGCATGACGCCTACCCCGCCCATACCGAACAGGTTCATCAGCGACACGCCGCGTCCCGTCAGATGCGGCGGCAGGAACGTGCGCCCATGGGCCATCAGCAGCGGATAGGACGCGCCGAACAGGCCAATGATGGCAAAAATTCCGATGGCCAGCGGAAGGCCGGATGGCGGCGCTGCAAAAAGCCAGAGGCACATGGCGGCGACGATCAGGTTCCCGCCAATCGCCGCGCGTTTTCGCGTGCCCACAATCCGGTCGGCGGACCCGTAAAGGAAACTCCCCGTGACCATCGCCAGCCCCATGACCAGCGTCGCCGTGCCCACTTGTGACAGGGTGGCGCCGAAGAACTCCGTCACATAGGGCGTGATCCAAAGGCCGCGAATGCCCGCCATCGGCGCGTAGCAGATGAACATGCCCACAAGGATCGGCCAAAGCGCGCGGATGCGCAGAAGCTCTGCGAACGACCCTTTCGCCTCCCCCTCCGGCTTTTGCGGGTCGCGCACGAACAAGACGATCCCCAGCGCGATAATGGCCGTGAAGGCGGCCGTGGCCCACAACGTCTCTCGCCAGCCATAGGCTTCGACCAAACTGGCGAGCGGTGCGGCGGACAGCAGGTTCCCGAGCGAGCTGACGCCGACGGTCACACCGGCCAACGTGCCGAAGATCGCCGCGGAAAACGTGCGCGCGAAGATGAAATAGCTCGACATCAGGATCGGCGCGCAACCGATGCCGATCAGCGCCATGGCCAGGATGATCGCGCCGGGCCCCTGCGCCATGGCGAAAACGACGCTGCCCCCCACCGCTCCGACACTGAACAACACCGACGACGTCCAGCGCGGCCCGATCGTGTCAAGCGCCCACCCCACCGGCAGTTGCATCACGGCAAAGGCCACGAACCAAAGGCCCGACGCCGTGGCCAGATGGCCCGTGGTGAGCATGAGGTCCGATTGCAGCGCAGGTGCCAGGACGGCAAGAAACGCGCGGTAGAACTGGCTCAGACAATAGGCCACGATCAGGAAGGCCAAGCCCACGCGCATCTTACCCCTCCCCCATTTGCTGACCGGACCTTGGCGGTTTCATCGGGCGGGGTCCAGACATGGCGTGACATCGGGAGTCTGATCGTTTTTGTCGGAAAAGGCTTGACGGCCCACGGAAGACGCGCTTCAAAGCACCTGACTGTTTTAGTCAGATACATCCAGGGAGCTGAAAATGACCCGCACGCTGACCGTCCTTCTGGGCACCACGATCTTTGTCTCCACCGCCCTCGCGGCCCAGGCGCAGGAACTCAACCTCTATTCCTCGCGCCATTACGAGACCGATGAACGTCTCTATTCCGACTTCACCGACCTGACCGGTATCACGATCAACCGGATCGAGGGCAACGCGGACGAGCTGATCGCCCGGATGGAGGCAGAAGGCGCGAATTCCCCCGCCGACGTGTTCCTGACGGTCGATACATCCCGCCTGCAGCGCGCCGCCGATCTGGGCCTCCTGCAAGCCGTGGAAAGCGAGGCTCTCGCCGAGCGTATCCCCGAAAACCTGCGCGACGATGACAACCTGTGGTTCGGCTTCAGCCAACGCGCGCGCATCATCTTCTACGACAGCGCCGATGTCGCGGAGCCGCCGCAGACCTACATGGACCTCGCAGATCCGGCCTATGAGGGGATGGTGTGCCACCGCTCCTCCGGCAACGTCTATTCCCAGACCCTGCTGAGCGCGATCATCGAAAACCATGGCGAGGAAGCGGCGCGCGAATGGGCTGCGGGCATGGTCAACAACTTCGCCCGTGACCCCCAGGGCGGTGATACCGACCAGCTGCGCGGCCTCGTTTCGGGCGAATGCGACATCTCGATCTCCAATACCTACTACTTCGCGCGCGCCATCCGCCGTGACGTCGATGGCCTGAACGAAGCCGACCGCGCCAATATCGATTGGGTCTTCCCCGATCAGGGCGGCAACGGTGCCCATGTGAACCTGTCGGGCGGCGGTGTCGCGGCCAATGCGCCCAATGCAGAGGCCGCCGTGGCGTTCCTCGAATACCTCGCCTCCGACCAGGCGCAGCAATATTTCAGCGCCGGCAACGATGAATACCCGGTCGTCGAAGGCGTCCCGGTGGCCGAGTCGGTCATGGCCCTGGGCGAGTGGGAGGCCGATGACGTCGATCTCGCCGTGGTCGCCAACAACGTGCCGCTTGCACAGCAGATCTTCAACGATGTCGGCTGGGAATAACCCACGCCAAGGCTGACATTACGCGGGCGCCCCTAACCGGGCGCCCGTTCTTCGTTTTGCAGCCGCGCCGTCCACAGCATCACCGGCACCATCCCCGCGCTCACGACAAGGCACCACAACCCCTGCGCCACGCCTTGATCCGGATAGGGAATGCCAAGGTCGATGATCCACCCGGTCAACCCCGGCCCGATGGCGGTCGACACGACCATGATCGCGGTCGCAATCGCCCGCACCGATCCAAGGTGATCCGTTCCGAACAGTGTCGGCATCAGCGTTCCGCCCAGGGTCGCCGCGGTGCCCTGCGTGATGCCCACCAAGGCCAACGCCACGGCCCATCCCAAAGGCGTCTCCACCGGCCCAATCAGAAACATGCCAAGCGCCATGGGGACCAATGCGAACGGCAAGAGACGCGCGGGCCCGAACCGATCCACCAAGCTGCCGGAGGCGAAACTTACCGCAACGCTGGCGATCGCATAGGTCGCGTAGCTGGGGCCGAGGTCGATCAGGTCCCATCCCTTCACCTCCGCCACGTGAACGGCGTGGAAGAATACGACCGTGCCGATGAAGCCGGGGGTCAGGAGGAACGGGATGAACGCATAGAACAACGGGTGAGACAGAACCTCGGACCGCGTCCAGTGTCGCCCGTGAAGCCCCGGCGCACCCCGCCCCCCATTCGATCCTTTCGGCGCGCGATCCTGGGACAGCAGCACGACCAAGGTGGGGATCAGGACGCATAGGATGACAAGCGCCGTCCCGCCCCACGTGGCCCGCCAGCCGATCATCGCGACGCTACCGATCACCAGCAGCGGCAAAAGCACTTCGCCCACCGGAAAGCCGAGATTGGTGATCGCCATCGCCCGGCCTCGTGTCGCCACGAACCAGCGCGCCATGGCGGTCGCCTTCATGTGGGTCATCATGCCCTGCCCGCAAAACCGCAGCAGGAACACGGTGAATACCAGCAATCCGACGGATTGGCCCACGGCCATCAGTAAAGCCGCCAATGCAAGTCCCGACACCACGATCACCGCCAGCCGCGACAGGCGCACAGTGTCGGCCCACCCGCCGAACGCGATCAGAAGCGCCGCGGAGGTGAGGGTCGCCATTGTGTAGATCGCGCCCCATTGTCCGTCCGACAGGCGGTATTCGGCCCGGATCTCTCCGGCGAAGAGCGAAATGAAATAGGTCTGTCCGAAGGACGACCCGAACGACAGGAGAAGCCCGGTGGCCAGCCACCTTGCATTGTCGCGCAGGAAGCTCATGCAGGGGCCGGGGCGCGGCGGGTCACGGGGCGCGTCGCCGCCGGATCACCCAGATTGCGACCAGCGCAAGCACCAGGCCCGCCGCAAGCGCCGCGTATTGTCCGACGGCGAAGCCGCCATCGCCTGCCCCACCGGACTGGCGCTGCAATTCCGGCGTCAGTTCGCCCCCGAACAGAAACCCTTCATAGGCCTCCTCCCCGCCGCCGGTCTGGCGCGGAACGAAAGTGCCGAATTGCGGAGCGAGACCGACCTGAACACCGGCATCCCCGTCCGGAAGGTCGGCACCGATCGTCAGCATGGAATCCCGTGGCAATTCCTCGTCACCCACCGGCGGGATCTGAACCGACAGGATCTCTGTCGGCGCCCGGGTACCACCCGATTGCACGATGAAGCCTTCGCTGATCCGGGGCCATGCCTCCCGCAGGGCCGCCTCCAACGCATCGGGCTCAAGCGCGCGCAGTTGATCGTAGATTTGCGCTTCCGGCGCGTCGTCGGTGTTGCCCACCGCGGTCAGGTCGATACCCGCGATCAGCGCCTCCAGCGTGACGCGCATCGACATCGTCATTTGCGTCTGGCCAACCTCGATATCGGCGATGGTGGGGCGAACCTCGTGCGCGGACGCTGGCAAAACCGTGAAGACAAGTGCCATTGACAGCAGCACCTGCCGCAGCATGCTGAACCGACCCATCGGAAGGACCCTCTTGATATGAAACCCGTCTATCTGGCGCTGACCATTGCGGCATTGGCCGTGGCTGGCAAGGCCGGCGCCCATGAATTCTGGATTGATCCCGTTGATTTCACGGTCGCACCCGGTGACACGCTGGCCGCCGATCTTCGCGTAGGGCAGGAATTCTCGGGCGCCGCGATGAGCTATCTTCCCCGCAACTTCACCACCTTCGATGTGCGCATGGGTGAGGCGATCACGCCGGTGGAGGGGCGCTTCGGCGACATTCCCGCCCTTGCGATGGACGGCCTGTCCGATGGCCTTGCCGTCATCGTCCATCAGACGACCGCCAACCAACTGACCTGGTCGGAATGGGAGCGGTTCCTGAATTTCGCCGATCACAAGGATCTGGGCGACGTCACCGCCATGCATGCCGACAGGGGCCTCAGCCAGGAGGACGTGACGGAGGATTACATCCGCTACGCCAAATCGTTAGTGGCGATCGGCGGTGGGGCCGGGGAAGACAGTCGCGTCGGCATGGTCACGGAACTGGTGGCGCTGACCAATCCCTATACCGACGACATCTCCGGTGGGGTGCAGATGGAGCTCTGGTACGACAACGCGCTGCAACCCGACTACCAGGTGGAGCTGTTCGCCGAGGACGCGGACGGCGAGATCACGATCACGCTGCACCGCACGGACGAAGACGGCATCGTGACCCTCCCGGTGGAGCCGGGCGTCACCTACATGGCCGATGCCGTGTTCCTTCAAGCGGTGGAACCTGCGGAGGAAGGGGATGCGATCTGGATCACCCATTGGGCGAACATGACCTTCGCGGTGCCGGAGTGATCTTGTCGGCGGCAACGGGACGGGCTAATCCCTCCCACGACGTCAAGGAGAGCGCCCCATGGACAAGTTCACCCAGCTGACCGGCATCGCCGCACCCATGCCACTGATCAATGTCGATACCGACATGATCATCCCAAAGCAGTTCCTGAAGACGATCAAACGCTCGGGCCTTGGCGTGAACCTCTTTGACGAGATGCGCTACGACGATGACGGCAACGAGATCCCCGATTTCGTGCTCAACAAGCCCGCCTACCGCGATGCGCAGATCCTTGTTGCGGGCGACAATTTCGGCTGCGGCTCCTCCCGCGAACATGCGCCATGGGCGCTGCTCGATTTCGGCATCCGCTGCGTGATCGCGCCGTCATTTGCGGATATTTTCTACAACAATTGCTTCAAGAACGGCATCCTGCCCATCGTCCTGCCGCAAGAGCAGGTGGATATGCTGATGGATGATGCCGAACGCGGGGCCAATGCCGTCGTCACCGTCGATCTGGAAAGCCAGACGATCACCGGACCAGATGGCGGCACGATCACGTTCGAGGTCGACGCCTTCCGCAAGCATTGCCTGCTCAACGGCCTGGATGACATCGGTCTGACGCTGGAAAAAGCCCCGGCGATCAAGGCGTTCGAGGCAGAAGCCGCACAGGCCCGCCCCTGGGTCTGACCGCTTCGTGCGGTGATGCATTTCTGTGACAGGTCAATCCCTTAACCCCGGCGATGCCGCCGCCGGGGGCCCTTGGCCATTGCCAGATTCCGGCAATTTGGGCAAGAATGTGTCAAAATCGTGCCTGCAATGGGGGCGACCAAACCAATTCACATGAAATTGGACGGTTCCCACCGCAAAGCAGGCCAAAAGGCAGAATAAGGCTGTCGGCATGAACCGGCGCCACCATTGAGGTAGAGATGTGCTGTTAAGGCTGTTTGGTGCGCTTATGCGTGCGATCGTCATTATGGTTGTCCTTGCGACACCGGCGATCCTGATCCCCGGAACAACGACCCAGAACGCACAGCTGATCGCCCTGATCGGCCTGATCATGGGGGCGTTCGTGATCGTCGAATACGCTGCCCGCTTCCCCGTCCTCATCGAATTTCGCGACGCCCCGCCCTTCAACCGGGTCCGCGTGATCTCTCTGTTTCTGACGCTCTACGTGCTCAGCATCATGGTCGGCACCGATGAAGCGTCGGAATCGACGCTTTCCATCGTCGTCAAGACAATCGGCCATTTCGTGGGGCGCGCGCTCGATTTTCCCTACAGCCCCCTGCGCCTTGTCCTCGAACACCTGCCGGACGAGCTCAACAGCGCCACCGCGGCGCTCATCCAATCCATGGCGGGTCTGTCGGTGCTGGTGACGACCATCGCGCTGCTCTTTTTCACCTTCATCATGCGCACCGGTCGCTGGCCCAACCGCGATGCGGCCTTCAACGTCTGGATCAACCTGCCGACCTTCGATCCCACCACCGGCGGCGACGTGGTGCGCCGTCTGACCCAGGACGGGCGGGTCAACATTATCTTTGGCTTCTGTAGTCCCTTCGTTATTCCTGTGGTGGCGGTGATGGGGGCCAACCAGATGGAGGTTCCGGTCCTCGGCTCGCCGCATATTCTGGTCTGGGCCATGACGATATGGATGTTCCTCCCCCTCAGCCTGATCATGCGCGGGCAGGCGATGCTGCGGATCGCGGCGATGATCCGCGCGCGGCGGGCGCGGCTGGTGGCTGGCGTGGACGAAGATCACGCCCATGGGGCTTTCCCGTCCTCCGTTCCCTGATCGCAGCCGCCCTTTCGGCCATGCTCAGCGGCCCGGCGGCGGCCGAGACATTCCGCATCGCCAGCTACCACCTTGACCTGACAGGGCGTGGACCAGGGACGGTCCTGCGTGACATCCTGCGCGGCGAAGACCCCGTTCCTGCGCTTCTGGAGGTGATCGTCGCCGCCGATGCCGATGTGCTGGTGCTGCAAGACATCGACTTCGATGCAAACGGCGCGGCGCTGGGGGCCTTGGCCGATGCCCTGTCGGGTCGCGGGGCGGATTACCCTCACCGCCTGACGCTACGCCCCAATACCGGCTGGCCCACCGGTGTGGACCTCGACGGCAACGGGCGCAGTGACGAGCCGCGCGATGCCCATGGGTACGGGCGGTTCAACGGACAAGGCGGCATGGCGCTCCTGTCCCGATTCCCGCTTGGGGATGTGCGCAATTTCTCGACCTTCCTGTGGCAGGACCTTCCGGACAGCGCCGCACCCGGCGTGACGCCCGAGGCCGCCCTGCCGATCCTGCGCCTACACAGTGTCGGGGCCTGGGATGTGGAGGTTCTGGGGCCCGACAGCGCGTTCCATCTGCTGATGTCCCATGCCACGCCCCCCGTCTTCGACGGGCCGGAGGATCGCAACGGGTTACGCAACGCGGACGAGCTGCGGTTCTGGCAGCTCTACCTCGACGGCTGGACGCCGGAGGGGCCGCCGTTCGATGGTGCGCATTTCGCCGTCACCGGCACCTTCAACGTCGATCCGGAGCGAGGTGAAGGATTGCGGCCCGCCTTGCGCGCGCTTCTCGGTCATCCCCTTCTGCTTGACCCGGAGCCTTCCGGCGCGAACGGCCTTGCGACGGTCGACTGGGACGATCCGGTGCCAGGCGATCTGCGCGTAGACTACGTCCTGCCGTCGCGCACATTCACGCTTCACGGTGCCGGGGTGCTTTGGCCTTCGGATGGTCCACTGGTTGAGCTCGTTTCGGCGGCATCGGCCCATCGGCTTGTTTGGGTCGACGTCTCGTTCTGAATCAAAGGCGCGCAGGCCTGCCTCAGGGCATCGTCCAAGGGTGTCGCGCGCAGGTCCGGCAGAAGGTTCCGTAATACCTGACCGTCGATTCGGTGCGGGCGCTGCCAGAGATAGCGCATTTCCAGCAGGTGCTTCGCCTCGGCCCAGAACGGGCGGGCGATCCGGATCGGGAGCCAGTTCATCGGCTTGGCCCGCACCGGTTTCCCCACAACGCGGCCCAGCGCCTCCGCCAGGTCAACACCGGTCATCGTGAAGCCGTCGAAGGTCAGGTCGCTGAAAACCGGCAGATCATCGAGGCGCGCCGCAAGTCCGGCCGCCGCGGCGGCGAGATTGGGCAGGAAGGCCCAGGCATGGGGGACGTCGACGGGGCCGGGATAGGTGATCTTGCCCGACGCGATCTTCGTGGCGATCACGCGGTCGAACCAATTGCCCGAGGCTTCGGTGTCGATAAAATCGCCCGCGCGTAGGATGATGGTTTTCACGCCCGCCTCGCGGTACGCGCGCTCCATCTCGCGGCGGATTTTGCCAAGGGGATGCGTGGCGCGGTGGGGCGTTTCCGGCGACAGGATCGGCGGCAGGTCGGTGCCGTAGACATAGATGTTGCCGGGGATCATCACCGCCGCGCCGGAGGTCTTGGCGGCCTCGATCACCGATGCCGTGAGGCGCGGCACCTCGGTGGCCCATTTCGAATAAGGCGGGTTCCAGGCGTTGACGATCAGGTCGGCGCCAATGGCCGCATCGGGCAGGGTGTCCTTACTGCGGTCGAAAGGGCGGACGTGCCAGCCGTGGCGCTGGAGGGCTTGGGCGACATGGCGGCCGAAGCGGCCATTGGCGCCGAGGATGAGGGCGGTGCGGGGCATGTTGGTTCTCCGTTAGCAAGGTCTCCGGTATCACGTTGATCATTCATTCATGAATAACAATTGCCAGAATCTTGGGGTCTGCTATTCATCTGTGAATGAGCAACGTGATCGACTGGCCCATGCTGCGCGCCATCTTGGCCGTGGCGGAAGAAGGCTCCATGACCGGGGCGGCGAAAGCGCTCGGCACCAGCCAGCCCACCATCAGCCGCCTGATCCGCGCCGCCGAAGAGGTGGCGGGCGATTACCTTTTCTTCCGCGACGAGAGGGGTTTCACCCCCAGTTCCTTCTGCGACACCCTGATCGCCGAGGCGCGAGAGATCCGGGAGGCGTTGAGCCGAGCGTCCCTGAAAGTCGCCGGCGAACAGCCCAGCGCCGAGGGGCGCGTGCGGATCACCGCGTCGGTCTTCGTGACGACCCATATCCTGCCGCCGATCCTGGCGGATATCCGGGCCGCGCATCCGGCGATCAAGCTGGACGTGGTGGCGACGGATTCAACCGAGAACCTGCTGTTCCACGAGGCCGACATCGCGCTCCGCATGTATCGGCCCACGCAGCTCGACACGGTGACGGTGCATCTGGGGGATTTGCCGCTGGGGCTCTACGCGAGCCGCTCGTTTGTGGAGGCGCACGGGATGCCTTCAAGCGTGGATGACCTGCGCGATTTCGGGATGGTCGGGTACGACCGCGATGATCGGATCATCCGCGCGATGCGCGAGATGGGGATGCTTGTGACGCGCAACTGGTTCACGGTGACGACCGACGATCAGGTGGCCTATTGGGAATTCGTGCGGGCCGGGTGCGGCGTTGGTGTGGGGCAGGGAGTGGTGGCCGAGCGGTCACCGGACGTGGTGCAGGTGATGCCGGAGTTGGAACTGCCCTCGCTGCCCGTGTGGCTGACGGCGCATCAGCGGTTGAGGCACCAGCCGAGGGTTGCGGCGGTGTGGGAGATGCTGGCGGAGGAGGTTGGCGGGGTGTGTGGGTGAGGGGAAAGCATACCCGTCGATTTGAAGCCATCCTTTGTGGCGTGAGTTGCGATCTATTGGACGGGTTCGGCCACCAGGATATCGCGGTGTGAAACCACTTGTCCGTCTTCGATACGCGTCGATGTCACGCCAATAAGGTTGCCCCGCCACGACAACACTTCTACTTCTGTCCAATTCTGGAAATCGCCGTCACTCAAAGTGAAAATGAAGTCTTCGGAACGATTGTTGACGACATTAAGAAACCTGCTTGGACAGTATACGGAGTGTGCGGACAGACAGCTCTCAAGGACCTCTGCGGCTCTTGAGGCCAGTTGAACCGTAGCAGGTGTCATTGACTCCAGTATCTCAGGGCTAGCGACGACACCCCAGACGGCCTGAGCCTCAAAAAAGCTGACTGGGCTTTGCAGCGAATAATGTCTTGCCGACAAACAAAAAGATCGGTCGTCCGAAAGGTTCACATAGAAAATACCAGAGGTGTTCAAGTGGCCAGCGGTGCAACAGCCATCAGGCCCGCGCAATTCTGTACCGGACTGCGAAACATCCAACACAGGCATTTGTCGGGCGACTTGGCATTGGTCAGATGTTGGGTCCAGAAATTGAGCAGTGGCACCACCCGCAAAGGAAATTATTGGTGCGACCACAATTGCGACTGCGCTTGAGAAAGACTTCATTCTTGAGACCAATCGTTAGCCATGGCGAATTAGTGTTTCGGATGTGCCTCTTACTTCGAAGCCAAAACATCGAGGTGTCAGTCAAAAACACCAATTTGCACCATAACCAAGCCTTAGCCGAAAGACAGCATGAACGGCCAAGGTCGACGTTCGAGCAACACACCCAGCGGGTTAACAGCGGGCTTGCCCGCCCCGCCATCGACGGGCCTGTCCGGGGCCCGGCGATTTGGTTGGGCTTGGTGCTCCGCTGGTAGGGAGCGATGGTTTGGCTGGGATAAAGTGCCAAGCTCCAAGGTTCGGATCGCCAGTCCCAGGCCCGTCGATGGCGGTGCTCTGTTGCAGGCGGGGCGGCGACACAAGTCCCGCCCTACGGTCCGTGTTTGCCCTCTCGGGATCTTTTTCTGCGAAAAAGACCCTGCCGGGGCTCGGGCAGGCTTCGCCTACCCTTGCTTGAACTTCCGGCATGTGCGGGATACCCGGTGCGAAACTCAGCCATAAGGGAGTCCAAAACATGTCCGACCGCAGCTTGCTTATCCTTCCCGGTGACGGGATTGGCCCCGAGGTGATGGCTGAGGTCCGCAAGGTGATCGACTGGTTCGGCTCGGCGCGGGGGATCGGGTTTACGGTGTCGGAGGGGCTCGTTGGGGGGGCCTCCTATGACGTCCATGGCACGCCGTTGACCGATGAGACGATGGCGCAGGCGCAGGAGGTGGATGCGGTGTTGCTCGGCGCGGTCGGTGGGCCAGCCTATGACGATCTCGACTTCAGCGTGAAGCCCGAGCGGGGGTTGTTGCGGTTGCGCAAGGAGATGGACCTTTATGCGAACCTGCGGCCCGCGCAGTGCTTTGACGCGCTGGCGGATTTCTCGTCTCTAAAGCGCGAGATCGTCTCGGGCCTCGACATCATGATCCTGCGGGAGCTGACCTCGGGCGTGTATTTCGGGGAGCCACGGGGCATCCACAAGGAAGGCAATGAGCGCGTCGGCATCAACACGCAGCGCTACACGGAGAGCGAGATCGCGCGGGCTGCGCGGTCTGCGTTCGAGCTGGCGCGGCGGCGGAACAACAAGGTGTGTTCCATGGAGAAGGCCAACGTGATGGAAAGCGGCATCCTGTGGCGGGATGTGGTGAACGAGGTCCACGCGGCGGAGTATGGCGATGTGGAGCTGAGCCACATGTACGCCGACAACGGCGCGATGCAGTTGGTGCGCGCGCCGAAGCAGTTCGACGTGATCCTGACGGATAACCTGTTCGGGGATATCCTGAGCGATTGTGCGGCGATGCTGACGGGGTCACTGGGGATGCTGCCGTCCGCGAGTTTGGGCGCGCCGATGGAAAACGGGCGGCCCAAGGCGCTTTATGAGCCGGTCCATGGCTCGGCCCCGGATATCACGGGCCAGGGCAAGGCGAACCCGATTGCCTGCATCCTGAGCTTCGCGATGGCGTTGCGCTATTCGTTCGATCTGGGCGATGAGGCGACGCGGCTGGAACGCGCGGTGGAGGCGGTGCTGGCCGATGGGCTGCGCACGGCGGACCTGATGGGGCCGGATGGCGGCAATGCGGTTTCGACGACGGAGATGGGGGATGCGATTGTCGCCAAGCTGGCGGCATGAGTGACATTCGCGTCCGGGCCTTCGCGGAGGGGGACCGGGATGCGTTCCTGTCACTCTACCGCGATTGCCTGCGCCATTACGGCACCGGACCCGCGCGACCGGACATCGAGGCGGAGATCGTGGCGGACCTTGCGGCCCCGCGTGGCATGTCGGCGCACCTTGCGTGGCGGGGTGACGAGGCGCTCGGGTTCACCACCTGGGTCAGGGTCTATCCGGCGATGGACGGGGTCGCGATCTACCTCAAGGAGTTGTACGTCACCGCCGATGCGCGGGGTCTTGGCGCGGGCAGGGCGTTGATGCGCGACCTAGCGACAACCGCGATGGAGATCGGGGCGGTGCGCCTGGAATGGGGCAGTTTCCAGCCGGACGCGTTGGAATTTTACGACGCCCTGGGCGCGGCGCGGAAGGACAAGGTCCACTATTCCGTCGCCGCAGAGGATTTGCACGGCTTCGCGCAATAGGTAGGCTGCCGCTATTGTTTCAAAGGAGATTGCCATGCTTGCCCGATTGACCCTGTGCCTTGCCCTGCTGGCCACGACCGCCCATGCCGACGGATATGCCGTGGGGGACACGATAGAGGACCCGATGCAGATCGCGCGGGAGGCGTTCGAGGGCTTCCCGCCCGATGATGAAGGCCGCCCCGGTGTCGAGGTCAGCGCCAGCACGGATTTCTTCGGTGCGCTGACGATCCTGGTCGCGCAAACCGGGTTTGCCGATGATTCCGTGGCCGGGCAGCGGGAGCAATACGTGCTGAACCGGGTGGACAATATGTGGGAGATCACCTTCCGACGCACCGATTACCTGTGCCGCCGTGGCGCGAATACCGTCACCTGGCAGGGAGATCTTTGCCCCTGACCCCTTGCGCGCGTCGGTCGGTCCAGTATCGCTCGACCTGAAACAGATGGAAGGGACGATCCGTGACACCCAACCTTCGCGGCGCGCTGCTCGGGCTTCTGGCCTTCGGGATATTCTCCACCCACGATATCCTCGTGAAGACCCTTGGCGGGACCTATGCGCCGTTCCAGATCGTGTTCTTCTCGGTCATGTTCGGCTTTCCCATCGTCACCATCTTGCTTTTACGGGACGAGAAGCGGGCGAACCTGCGGCCGCGGCATCCGTGGTGGGTCGCGGCGCGCACGGCGGCGTCGGTGATCGTGGGGATTTGCGTCTTCTACGCCTTCACGGTCCTGCCGCTGGCGCAGGTATATGCGATCATCTTCGCCTCACCGTTGCTGATTACAATCCTTGCGATCCCGATGCTGGGAGAGACGGTGGGATGGCGGCGGGGCCTGGCCGTCGTGGTCGGGCTGGTGGGCGTGGTCGTTGTGCTGCAACCCGGGGCCACGGACTTGTCGCTGGGTCACGGCGCGGCGCTTCTGGCCGCGGTGGCGGGCGCCATTGCCTCGCTGATCGTGCGCAAGATCGGGCGGGAGGAGCGATCCGTCGTGCTGCTGCTTTATCCGATGGTCGCGAATTTCGTGCTGATGGGGGCGGCGATGCCATTCTATTACCAGCCGATGCCGGGAATGGACCTTGCGGCGCTTGCCGTGATCTCCGCGCTGGCCCTGATGGGAAGCGCGTGCCTGATCTACGCCTACCGCGCTGCCCCGGCGGTGATGGTCGCGCCCATGCAATACAGCCAGATCCTGTGGGCGGTCATCTTTGGGGCGCTTCTGTTCGATGAGACATTGGACCTGCCCACGCTTGCGGGATCGGCCATCATCATAGCATCAGGTATCTATATCGTTCTGCGGGAGGAGCGCGGCGGGCGGTCGACCACCACGCCGGTCCTGCGCACCCGGACGCGGATGGGAACGCCCGGTGGATTGCGCATCGCCCCGTTCCTGTCGAGTGAGCGGCGCGGACCGCAACCAAGCGCCGACGGCTGATCCCCCTTGCCAACCGCGTCCGCCCCCGCTATCCCGCGCGGCACGGTCGGGCTGTGGCGCAGCCTGGTAGCGCACCTGCTTCGGGAGCAGGGGGTCGGAGGTTCGAATCCTCTCAGCCCGACCAGATTTCTGCGGACTTTGTCGGGCAAAGGGGCCATTCTGAGCCTCTGACACCGGGAGTTTCACCGCACATGCATCCCCTGCTGACCGAAAGCACCGTCGCCGCGTTCCAACGCGACGGCGTCACCGTGATCCGCGGCCTGTTCGCGGACCATGTGGATACCATCCGCGCCGGGATCACCCGCAACATGGCCGAGCCGGGACCACACGCGGCGGAGAACCTGATGCCCGGTGAAGATGGGCGCTTTTTCGACGATTACGTGAACTGGCAGCGCATCCCGGAATTCGAGGCGGTCATCCGAACCTCCCCCGCGGCAGAGGTCGCGGCCGATTTGATGCAATCGCAAAATGCGCAGATCTTCCACGATCATGTTCTGGTGAAAGAACCGGGCACGTCCAAGCCGACGCCATGGCATCAGGACGGGCCTTACTATTTCGTGGGCGGACGGCAGAATGTGAGCTTCTGGGCACCGGTCGATCCGGTCAGGGAAGCGTCCCTGCGCTGCGTCATCGGCTCTCACCTCTGGGACAAGCCGGTGGTGCCGACCCGCTGGCTGAACGAGGACAATTTCTATCCCGATGACGAGGCCTATATGCCCGTGCCGGACCCGGATGCGGAAAGCATGAACATCGCGGAATGGGCGTTAGAGCCAGGCGATGCGGTCGCCTTCAACTACTGGATTTTGCACGGCGCGCGCGGGAACGAGGCTGCCACGCGCAGGCGGGCCTTCTCCCTGCGCTTCGTGGGCGACGATGCGCGCTACGTCGAACGCGCCGGCCCGACCTCTCCACCCTTTCCGGGCCATGGGATGCGGGCCGGCGACCGCCTGCGTGAGGACTTGTTCCCGGTGGTCTTTCGACGCTGACCCTTGCAATCGCGGCCATTCCTGACAAAAACGCATAGGTTATGGCCAGATCGTCCCGCATTCCATCGCCCCTGGGGCTCGGCACGCTTGCGTGGATCGCGGCGGGCGTGTGCCTGTTGCCGATGCTGGCCGTGGCGATTGCGGCGCTGACCGGGGGGGTGGAGACGTTCTCTCGCCTCGCGGGGACGGTTTTGCCGCGCTACACCGCGACGACGATTGCCCTTGTCGTGCTTGTCGGGTTTGGGACATCGGTGATCGGCACGGGGGCGGCGTGGCTTGTGACGGCCACGCGCTTTCCGGGGCGCAGGGTGCTTGAGATCGCGCTTGCCCTGCCCCTGGCCTTCCCGGCTTACGTGCTTGCCTATGCCTATACGGATTTCCTAGATCACCCGGGATGGGTTCAGACCACCTTGCGCGACCTGACCGGATGGGGGCCGCGCGATTATTGGTTCCCGGAAATCCGGTCCCTTGGCGGGGCGGCCCTGATGCTGATCCTCGTGCTTTATCCGTATGTCTACCTGCTGAGCCGTGCGGCGTTCCTGCAACAAAGTGCGACAGCCTATATCGCGGCGCGCACCCTTGGCCACGGACCGTGGAGCGCGTTTTTCCGCGTCTCCCTGCCCATCGCGCGGCCCGCCATCGCCGGTGGCGCGCTTCTGGCGATCATGGAGACGTTGGCGGATTTCGGAACCGTGTCCTATTTCGGGGTGCAGACCTTTGCCACGGGCATCTACCAGGCTTGGTATTCGTTCTTCGACCGTGGCGGGGCCGCTCAACTGGCCCTGTGCCTGCTGATCGTGGCGCTTGTGATCGCCGCATTGGAGCGCCGACAGCGCCGTGACCAGCGCCAGCACGGGGCCGGGCGCCGGTTCGAGGCGATGCAGAGTGTGCGGCTGACCGGGTGGCGGGCCGTAGGGGCCGCGTCATTTTGCGGTTTGCCGGTGCTGCTTGGCTTCCTGCTGCCCGTGGGGCTGCTCTTGAGCCTGGGATGGGACAGTTTCGAGAACCTGCTGACCGACCGCTACCTGCGGTTCTTGCGCAATTCCGTGATCCTTGCGTCGATTGCCGCCGTTTTCACGGTCGCGGCCGCCGTCGTACTTGGCTTCAACGCGCGGCTGCATCCCACGAGGGGTGCGAAGGCGGCGGTGCGGGTGGCGGGGCTGGGATACGCGGTGCCGGGCGGTGTGATCGCCGTGGGATTGATCGTGCCTTTTGCGGCCTTCGACAATGCGCTGGATGCCTTCATGGAGGCACGGTTCGGGATTGACACCGGGCTGCTGATTACCGGGTCGATCTGGTTACTCGTGGCGGCCTATGGCGTGCGGTTCATGGCCGCCGCGCTTAGTGCCTATGATGCGGGTTTGAGTACCATCAACCCCAACGTGGACGCGGTGGCACGGACGCTAGGGCGGTCGCCGCGCAGCATGTTGCGGGGGGTGCATTTGCCGATCCTGCGCCCGTCCCTGATGACGGCGCTTCTGATCGTGTTCGTGGATGTAATGAAGGAGCTTCCCGCCACGCTGATCATGCGCCCGTTCAACTTCGATACATTGGCGGTGCAGGCGCACAGGTTGGCGGCGGATGAGCGGTTGGGGGAGGCGGCGGTGCCATCGCTGGTCATCGCCGCCGTGGGATTGCTGCCGGTCGTGATCCTGTGTTTCGGATTGGGACGGGAGCGCAGGGCGCGCCGCTTCGTGCCGGAACCGGCGCAGGTCTAGACGGACGCCGGGTGGCGCCCGCCCCACCCGGTTACATCAGGTCGCGCACATCCGTCAGCTTGCCCGTCACCGCCGCAGCCGCCGCCATCGCGGGCGACATCAGGTGGGTGCGTCCGCCGCGGCCCTGACGGCCTTCGAAGTTGCGGTTGGACGTGGCCGCGCAGCGTTCGCCGGGCGAGAGCTGATCGGGGTTCATGGCCAGGCACATGGAACACCCCGCAAGCCGCCATTCGAACCCGGCGTCCTTGAAGATATCGGCCAGCCCCTCCTCCTCCGCCTGGGCGCGGACGAGGCCGGAGCCGGGGACAACCATGGCACGTTTCACGGCGATCTTTTTGCCCTTCAGGATCTCGGCGGCAGCGCGGAGGTCTTCGATGCGGCCATTGGTGCAGGAGCCGATGAAAACCGTGTCGATCTCCACATCCTTGAGCGCGGTGCCGGGGGTCAGGCCCATGTAATCGAGCGAGCGTTGCGCCGCGCCGACCTTGCCACCTTCAAAGCTGTCCGCCGCGGGCACATCCGCCGTGATCGGCAACACATCTTCGGGCGAGGTGCCCCAGGTGACGACCGGTGCAATGTCTTCGCCGCGGATCGTGACGACTTCGTCCCACTGGGCGTCGTCGTCGGAATAGAGCGTTTTCCACCACGCAAGCGCGGCCTCCCACTGCGCGCCTTTCGGGGCGTGGGGGCGGCCCATGCAATATTCAAACGTCTTCTCATCCGGCGCGATGATGCCGGCGCGCGCGCCGCCTTCGATGGCCATGTTGCAGACGGTCATGCGGCCTTCCATGGACAGATCGCGGATCGCCTCGCCCATGTATTCAATGACGTAACCCGTGCCGCCGGCGGTGCCGGTCTTGCCGATGACGGAGAGCGTGATGTCCTTGGCCGTGACGCCGGGCGCGAGTTTGCCCGTGATCTCCACCTTCATGTTCTTGGACTTCTTCTGGATCAGCGTCTGGGTGGCCAGAACATGCTCCACCTCGGACGTGCCGATGCCGTGGGCGAGCGCGCCGAATGCGCCGTGGGTCGCGGTGTGGCTATCGCCGCAGACCACTGTCATGCCGGGCAAGGTCCAGCCCTGTTCAGGGCCGACGATGTGGACGATGCCCTGGCGCACATCGGACACGGGATAATAGTGGATGCCGAAATCCTTGGCGTTCTTGTCGAGGGCCGCGACCTGAATCGCGCTGTCCTCGGTCATGTTTTCCGGGTTTTCGCGGCCCTCGGTCGTCGGCACGTTGTGGTCCGGCACCGCGATGGTCTTGTCGGGCGCGTGGACCGCGCGGCCCGCCATGCGCAGGCCTTCGAACGCCTGGGGGCTGGTCACTTCGTGGACCAGGTGGCGGTCGATATAAAGCAGGCAGGTGCCATCCTCGGCCTCGTGGGCCAGATGGGCATCCCAGATCTTGTCGTAGAGTGTCTTGCCGGTCATGGGGTCGATCCTTTGTCCGGGTGTGTCTTGCTGGTCGAAATCAGGCGATCTGCGCGGCCCATAGCCCGCCGAGCCGCGAGGTGCGGACGCCGTGGAACCGCCAGGGCAGGCGGGCGCGATCGCCGATGTCGAAAAGGCCGGTCATGGAAGGCTCGTTACACCGCCTGCCGGGGCAGTCGCAAGACCGACCCTGCCCCGCGACGGGTTTTGACGCATCCGGTCTGGCGTGGTTTGGTGGGGTGAGCAGCTTGGAGCGCCCATGGCAGGCCATCTCGACTTTCCCGAACCCCCCGGGAGCACCAGCGGACCGGACCCCGTGCCGGAGACGGCGGAATCGGCGGATTTCGTGACCGAGGTCACGACGCTCGGGCTGAGCCTGCTTGAGCGGCTGATGGCGTTCGTCGATACGTTGTGGCGTGCCTCCGTCCTCTACCAGGTGATCGGCATCGCGGTCCTGTTCCTGCTGGCCCATATCCTGAGGGCGTGGCTGGGCCCGCGCATCCGGGAATGGATGGGGACGCGCGAGGGATGGCCGAAATGGCGGATGCGGGTCCTTGTGGTGGTCCATCAACGCCTACGTGCGATTTTCTTCGTGCTGCTCGTCTGGACCGTCTACCTTGTGATGCTGGAAGTCACCTGGCCCTCGCGATCCTATCTGATCGGCATCGCGGCGACGCTTGCGACCGCGTGGCTGTTCGTGGCCTTCGCGACCCGTTTGATACGGTCGGTCTTCCTGCGCCGGTTGGTGCGGTACGGGGCGTGGGCCTATGTGACGCTCTACATCCTTGGGGTGGTGGAGGATGCCGAGCGCATCCTTGACGCGGCGGCGTTCGAGTTTGGCGAGTTCAGGCTGTCGCTTCTGCTGATCCTTCAGGGGGTCGTGATCCTTGGGGCGCTGATCTTCCTTGCGCGGTTCCTGACCACGACCACGTCCAGCCGCATCCAGTCGAATGAAGACATCTCACCGTCGATGCGGGTGCTGATCGTGAAGGTCGTGCAGATCACCTTCTACGCGATGGCCTTCTTCATCGGGGTGCGCGCCATCGGCATCGACCTGACCGGGTTGGCCGTTCTGTCGGGCGCGATTGGTGTGGGCCTTGGTTTCGGCCTGCAAAAGGTCGTGTCGAACCTGGTCTCCGGCGTCATCATCCTGCTCGACAAGTCGATCAAGCCCGGTGACGTGATTTCGCTGGGAGAAACGTTCGGCTGGATCAACTCGCTTGGCGCGCGCTATGTCAGCGTGGTGACACGGGACGGGAAGGAATACCTGATCCCGAACGAGGATCTGATTACCAGCCAGGTGGTCAACTGGTCCCATTCCAACGAATTCGTCCGGCTCGATATCTATTTCGGCACCGCCTATGACGACGACCCCCACAAGGTTCGCGCGCTTGCCATCGAGGCCGCGAAGGGCGTGGACCGGGTGTTGAGCCACCGCGCGCCCGTCTGCCACGTCGTGGGCTTCGGCGATTCCTCGGTCGATTACATCCTGCGGTTCTGGATCAAGGACCCGACCGGCGGCCTGACGAACATCCGCGGCAACGTGTTTTTGGCCCTTTGGGACACGTTTCAAGCCAACGACATCTCCATCCCCTTCCCACAACGGGAAGTGCGGATGCTGGATGATGCGCAATCCCCGTTCGACGCCAAGCCGATGCCGATGCCGGGGGATTAGAGGCTTTTGGTGGTCGCCAGCATTTTCGGGTCGAGCTTCAATTCGATGATGTGAAGCCCGCCTTCGGACGCTTGGGCGAAGGCCTGCGCGAATTGATCGTTTGCGGTGATCGTGTGGCCCGTCCCGCCATAGGCGCGGGCAAGTGCGGCATAGTCGGGATTGAACAGATCGGTGCCGGACACACGGCCCGGATAGGTCTTTTCCTGATGCATTCGGATCGTGCCGTAGCGGCCGTTATTGGCGACAATCACGATGATGTCGGCCCCGTGTTGGCGCGCAGTCGACAGCTCCTGAATCGTCATTTGCAGGCAGCCATCCCCGGCAAGGCAGATGACCGGAGCGTTCGGGTTATGAAGTTTGGCCGAGATTGCAGCGGGCAGGCCGTAGCCCATGGAACCGGACGTCGGCGCCAGTTGCGTGCCGAATTGGCGGAACCGGTAGTACCGGTGCAGGAAGGCGGCGTAATTCCCGGCACCGTTCGTGATGATCGTGTCGGGGCGCGCGTTGTCGCGCAGCCATGTGATCACAAACTCCATCTGCACGTCGCCGGGCGTCGCCTGCGGCTCCTGCCACGCCTCGTATTCCGCGCGCGCGGATTTGGCACCACGATCCTCAGCAGACCCTGAGATGCTGTTTAGAGCCTGCTGAAGTACCGCGTTCGGCGTGGCGGCAACCGCGAATGTGGCGGGATAGGTGCGGCTGACGGCTTCGGGTTCCGGGTGGACCTGAAGGATCGTGGGGGCGTCCGCCGGGTTCAGCACGGTGAAATCGCCTGTCGTGATGTCGTTCAATTCCGCCCCCAGAAGCAAAATGCAATCGGATTGCCCCAGCCGCTGTTGCAGCGCCGGGTTGGCCCCGACGCCCAGGTCGCCCGCGTAATTCGGGTGGTCGTTGTCGATATAGTCCTGCCGCCGGAACGTGACGGCGATGGGCGCGCCGGTCTTCTCGGCCAGAGCCTGCGCCGATTGGCGGTCCCGATCGCTCCAGACCGAGCCACCGCAGAGGATCAGGGGACGTTTCGCGAGGCGCAACGCCTCCAACATCGGGGCGAGATCGTCGGGGTTGACGCTTGCGGGCGCGCGCGCGCCGGGGCGCGTGGCGGGTGCCTCGGTCTCGGCGGAGAGGATATCCTCGGGCAGCGCAAGCACGACGGGGCCGGGGCGACCGGACTGGGCGACGGCGAAGGCACGGTCGATATATTCAGCGATGCGATCCGTCCGCTCCACCTCCGCCACCCATTTTACGAGGGGGCCAAAGAAGGCGCGGTAATCGACCTCCTGAAACACGCCGCGATCGCGATGCTTGAGGGGAATTTGTCCCACGAAACACACCAACGGCGTGGCGTCGTGCATGGCGATGTGCAGACCCGCGCTGGCATTCGTGGCCCCCGGCCCGCGGGTGACGAACAAAACGCCCGGCTGCCCGGTCATCTTGCCGTGGGCTTCCGCCATCATGGCGGCGCCGCCTTCCTGCCGGCAGACGATATTGGGGATGTCGTGATCGTAGAGCCCGTCCAGCGCGGCCAGGAAACTTTCGCCCGGTACGGAAAACACACGCTCCACCCCATGCAGGGCCAATCGGTCGGCGAGAATTTTTCCACCGTGGTGCTTGGTCATCGCGCGCTCTCGTCCTAGGTCCGGGTTACTGAGTTGTGAGACGGAGGCGCTGTGATGTCCAGCGGCAGACTATTCGGGTTGTGCGGATCGCTACGCGCGGCATCCCATAATCGCATGTTGATGCACGACGCGGTGCGGGCCTTCGACCCCGCGACGTTCGAGGAGGGTGATCTGCGTCTGCCGCTTTACGATGCCGATCTGGAAGAGGCCGAAGGCGTTCCCGCCATCGTGCAGACAATCGCGAAGCAGATCGCCGCGGCGGATGCGGTGATCATCGCGGGGCCGGAATACAACAAGGCCATTTCCGGTGTTCTGAAGAATGCGCTGGACTGGATCAGCCGCGCGGACGGTAATCCATGGCTCCACAAACCGGTCGCGATCATGAGCGCGACGGCGGGGCGATCCGGCGGGGAACGGGCGCAAGCCAGCATGCGAGAATGCCTGACCGCGTTCCGCCCGCATCTGGTCCTTGGACCCGCCGTTCTGGTCGGGACGAGTTCGGAAGCGTTCGAGAACGGGCACCTCACCAACGAGATCAACGTAAAGGCGCTGGACGGATTGATGGCGGAGCTGCGCAGGGCGGCGGGGCTTTAGAGGCTCGCCTCCGGTTTGAAATCCGCCGGGATCGTATCGGCCCCGTCGAGGATGAGGGCGGTCAGCATCTTTGCCATGACGGGTGCCATGGCCAAACCGATCTTGAAACCGCCATTCGCGATAAAGGCCCCTGCCCGCGTCGGATGCGGACCCACCATTGGCGCACGGCTGCGCGCGCGGGGACGCAGACCAGCCCAACGTTCAATCACGCGGGCGTCTGAAAGGCTCTGACAGGCGGTTCGAGCCTGTTCGATGAGGGGGTCGAGCAGGGCGTCGGTCTCGGTTGCGTTATCGAATTCCCGCTCCGTCGTGGAGCCGATGGCGACGGTGCCGTCCGCGTGGGGAACGATGTGGAGACCATCGGTGAAGATCTGTGGCGCGCCGCGCATATCCGCCCGCAAGAGCGCTGCTTGCCCCTTGATCGGTGCGCCGATGGGTTTGCCAAGGGCATTGGACATCTCTTGCAGATCCGCCGCGCCTGTGGCCCAAATCTCCACCCCGCGCGTGGGGGCATCGGCCACGACGCTGACGCCGCGCGCGGAGAGCGCCGCGGCCAATGCGGCGCAAGCCTGGCGCGGGTGGATGCGCGCGCTGAGCGTGTCGTGGATCACGAGGCCCGTGGGGCTTTGGACATGGGGCGCGACCTCATCCGCCGGAACAACGCGCCAGTGATACTTGCCCTGCCATAAATCCTTGGCCGTCTTGGCACGCTGTCGGGCAAGGTCCACGGCGGCGGCGTCCGGCAAGGGCTGCACCCGGCCGGTTCTGCCATAGCCGGAGGACAAGCCGCCCACCCGTTCCACCTCTACCCAGAGGGCTTCCGCTTCATCAAGCGCGGCGAATTGCATCGCCTTTTTCGGGTTCCAGTTTTCCGGCACATGGGGGGCCAGTGCGCCGACGATCCCGCCCGATGCCCCGGCCCCGACGCCATGGGGATCGACCACCTGCACCGACGCGCCGCGTTGCGCGAACATCCAGGCGCAGATCAGCCCGGTGATTCCGGCCCCGCGTATGGTGATTTCGGGCATTGCAAACCCCCCTGGCTTCGCGGATCGTCCGCCGGTCAGGTGATAGGGCGCGGGATGGGGCAGGACCAGCACAAGATCGAATGGCGGGAGGGGGTTCCGATCTCCACCCGCTTCGACGACCCATTCTATTCGCTGGATGATGGCCTGGCCGAGACGCGGCACGTGTTTCTGGCGGGCAACGATCTGCCCGGGCGGTTCGCGGACGGATTTCACGTGGCCGAGCTTGGGTTCGGAACCGGGCTGAATTTCCTGGCGACCCTGGCCGCGTTTCGGGACGCGGGCGTGGCAGGCAGGCTGCATTTCACGTCCTTCGAGGCGTACCCGATGGATATGGCGGATTTGCGCGCGGCGCTTTCACCGTATCCCACCCTCCCCGCGGACGCGCTTTTGGCTGCCGCTGCCGACACGCTTCCGACACGGATCGAGGGCGCGGATTTCGTGCTGAACATCATCCTCGGCGATGCGCGGGACACGCTGGCGCGCTGGGATGGGCGCGCCGATGCGTGGTATCTTGACGGGTTTTCGCCCGCCAAGAACCCCGAGATGTGGGGCGCGGAGCTGTTGCAGATGGTCCGGAACAAAACCACGCCGGGCGGGACATTCGCGACCTACACCGCCGTCGGCGACATCCGCCGCGCGCTGGCATCGGCCGGTTTCACCGTGGAGCGCGTGGCGGGGTACGGGCGCAAACGTCACATGACGCGGGGAAGGGTGGAATGAGCGACGACCTCGCCCGGCGCGGCATTCTTCTGATGGTCGCCACGATGTTCGTTTTCGCGATGCAGGACGGCATTTCGAGACATCTGGCGAGTGAATACAACGTCCTGATGGTGGTCATGATCCGGTACTGGTTCTTCGCGGCGTTCGTCATCACCATCGCAACGCGGCAGGCCGGCGGCATCCGCGACGCCGCGCGGACCGAGCAGCCCGTATTGCAGATTTTCCGAGGTGCGCTTCTGGCGGCAGAAATCTGCGTGATGGTCGGCGGTTTTGTCCTGTTGGGGCTGGTGGAGGCCCACGCGATCTTCACCTGTTACCCGTTGCTGGTGGCGGCCCTGTCCGGCCCGATCCTGGGCGAAAAGGTCGGTTGGCGCAGGTGGGTGGCCATCGGGATCGGGTTCATCGGGGTTCTGGTGATCCTGCAACCGGGCATCGCCGTCTTTTCCATCGAGGCGCTGGTCCCGCTTTGCGCCGCGTTCATGTTCGCGCTTTACAACCTGCTGACCCGATTCGCCGCGCGCAAGGATCGGGCCGCGACCAGCTTTTTCTGGACCGGAACAGTGGGCGCCGTGATGATGACCTGCATCGGGGTCTGGTTCTGGGAGCCGATGACACCGGGTGACTGGATCTGGATGGGTGCTTTGTGCATCACCGGGGCGACAGGGCATTTCCTGCTGATCAAGACCTATGAGATCGCGGAGGCATCCTCCGTCCAGCCGTTCGCGTATTTGCAGCTGGTCTTCGCGTCGGCGCTCGGGCTGCTGGTGTTCGGCGAAACCCTGTCCCTGAATATCGTGATCGGCGCGGCGATCGTGGTTTCCGCCGGGTTGTTCACGCTTTGGCGGGCGAAGGCGACCGGCCGGGGCTGATCACTCCGCCGCCACCCCGTGGTCGTTGGATTTCAATTGGCTGAGCGCGCTGAGCACCGGGTCGGACCAGATCGACCGGTTCGGGGTCGGATGTGCGGCGGCGTCCACGAGGAAGGCGGTTTCCGGAAGCGGGCGGGCGAAGATCACCGGGCTTTCCGGCGTGACGCTGACCCAGGCCGCGCGCAGGATCGAAAGGCCCAGAAGGCCCACCTTGTGCCGCGCGGTCGTGGTCGCACGGGCGGAAATGCTGTCATGGCCCATACGCGCCAGTTTCTGGCCGATGGCGTCATAGCAATGGCGGGCCGCGAATATGCCGGGGCGCGCGGATAGGGGAAGCCGCGCGATGCCCGGTTCACTGCGCAAGTATAGACGGTGGGCTTCGGCCAAGAGGCGCTTGGTCATGCGCTGTATCGGGGCGGAGGGTTCGGGCGACTGGAGAAACGCGTCGATGGACAAGTCCGCCTCGGCGAACCAGTCGGTCGGAAGGTAAAGCCGCCCGGCGCGTGCATCTTCGCCCACATCACGGGCGATGTTGGTCAACTGCATCGCGACCCCAAGGTCGCAGGCCCGCGCGAGCGCCTGTTCGTCACGCACCCGCATCAACACGCACATCATGGCACCCACGGCGGAGGCCACACGGGCGGAATAGCCGCGGAGGTCGGACAGGGTGGCGTAGCGACGCTCCATCCCGTCCCAGGCAAGACCCTCCAACAACGCCTCCGGCAGGGCGCGGGGCATCTCGAAATCCTCAATCAGCGCGGTGAAGGCCCGATCCGCGGGCGCATTGCGGGGGCGTCCCTGATAGGCAAGGTCGAGCCGTTCCGACAGGGCGATCACCGCGGCCGGTTTGTCCACACCGAAATCAACCTCATCATCGGCCAGACGACAGAAAGCATAAAGCGCCAAGGCCGGGTCGCGAACCCTGGCGGGCAACAGGCGGGAGGCCGCGTGGAAGGAATAGGACCCTTCGCGGATCGCGTTGCGGCAATGGTCCAGATCGTCGGGCGCAATCATCAGCCGCTACTCCGCCGCCAACCGGGTGACGGGGCGGTCCAGGGGACGCGGCGCATCGGGCACCAATTGGTTCAACACCTCCGACGAGGTCACGACAGACGGGATGCCAGCACCGGGATGGGTGCCCGCGCCGACAAGGTAGAGGCCCGCGACCTCCTCCGACACGTTATGGGGGCGAAACCAGGCAGATTGGAAAATGCGCGGCTCGAGCGAGAACCCGGCCCCGTGGGGGGACAGGTAGCGCGATTCGAATGTCTCAGGCGTGAAGATATGCGACGCGCTCAGATCCGCTTCGAATCCCGGGATCAGGTGTTGGTCGAGAACGCCGGCGAGCCGCTTGCGATAGGTCTCCCCCATCTCCGTCCAATCGACGGCACCGGCGCCATGCAGATTGGGAACGGGGGAGAGGGCGTAGAACGTATCGTCACCGGTCGGCGCGGCGCTGGGGTCGGTGACGGAGGGGCGGTGGAGGTAGATCGACATGTCGTCGGCCAAGTGACGGCGGATGAAGATGTCATCCAGCAGACCCTTGTAACGTGGGCCGTTAAGGATCGTGTGGTGCCCCACATCCGACCATTTGCCGCGCGTTCCCCTGGTTCCGAAATACCAAACGAACAGGCCCATCGACCATCGCGACTGGTTCAGGCGCTTGGGCGTCCAGCGGCGCTTGGGATGGCGGGACAGGAGTTTTTCGTAGGTCGTGCCCGGATCGGCATTTGAGACCACGATGTCGGCGAAGATACGCTCCCCACTCTTGGTGACGACACCTGTGGCGCGCCCCCCGCTTACCGTGATTTCCGCGATCTCTTCTTCCATGCGGACAGTGCCGCCCTGATCCTCGATCACGCGCACCATCGCGTCGGCCATCGCCTGCACACCGCCCATCGCGTAGTGGACGCCGAATTCCTTCTCCAGATGACTGACAAGGATATACATGCTGGTCACGCGGGAGGGATCGCCCCCGATGAAGAGCGGATGGAAGGACAGGGCCATGCGCAGGCGTTCATCCTTCACGCGCGACGCGGCATGGGCATAGACGGAGCGGTCGGCGCGAAGCCGGACGAAGCCCGGAAGCTCCCGCACCAGATCCATCAGCTTGTTCATCGGACGGCGGCCAAGCCCTTCGAACCCGAACGTGTAACGCTTTTCGCTGTCCTTGAGGAATTTGCGATACCCGGGAAGGTCCTGGGGCGACAGGCGGCGGACCTCCGCCTCCATCGCTGCATCGTCCTGGTTGACCGAGAAGTGCGAGCCGTCGCGCCAGCGGATCTCGTAATAGGGATCGACCGGGCGCAGATCGACGTCGGCCCGAAAATCCCGCCCGCATTCCGCCCAGAGCTGCTCGAACACCTGCGGCACCGTCACGATGGTCGGGCCCAGATCAAAGCGATGCCCGTTTTGCGTGATCGACGATCCGCGCCCGCCCGGTCGGTCCAGCCGATCCAGTACCGTGACCTGATATCCCTTCGCCCCCAGACGCATCGCCGCAGACAGTCCGCCAAGGCCCGCGCCGATGACGATGGCCGTCGATGGGCCGGGGGAAGGGTCGTGCGTCGTCATGCTGGGCATCCGATGTCTAGTCTTGTTTACACTATGGCCTGAACGGGATTTTGCAAAGCGGATTTGGCTTCCAAATCAACAATCAATATGTCAGACTAAGTTGACACATGGAAAGACCGGCCATGCAATCGACGACCTTGAGCCTTTACCATTTCGGCTCTGTCCAAGCGCGCCTTTGGGCGTTCGCGCAGATGGGGTTCGCCCGCATTGGCTTGGCCAGAGTGCGCGATATCGGGATGTGGAAATTGTGCGGATCCGGCGCGGGCGAGGGGTTTGACCTGACGCCCAATACCTCCGTCTTCGCGATTCTCGCCACCTGGCCGGACCACGATTCGGCACGGCGCGCGATGTTCGGGACGCCGGTTTTCCGTCGCTACCGCGATCACGCGGATGAGGTGATGACCATCTTCCTCAGCCCTACATCTTCGCGCGGCACATGGGCGGGTGACGCCCCGTTCGACGATGCGACGGACGCCGTTGAAGGGCCCATCGCGGCGCTGACCCGCGCGACCATCGAGCCGCGGATCGCCGCGCGGTTCTGGGGCCGGGTGCCGGGGATCTCCAAAGTGATCGGCGAAGACCCCAACGTTCTGTTCAAGATCGGGATCGGAGAGGTGCCTTGGCTGCACCAGATCACCTTCTCGATCTGGCCCGATGCCGCATCCATGGCGGCCTTCGCGCGCCATGACGGCCCCCACGCGAAAGCGATCCGCGCTGTGCGGACCGAGGGTTGGTTCAAGGAAGAATTATACGCCCGCTTCAACGTCGATGCTGTCGAAGGCACGTGGAACGGCATTCAACCCATCGGCGCCCCTGCGCGGGTGGAAGACATGAGGATGGCAGCGGAATGAAGGATATGAGCGTCGCGGGCCCCTTCCCCTTCTCGGCCATCGTCGGCCAGGACGAGATGAAGCAGGCGATGGTCCTGACGGCCGTGGATGCGGGGATCGGGGGCGTTCTGGTCTTCGGTGATCGCGGCACTGGCAAGTCAACCGCCGTGCGGGGCCTTGCCGCGCTGCTGCCGCAGATCGAGGCGGTCGCGGGCTGCCCGATGAATTCAAGAATCGTCTCTGACGTGCCGGATTGGGTCGAATTGAAGGACGATACCATCGTTCAGAAACCCACGCCTGTCATCGACCTGCCCCTTGGGGCCACAGAAGATCGGGTCGTCGGCGCGCTGGATATCGAGAAGGCCCTGACGCGGGGCGAAAAGGCGTTCGAGCCTGGTCTTCTGGCCCGCGCAAATCGCGGATACCTCTATATCGACGAGGCGAATTTGCTGGAGGATCACCTGGTCGACCTCCTCCTCGACGTGGCGCAATCGGGACTGAATGTCGTGGAGCGGGAAGGGTTGTCCATTCGCCATGCCGCGAAGTTCGTTCTTGTCGGGTCCGGCAACCCGGAAGAGGGGGAGCTTCGGCCCCAACTGCTTGACCGGTTCGGCCTGTCGGTGGAAGTCGAAAGCCCCCGGGATATCGAGGTGCGGATCGACGTGATCCGCCGCCGCGACGCCTATGATCGGGATCCTGCCGCCTTCTGTGCCGAATGGCGCGGGGCGGATGCGGATTTGCGTGGAAGGATCGTGGCGGCCCGCGCCCGTCTGAATGATGTCGACGCAAGCGACGATGCGCTGCGCGATTGTGCGTCCCTGTGCGTGGCGCTGGGGTCCGATGGTCTGCGCGGGGAGCTGACGCTGCTGCGCGCGGCCCGCGCCCTTGCAGCGTTTGACGGCGATACGGACGTGACCCGCGACCATCTGCGCCGCGTTGCGCCCAGCGCTTTGCGCCACCGGCTGCGACGCGATCCGTTGGACGATGCAGGCTCCACCATCCGTGTGACGCGCACGGTGGAAGAGGTGCTGGGGTGAGCGGGGGGGAGGCGCGCTGGCATGGCGTCAACCTTGCCGTCGCGTGCCTTGCGCTGGACCCCGGGGGCCTGGGCGGAATGTGGATCAGGGCGCGTGTAGGACCGGTTCGCGATCGCCTTGAAGATGGTCTCAAAACGGCCTTGCAGGGTCTGAAGTTGCGCCGGATCGCGCCCACGATAAGCGATGATGCGCTTTACGGTGGTGTTGATCTGGCCGCGACGCTGGAAGCCGGAACGCTCAGGCGCACCGGCGGGGTTCTGGCCGATGCCGATGCGCTGATCCTTCCGATGGCTGAGCGCACGCCCGTCGGGTTGGCCGGACGGCTGGCCCACGCGATGGATGGCGATGGAATGTGCCTGATTGCCCTCGATGAAGGGGCGGAGCCGGGGGAGCACGCGCCCGAGGCGCTGACGGACCGCGTCGGGCTGCATATCGACCTAACTGACCATGCCCTGACCGATGCGCCAGCGCTTGCAATCGACCTTGGCGCGCTGGCGGAGGCGCGCCTGCGTCTGCCCAAAGTGACGGTACCGGACGAGATCCTGGCCGACCTGACGCGGGTGGCCGACCGGCTTGGCATTTCCTCCTTCCGGGCGCCGCTCTTCGCACTTGCGGCGGCGCGCGCGTCTGCGGCCCTGTCGGGAAGCGAGGAGGTGGAGGAGCCGGATCTTCTGCTGGCCGTCGAACTGGTCCTGGTGCCACGCGCCACGATCATTCCAGATCTTGAGGCGGACGCGGCGGAAGAAACGCCGCCACCCACCGACACCCTGCCCGAGGATGCCCCGGACACCGAGCCGCAAAGCGTCGACACGCCACCCGCAGAGATCCTGTTGCAAGCGGCCAAGGCGATGCTGCCCCCCGATTTGCTGGCGCGGCTGAAGGCCGGGAAAGCGGCCCGTGCGGCCAATGCCAGCGGCGCAGGCGCGGCGAAGGCCGGAAACCGCCGTGGCCGTCCGCTGCCCGCGCGCGCGGGGCGGATGGGCAACGGGGCGCGAGTTGATCTTGTGGCGACCTTGCGCGCGGCCGCGCCGTGGCAGCCAATGCGCCGCAGCGCTACGGGAGGAGATCCCGACCGCATTCACATCCGCATGTCCGACATCCGCCTGCGCCGGTATCAGGAGACATCGGATCGCGCGATCATCTTCGTGGTGGATGCCTCCGGCTCTTCCGCGATGGCGCGCTTGGCGGAGGCGAAGGGTGCAGTCGAACTGCTGCTGGCCGAAGCTTATTCCCGCCGGGATCACGTGGCCCTCGTGGCGTTCCGAGGCGACACGTCCGAGGTTCTGCTGCCGCCCACGCGGTCGCTGGTGCAGACCAAGCGGCGCCTGTCGAGCCTTCCGGGCGGCGGTGGTACGCCGCTTGCGGCAGGATTGCGCGCCGCGATCGACTTGGCGGCACTTGTTCGGGGCAAGGGAATGACTCCGTCGGTCGCCCTGCTGACGGACGGACGGGCGAATGTGGACCTGTCCGGCGCGGCCAATCGGCCCCAGGCGGCGGAGGATGCGACGATGCTTGCGCGGGTCATGCGCCATGACGGCCTGCCTGCCCTTGTCGTCGATACCGGCTTGCGGCCCACGCGCGGTCTGGACGATCTGGCACGGGAAATGGGCGCGCCTTACGTCCCCCTCCCCCGAGCGGACAGCCGAAGCCTGTCCCGCGCCGTGGACGCGGCGCTTGCCCCTTGAGTGCCCTGCCCCCGTCCGACTGGCCCAATCGCCAGCACAGTCGCATCGTGGAGGTTTCACCCCATCGCTGGCATGTGCAGCAGATGGGCACCGGCTCGGATGCGCTTTTCCTCCATGGGGCCGGAGCATCGGCTCATTCCTTCGATCCGATCAGTTCTGAAATTCAGTCTCTCTACCGCACATTCGTGCCTGATCTGCCCGGTCATGCCCATACGCGCAGCCCCAAGGGCCGGTCGAAGCTGCCGTTGGTGTCGAGCGATCTGGGGCGCCTTCTGAACAGCGAGAACGTGACGCCGGACCTGGTGATCGGCCATTCCGCGGGCGGGGCCATCGCATTGGAAATGGTGCGCCAAGGGCTGATCGCGCCGCGCCACGTCGTCATCATCAATGGTGCGCTTGAGGATTTCAAAGGGGCGGCGGGCGTCCTGTTTCCAATGATCGCGAAGGTCCTTGCCCTCAACCCGCTGACCGGGTTCTTCCTGTCATCCGGGTCGCAGGCCGTGTCCCAGGCGCGCAGCGTGATCCGGTCCACGGGCACGGAGCTTCCAGATGACAAGATCGCCCCCTATGCCCGTCTGATCGGACAGAAATCCCATATCGACGGCACGCTGGCGATGATGTCGCAATGGTCGCTGGCAGAGCTTAACCGGGCGCTTCCGCAAATCGTCACGCCGACCCTGTTCCTGCACGGGGCGAAAGACAGTGCCGTGGATGTGAGCGTTGCGCGGCGGGCCGCGGCGGCCATGCCGAGGGCCGAATTGGTGGTTCTGGACGACGTCGGCCACCTTGCCCACGAAGAAGCGCCCGCTCGGGTGGCCGCGCATATTCTGGATTTCGCCGGACCCGGTTCCGCAAATTGAAACAGGCGGCCCAAGGGGGACCGCCTGTTCATGTTCGGGCCGTCGGAAACGGTTCGGATTATTCCGATGCTTCCTCTTCCTCCGGGCCGCCAAGCGACACGATATAGGCGTAAAGGTTCAACGCATCCTCTTCGGAGCGGACGCGGAAGCTCATCGCGCCGCGCAGGCTGTCGTCGCCCGCCGTTTCGCGAATCCAGCCGGTCGGATCCTGGACGTAGCCAACGAACGCGGCCTCATCCCATTCCATGCCGTCTTCCATCAGCGCCATGAGGCCGTTGGAATAGCGGAAATCCTCGACCGAGCCGATCACGCGACCGTGGATGCCCCACAGGTTGGGGCCGGTCCGCGCATTGCGGCCCGCCAGCGTCTCACCTTCTGCATCGACCACGACGTGGCAGGAGATGCACTGGCGGAACGCGCGTTCGCCCGCCTCCGCATCACCGGTTGCGTGACCATCGGCGAAAGCCGGGGCCGCAAGGAGCGATGCCGTGGTGGCGAGAATGGAAAATCTCTTCATAGGTAGTCTCCCTTGGAAAGTGCTCATGGTTGTATACCTAATATTACAGCAGGAACGTCCACACCTTTTTGTAACACCACAGGGTGTTAGGCGACTGCATGCGCAATCGCGCACTGCTTCCACAGGGTTTTGAGCGCCATGACGAGGTATTCGATATCTTCGTCACTGTGCAGCGGCCCCGGCGTAAAGCGCAGGCGTTCGGTGCCCTTGGGCACGGTGGGGTAATTGATCGGCTGCACGTAGATGCCGAACTGATCCATCAGGATGTCGGACAGCATTTTGCATTTCACCGGGTCCTTCACCATCACCGGGATGATGTGGGACGCATTGTGTTCGTGGGGAATACCTTCGGCATCCAGCCGTGCGCGCAGGCGGGCGACCTGACGTTTCTGCATCGCCCGTTCCCACCCGCTTTCCTTGAGGTGCTTGATGGAGGCCGTCGCAGCCGCCGCCACGGCGGGCGGAAGGGCCGTGGTGAAAATGAACCCGGACGCGAAAGACCGAATGAAATCCACAAGGGCAGCAGAGCCGGTGATATAGCCGCCGACGCAGCCATAGGCCTTGCCGAGCGTGCCTTCGATCAGGGTGATGCGATCCATCAATCCCTCACGCTCCGCAACACCGCCGCCGCGGGGGCCGTACATGCCGACGGCATGGACCTCGTCGATATAACTCATCGCGCCGTGCTTTTCGCAGACGTCGAGGATTTCGGCGATGGGCGCGATGTCACCATCCATGGAATAGACGCTCTCGAAGGCGACAATGGGCGTCGCGTTCGCGGGCAGGGCTGCGAGCTTGCGGTCCAGATCGGCCACGTCGTTGTGGTTCCAGATTACCTTGTCGCATTTCGCGTGGCGGATGCCTTCGATCATGGACGCGTGGTTGAGGCTGTCGGACAGGATGACGGCATTGGGCAAGCGAGAGCCCAGTGTCGACAGAGAGGCCCAGTTCGAGACGTAGCCGGAGGTGAACAGCAACGCCGCTTCCTTGCCGTGGAGGTCGGCGAGTTCCGCCTCCAACAGCTTGTGATGGTACGCGTTGCCCGAGATGTTGCGCGTGCCTCCCGCGCCGGTGCCGCATTCCTGCGTGGTCTTGACCATCGCGTCGATCACGGTCGGGTTCTGGCCCATGCCAAGGTAGTCGTTGGAACACCAGACCGTCACCTGGTCCTGGTCCCCGTTGCCGTGGTTCTTGACCCTTGGGAAGGCGCCGCAGGCCCTCTCCAGCTCAGCGAAAACGCGGTAATTCCCCTCGTCCTTCAGTTGGTCGATCTGGGTTTGAAACAGCTGGTCAAAGTTCATCACGTTTCCTCGCTTAGTCTTGTCGCTTGGGCAGGCTGGGGCCGTTCGGGCAGCATCCATCGCCATAGTTTCTCATCGGGCAGGGGCAGCACCATGAACCAATGCTCCAGCAGGGCGAGCATGGTGAGGGTGCCAAGAAGGGCGAAACCGATCGTGTCGGCGGTCGTGTCGGCCGACCACACACGCTCAAGCCAGCAGGCGGCGGCGAAAGACAGGCCGGTGATCGACATCGGGAACAGCCAGTTCATCCGCGCGGTGCGGAAATGGCTCGGCAGGTGGTTGAGCGGTTCGGGGATGAATTCCACGTTTACCTTCCGCACGCCGAGATAAAGGTTCAGCTTGGCGCTGATCCGGGCGGCGAACAGCACGGCGAAGGTCCACATGCCGAACTGGTTTTCCGTCCCCCAGGACAGCACGATCATTGCACCCATGACCGCGCCCAGAAGCATCTCGTGATAGGCGACGGTGCCCCAGGCGCGGATGAACCGTTCGCCTTCGGACACGTTCGGAACGGAGTGGGAAGTGACGGGGCCGGTGATCGTGCCGGTCAGGAACGTCAGCTCGATCCAGCCCCAGACGGCGAGGGCCGCAAGGAACGCGACGTAAACCGCCGCGATGGACGTGTCGCCGAGGGTATCAATGAAACCCGCCACGCCAAGCACGACGATGGGCAATGTCATCAGACAGGCCCAAAGCCGTGCATGCGACCCGCCCTGATCGGCGCGCCGCACGGCAAACAGGATCGCCCCGGTGGAGAACCACCAAACGAAGAGGGCCACGAGGGCCGCGATCCAGGGCGACGTGAGCATCAGTAGGCGGGCTCCAACCGGACGGAGGCGGGGGCCGCGTGTGTCTTAACCGGGATCGTGTAGAGCCCGATGAACGCCGCGGCGGCCCGAACGGACGCGCCGATGCGCTTGAAGATCTTGCCGTTCTGCTTCGCATCGGCCAGGTCCACATTTGCCCGCTGCATCGCTTCCAAGCCCCGCTGCCAGCGCGGATTGTCGACATCCAGCGTGATCGGGAAGATCTGCTTGGTGATCTCGGACGTCTTGGTGAAGACCTCGTGGGCATACCAATCGGGATCGACGCCCAAAGCCGCGTGGAAGGCGGGCCGCTGATGGTCGCGGACATACATGGTTGAATAGACCGCGGTTAAGAAGAACTTGATCCAGTAGACATTTAGGCCACTGGTCAGTTTGGGGTCCGTCTTCATCAGAAGCGCGAAGGCTTCGCCATGGCTGAACTCATCATTGCACCACTCGCGGAACCACTTGAAGATCGGGTGGAACCGATGCTCCGGATTGGCTTCCAAGTGGCGGAAGATGGTGATGTAGCGGGCATAGCCGATCTTCTCGGACAGATAGGTCGCGTAGTAGATGAACTTCGGGCGGAAGTAGGTATACTTCTTCTTTTGCGTCAGAAAGCCGAGGTTCACGGCGATCCCTGCTTCGCGCAAAGCGTCGTTGATGAAGCCCGCATGGCGCGCCTCGTCCCGCGCCATGAGCTGAAACAGGGTGACGATGTCGTCGTTGTTGCCGCGGCGCTTCATTTCCTTGTAGAGCACGCAGCCGGAGAATTCAGCGGTGCAGGACGACACGAGGAAGTCGATGAACTCGGCCTTCAGCTTGGGTTCCATATTGTCCCAGTCGACGCTGTCCCAATCTTCATTTTTCTTGAAGTGACCCTTGTTAGGATCGCTTTTCATCTGGCCGATGAGCTTGTCCCAATCTTCGCGGACGGACGACACGTCAATGGCATCCATCTCGTCGAAATCGGTGGTGTAGAAGCGCGGCGTCAGCAGGGTGTTCTGCATGGCAAGCGCGGTGGCGCCTTCGCTGTCGACGACGCCTTGATGGTTGTCGGCGGCCAGGGCGGCCTCGACGGTGGTGGCGTCCGCGGAATGGGTGAGGTTCGAGTCTTTCATGCCGTGGCTCCTTCGCCTGTCGCGCGGGGCGTCGCTTGAAGCGTGACGTCCTCGGAGAATGAGAATTCGCAAAGCTCCATGAACTCGAAGTCGCCGGTCATCCGGGTCCAGAGCTGCTCCAGCTTGGAAGCGCGGGTGATGCGGGCCATGCGCTCTTCACGGACAACCTCCCCGTAAGGGGCCATCACGGGCGGTCCCTTCACCTGTACCTCGTCGCCGGGATTGATCGTCGCTCCGTTTAGGAATTTCACATGCGCGTGCAGGCTGTCGAAGCAGTGGCTGACTTCAACCTCGCAGGGCGCCATTTCAAAGTCGCGTGTCAAAAGGCCCATCTCTATTCCTCCAGCAGGCGCGCAAACGCCGCTTCATTGTCCGCGCCGAAGCCCACAAGCTCCGCCCGGAAATCCGTCAGATCGTCGCGCAGTCCAAGGCGGCCATCGGCGAACCGCACAAGGCGGATCGGGTCGGAGGCCAGCGCACCAACGGCGCCGCGTTCACGTTCCAGCACCCGGTAGACACCGGCGATGAACCCGCCTTCGTCCTGTTCGAACGTGGCGATGACGCTGCCGTCGAGGTCGAGAACCCGGGCGGAGCCGTCCATTTCTGCATAGATCTGGATGCTGCGCTCGGTCACGACCGGCACGACATCTTCGGAGGGGGGAACCGCGCTCAGCGGGCGGTCGGTGAGGCTTGCGTAGGTGACGATCACCAAAACGCACAGACACAGGATGAACATCGCGCGGATCAGAACCGTCGGGATCATCTCCTTGTCGCGTTCAACCAGTTTCTGGTGGGCGGCAGTGGAATTGAGGGTCATTGGTCGTTCTCCTCCTTCATTCCGCGGGTTGTGCGGCCATTTCAGGCACGCGGGTGATTTCGATATGGGGGACGGAAACGGCTGTCTGGGCCGCCTCCGACAGGATGCCGGCAACGCGCTTGGCATCGGGGATGCAGCGCAGGGCCGGTTGCGTGTGCTTCATCTTCCAAGGGCGCACATGGGGCCATGTCATGATGTAGGAAAACCAGACGCCGCCTTCGGGGTTCATCTCCAGCGCGATCGACCCATGGCCGGATTTGCGCAGGGCAAGGTTGGCATTCTGAACCTGCTTGAAGGGCAGGTTCAGGGTCAGCGTCAGGGCGGCCCCGATGCGCATGGCCACGCGCCGGTTCGTGATGGTGTAGACCGTGGCCTTGGCCTGGATCAGCGCCACCAGAAGAAGAAGGCCGCAGACAATCGCGCCGAGGACAAGGAAGAACGACGCGGCTGTCGCGCTCTGCACCCAAGTCTCCGTCGCGGCCCCGCCGATGGTTCGCCAGGCGAAGAGAAAGACGAAGTAACCTGCGACCCACCACAGGCTAAGCGCCTCTATCGCCAGCACGAACCAGCTGGGTTGTCCTTGCCAAAGGATCTCCTCCCCCTCCGGCAAGTTCTGCGGAAGTCCACGGACCGGCTCGGTCTGAAAGTCGTCGTGGGACATCGATTCCTCCTCCTGTTTCGGCCAGCCGCCCCGGTCAGAGCAGCGGTTCGGCCCGATCTTCGTCGGCGTAGAGGATCCCGGCGCCGTAGTAGGCAGAGATCTTTTCCTCTTCGAGCTTGGTGATCTGCGTCGCGGATTTGGTCACGGGCACCCCGGCAAAGTGTCTTCCGTGGATCGCGTTGATCGTGACCCGGCGCCAGATCTGGCAGAACTGGATTGGCACAAGCCGCTTGCCGCCGCCGTGATCTGCATCAAGCTCGATCTCCAGGTAGCGGACCAGTTGCTCGGGCGCGTCGATCCACAGGTCGGACACGGTGCCGACCTCTTCACCGTCGCCGCCCCGCACGGTCAGGCCGAGGGGGTTCTTGCCCGCGCTCACGCGGTAACTCTCGGTGCTGTTCATCGGCACGATCTTGGCATGGCCGTGGCCATCAAGCTCCGGCTCATCCCGGCGCGGCGTCCATGCGCCCGAACCGACACCGGCTTTCATGGGGTCGCCCACCGGATCGTAGGGATAGCCATTCGGCACAGCGGTTTCGGCCATCACCTCGTCCAGATCGGTACGGCGATGCTGATCCTCGTTCTCCACGGACGGAACCACGACCTTGCCCCGCCCGTGGGGCAGATCGAAGGTCTTGGGATCGGGCACCGGGAACGGGCCCTGGTTCGGGGCGGGAGAGCCATCTTCGTTCTCCAACGGATAGCCTTCGCGCATGTTCTCCGTCTGGAGGTAGTAGATCAGCAGCGCGAAAAAGATCCAGAACAGCCAGATCGAGAGGCTGGCGAGGTCGAAATTTCCAAAGAATGCGTTTTCCATGGAGTGGGTCCTTTCAAGTGGGGAGGTCGGCGAGGCCGAGTTTGTGCCCCCCGTCTTGGGTGGTGGTCGTTCGGGTGCGCACCAGGGGCCCAAGGGCCACCAGCGTCGCGAAAATCAGCAAAAGTTCGATGTGATAGACGACGGAATATCCCGTCGCGGGGTTCGACAGCGCCTCTCCCAGCCGGTCTGAAGCGACAAGGACGTTGACGAAATCCCGGATCGCGCCGCCAAGCGCGATGGAAAGACCGGCCGCAGTGGCCTGCGCGGCACCCCAGGCCCCAAGCGCAAGACCGCGGCCCGCATTGGCGCTGGTCGGCATAGTCATCGCCGCCGTCAGCGTCGCGACGGAGAAGAGGCCGCCGCCGAAGCCGATGGCACATGCGCCGATGAAGAACAGTTCGAGCGAATTCCAGGGGTTGGAGAAGATCACAGCGGAAAACGCCGCCAGCCCCGCAAGCAGGCCACGCGCCGCCATGCGGTAGGGGTTGATGCCCTGGCCGAGCCAGCGCGCGGCCATGGCAAACCCGACAAGAGCGCCACCGGCCCAGGTTGCGGTCAGCAGCGTTGTGGCAGAAACCGAGAGGCCAAGGATCTCACCGCCATAGGGTTCCAGCAGCACGTCTTGCATGTTGAACGCCATGGTGCCGAGGAACACGACGACCAGCAGACGCCCGGCGGTTCCACCGCTGGCATAGTCGCGCCACGCATCGCGGAAGGTCGGACCCTCCTCCGCGCGCTGCGCCTTGGTCATGGGCAGCACGCGTTCCTGCTTCCACAGGGCGGTCACGTTCAGGATGACGGTCAAAACGGCGGCGCCCTGGATCACCTGGATCAATTCCAGCGGCGTGAATTCGTAGAGCAGCCAGCCGATGACAATCGCGCTGACGCCCATGCCCACAAGGAACATCACGTAGAGCAACGCCACGACGCGCGGGCGCGTTTCGTCCGTGGCGCGGTCGGCGGCAAGGGCGAGGCCCGCGGTTTGCGTCATATGCATCCCGATGCCGGTCATCAGGAACGCGATCCCGGCCAGCGCTTCCCCCGCAAACGGAATGTCATGGGCCACCTGCGTGACATCCCCCCCCAGCACGAGGAGGGAGGCCGGCATGATTGCAAGACCCCCGAATTGCCAGAGCGTCCCGAACCAGAGGTAGGGAATGCGTTTCCACCCGATTGCGGATTTGTAAGTGTCTGATTTGAAGCCCAGAAGCGCGCGGAACGGGGCGATCAGGACGGGCAGCGCCACCATCATCGCCACCAGGAACGCGGGCACCTGAAGCTCCACGATCATGACGCGGTTGAGCGTGCCAAGCAGCAGCACAGCCGCCATCCCGACGGAGACCTGGAACAGGCTCAGGCGCAGAAGCTGGCCCAAGGGAAGCCCCTCGGATGCGGCATCTGCGAAGGGCAGATAGCGAATGGATATGCGCTTGAGCATACTCATGCGGTGTATTCCAGGCAGGTCGAGATGTAGAAACCGCGGCTCACCCGCTCGACCTCGTGGACAGCGCCTGCGGCGCCGGTTCGGGTCGTTTCTTGTGCGATGCGGGCGGGGACGTGCGGGATCATCGTCGGGGACCGGTCCGCGCGCGGGAACACCTTGCCCAAGGCGAAGAACGCCATCAGGAACGGGGTGCGCGGGGCCACGGTAAAGACGATGGACCGGCGGGTCCGTCCGGCCAGGCGCGCGATGGCACGGCCAAGGTCCGGCGCCTCGTAATAGATCATCGAATCCATCGCCAGCACGTGATCGAACTGGCCCAGATCGTCGCTCAGCATATCGCCCGACGCGAAGGTGACGCGTGCCGCCAGATGATCGGGTAGCCGCTTGGTGGCGATGTCGATCAGCTGGGGTGAGATGTCGATGGCCACCACATCCGCGCCGCGTTCGGCCAATGCCTCTGACATCGCGCCGGTGCCGCAACCCGCATCCAGCACACGCCGCCCGTTCAGGTCATTCGGCAAGCGCGACAACATGATGTCGCGCATCCGGTCGCGGCCTTCGCGCACCGTCTGTCGAATACCGGAAACCGGCGCGTCAGAGGTCAACCGTTCCCACGTGCGTGTCGCGGTGCGGTCGAAATAGGCCTCTACCCGGTTGCGGGTGGCGTCATATGTGGGCGTGTCCACCATTCAGTCGAAACCCAGCAGTTCAAAGATGTCACGGTCTTCCAGCGGCGCGGGGGCGAGCGGGTCGGTGCCTGCGTAAAGCGCCTCGGCCAAGCGCACGTATTCGGCGCGGCACTGCACGATGTCCTCGTCATCGGGCATCTCGAAGAGGGTCTTCTTCTTGAGGCGGGAGCGGCGGATGGCGTCGACGTCGGGCATGTGGCCGATCCGCTTGAAGCCCACGACGTCGCAGTAACGGTCGACCTCGTCCGTGTCCTTGGAGCGGTTGGCGACGCAGCCCGCGAGGCGGACGTTGTAGTTCTTGGACTTGGCCTGCACCGCGGCGATGATCCGGTTCATCGCGTAGATGCTGTCGAAATCATTAGCCGTCACGATCAACGCGCGGTCGGCGTGTTGCAGCGGCGCGGCGAAGCCACCGCAGACCACGTCGCCAAGGACGTCGAACAGGACAACGTCGGTGTCTTCCAGCAGGTGATGTTGCTTGAGCAGCTTCACCGTCTGACCCACGACATAACCGCCGCAACCGGTTCCGGCGGGGGGGCCGCCGGCCTCGATGCACATCACACCGTTATAGCCTTCGGTCACGAAATCCTCTGGCCGGAGTTCCTCTGCATGGAAATCGACGCCCTTGAGAATGTCGATGACCGTGGGCTGGAGCATGCCGGTGAGCGTGAATGTACTGTCGTGCTTGGGATCACAGCCAATTTGCAGGACCTTCTTGCCCAGTTTGGAGAAGGCGGCGGAAAGGTTGGAGGAGGTCGTCGATTTGCCGATCCCGCCCTTGCCGTAGACCGCGAAAACCTTCGCGCCCTCGATCTTCATGTCGTCGGTCTGATGCACCTGCAACGACCCTTCGCCGTCCAGACCTTTCAGGATCGGCGGCGATTTCAGCCCCCGCGCCTCAAGCCCGGCAGCTTCGCGCATTGCGGCGCGGGCAGCGGGGGGGTTCTTGTCGTCCAGCATCGGTCGATCCTTCCTTATTCGGCCGCCACGTTGAGGCCCTCTAGGGTATCCTCAAGCTCATCCGCACCGGCCTGAAGGGCGGCGAGGGTCGCGTCGTCGGGTTGCCAGTAATTCCGTTCGTGGGCTTCCAGCAGGCGGTTCGCCATCCGGGCGGAAGCCTGTGGGTTCAAATCCGCCAAGCGGCGGCGCATGTCCTCGTCGAGCACGAAGGTCTCGGACAGGCGTTGATAGACCCATGGATCCACCTGCCCCGTCGTCGCGGACCAGCCAAGCGTGTTGGTCACTTGCGCCTCGATCTGACGAACGCCTTCATGGCCGTGCTTCAACAGCCCCTCGAACCATTTGGGATTGAGGGAGCGGGAGCGGGTTTCCAGCGCCACCTGCTCCTGCAAGGTCCGTACCTTGCCATCCCCGCGTGTCTGGTCGCCGATGAAGACCGGCGCTTCGGTGCCGCCCTTGGCGCGTTTCACCGCGCGGGAGATCCCGCCAAGCGTATCGAAATAGTGGTCCACCGTGGTGACGCCAAGCTCCACGCTTTCGAGGTTCTGGTAGGCTAGGTCAACGTCCTTGAGCGCGCTTTGCAGCATACCGGGGTTCTTGTGGGCCTTGCCGTCGACGCCGTAGGCGAAGCATTTCCGTGCCTCGTAGGCGTCGGCAAGCTCATCCTCCTCCCCCCAGGCGGAGCTGTCGATCAACGCGTTGACGTTGGAGCCATAGGCCCCTTCGGCGTTGGAGAAGACACGCAGGGATGCTTCCTCCATCGAACAGTTCATCTTGGCCGCGTAATCAAGCGCGTGGGCGCGGATGAAGTTTTGCTCCAACGGCTCGTCTGCCGTGGCGGCCTTGTGCGCAGCCTCCGCCAGCATCCGGGTCTGGAGCGGGAGAAGATCACGGAAGATGCCTGAAAGCGTCATGACCACGTCGATGCGCGGGCGCCCAAGCTCCGTCAGCGGGATCAGGTCCGCCCCGCACAGGCGGCCAAAGCTGTCGAAGCGCGGCGCGGCCCCCATCAGCGCAAGCGCCTGGGAAATCGGGCCGCCATCGGATTTGATATTGTCGGAGCCCCAAAGCACCATCGCGACGGAGCGGGGCAGATCCCCCGCGGCTTCCAGCAGCTTGTCGGCTTGCTTCGCCCCGTCCTGCAACGCGAATGCGGTGGGCATGCGGAACGGATCGAAGGCGTGGATGTTGCGGCCCGTGGGCAGAACCTCGGGGCTGCGGATCAGATCGCCGCCGGGGACAGGCTCGATATAATGGGCCGACAGCGCGCGCATGATGGCGGGCAATTCAGAATCTTCACGCAGCAGATGTGCGACCCTGTCCTGCGTGTCAGGATCGGTGTCGGCCATCGCTTTGAGGTGTTCGACAATCTCGTCTTGCGACATCGGGCGCCCGACAACGTGCAAACCGTCGGGGATCAGCGCGTCTTCGGTTTCCAGCAGCGTCAGCCACAGCTTGTCGGGATCGCGTTCGTCCAGGTCGACCGCTTCGGCCTGCGCGTCGATGAGCGCCGCCAGATCCTCCCGCTCCGCCGCGTCGGGAAGCAGCGCGCGCCAGCGGGTCAGGCTGTCCTTCAAATCCGCCAATCCCTTGTAGAGGCCCGATGCGGCCAAGGGCGGCGTCAGATGCGTGATCGTCACGGCATTGGAGCGCCGTTTGGCCAACGTCGCCTCCGACGGGTTGTTGGAGGCATAGAGGTAGACGTTCGGCAAATCCCCGATCAGACGATCCGGCCAATCCTGCGGCCCCATCCCGGCCTGCTTGCCTGGCATGAATTCCAACGCGCCATGCATCCCGAAATGCAGCAGGACATCGGCCTGAAATACCCGCGACAGCCACAGATAGAAGCCGGAGAAGGCGTGGGTCGGCGCGAAGCCCTTCTCGAACAGCAACCGCATCGGGTCGCCTTCATATCCGAAGGTCGGCTGCACCCCGACAAAGACCTTGCCGAATTGCGCGCCGAGCACGAATATGCTGCGCCCATCGGCCTGCACGCGCCCCGGCGCAGGGCCCCAGACGGCCTCCACCTCATCCAGCCACGGCGTTTCCCGCACCAGCCAATCGGCGTCAAGGCGGGCGGCGACATTGGCTTCTTGCCCGGTGATGTCGGAATTGCCTTTCAGCACGGCATGGCGGAGGTCATCGACGGTCGCCGGAACCTCCACGTCATAGCCATCCGCCTTCATCTGGCTCAGCGTGTTGTGCAGGCTCTCGAACACCGAAAGATAGGCAGCGGTGCCGATGGCGCCCGCATTGGGTGGAAAGCCGAAGAGGACGATGCCCACATTCTTTTCGGCGTTTTCCATGCGCCGCAGGCGGGCGCGCTTTGCGGTGCGCGCAACCAGAGCGGCGACCCGTTCCTCGCAGGGGGCCATCGTGCGGTCCGATCCACCATGGCGACCGGCGAAGACCGTGGGACCGGTGGCGCCGTCAATCTCCGGCAGGGCGACCAGCATCGTCGTCTCCACCGGGCCAAGGCCCTGGGCGCTCGCCTCCCATTGTTCGATGGTCTGGAACTCGATCGGATGGGCCGCGATGTAGGGCACGTCGAGGCGCTTGAGCACATCGACCGCCGCGGCACTGTCGTTGTAGGCCGGGCCACCGATCAGGCTGAACCCGGTCAGCGACACAAGCGCATCGACTTTGCCGTCAATGTAAGCGTCAATCGCCGGACGTCCATCCAATCCATGGGCGAAGGCGGGGATGACGGCCAGGCCCGCCGCCTGCATCTGCCGGATCACACAATCGTAATGCGCCGCGTCCGAGGCAAGGATGTAGCTGCGCATCATCAGCAAGCCCACGGTGGCCACCGGATTTTCCGGCTGCGGCAGGTCGGCGGGATCGGTCGTGATGTGGTGGCCGGGCAGATCGGGGTGGTAGAGGCCCACTTCGGCATAATCAATCGGCGCCGACGCCTTGGCCCCCTTGAAGGCGGCATCGCTGGCATAGGTGCCGATCAGGAACCGGATCATCTGTTCGACATTGTCGTCGGACCCGCCCAGCCAATATTGCATGGTCAGGAACCAGGCCCGCAAATCCTGCGCCTTGCCGGGGATGAACTTGAGGATCTTCGGCAGGCGGCGCAGCAGCTTCATCTGCTTCTCGCCGGAATTGGCGGATGGTTCTTTCGTGCCGCGCAGCTTCTTGAGTAGCTTCATCGGCCCACTGGCCGGCTTCATCATGTCGAGGTCGCCCATCCGGGTCAGCTGCACGACTTCCTTGGCGGAGATGATGCCGATCATCGCGTCGCACGCGTCGCGCCGCGCCTCCAGATCGGGGAGGATCGCCTTGATATGTTCTTCGATGAACAGAAGGTTGGTGACGATGATGTCGCCGTGCTTGACGGCCAGCTTCGCTTCTTCCAGCGCGGCCGGGTTTTCGGCCCATTCCGCCGCTGCATGGACGGAGACGTTCAAGCCGGGGAATTCGGAAGACAGGATTTCGGACACACGCGCGGCGGGGCCGGCCACGTGGTGATCCAGCGTGACGATAACGACCCGGTAGCCGGGAATATGATCGCCGTCACCGCGCAAAGTGTGCTTTCGCCTCATAAAGAGTGTCGAGGGAGATTTCGTGCAGGCCTTGGTCGGCCGCGAATTTCTCGGTGTTGCGGCGGGCCTTGCCGCGCACGAAGAACGGGATCTTCTTCAGTTCCATCTCGGCGTCCGCGAGCCAGACCATGACGTCGGAGCCCGTTTCGGGCTGTGCTTCGCTCACGCGCTCCTCCTCCACCCTGTCGGGTGTCCTCGCAGCGTCCACGGGTTTTGGGGCGTGGCCGCCGTGATGGCTCGGGCCCGCTTCGTCGTGGAATTCGAAATCCTCCCGGAACATGGCCAGCAGGTGTTCTTCAAGGCCCATGACCAGCGGATGTATCCAAGTGTCGAAGATCACGTTCGCGCCTTCCCAGCCCATCTGGGGGGAGTAACGCGCCGGGAAATCCTGCACGTGGACGGGGGCGGAGATGACGGCGCAGGGGATGCCGAGCCGCTTGCCGATATGGCGTTCCATCTGGGTGCCGAGGATCATCTCGGGCGCGGCATCCTCAATGGCCTTCTCGACTTCAAGATAGTCGTCGGTGATGAGCGCCGGGACGTTGAATTCCTTGGCCAGCTCCCGGATGGGGCGGGCGAATTCGCGGTTGTAGCAGCCCAGCCCCACAACCTCGAACCCCATTTCATCGCGGGCGATGCGGGCGGCGGCTTTCACATGGGTGGCATCCCCGAAGAGGAACACGCGCTTGCCGGTGAGGTAGGTGCTGTCGACAGACTTGGACCACCAGGGCTGACGGAGGCGAGAGAGGTCCTTGCGCGGCTCCACCCCGCAAAGGGCGGCCACCTCCGCCACGAAATCGTGGGTGGCACCGACGCCGATGGGAACGGTCTTGGTGTAGGGCTGGTCGAAGGTCCGCTCCAGATGGCGCGCGGCGCTTTCGGCGTGTTCGGGGTAAAGCACGACATTGGCATGGGCCGCGCCCAGCCGGGTGATATCTTCCGGCGTTGCGTCGAAGGGGGCCACGACATTGATGCCGATGCCCATCTCAAAAAGCAGGCCCTTGACCTCTTCGATATCATCGCGGTGTCGGAACCCTAGCGCGAGGGGGCCGAGGATGTTGACGGTGACGTCCGGCGTGCGATCCATTGGCGCCGCAAGTGCGCGGACGATCTGGTAGAATGTCTCGTCCGAGCCGAAGTTTTCCTTGCGCTGGTACGAGGGCAGTTCAAGCGGGATCACCGGCACCGGGATCTGCATCGTTTCGGCCAATCCGCCCGGATCATCCTGGATCAACTCGGCGGTGCAGGACGCGCCGACGATCATCGCCTGCGGTTGGAACCGGTCATAGGCTTCCTGGCACGTCACCTTGAAGATACCGGCGGTGTCCTCGCCCAGATCGCGCCCTTCGAACGTTGTGTAGGTCACGGGCGGGCGATGGTCGCGCCGTTCGATCATGGTGAAGAGCAGGTCCGCGTAAGTGTCGCCCTGGGGGGCGTGCAGCACGTAGTGAAGGCCCTTCATCGCCGTTGCGACGCGCATGGCGCCGACGTGGGGCGGGCCCTCATATGTCCAGACGGTGAGTTTCATGGCTTGTTTCTGGGGCTCTGCCCCAGACCCCGGGATATTTCGGGCACATGGAAGACAGGATGCTTCATTCCGCTGCCTCCAGTTTCAGGAGGGCGCGGCGGCGAACGGGGCGGGAAAAGAGGCCTGCGAGGTCGCCTGCCTGTTCGTAAAAGTGGACGGGTGTGAAGACCAGTTCGATGGCCCATTTGGTGGTAAGACCCTCCGCCTCCAGCGGATTGGCGAGGCCGAGGCCGCAAACGGTAAGGTCGGGGCGGGCGGCGCGGACGCGGTCGAGTTGCTTGTCGACGTCCTGGCCTTCGGAGATCGTGGGGCCTGCGGGCATCAGATCAAGGTCGGGGCCGACGAGGCCCTTGTGGATGAAGGGCTGGCCGATCTCGATGGCTTCCATGCCGCATTCACGGGTGAGGAAGCGGGCCAGCGGGATTTCCAGCTGGCTGTCAGGCATGAAGAAGATGGTCTTGCCGTTGAGGTGTTCGCTGGCGTTGGCGATGGCTTTGCGGGCGCGGGCGCGGGGGGCGGCGGTCACGCGCTCGAAGGTGGTCTCGTCCACGCCAAATTCGTCCGCGATGGCGCGGAGCCAGAGCGTTGTGCCTTCTTCGCCGAAGGGGAATGGCGCCTGGATGTGGTGCGCACCGCGCCGGGTCAGGGCGGCGGCGGTATCTCCGAGGAACGGTTGAAGGCAGGCGAAGACGGTGTTGGGGCCGACGCCGGGGGTTTCCGCCGTGCGGGGGGCGGGGAGGACGCGGATTGGGCCGATGCCCATTTGGGTCAGCAGGCTGACGGCCTGGTCTTCGACGACGTCGGGCAGGGCACCGACGAGGAGCAGTTCGCGTTGATCCGTCGTGGGCAGGACGGGGACCATGGAGGCGAGGCAGGCGTCTTCGCCCTGGGTGAAGGTCGTCTCGATGCCGGAGCCGGAATAGTTCAGCACACGGACGTGGGGGGCGTGGACCTGCGTCAGGCGTTCCGCTGCGCGGGCGAGATCGAGCTTGATGACTTCGGAGGGGCAGGAGCCGACGAGGAAAAGCTGCTTGATGTCCGGGCGGCGGGACAGAAGGCGGGCGACTTCGCGGTCCAGTTCCTCGTGCGCGTCGGCCATGCCGGCGAGGTCGGTTTCCTCGAGGATGGCGGTGCCGAAGCGCGGCTCGGCGAAGATCATCACGCCCGCCGCCGATTGCAGCAGATGCGCGCAGGTGCGTGAGCCGATCACCAGGAAGAAGGCGTCCTGCATCTTCCGGTGCAGCCAGATGATGCCGGTCAGACCGCAGAAAACCTCCCTCTGGCCGCGCTCCTTCAGGACGGGTGTATCGCGGCACGTCGTGGCGGTGATCGGATTGGGGGTATTCATGCGCGCACCCCCACATCCAAGCGCGCCATGCGCAGCTTCCACACGAACTGACCGGCGTTGACGACATAAGCGGCATAAGCTGCCAGTGCGATCCACATCTGGGTGTCAGCGGGCCACCGGCTCAGCAGGGCCCAGACATAGGCCAGGTGCAGCGCGATTACGGCGAAGCTGAACACGTCCTCCCAGAAGAAGGCAGGCGCGAAAAGCCATTGGCCGAAAACGACTTTTTCCCAAATCGCCCCGGTCACCATGATGGTCAGGAGAAGCGTGGTTTTCGCGATGATCGACAGGGTCGCGGCGTCGTATCCGGCCCCCGTCAGGAGGTAGCGCGCGACCAGCGCAAGTGAGACAAGGAAAACGAGGAATTGCACCGGCGCCAGAACGCCCTGAACCAGCGTCCAGATGGTCGCGTCCCGTCTTTCCCGCTGTTCCGGTGTATAGAGCTGCGGTCTGGGCAGCTCCGTTAGCGTGTCGCTCGGCATTGCGTTTACGATTCCTTCAGGCCTGCCTCGAAGGTACGGGTGTAAACCTCAAAGTGTCAATCCAAACTTACACTTTCGGCGCTGTCTGCCAGCCGTGCCTGACACCCCGGTAATCGACTCGTTTTGCCTTAGATTACTTGGCATTTGCGCTATCAGGTGATAGGTATGGCGCGACGAATGCGGCCGGAAATGGCGTGGGTGTCAATTTCCTTTGACATTGACCCCGGGACTCAGCGACACTTTCGGCCACCAAGGCTGGCTCACATATGAGCGCAAACGCACGGTGAGACGTGCCTCGTGTGCAAGGATAGTGGCACTACGATGGCAGACGGTGACAGCAACAACCTGTACGAATCCGCGGGAACGGTGCGGGGCGATGTGCGCGATCTTGCGCGCCACGCGATCCGTATTCTCGTGCGCGGTGACAGTACGCCTGAAAACACCCTGACCCGGCGGATGCACGCCCTGTCCGACCTATACCTCGGGTGGGATCCGCAACTTTGGCGTGACGCCATCCACGACTTGCAGCGGGACGGCTTCACCAAGAACGAGATCGTCGACCACATCCTGCCCGAAGTCGCGCGTATCCTCGGGCAGCGTTGGGCCGACGACACGCTCAGCTTTGCGGACGTATCCATCGGTACGGCGCGGGTCCAGCAATCCGTGCGTCAGATCGCCAAGCGAGAGGTGCGTGCCCCGGTGACGGGCAAGGCCGCGAAAGTGCCGCGCCTTCTGTTGGTCATTCCGCGCGGGGAAGATCACACGCTTGGAATTTTCGTGGCCGCCGACAAGTTCCGGCGCTTCGGATACGACGTGGATATCGCCATCGACGATCATCCACGTGACATTGCCGCCATGATGCGTGAAGGCCGCTATTGTATGGTGGGCCTGACAGTTTCCGGCCGTCGAACCCTTGCATCCGCAAGGGAAGTGGTGGAAATAATTCGATCAACGGCAAAGGTTGCGCCGCCAATTGTTTTGGGCGGAACATTATTGTCCGAGAATGAAGATTTGAAGGCCGCGACAGGTGTGGACCATCTGGCGCAGGATGCGAAAGATGCGTTATCGGCGTGTGGATTGGACATCGTGGAGGCAGACCCTCCACTTCGATCAATGTCTGTGCATGCGAAATGAAGGCGAACGATCTGTGACGGGAAAGAGGTTCTTATGAACACGCGCGGATCAGATTTTTGGGATACCCCCTCGACGCCCCCGATCGGGCCCGAGCAATTCAACGAGATCGTGACCACAGCAGCGGATCTGGCCATCGTGCTTGATACGGAAGGCAAGGTGCATTCTGTCGTCACCAACCCACTGAACCCCACCCTGGGCCGGCTGGACCATTGGAAGGACCGCGATATCCGCGAATTCCTGACGGTGGAAAGCCAGCCCAAGATCGACGCACAGCTGACCGCCTATCGCGGCGGACAGAAGGCCAAGGCCGACGCGATTGAGGTGAACCATTTCGACAATGCGAATTGGGAATTCCCGATCCGCTACACCCTGCACAAGACGGGCCGCGACGACATCATCCTGATGCTGGGCCGCGACTTGCGCCCGATTGCGGAGCTTCAGCATAGACTGGTCAAGGCGCAGTTGGCGCTTGAGAAGGATTACGAGAGCCACCGGGACTACGAGACGCGCTATCGCGTTATCATGGAAGCCAGCCGCGATGCGCTGGCCCTTGTTGATGTCGGGTCCGGTCGGATCGTGGACCTGAACGGATCAGCCGCCCAGATCCTCGGGGCCGAAGCGGAAACGCTTGCCGGATCGGCGTTCACCCAGGAATTCGAGGGGCGCCGCCGGGGCGAATTCATCGAGGGGCTCGTGCAAGCCGCGGGCGATGATGCCGCGCGCACCATCACCGCGAAAACGCGCCGGTCCTCGGTCGAGGTTCTGCTGCATCCGATGGTGTTCCGCGCGGCGGGCGACAAGACGCTTCTGTGCCGGATCGAGACGGCGGGAAGCCCGGAATCCGTCGCGGCCGAACTCTCGCAGGTCCTCTCGGCGCTTTACCGCGACGGGGCGGACGCGATTGTCTTCACCGATGCCCACGGAGTTATTCGGTCCGCGAATGATGCGTTTCTCGGCCTGTGTGATGCGGGGCAACTCTCTGACGTCAAAGGGAAATCCCTGGGTGACTTCCTCTCCCGCGGCTCCGTCGATCTCAAGGTCTTGATGGACAATGCATCGCGTAATCGCAAGATGCGGCTTTATTCCACGCGGCTAGACGGGGCGTATGGTTCGCAATTGTCGGTGGAGATGTCCGCCGTTCACCTGACCGCCGCCGGACAGGCCGGATATGCCTACGTGATCCGCGACACCAGCCGGATGGAAGTGGTGCGCGAACCGGCGGGCAATCTGCCCGGCGGACCGGCGCCGATGTCCGACGACGCCATGCGCAACGTGATGGATCTGGTTGGGTCGGCCCCCCTAAAGGACATCGTGTCCGCCACGACAGATGTGGTGGAAAAGATGTGCATCGAAACGGCGGTGGAGCTGACGGATAACAACCGTGTCGCCGCCGCGGAGATGCTCGGCCTTTCGCGGCAATCGCTCTACGTGAAACTGCGCAAATACGGGCTTCTGGCCAAGAACGATTCCGGTACGCCGCCGAAAGCGTAAACCTGCCTTTACACTTGCCGACTCGAGGGGTGTCAGATTAGTCTGACACTTATGAGTGTAACGACCGACCTCAGCACGACAGAACCGACCCGCACATTGCCCGAACCCCGGGCGATCCTGACATTGTTGAAGCCGATCACCTGGTTTCCGCCGATGTGGGCCTATCTGTGCGGAGCCGTTTCTGCCGGTGTCGCGCCGTCGGGCCACTGGCTGGTGCTGGGGCTGGGTGTTGTTCTGGCCGGTCCCGTCGTCTGCGGGATGAGCCAGGCCGCGAATGATTGGTGCGACCGCCATGTCGACGCGATCAACGAGCCCGACCGCCCGATCCCGTCGGGGCGCATTCCCGGACGCTGGGGCCTTTGGATCGCGCTCATCATGTCGGTCTTCGCCGCTTTCCTTGGTCTGACCCTCGGACCCTGGGGCTTCGGTGCGACGCTGGTGGCGATCGCCGCCGCCTGGGCCTATTCGGCGGAACCGATCCGGTTGAAGCGGTCCGGGTGGTGGGGCCCGGGACTCGTCGGCATTTCTTACGAGAGCCTTCCGTGGTTTACCGGCGCCGCAGTGCTGGCCGCGGGCGCGCCGTCCTGGCCCGTTATTATCGTGGCCCTTCTTTACGGCATCGGCGCGCACGGGATCATGACACTCAACGATTTCAAGGCGCTGGAAGGCGACCGCCAGATGGGCGTGAACTCCCTTCCCGTCACCCTCGGCCCGGACCGGGCGGCAAAACTTGCCTGTATCGTCATGGCGCTGCCGCAAGGGGTCGTCATTGGACTGCTCATTTTCTGGGATGGCCCGTGGTTCGCGCTGGCCATTGCCGTGTCCCTGGCCCTGCAACTGGCCGCTATGCGCGTTTTGCTGCGGGATCCCAAGGGCAAGGCGCCTTGGTACAACGGCACCGGCGTATCGCTCTACGTCCTCGGCATGATGGTCACCGCATTTGCGATCCGGGGGCTGATATGACGTTGGGATGGGGCGGCATCGCACGGCTCTGCCTCGCCAACATGGCCATCGGCGGCTTGGCCGCGCTTCCCGTGAACCTCTTCAACCGCCTGATGACCGTCGATCTGTCCTGGCCCGCGATCCTGCCGGGCCTTCTGGTCGCGCTTCATTACGGCGTGCAATTGACGCGGCCTTATTGGGGGCACCGGTCCGATGCGAAGGGCGGGCGCACGCCGTTCATCGTCGGCGGCACGATCTGCGTCGGGCTGGGCCTGATCCTGACCGCCTATGGCATCGCCTACCTGGCTGGCACCGCTGCCCTGGTCGTCTGGATCATCGCCTATGCGCTGATAGGGCTTGGCATCGGTGCGGCGGGCACATCGTTCCTCGCTCTTCTGGCCACCGCATCGGACGATCACCGCAAACCGGCCGCGGCCACTTTCGCATGGCTCACGCTGATCTTCGGGGCCATCGCCGCATCCATCGGCACCGGCTTCGCATTGGAGCCGTATTCGCACGATCGCCTGATGGCGGTGGTCCCCGTCGTCGCGCTGATCGCGACGCTTCTGTCATTGATCGCCACATGGGGGGTGGAGGCGAGGTTGGGTACCGTCCCCGCACCGGCGGAACCGAACCTGCGCCGCGCCCTCGTCGCCACTTGGGCCGATCCCGCCGCGCGCGCCTTCACGGGGTTCGTGTTCCTTTCCATTCTCGCCTTCTACCTTTCCGAGCTGGTGCTGGAGCCCTTTGCGGGCCACATCCACGGGCTGCCACCCGAAGATTCCACCAAGCTTGGCGGAGCCAAGGACGGCGCCGCCTTGTTGGGGATGCTCGCCGCCGGGGCGCTGTCGACCTTTCGGATCGGCAGCCTGCGGGTCTGGGCCGTCATCGGCTGCGTCATGTCAGCCGTCGGCCTGATCGGATTGGGTTCCGGCCTACCGCTTATCCCGTTCACCGTGGTTCTGGGCCTCGGTAACGGGCTGTTCGTCGTGGGGGCTATCGGTTCCATGATGCGCCTGGCCGCCGCCGAAAAGGGCGCCGCCGGAACGCGCATGGGGGTCTTTGGGGCAGCACAGGCCATCGCAGCGGGCCTCGCCGGGCTGATCGCGACTGGCATCCTCGACCTCGCCCGCCTGGCTCTACCGATAGAGGCCGCCTACGGCACCGTCTTCGGGCTTGAGGCGATCCTGTTCCTGACCGCCGCCTTGGTTGCGGGAAGACTTCTTCACACACCGGCCCAACGGCCGACGCTCCAACCGGGGGAATGACCATGAAATACGACGTTGTTGTAGTGGGCGGCGGACCGTCCGGGGCCACAGCGGCCGAGGATTTGGCGCGATCCGGTCATTCCGTGGCGTTCATCGACCGGGACGGGCGGATCAAGCCCTGCGGCGGGGCCATTCCCCCGCGCCTGATCGCCGACTTCCACGTCCCCGACAGCCAGATCGTGGCCAAGATCACCACGGCGCGCATGATCTCCCCCACGAAGCGCCGCGTCGATATCCCGATCGAGAATGGCTTCGTCGGGATGGTCGATCGGGAGCATTTCGACGAGTTCCTCCGCGTTCGCGCGACGGAAGCCGGGGCGGATCGGTTCACCGGCACCTATACCAAGATCACCCGTGACGCCGAGGGCACCCATGTCCATTTCCGTAACAAGCGGACCGGCGAAGACGACAGCGTGACCTGCCAATTGGTCATCGGGGCCGATGGCGCGCGGTCCAACGTGGCAAAGCACGAGGTTCCGGGCGGCGACAAGATCCCCTACGTGATCGCTTATCACGAGATTGTGGAGGCCCCCGGCCCGCGCGGAGAGTATCACCCCGACCGCTGTGACGTGATCTATGACGGCGCGATCAGCCCGGATTTCTACGGCTGGGTGTTCCCCCATGGCCACTCCGCCAGCATCGGCATGGGCTCCATGGTCAAGGATGTGGACCTCAAACAAGCGACGGCGGATCTGCGCGTGGCCTCGGGCCTGGAAGATTGCAAGACGATCCGAAAGGAAGGCGCGCCGATCCCGCTCAAGCCGCTCGACCGGTGGGACAATGGCCGCGACGTGGTGCTTGCGGGTGATGCGGCGGGCGTCGTGGCGCCCTCCTCGGGCGAAGGCATCTATTACGCGATGGTGGGGGGCCGGGTGGCCGCAACTGCCGCTGCGGCCAGCTTGCAATCGGGCCGAGTGAAGGATCTGCAACTGGCCCGCAAGCTTTTCATGCGAGAGCACAAGCAGGTCTTCAAGGTCCTCGGCGCGATGCAGAACGCTTATTACAAATCCGATGAACGCCGCGAACGCTTCGTGACCCTGTGCCACGATGTCGACGTGCAGCGCCTGACATTCGAGGCCTATATGAACAAGAAGCTGGTCAAGGCCCGCCCGCTTGCCCATATCAAGATCGGCATCAAGAACCTTGCCCACCTGACCGGGATCGTATCCGCGAAACGCGCATGAGCATTCACATTCCCACATGGATCGACGGCACGCTTCAACCCGTCGAAAAACTGGAGGCCCATCAACGCGGCCTGCGGCACAAGGCGATCTCTGTCTTTCTGCTGCGCGACGGGCAAGTCCTTCTGCAACGCCGGGCGCTGGGGAAATACCATACGCCCGGCCTATGGGCGAATACCTGCTGCACCCATCCCCACTGGGACGAGGACGCAATGCATTGTGCCGTCCGCCGTCTGGAGGAGGAATTGGGGATCGCCGACGCCACCCTCACCTACCGCGACACGGTCGAATACCGCGCCGATGTGGGTGGCGGTTTGATCGAGCATGAGGTTGTAGACATCTTCGTTGGCGATTTGCCAGAAGGCGTGGATCCGATCCCGAACCCCGACGAGGTGATGGATACGATCTGGACTCCGCTAGACGGATTGGCGGAGGAGGTTCTGCGCGCCCCGGATGGCTACACGCCATGGCTTCGGATTTATCTGCGCGAACACGCGGCGCTGATCTTCGGTCCGGCGTCCGGCACCTGATCCGCCCGCGACCGTCGCACTGTCAGGCCCGCGATTTTCCCTCGAACGCCCCCATTGTGACACCCAGCGCGTCCAGCGCCTGCGCCGCGATGTCCTGCGCGGTCAGACCGGCATCGGCATACATGTCGGCGGGGCTCGCCTGGTCAATGAAACGGTCGGGCAGGTGCATCGTGCGCACGGCGCAGCGTCCGTCCAGTTGCCCGCTTGCGGCCAGATGGTGGAGGACCATGCCCCCGAAACCCAGCATCGCGCCTTGCTCTACCGTTATCATCGCGCTGTGCGTGGCCATCAACCGGTCCACCAATGCGGTGTCGAGCGGTTTGGCGAAGCGCGCATCGGCGATGGTCACGGACAACCCCCGCGCCTCCAGCTCCGCCGCGGCGTCCTTGGCTTCTTCCAGATGCGCGCCGAAGGACAGGATCGCGACATCGCTGCCCTCCTGAATAATGCGGCCCTTGCCGATGGGCAGGACATCTCCCGTTTCAGGCAGCGCCACGCCCGTCCCCTCCCCGCGCGGATAGCGGAGCGCGATGGGGCCGGTATCATGGGCAGCGGCGGTGGCGAGCATATGGACAAGTTCCGCCTCGTCGGCGCAGGCCATGACCGTCATGTTGGGCAGGGCCGCGAGGTATCCGATATCGAACGCACCGGCATGGGTCGGGCCATCGGCCCCCACCAAGCCCGCGCGGTCGATCATGAAGCGCACGGGCAGGTTTTGCAGGGCCACATCGTGAACCACCTGGTCATAGCCCCGTTGCAGGAAACTGGAATAGATCGCGCAGAACGGCTTCAGGCCGCCCGCCGCCATGCCCGCGGAAAACGTCACCGCATGTTGCTCGGCGATGCCCACATCGAAGACACGCGCGGGCATTGCCTTTTGCATCGTGGCGATGCCGGTGCCGCCGGGCATGGCGGCCGTCACGCCGACGATGCGATTATCCGTCTCTGCCATGCGCAACAGGGTCTTGCCGAAAACCCCGGTATAGCTTGGCGCGTTGGGCGCTGATTTCTTCTGGACGCCTGTGGCGACATCGAATTTCGCAACGCCGTGATAACAATCGTCCGACAGCTCGGCAGGGCTGTAACCTTTGCCCTTCACCGTGACCGCGTGGATCAGAACCGGGCCGTCACCTCGGGCCTTCGCGGCGCGCAGGGTGGTCAGCAATTCGCCCATATCGTGCCCGTCGACCGGCCCGATATAGGTGAAGCCCAGATGCTCGAACAACGTGGCCGAGGGCTGATGTCCCGTCACCAATTCCCGCGCCCGTTCCGCGCCTTGGCGGATCGGTTCCGGCAGGTGCTGCGCCACACCATCGGCGATGTCTTTGAGCGTCGCCAGCGGTGAATTCTCCGACAACCCGGTCAGATACCGGCTCATGGCACCCACCGGCGGAGCGATCGACATCTCGTTGTCGTTCAAGATCACGAACAGACGCTTGCCCAACGCGCCGGCATTGTTCAGCGCCTCATAGGCCATGCCCGCACTGATCGAGCCGTCGCCGATCACCGCGATGCCGTCCCCCGTCGCTTCCCCCAGGCCGCTGGCCATCGCAAAACCCAGCGCGGCGGAGATGGAGGTGGAGGAGTGTGCCGCGCCGAACGGATCGTATTCGGATTCCGCGCGTTTGGTGAATCCGCTCAAGCCCCCTTTCTGGCGCAGGGTTCGGATTCGGTCTCGTCGCCCGGTCAGGATCTTGTGGGGGTAGCATTGGTGGCCCACGTCCCAGACCAGCTTGTCATAGGGCGTATTGAACACTGCGTGGATCGCAACCGACAGTTCCACCACACCAAGCGAAGACCCAAGATGACCGCCGGTCTGCGATACGGCGTCAATAACCTCCGCCCGCAATTCTTGGGCGCATTGGGCAAGATCCGCGTCGCTCATCCGGCGCAGGTCGGACGGGTATGTCACACGGTCCAGAACGGGTGTTTCGGGGGTATCCATTGGTCATTCTCCGTCACTTTCGCGCCGGATAGAGCCTTCCGGCAGCATATTGCCCAAGCAGGTGTCTGACGTCTGCCGGGTGGGCCGGGCGGCGAGGCGATTGCCCCGCCACCCGCCTTGGATCATTCGACGGCGGCTTCGATCAACTCAAGGCACGCTTGCGTCATGTCGACACCGGCATCGGCAGCCGCCTGGCAGATCTCCAGGGTGACTGCGATATCCTCTGCCCCTTCGACAACTTCCGCCATGGCGTCGGGATCTTCGGCCTCGATAGCCTCTTCCATCGCGGATTCAACCTCTTCCTCGGCGGCGTCTTCCAGCTCGCCCATATCGGTGGTCTCTTCCTCGGCGCCCGTGTCGGCGGCATCGGTATCGGCGGCCTCTTCCTCGGTCGCCGCGGCGTCCGCATCGGCTGCTGCATCCTCCGTCTCGGCTGCCGCGTCCGCGTCGGTTTCATCCGCATCGACGGCAGTGTCATCCGCCGCCGCTTCCTCGGTTGCTTCAGCATCCGCTTCGACCCCGGCATCCGCGTCGGCAGCACCGTCGTCCGCCGCGTCAGCCTCCGCATCGGTGGCATCGTCTTCCGTCGCCGCTTCCTCAGCTTCGGCACCGTCGTCGGATTCCGGGGCCGCTGCTTCTGGATCGGTATCCTCGGCATCTGCCGTTTCAGGCTCGGGATCAGCGACTGCGACCTGCCATGCCGAGTAATCGGGCGGGCCGTCGATCACGTTCAGCTCGGGCCAGTTCGCGATCACGTTGAGGCCTTGCAACGGCTGCTGGTAGCCTTGGTGACAGGTGCGGCAGGCCGCAAGCGGCGCGTCGCCATAGACCGGGCCAAGACGCTCCTCAGGGTACACGTCTTCCAGCGGAAGCAGGTATTCCGTGATCATCTCCTGAACCATCAGGATACCAAGCGATGCGGTCCCCCATTGCGGCGTGTTCTGACCGCCATCGTAGAACGCGCGGGAATTGTGGCAGAAGACACAGTTCACCCCCAGCGAGTTCGAGATGTAATTCATGAAGCCGTAGGTCCGCTCCGTGTGCTGGATCAATGGATCGCCCGGCTGCTGCTGCACCCGGCTGTCAAGGTCGTGGACCGCGATCTGGTTGTATCCGCCATCCTCCGCCTCGAGCAGGTAGTGCTCCAGGTAATCGGACGGCAGGGAGGTGAAGTTGGACGTCATGGTGGCGCGGTTCTGATTGGCGCTCCACCCTTCCGCGTTCGCGTTCACCGGGCTGATCCGGTACCAGATATTGTTGGGGACCGGCTGACCGCGGTGACAGGTATAGCAGGTGACGCCAACTTCATAATTGGCGTTCACATGGGCATCCCAGTTCACGTTGATGTTGCGGGTCATCAGCAACATGTTCCGCGCGACAACCTTGGTATAGGTATCGTCGTCGGCATATTCGCCATCCGCCGCATTCGCGTGGCAATAGGCGCAGCCCTCGTCCGGCGCGACCCAGAGGGTCATCGCGTTCATCAGGCGGTTGAAGTTAGCGTCGGTCAGATCGCCCAGAACCTGCACGTTTTCGTAGATGTCACCGGCAAGTGCCTCTCCCTCCTCGGGGGGAAAGGGCTCATCGGTGTAGAAATCCGCGACGGTGGGATCACCGGCCGACAGGTCTCCGACGAATTCCTGAACATGCATCCCCGTGCCACGGGGGCCGGTTTGCATCGCCGCGGTGGCAAAGGGTTGCCCCCAGGCGATGATCATCACCGCGACGAAAATCGCCCCGCCGACGGCCCCGACAGCGATGGCCGGGCCGTAGATGTTCGTGGGATTGTCGGTATTCCATGTGTCGAACCACTTGGGAAACATTTCTTATTCCTCCCCACGGGTGACGCCACCGAATGTCTCGTACGATCCGTAGGCTTCATAGCCATAGGGTTCGAGGTATTCGGGTGCGAAGTGATGTTCCTGGGCCCAGATAAACCAGTTATCCACGACCGTGCCGGTCAGAAGGATCCCGATCCCGCCGGTGATGGGGGTCAGGACCGCGAACCACCAGGCCCAGCGGTGAATGCCTTCCATCGTGGCGTTGAAGCCCATGGTCCAGCGCCAGAACAAGCCCGCCCGTTCGGACGCGGTGCCGCGGTCGATGATCTGCTCCAGCTCCCGGTCGCCGCCGTAGCGGGAGACGGCCAGAATGGTTGCGCCGTGCATGGCGAAGAGCAGGACCGAGCCGTAGAGGAACACGATGCTCAGGCAGTGGAACGGGTTGTAGTAGAGGTTGCCGTACCGGATCGAGAACGCGGTGGTCCAATCAAGGTGCGGGAAGATGCCGTAGGGCACGGCCTCAGACCAGCTGCCCATCAGGACCGGCCGAAATAGGCCCAGCACAAGGAACAGCCAGATCGCGGCCAAAAAGGCCCAGGCGATGTGTTTGCCCATCTGGTGCTCGACCGCCAGCATGTAGGTCCTGAGCCACCAGCTCATCACCGAGATCAGCAGGAAGAAGCTGGATATCACGTACCAGCCGCCGTCATTGAGTGGCGGGATCGACAGACCATGCTCTGGCCCCGGCGGCTCAAGCGCCAGCCAGAACAATTGCCGGATGAATTCCGGGATCGACCAATCGACCTGGCTGAGCATGTTGAGGCCCACGATATTGAACCACAACAGCCCTGTTGCAAGGCTGACCAATCCGGCCCAGCCAAGGTAGATCGGGCCAAGCTGTGCATTGCCGAACCAGCCAAGCAGGGTCGAAAACGACGCCTTCTTGGTCCGCTCGCGTGACAGCGTTCCCTGGTCGTCCATGCCGATCTCGGGCTCACCCTGGACCTGCACTTGCGTGAAGATGTTCTGATATTCGAGATAGGCCATGGCTTATTCCCCTCCCACAAGCACGGGAGCGTTGGCGCCGATGGTAGCCGCACCAGTCGTGTCGTAGACCACGCCCTGATCCGGCCAGATCGGCAGATCGAGCCACCAGTTCCACCATTCCGGCCAACCGGACGTCCAGACGGGCCCGGAGATGATGATGCAGACCGCACTCCAGAATACGGCTGCAAGCGCCAGCAGCATGCCGACCCGGTGGATGCCCAGCGTGCCGACCGAATAGCCGATGAAATCCCGGAAGAACGTGTCCTCGTGATCCGGCGTCTTCATGATCGTCCCCTTCTCGGGGTTCGCCGCGGACAGGATCAGGCCACCGTGCAACGCCAATGCGAAAGTGGTGGTGAAGAACAACGTCACCGCCAGCATATGCGCCGGGTTGTAGTGGAAGTGCAGGTAGGCATAGCCCACGTTGCTGACCCAATCGAGGTGGCTGAATATGCCGTAGGGAAAGCCGTGGCCCCATGCGCCCATCAGAAGCGGGCGGAACACGACCAGCGTGACATAGGCCAGGATCGCGAAGCCAAAGGCGAAGGGCACGTGATACCCCATCCCCAGCTTGCGCGCGATCTCCACCTCGCGCAGCGCCCAACTGACGAAGGCGCCGATCGCGCAGAATGTGATGATTTGCCAAAGCCCGCCTTCCAGCAACGGGGCGAAGCCAAGGCCGTAGCTCAAGTCGGGCGGCGCGATGTTGATCAACCACGGGTTGAACGTGCCTTGCATGGCCGCCCCCCAGAAGATCAGGATCGTCCCCAACAAGGCGAAAAACGCTGTCGTGACGCCGAAGAAGCCGACATAGAACGGCCCCACCCAGAAGTCGAACAGATCACCGCCAACCAGCGTCCCTCCGCGGACGCGATATTTCTTTTCGAAGCTCAGCAAAGCCATGCGCTCTCTCCGGTGTTTGGCGGCATCGTTCCCAATTCAGGGCCTCGGATCAGCCGTCAGTGCTATCGTTTTTTGATTTGCCGCGGGCGAGACGGTGAAACCCCGCCCGCAGCTGTTATCGATGCCGTTATGAGGGCAGAGGTCGGGGGCTCACTCGCCGCCGAACCCCATGGTCATTGCGGCGTTCTCAAACCAGTTCAGGCCGGACGACAGAACCACCAGGTGGATCATCGCTGCCAGCAGGAAAAGGAAGACGGCCTGCGCCACGAACACGCGGCGGGGGTCGAAGATGAGCCAGACTTTGTAGAACTTAGCCATGCTTCAATCCTTCCTCAGAACCAGGGCGCCCAGATGTACGTGGCGATATGAGCAACGATGGCAACGGCCGAAAAAAGCCAGAGCCCGCTCATATACACCGCGTGCAATTCTTGCGCCTGCTCGTCGGTGAGACCTGTGAAAGACAGATCAGTATTATCAGCCATATTTTCCTCCGGAACGTCAGACTGATGCCGCAAACCCTGCGGCCGGGCCCCGACAAGGCCTCATTGCCCTGCCGGCATTTCACGCACACATCCTTGCGGATGCCTTTGTGAAAGCTTGGCCCCGGCTCCGGTCGTCACGCCGAGAAAATGTTGGGTCGGAGCGTTCACCTGGGTCTAGACAGGCTGGATCGAACGCGTCCGGCGAGCGGATTCAGGCGGCGAAGATCATCGGTGTGATCATGCCTGCCTGGCTCCAGGCCCGTTTGATCGGGCCCTTGTCGGTCAAGCTGCCTGACTTGATCGCCGCCAAGGCCCACGTCAGCGTGGCCAGCGGCAAGGTCGCCAGGAAGATGATCCCGAAATAGATCATGAACTCCGTCTTCGGCGGCTTGGACCGCTGGTGGACAGGGCTGTTCGAGGTCATGTCACTCATTTGATTTCTCCTCCTCCTCGAAATCAAAACCGGCAGGCGCAAGGCGCTTGACGGTGTCTTCCATCACCCGTTCTGCGCCACCTTCCAGCGCGGCGCGTTCGGCGGCGTCACGCAATGTCTTTGCGGCGGATATGCGGGTGAGAATAGGGTGTTCGGCCACGATGCGATCCAGAAGGCGCTGCGCTTCCGGCTCCCACGGGAAATCGCGGCGAAGCGTGGCCGGGGTGGCCGCGGCGCTGTCCAGGTCGGAGGCCAGCGGCAGAATATGGAAGAGCGCATCGAACAGGCCGTTGCAGACCTCCTGCAACAGATACGTCGCGCCGGCATAGCCCATCATCGGCGTGCCGGTGTGGCGGCGGATGGCGGCACCGGGGAAGCTGGCAGGAATAAAGGCCGATTTCGGCCCGTGCCCCGCGGCCATCTCAGCCAGGTACATTTTCTCGTTGATCGACCCCATCAGCACGAGCGGGCGCTTTTCGCTGACCATCGCGCGGACCTGTTCGTTGTCGGTCTTCTTGCCAGCCACACGGGCGACGGCAAAGGCGCAGGGAAAGCCCAGATCGTCTTCGAGAAATTTGCGAATGCCGCGCGCGTAGGTCTCGTTCGCGACGATCCCGAAGGAAGCGGTGGCGAAGAAATCCTGCGTGACGGAGCGCCAGAGATCCCAGACGGGTTTGATGGTCGAATGCTTCTCCGTCTCGATGAACGGCTCGGGGTCGAGGCCCGTCATCTCGCCCAAAGTGCGAAGGAATTTGGTCGTCGAGTCGATGCCGATGGGCGCTTGCAGGTAGGGCTTACCGAGGACTTCACAAAGGCCACGGCCAAACTCACGGTACATGCAGATGTTGACGTCGGCGTTCATCAGATCGCGCATTTCCGCGACATGGGCGCCGAGCGGCATGACCATGTTGACCTCACACCCGATGCCTTCGACCAGACGACGGATTTCAGCCAGGTCGGAGGGCATATTGAACGTGCCGTACATCGGCCCGAGGATGTTGACGCGGGGGGCGGCGCCCTGTTCGCGCTTCTTTTCCTTGGGCATCCGGCCCTTAGTCATACCGAATTCGGTGAAGATCCAGGTCATCGCGCGGTCCGCACTTTCCCATTGGTCCTCGTCGATGGTGCGCGGCAGGAAGCGCTGGATATTAGTGCCCATTGGCGTGACGCCGCCGCCGATCATTTCGGCGATGGAACCGGTGACGACCACGGCGGGAAGCGCAGGGTCAAGCGTGCCCCAGGCGCGCTTCATGGCACCTTCAGTGCCGTCGCGGCCAAGCTCTTCTTCCGCCAATCCGGTGACGACGATGGGAAGCTCATGGGGCGGCAGACCATCGGTGTAGTGCAGGACGGAGGTGACGGGCAGGTTCTCACAACCGACCGGGCCGTCGATAATGCATTGTAGGCCTTTGACAGCGGTGAACGCGTAGACGCTTCCCCAATAGCCGCCTGCCCTATCGTGATCCTGGATCAGCATTTCACACCGCCATTCGCGGCCATGCGGGCCTTTTCGGCGCGTTCCAGCTTCTTGAGGTTCTGGGCGCGGAATTCAGGGCGCAGGTTCGGCGCGCCTTCCCAGACACCGGCGGTGTCCTTGTGGCCCACGCCTTCGAAGAATTCGCGCATGTGATCCATGCGGTCCTTGTTGGCCATCGCGGCCTTGACGACTTGACCAAGTGAGCCAGCACCCGCCGGACCCATAAGGGGACGCGCAGAGATCAGGTTGGTGAAGTAGAGCGACGGAATGCCAAGCTCCTTGCCCTTCTGCACTACGGGCGTGGTGCCGATGGCGAGGTCGGGTTTGATCGCCTCCATCGCGGCGCAGTCGTCCTCGAGCGAGGCGCGGAATTTGACCTTCACGCCGCGCGACTCCAACCATTCAAGGTCGGGCGCAGACCAGGGCGTCTTGGCGCAGGCGGTGCCGACATAAGGCACATCAGCACCAGATTCGATGAGCAAGCGCGCGACCAGAAGCTCAGACCCTTCGTAGCCCGACAGCGTGATCGTGCCGTTGATCGGAACCGATGCAAGCGCGCCCTTGATCGCGGGCAGGAACGCATTTTGCGCCTCAGCCACTTTTTCGGCGGGCACATTGTAGGCGTCGCCAATCGCGGCGAGCCAGGCGGCGGTGCCATCGTGGCCCACGGGTGCGGAGCCAACCACGGTACGACCCGCGGCTTGGAATTCGCGCACGGCGCTGGTGTAGAAGGGGTGGATCGCGGCCACCACTTGACTATCCAACGCGGAATAGAGCTCACGCCACTCACGGCAGGGAACGACCGGACCTGCCGCCAGACCGAGTGGCGCGAGCATCCCTGCGATTCCCAAGGGATCCGCAGGGAACATTTCGCCCAACAGCGTAACTGTTGGACGGTCTGAAACACCCGAGACAGGAGCCATAACTGGACCGGCCTCCACCTCCTGTCGGGCATAATTGAGCATCGCCCCGGCCAAGACATCTTTCGCCTCGGCATGGGTCGGTACTCCGAAGCCCGGAACGTCGATACCGACGATCCTGACCCCATTGATTTCGTCAGGCAGCAGCCTGAGCGGTACTCCGGACGCGGTCGGCACGCAGAGGTTGGTGACCACGATGGCGTCGTAACGCTCGGGGTCGGCCATCTCGTGCACGGCGTCGCGGATATCTTCGAAGAGCTTCCCGGTGACGAGAGACTCGGAATTGAACGGGACGTAACCCACGGACCGGCGGGCGCCGTAGAAGTGGGACACGAAGGTCAGGCCATAGACGCAGCAGGCGCTACCGCTGAGCACCGTGCCGACGCGGCGCATCCGAAGACCCACACGGAGCGAGCCGAAGGCGGGGCACATCGACTGTGGCTTGTCGTGGGGGCCTTGCGGATAATCCTTGGCGAATTGGTCGAGGATCTCGGATTTTCCGGCAGCACGCGCGGCAGCCTCCATCTGATCCGCGCCAGCGTGACAGCCCATGCCATCGCCGCCGGAGGGCGCGCCAGCGTCGACCGTTTCGCCTTCGATCACGTCAACCTCGGCGGTGGTGTCATATGTCACTTCGCGGTCGGTCATGCGTCGTCGTAGACCACTTCAAGGGATTGCTTGGGCGCCGCATTCTTGCCGCGCATATCGGTATCGCTGGCGGGTACAAGTTCGATCCCCGCCCCGGTTTCAGAGCCGTCGAACAGCTCCAGCAACTCGTCCTGGTTCAGCGCGGTGGGGCGCATCGGCGGGGCGACGGCGACGTTTTCACCGAGGGCCGCGAAGAGCGCGCCCCATTGGCTTTCGGCCGTGCCGACAATTTGGTAATTCGCGGATTTCTTGCGCAGGTCATCGTCCTGGGGGATTGAGGCCAGCACCGGGATGTCGACCGCCTTCGCGAAGGCCTGCGCCTCGCCCGAGCCGTCATCCTTGTTGATGACCAATCCGGCAACACCGACATTGCCGCCCAGCTTGCGGAAATACTCCACCGCGGAGCAGACGTTGTTGGCGACATACAGCGATTGCAGGTCGTTAGACCCGACCAGGATCACCTTCTGCGCCATATCGCGGGCAATCGGCAAGCCGAAGCCGCCGCAGACCACGTCGCCCAGGAAGTCGAGCAGGACGTAGTCGAAATCCCAATCGTGGAAGCCGAGCTTTTCGAGCAGTTCAAAGCCATGGATGATCCCGCGTCCGCCGCAGCCACGACCGACTTCCGGCCCGCCAAGTTCCATCGCGAAGACGCCGCCGCGCTTGAAGCAGACATCGCCGATCTTCACCTCTTCCCCGGCCAGCTTTTTCTTGGTCGAGGTTTCGATGATCGTCGGGCAGGCCTTGCCGCCGAACAGCAAGGAGGTCGTGTCGGATTTCGGATCGCAGCCGATCAGCAGCACGCGCTTGCCCTGCTCGGCCATCATGTGGCTGAGATTGGCGAGCGTGAAACTTTTGCCGATACCGCCCTTGCCATAGATCGCGATGATCTGGGTCTTGGAGGTCGGTTCCCCCTGCGGCACTTCCAGCGTCGGTTCCGCCGCTTCGTCGCGCAGGGTCTGGTCGTAATCCTTGAGGTTGGGAATGTCCTTCACGCGGAGGCCCTCCAGTCCAGAATCATCTTCAGGCAGGCGGGATCTTCGAAAGCCGTCTGGTAGGCCTCCTCCGCATTTTCGGGATCGGCTCGATGCGTGATCAGCCCGTCGAGGCTGAGCGCGCCGTGGTCGATCAGGTCGCGCGTTGCAGCAAGGTCTTCGCGCGTCCATTCGGCGGCGATGCGCAGCCGCGCCTCGCGCATGAAGGCGGGCGGGAAGGCGAAGGACAGGGGCTCCGGGTAGAACCCGGCCAGAACGATTTCGCCGCCCTTGGCAAGACGCGAGATCAACGTGTTCAGAAGATCGGACTGCCCACTGGCATCATAAATGCAGGTATAGTCGCGCCGCTCATCCTCATCGGGATGCAGTACCGCGTATCCCGCGGCACCGGCCTGGCGGTCGGTGTCAATTTCCCAGACGGTTGGCGGCTTGCCCCCGGCGGCGATGGTCAGGCGCGCCAGAAGACGCCCGAAAACGCCGTGGCCGACGATCAGTTCGGGAAGATGCTTGTCGAGGCCGGCCATGGCGTGGCGCGCGGTTGCGGCAAGGGCCAGCAACGCCCCTTCCGCGCCCAGCGCCGGATCTATCTTCACGACGCGGTCAGCGGCGGTGACAAGACGGTTCGACGCGCCGCCGAACAAGCCCTTCACGTCGCCGTAGCAATTCGCGCCGGGCACGAAGACACGATCACCGGGCTTGAAGGCCGTGCCGGGGGGCGCTTCCACGACCTCGCCCGCAGCCTCGTAGCCGGGAACCAGCGGATAGCCCATGCCCGGAAACGGCGGCATGTCGCCGGACCAGAACAGTTTTTCGGTGCCCGTGGAGATCCCGGAATGGGTTACATCGACGACCAGATCCTGGTCGCCCGGCGCGGTCAGGGCGATCTGCCCCAATCCAAGCCGCCGTGGCCCTTCCAAAATGACAGCCGTGCTGTGCAAGCTGCTGATCCCCTCATCATCGGTGGCATTCACCAGCGCCGCGCGGACAGAATCCTTTGGGCGCAATAACCTATGTGTCAGTCTAACTTGACACCTTGATATGTCAACATGAATAGACATGTCGTTTGTAAGGGATCGAAGACGGTCAGGCTTTGCGCGCGCAGATCACGCCGGTGACGAACGGGCGGCTTGTTTTTCGGGCTTGGACGTTCTGAAAGCCCGCCATTTCGAGAAGATGCGCGATCTCCGCTGCGGACCGCGCGCGACCCGTTTGCATCGCCATGCAATAGATGCCGAAATAGGCATCGCCCGGCCGTGTCGGCTGCGCACCGCCAGACATCGGCTCCGCGACGAACAGCCGGCCGCCGGACGGCAGCGCGGCATGAGCCTTCGCCAACAGCATCGCGACCGTGTCATCCGCGTGGTCATAGAGGACGCGCACAAGGCTGATCGCATCGGCGGTATTGGGTAGCGTATCGGTGCGGAACGACCCGGACGTGACCTGCGCGCGGGCCATCATACCTTCGCGTTCGAACCTTGCCGTCGCAGGTTCCACGACCGCTGGCAGATCAAAGAGGTGCAGGTTCAGATTCGGATACATCCCCCCCGCTGCGGCAAGGAACACACCCGTGCCGCCGCCGACATCCAACAACGTCGTGACGTCCGACAGATCGATGTGGCGCAAGGCCTCCTCCGCGACGAGGGTCTGGCTGTCGGCCATCAACTCGGAATAGGTCGTCGCAACCTGTGGGTCGACGTCGCCCGATGCTCCGAATACGTAGGGCCAGAAGGCGGCGAGTTCCGTTGCACTGCCGTCCCGAAAAAACGCCACCGGGTCCGACAGATCGCGGTAGAGGACATCGTGATGGCGGATCATTTGCGCCAATCCGGGAATGCCCGGCAAGGCGGCGCCAAGGCGACCGAGCGCATAGCGCCCGTCCCTTTGTCGCTTCATCAATCCCAGCGCCGCCGCCCCTTGGGCAAGCACGCGCATCCGCAGTTCCGGGACGCCCGTGCGGCGGGCGAGATCCGACAAATCGCGAGGATGGCTGGACAGATGCGTCGGAAGATCAAGGTCCACGAATGCCATCAGAATCTGGCTATGTACGAAGCCCGCAACCAGATCGAACAGAGCTTCCCCATCCTTGCGGGCGATCCCGGCGGCCAGCGGCAGTCGCGCGGCACGTCTCTGGAATGCGCGGGACCCGATAAGCGCCGTGCGCCAGGCATAGAAACGGTCCTTGAGGGATGTGCGGGTTCCGCCCTGGGGATCGGCGAGCGCCACGGTCACTCTGCCGCTGTGACGGACGGCAATACGGGCGTCAGGCGTTCGGCGGTCTTGCGGACCATCTCCGCCAGCATCGCCTCGCCAGGGCATGACGGGATCGAGGAGATCGCACCCGACAGGATGTCTTCCAGTCGCTTGATCGCGCCTCGAACACCAAGCGCGCTGACAGCATTGGGTCGGTCGTGGGTCTCGTCCTGGTGGGCCGGTTTGCCGAGCGTCGCCTCATCGTAGAGCGCGTCACGCAGATCGTCTGCAACTTGGAACGCTTCGCCGATGCGCGCGCCAAGCTCTGTCCATGGCTCAGGATCTTCACCGGCGGCGGCGGCGCCCATGCGCGTCGCAGCGGTGAACAACGCGCCGGTCTTGGCGCGATGATACGCGGAAAGGTCGATCTTCTCCTCACTCTCCCACCCCTGCCCGGCACAGATACCGCCGGGCATCCCGGTTGATTGGCCAAGGATCCGCATCAGGGTGATCGCGCGCATCGGATCGACCTCCGCCACGCGGGTCAGCGTCTCGAAAGATGCGATGATAAGGGAATCGCCGGTCAGAAGGGCCAGTGGCTCACCATAGGCCCGGTGGACCGAAGGCTTCCCGCGTCGGATGTCGGCGTCATCGAAGCAGGGCATGTCGTCGTGGACGAGGCTGGCACAATGGATCAGCTCGATCGCCGTGGCGGCCGCATCGGACAGCATCGGCTGATCGTCGCCGCAGGCCAATGCAACGGAAAGGCAAATCGTGGGTCGGATGCGCGCGCCGCCGGGGCTGACGGCATAGTCAAGGGCCGAGGCCAGTTTGGGCGGCGCATCGCCACCTTGCCCGGCCTGGATTGCGGCAGAAATCGCCCGTTCAATGCGGGGTTTCAGGGGCATGGGGGCACCTCCACCAAGGATTCGGGTCGCCGATTGGACACCGGTTGTGTAAATCAGACTGGACATATTGATCTTGGCTGTCAACATAAGCTGACACTTGGAGGGAATAAGAACTGACCCAAAACGCTTCCCGAGCTGTGGTGATCGGCGCCGGTATCGGCGGGCTTTCTGCCGCGCTGCGTTTGGCGGCAGCGGGCTTGTCCGTCACCGTAGTGGAGGCGGCGAAGTCGGTCGGTGGCAAGATGCGCACGGTGCCGTCCGCAGCGGGTCCGGTGGATGTTGGTCCGACCGTCCTGACGATGCGCCACGTGTTCGAGGATCTGTTCGCAGATGCAGGTGCGCAGCTGGAGGATCACGTAAGCCTGCATCGCAACCCGATCCTGGCCAGACATTTCTGGCGCGATGGCTCAACCCTCGACCTTCACGACGACCCAGACCGAAGTGTCGAGGCCGTTCATGCGTTTGCGGGGTCGAAAGCCGCGAAGCAATTCCGCCGATTCTCCGACCGGGCGAAGCGATTGTTCGAAGCCTTTGACGGACCGATTATGCAGGCCGACGCCCCGACACTGGGTGCCTTGACGGGCTATGTCCTGCGCAAGCCGGCGATGATCCCCGCCATGGCTCCGGGGCTGAGTCTCTCGCAATCGCTGGCTGTGCAGTTCAGCGATCCACGCTTGCGACAATTGTTCGGGCGCTATGCCACTTATGTCGGCGGCTCCCCCTACCAAAGCCCAGCGGTACTCGGCCTGATCTGGCATTCCGAGGCGCTAGGCGTGTGGAGTGTGAAGGGCGGCATGCACGCATTGGCGACCGCGCTATACGATCTTGCGCGGCAACGGGGAGTTGCGTTCTGCTTCGGCCAGGCGGCCACACGGATCACGCAACAGGGAGGGCGGGTTTCGGACGTGCATCTGGCCGATGGCAGCCGAATCCGAACCGAAACCGTGGTTTTCAATGGCGACCCGAGGGCGCTGCGCGCTGGCTTACTTGGCGATCCGGTTCGCCGGGCTGTGCCGTCGCAAGGAACGGAGCCGCGGAGCCTGTCGGCCTTCGTCTGGGGATTCTCCGCCGAGCCGCAGGGTGTGGAGCTTGCCCACCACAACGTCTTCTTCTGCGCTGATCCACGTGTGGAATTTGGCGATCTTGCGCAAGGCCGGATGCCCCGTGACGCAACGCTTTACGTCTGCGCGCAAGATCGCGCCATCGGTGCGCCCGAGGGCCGCGAACGGTTTGAAATCATAATGAATGGCCCGTCGGGACACGCAACCACGAATGAGGAGCGAGAAACATGTCGGACACGCACGTTCGAGACTTTGCAGGACAGGGGCCTGAGCTTCTCTCCTCCGCCGACAACCGCTGCTCTGACAGCGCCAATGGACTTCGGACGGGCCTTTCCCGGGTCGGACGGTTCCCTTTACGGGAGGAGCCCGCACGGGATGACGGCGACGTTTCAGCGGCCGACGGCGCGGACAGCGATCCGGGGCCTTTACCTCGCGGGCGGGGGCGCGCATCCGGGCGCGGGGGTACCGATGGCCTGCCTCTCCGGCAAGCACGCGGCCGAGGCGATCTTGAGCGACCTTGCTTTGACATCGACGTCGCCAAAGATGGTTACGCGTGGTGGTATGTCGACGGGATCAGCGACGATGGTGAGCGGGCGATCTCCATCATCGGCTTCATAGGGTCGGTTTTTTCCCCCTGGTATCGTTGGTCCGGGCGTAAGAACCCCGCCAATCATTGCTGCCTCAACGTCGTCACCTATGGACGCGGCGGGCGGTGGACGATGACCGACCGGGGCGAGGAGGCGTTGGGCCTGTCGCGCGACCGGTTGCAGATCGGGCCGAGCGCGATGGTCTGGAAGGGCGACCGGCTGGAGGTGCAGATCGACGAGATGTCGACGCCCCACGCCCAGAAGGTCACGGGGAGGGTCACGATCCACCCCAGCGCCGTGACGGACCAGGAATTACCCCTGACAGACGATGGAGCCCATGTCTGGCGGCCCTTTGCCCCAACCGCGCGGATTGAGGTCGACCTGAACCGGCCCGGTTGGACATGGTCTGGACATGGATATTTCGACGCAAATTTTGGAACACGCGCGCTGGAGGCTGACTTCAACTATTGGACGTGGGGGCGTTTCCCCCTGCGCGATGGATCGGCCTGCTTCTACGATCTGGAACGGCGCGACGGGACGAAAATGGCCACGGGTGTCGGGTTCAATGCCGACGGCGTGCCGTGTACGATCCCGCTACCCCCGAAACAGAGACTGAAGCGCCCTTTCTGGATGGTCAGGCGCGAAACGCGATGTGACGCGGATTTCCGCCCGCTCCAAGAGAAACCGATGCTGGACGCGCCATTCTATAACCGGGCGGCGGTTCGGACGAAAATCAACGGCGAGGAAACGGTGGGGGTGTTCGAGGCCCTGGACCTCGACCGCTTTCGCGGCCCATGGCTGATGCCGATGCTGGCGGTGCGGGTGCCACGGCGCAGACGCTGGCCCCGGGGGTAACTTGTCGCGCGGCGTGAGGCTGTCCATATAGGGCGTCTATGCATGGAGGCCGCGATGGCAAAAGACGAGTTCCCAGGTTGGCACGGCACCACGATCATCGGTGTCCGCAAGGGCGGCAAGGTCGTCGTCGCCGGTGACGGTCAGGTCAGCCTTGGGCAAACGGTGATCAAGGGATCTGCGCGTAAGGTGCGGCGGCTAAGCCCCGGCGGCTATGACGTGGTCTGCGGGTTTGCCGGATCGACGGCGGATGCCTTCACGCTGCTTGAACGGTTGGAATCGAAGCTGGAAGCGACGCCCGGTCAACTCCAACGCGCCTCCGTCGAGCTGGCGAAGGATTGGCGCACCGACAAATACCTTCAGAAACTTGAAGCGATGCTGATCGTGACGGATGGCTCGGAGCTTTACATCATCACCGGTGCAGGTGACGTGTTGGAGCCTGAACACGGGATCGCGGCCATTGGATCGGGCGGAAACTACGCGTTGGCTGCCGCGCGGGGCATGGTTGACAGCGACAAGGATGCGGAGGCGATTGCGCGGGACGCCATGGCGATCGCGGCGGATATCTGCGTCTACACCAATGGCAATCTGACGGTGGAAAGCATCGAGGGATGAGCGCCGTGACCCGCGATGACCTCCGCGCGGCTGTCGGGGCCGGGCTGATGACGGAAGCGCAGGCCGCTTCCCTCATCAACTTGGCGGAGGAACGAGAGGGCCTTCGCGCCAGGCGCACCGGCCTCGATGAACCGTTCGAGCTCTTCAAGGGTTTCAACGAGATTTTCATCGTCGTTGGCCTTAGCATCCTGTTCGCGGGATGGGTCGGCGTGACGGGTGTCAGCGTCCTGAGCAATTCGAGCGGCTACGTTCTTGGGATGCTCTTCTCCCTCACCGGTATGGGGGCGATCATTCTTCTGGCGCGTTACTTCACGTTGTCGCGCCGCATGGTCGCGCCGTCGATTGCCCTGGCCGTGATGTTCGGATTGTCCGCGCTCACCTTCGGTCTGTCCTTCTCGAACTTCCTGCAGGCGAGTTTCCAGATGGGCTGGACCATCGCCGCAGGGATCGCGGGCATACTCCTTCTACTCTACTACGCCCTGTTTCGCGTGCCCTTCACCGTGGCTTTGATCGCCGGTTCGGTGGTGGTTGTCGCGTTCGGCTTGGCGACGTCCGGTGGCAATGTGCCCGAAACGCCGCAGGACATCTTCCTTCTGTCAGCGGGCGGCCCATTCGCGATCATCACTATCGTTCTGGGCGTGATCGGCCTTTGCATCGCCATGGCGTTCGACATGTCCGACCCCCATCGCGTCACACGGCGTGCGGCATCGGGCTTCTGGCTTCACGTCATTGCGGCACCAGCCATCGTGAACACAGTGGCCCTCACCCTGTTCCAGAATTCGGATGCAGGCTCCAAACTCGCGCTGATCGTATTCGTCGCGGTCATGGCACTGTTCGCCGTGATCATCGACCGACGTTCCTTCCTTGTATCAGGCGTCGGTTACATTGTTGCGCTTTCAATTTCCGTGGTGGAGGGAGAGGGCGCATTCCTTGTGATCCTGCTGCTGGGTGCGGGCCTTGTCCTGCTTGGCGCGCAATGGGAGCGGATGAGGGGCGCGATCATGCGCGCGCTTCCCGTCTTCCCGGGCAAAACGAAACTGCCGCCGTGGAATACAGTCCCGGCAAAACCTGAGGTGTCGCAATGAGTGACCTGACCCCCCGCGAAATCGTGTCCGAGCTGGACCGTTTCATCATTGGCCAGAAAGATGCCAAGCGCGCCGTGGCCGTGGCCCTGCGCAACCGCTGGCGCCGCAAGCAATTGGGCGATGACCTGCGCGACGAAGTCTATCCGAAAAATATCCTGATGATTGGGCCCACCGGCGTCGGGAAGACCGAGATTTCTCGACGTCTGGCCAAGCTCGCCCGCGCACCGTTCATCAAAGTCGAGGCCACGAAATTCACCGAGGTCGGATATGTCGGCCGCGATGTCGAACAGATCGTGCGCGATCTGGTGGATGCGGCGCAGGTGATGATCCGGGAGAATATGCGCGAAGAGGTGAAGGCCAAGGCCCATGACGCCGCTGAGGAACGGGTGATCGAGGCTCTGGCCGGTGACGGCGCGCGCGACCAGACGCGCGAGATGTTCCGAAAGAAACTCCGCTCCGGAGAGTTGGACGACACGGTTATCGAGCTGGAAGTGACCGATAATTCCAATCCGCTGGGCGGGTTCGAAATCCCCGGTCAGCCCGGCATGGGCCAAATGGGCGGGATGATGAACCTGGGCGATCTGTTCAAGGGCATGGGCGGGCGCAAGGTGAAGCGGAGGCTGTCCGTGGCCGCAAGCTATGACATCCTGATTGACGAGGAAGCGGACAAATTGCTCGACCCGGAAATGGTCACGAAAGAAGCCATGCGCGCGGTTGAGCAGAACGGGATCGTGTTCATTGACGAGATCGACAAGGTCTGCGCGCGATCCGACGCCCGGGGCGCTGATGTTTCGCGCGAGGGCGTGCAGCGGGATCTGTTGCCGCTGATCGAGGGCACGACCGTCTCCACCAAGCACGGGCCGGTGAAAACCGACCATATCCTGTTCATCGCATCGGGTGCCTTCCATATCGCCAAGCCCTCGGACCTTTTGCCGGAACTTCAGGGGCGTCTGCCGATCCGCGTGAACCTGCGGGCGCTGACGGAGGAGGATTTCGTGCGCATCCTGACCGAAACCGACAACGCCCTGACCCGGCAATACACCGCGCTCATGGCGACCGAAGACGTCACCGTGGAATTCACCGACGACGGCATCGCATCGCTTGCCAAGATCGCGGCGGACGTCAACGAGAGCGTGGAAAATATCGGGGCGCGCAGGCTCTACACCGTGTTGGAGCGTGTGTTCGAGGAGTTGAGCTTCACCGCCCCGGATCGATCCGGGGATGCGGTGAAGGTCGACGCGGATTTCGTTGAGGCCAATCTCGGCGAATTGACGCGCAGCGCGGATTTGAGCCGGTACGTTTTGTAGCCGCGCACTGGTAGAAGGCTGCATGACACGCCTGACCCTGACACGTCGCCATCTTCTTGCCGGGGCCGCCGCCTATCCACTGTCGGCCTGCGGGTTGACACCGGATGTGCTTATCCGACCAGAAGCGGCCGGGCTTGGTGCGTCGGAGACGGTATTCGTCGCCAGCAATCGCGTGTTCGAGGACGGACGGTTTTCCGCGGCAAGGCAAGATCGCCTTGGCTACACCCGGTTCACCATCAACATTCCGCCGAACCGAGAGGTCGGCGCCGTGCAACCGGGCCGAAGCGCAGGGCGTGGGCCGGATCCCATGTCGGAATTCGTCGCAACGGCGGGCGATCATCTTGGTGCGCGATCCACCTTTCGTGCGACCCTATTGGCGGAGGCGGAGCGAACCGGCACGCGGGAGGTGATGATCTTCATCCACGGCTTCAACACCACGCTTGGGACCGGGCTCTACCGCACCGCGCAGATCAGGCATGATTTCGATATCCCCGGAATTCCCGTCCATTACGCTTGGCCCAGTGCGGGCAATCCGCTGGGATATGCCTACGATCGGGATTCGTCACTTTTCGCGCGCGATGGGCTGGAGGAATTGGTCCGCGAAATCACGGCGGCGGGGCTTGGTGTCGTCCTGATCGCCCATTCCATCGGATCTGCCATCGTGATGGAGGTGTTGCGCCAGCTTCGGATCGCCGGGAGCGCGGATGTATTGGGTCACATCAATGGCGTGATCCTGTTTTCACCGGACATCGACGTGGATGTGTTCCGGGCACAGGCCGCCCGGATCGGGGAATTGCCGCAACCCTTCGTTATTTTCACATCTCAACGGGATCGCGCCCTGACCCTGTCGGCGCGGATCACCGGGTTGCGGGAGCGTGTTGGCAACCTGTCCAATGCCGATGACGTCGCCGATTTCGAAGTGACCCTGATCGACACGAGCGCATTTGCGGGCGGGGTGCGCGATCCGTTGAACCACTTCGCGGGCGCAAGCTCTCCTGCAGTGGTGGAGCTGTTGCGGGATATTGCGCAGGTCAACAACGCGTTCGAGTCGGATCGGAGCCAACAGGCGGGTCTGCTTCCCGGGACGATCCTGACAATCCAGAATGCGACCCAGGTGCTACTTTCACCGATCGACAATTAGCGACGGCGTTTGAGGTAGACGTAGTAGGCCCCGCTTCCACCGTGCCGTTGATTGGCCTCTCGAATATCAAGGACGAGAGAACCCAGCGGCGGCGCCGTCAGCCAGCCGGGAACCTGATGGCGCAGAATGCCACGCCGGATCGGGATCGGTCCGCCGCTGTCGCGATCCTTGCCCTTGCCGGTAATCACCAGAACCAGCCGCTTCCGAGCCTCGACGGCGCTGAAAATGAAGCTCATGAGCGCCGGATGTGCCTCGGACAGGGTCATGCCGTGAAGGTCGATGCGGCCCTCGGGCTTCAACTTGCCCCGGACCATCCGCTTGTGGGTGCCGTGGTCCATCCGAACGGGCGCTTGGGCAAGGCTCAAAGACAGGCTGGGCGCATGGTTGGTCGTACCTCGGGAAAAGGATGCCTTCTCGCCGACCCGGAAAGCGGGCAGACGTGTCGCCGTTGTGGAGGGCTTGGCCTGGGTTCGCGATTTCGGTGCGGGATCGGATTGGTCGGTGATGCGCGGCGCGCCCTTGCGATCCATCGGGTTGGCCGTTTCGGCGACGCGATTCCAGAGAGCCTTGTCATCGTCGGACAGGCCGCGCTTGCCACGCTTCCCCATCGCTCAGGCGTCCGGGATCAGCTGGTGGGCGCGTTCGATCGGCAGCAAGACGAGCATGCGCCCCGGATCGCGGATCACGCCCGCCGCCTCGCCCGCCTCATCTCCGAATCCGAAGAAGATGTCGGCGCGTTGCGGCCCTTGGATCGCGCCGCCGGTGTCTTGCGCAATCATCAGGCGGCGGATCGGGCCTTCGCCGTCCTTTTCGATCCAGACCGGCGCGCCAAGCGGTGTAAAATCGGGATCAACCGCAATCGTGCGGTGGGGCGTGATATTGCGGTTCATCGCGCCCAGGGGTCCTTCATTGGGATCCGCAATCTCCACTTCGCGGAAGAACACGTAGCTGGGGTTGTGGTGAAGAAGGTCCCGCCCCGCAGTCGGGTTGCGGCGGACCCAGGATTGGATCACTTGAGCAGAGACCTGATGCGCCTGATAGACACCGCGCCGAACCAGTTCCTGTCCGACGGAGCGGTATTCATGCCCGTTGCGCCCGCCATAGCCGACCCGGATGAAAGAACCGTCGGTCAACCGAATGCGGCCAGACCCCTGAATCTGCAGGAAAAACAACTCCACCGGATCGTCGACCCACGCAATTTCCAGTCCGCGGCCTTCCAAGACGCCCGATTCCTCGATCTGTTCGCGGGACAGCCAGCGGCCCGTGACTTCGGGTGGCAAGCGATAGACGGGATGCCGAAAGCGACCCGTGCGCCGTAGGGAGCCCGCCAGTTCCGGCTCGTAATACCCTGTGAAAAGCGCTGGATCTTCGCCGCCGATCAGAACCGGTCGGAAGAAAAGCTCGAAGAATGTGCGGGCATCGGGTGCCGTTTCGGCCACAGCGCAAAGCGCCGCCCAATCGGAGCCGTCGAGATCCATGCAGGTATTGCGAAAAACGGACAGGGCAGCGGCGTGATCATCCTCCGCCCAACCATCGAGATCGGTGAAGTCGAGAAGCTGCACAGGCTCATCCGCCGATATGGGCGTCGCTGCAACAAGCAGGGCAAAGACCGCCGCGCGCAGCCTCATCGGTCATCCGTCGGTCGCCACCAGGAGCCAGTTAGGATCATCGGCCCCCATGTGACGCGCAAAGGTCCAAACGTCGCGCTGTCGCTTGATTTCGGTCGGGTCGCCTTCGATCACTTCGCCGTCCGCGTTCTTCACGACGCTGGTCAATTCACCCACGAAGCGCACCGTGATCTCCGCCTCGCTCCGATCGCGGTCGAAGCTTGCGGTTTGCAGGGCAATTTCCCGAACGCCCACGAACTCGGCGTCTATGGTCAGGCCCTGTTCGTGACGTTGGTTGATTACCGTCTCGAAGGTTTCCATGACATCTTCGGCAAGGAAGGGGCGCAGGCCTTCGACATCCCCGCGCTCGAATGCCATCAGGATCATCTCATAAGCCTGGCGAGCACCGGACAGGAATTCGCCGACCTGGAACCCCGGTTCAGCCATCTTCATTGCAGCAAGCGCCTTGGCGCTGTCGGAGCCATCTTCGACATGGTCGATGATGTCTTCATCCGGGCCACCGTCGATGACCTCGAATTCCCGTCTTGGATCGGCGCGGTTCGCGCCAGGCAGGGCGGGGGGCTTTTCAAAACCTTCCCGGCTTCCCAGGACCGAGCGCAGGCGCAGGATCAGGAAAATGGCGATGCCGGCGAGAACCAGCAGGGACAAAAGGGAGGAGTTCATGGCACCTCGGCACAGGGAACGGGTTAAATTTTTGTATCAGGCACATATGTAGGGCAGGGGGTAGGTCAAGTCCATCGCGCCATCGGGCTGCGACCGTGAAACCGCTCAGACGCCGCGACGTGTCGTGGACAATGCTCAAGGATGTTGCAGATGTGGCTGCTGATTTTGTTTATCGCCGTTCCGCTGATCGAGATCGGCCTGTTCATTCAGGTCGGCGGATGGCTCGGCCTGTGGCCCACCTTGGCGATTGTCTTGCTGACTGCGATTGCCGGGACGTTCCTTGTCCGCAGCCAGGGGGCGCAGGCTTTGGCGCAGTTGCGGTCGAGCTTCAATGACCTGAAAGATCCAACGGAACCGCTGGCCCACGGTGCGATGATCCTTTTTTCCGGCGCATTGCTTCTGACCCCCGGGTTTTTCACAGATGCGGTTGGCTTTGCCCTTCTGGTGCCGGCCTTCCGACGTTTCGCGCTGCGCGAGATGAAGAAGCGCATCAACATCCAGACGGTGCGCACCGGGCCGGGCCCGGACGATTGGCGCGCCCGTGACGAAACGATCATCGAAGGCACCTATACCGCCGAGGATGCGGACCGGCCCAGCGGTCCATCGGGGTGGACTCGCCATTGAGGCCCGGACGCACGCCTGATATGGCAGCGCCAAGCTCGAAATAAGGAGAGACCCCATGTCCGACGCTTCGGCAAACGGCGACGCCACCGAAGGGGCCGCACAACCGGCCACGCAACTTCCGAAGATGCAGATCCTCGGCCAATTCATTCGCGACCTGTCGTTCGAAAACGCGGCCGTACAAAATGCCGTCGCCGCGCAAGGCCAACCGGACATCCAGGTTCAGGTGGCCCTCGACGCGCGCAAGCGGACCACGGAAAACCAGTACGATGTGATCATGAAGATGAAGGTCGAATCGCGGACCAAGGAAGATGAGCCCAAGGCGATCTTCCTCATCGAGCTGGAATATGGCGGGGTCTTTCTGATCGAGAACATCGCCGAACAGCAATTGCATCCGTTCCTGATGATCGAATGCCCGCGGATGCTTTTTCCCTTCGTGCGTCGGATCGTGTCGGACGTTACCCGTGACGGTGGCTACCCGCCACTGAACCTTGACCAGATCGACTTCGTATCGCTCTACCGACAGCAGATCGCGGCCCGTCAGGCGCAGCAGGCACCGCAAGGCACCGCCTGACCTGTATCAGCCGAGCTTCCTCCAGAGCGGAGTGTCGCCCAAGCCCTCCACAAAGGCCGCATGTGCGGCCTTTTCCGTATCGGTGATGCGGGAAGGCAGGGGATTGACGCGCGGCTTCGGGCGCCAATTGTCGTCTGTCGCCTGGTCCGATTGCCGCGATTGCGCTTGCGACAGGGCAAAATCCGGCTGTTTACCACCGGTCAGTTCAAGGTAAACCTCTGCCAGGATCTCGGAATCGAGCAACGCGCCGTGTTTTTCGCGGGCGGAATTGTCGATCCCGAACCGGCGGCACAACGCATCGAGCGAAGCGGGCGAGCCCGGGAACCGACGGCGCGCGATTTTCAGCGTATCGAGCGCCTGATCGTTCGGAAGCTGGGGCTTGTTGGCCCATTCCAGTTCCGCGTTCAGGAAGCGCATATCAAACTCGGCGTTATGGATGATCATCCGGGCGTCGGCCACGAAATCCAGGAAATCCTGCGCGATGGTCGCGAAGAGCGGCTTGTCGGCCAGAAAGTCATTGCCGATCCCGTGAACCTCGAACGCCTCGGTCGGCATGTCCCGCTCGGGGTTGATGTATTGGTGGTATGTCTTGCCGGTGGGAACTTGGTTGAAGAGTTCAACCGCTCCGATCTCCACGATGCGGTGACGCGGCGTGTCGTAAGGGTTCAGGCCCGTCGTCTCAGTATCCAGAACGATTTCACGCATCATCAGGGGCCTTTGGTCAGATCAGACACCAAATGTGCCACGGCTTCGCGGGTTTCGTCCAGCGTATCTGTGCGAATGACGTAGGTGGCGCGAGCTTGTTTTTCAGCGTCGGGCATTTGGCGAGACAGAAGGTCATCCAGTGTGACGGGGTCGGTTCCCCGCGCGAGGACGCGACGTCGTTGCTCCTTGGAGTCCGTTGTCACGACGAGGCTTGCGTCGCAATGGGCATCGCCACCGGTCTCAAAGAGCAGCGGGATATCGAGGACGAGAAGAGGACGTTGGGCATGCATCTTGAGGAATTCGGCCCGGTCCGCTGCGACAAGCGGGTGAACGATTGCCTCCAACCGGCGGAGCAGGGACGGATCATCCGCGATTTTCGCCTTCAGCTCAGATCGGTCGACCGCACCGCCGGACACAGCGTTCGGCAAGATCTCGGCGATTCTCGGGACCGCCTGGCCGCCTGGCCCGTACAGCCGGTGAACCGCGGCGTCCGCGTCCCAGACCGGGACACCGAGGTCGCGGAACATTTCAGCCGTGGTGCTTTTACCCATTCCGATGGAACCGGTGAGACCTAGGACAAAGGGGTTCATTCCAGCACCGCCGCGCGAAGATCTTCGTCGACGAACGGGGTGTAGCTGAACCAGCGTTCGAACCCCGGCACCGCCTGATGCAACAGCATGCCCAGACCGTCGACCGTTTCGCACCCGCGTAATGCAGCATCCTTCAGGAGTTCGGTTTCCAGCGGGGAATAGACGATATCTGTGACGATCGTGGGAGGGCGTAACCGCGACAGGTCTATGTTGAGGGGCGCCTGACCCTCCATCCCTAGGGAGGTGGTATTCACGATGAGGGCGCTTTCCCCCACGAGTTGTGGGATTTGGGTCCAATCTTGCGGTGACACGCGCGCACCGAATTGTTCACGCAAGCCATCGGCGCGGGAGCGCGTGCGGTTCGCAACATAGACGGTGCGGGCCCCGTCAGAGATCAGCGCCTGTACGATCGCCTTCGCTGCGCCGCCGGAACCCAAGACGAGGGCCGGACCGGCGGCCGCTGTCCAGCCGGGCAGGGATTGGCGGATGTTCGAAAGAAATCCCAGGCCATCGGTATTGTCTGCCTGGATTTGGCCGTTCGCGGTGAAGGTCAGCGTATTCGCCGCCCCGATCAAGGCGGCGCGATCGGTCACGATATCGGCAAGCGACAGGGCAAGTTCCTTGTGTGGCAGTGTAACGTTCACGCCCACAAACCCCATGCGCGGCATCACGCCCAAAGCCTCCGGCAAATCCGCGTGGTTGATGTGGAGCGGGACGTAATGACCGGGCAGACCATATCGGCGCAGCCAATATCCGTGCAGCCGTGGCGACAGGGAATGGCCAACCGGATCGCCGATCACGCCGGCTAGCGGTACGGTCGGTTTGGTCATGGCGTCAAATCCCCCCGCAGTCGGAGATAGGACAAGACCTCCAACAGGGGCAATCCAAGCACGGAGTACCAGTCGCCGTCTATGCGGGAAAACAATCGAACACCCTCACCTTCCGCCCGGTAGGCACCGACACAGTCGGATACGCTTGGCCAGGTCGCGTCCAGGTAAGCCTCAATCTCCGGCGTCGTGAGCGCGTGCATTGTCATGCGGGCGACACCGACGTGTCGCCAAACGGGCTTCGCGTCCTCGAATATCACGGCAGCAGAATAGAGGTGATGGGTCTTGCCCGAGAGCTGTGTGAGGTGGCCCGCCGCGTCCGAGCGGGTGGCCGGTTTGGAGAAGATATCTTGCTTGAGCGCGAGGATTTGATCGGAGGCAAGGATCAGCCGGTCCGGGTTTCGATCCGCGGCGCGGCGGGCCTTAAATTCGGCGAGCGTATCCGCAATCGACCGAGGATTCGCCCCCTCCGCAACGAGGCTGTCGCGGATCGCATCTTCATCAACGCGGACGGGATGTGATTCGAACGGAACGCCTGCTCGGGCCAACATTTCGCGCCGCGCGCTGGAAGCTGAAGCGAGGATCAGGGGGGACATGGACATAAAGTTCTGGACGGTTCTGTGGGAAAGTCCGGCGAGAAGCCGGGGAGGAGAATTGGGCAAGTTGGGCCTTCTAGGGCCCATCGGGAAGATGCAGGAAACCTACCCAATTGGCCAAGGCGTTTTCCCCGGTGATGCTTTTCGGGCTGGATAAGGTATCGGGTGCTGTCCAAGATCCATTTTTCGCTGTTTTATCTACAGAGATGTGCACCAAACGATACCCTGTTAAGTATATGATTATAAAATGTATTTTGTATTTCGTTGGTCGTTTTCCCCGGAACTGCACAATCTTATTCCGATGTGGCCAAGCCTGTTGGGAAGTTGAGAGCGGCGGGGATATCCGAGAAATCCAAAGCGCTACTTACAACAACAACAAGAATCTTCTTTCTTTATATTTTAGGGGAGCACCACAGTGAGCACCGAGTTGACAGGGGACGGGGAAGTGCTTACCTCCGTCCATGCACCCCGTTCGGGGACCGCATTTTCATAGACCTAGAAGACTTGGGTGGCCTGTCGAGGCCTGCCTTTTCGTCCCGTTGGAATATTCCCATGACAATTGAAACGCTCCGCCTCTCTGACCTGAAGGCGAAATCCCCCAAGGACCTGCTTGCCGTCGCGGAAGAGCTCGAGATCGAAAACGCATCGACGATGCGCAAAGGCGATATGATGTTCGAGATCCTGCGCGAACGCGCGGAGGAAGGCTGGGAGATTTCGGGCGACGGCGTGTTGGAGGTTCTTCAGGACGGATTCGGGTTTCTGCGCAGTCCGGAGGCGAATTATCTTCCTGGTCCTGACGACATCTACGTGTCGCCTGACATGATCCGCCAGCATTCCCTCCGCACGGGCGACACCGTTGAGGGTGTCATCAATGCTCCGCGGGAGAACGAGCGGTATTTCTGCCTGGTGAAAGTTGCGCAGATCAATTTCGAGGATCCGCAAAAGGCGCGGCATAAGGTGGCGTTCGACAACCTCACGCCGCTTTACCCCGATGAGCGGCTGAAAATGGAGATCGAAGACCCGACGATCAAAGATCGCTCTGCCAGGATCATCGACCTCGTCTCACCCATAGGTAAGGGTCAGCGGAGCCTGATCGTGGCCCCACCGCGTACGGGCAAAACGGTGCTGCTCCAGAACATCGCCAATTCCATTGAGAGCAATCATCCCGAGTGTTACCTGATCGTTCTTCTGATCGATGAGAGGCCGGAAGAAGTGACCGACATGCAGCGCTCGGTGAAGGGTGAGGTGATCTCCTCCACCTTCGATGAACCTGCAACGCGCCACGTCGCGGTGTCCGAGATGGTTATTGAAAAGGCAAAGCGCCTAGTTGAGCACAAGCGCGATGTTGTGATCTTGCTGGATTCGATCACGCGTCTGGGCCGCGCGTTCAATACTGTCGTTCCATCCTCGGGCAAAGTCCTGACCGGTGGTGTCGACGCCAACGCCCTGCAACGGCCGAAACGCTTCTTCGGTGCGGCCCGAAATATCGAAGAAGGCGGGTCCCTGACAATCATTGCGACGGCCCTGATTGATACCGGTAGCCGAATGGACGAAGTGATCTTCGAAGAATTCAAAGGCACAGGTAACAGTGAAATCGTGCTCGACCGCAAGATCGCCGACAAGCGCGTTTACCCTGCGATGGACATCCTCAAATCCGGGACGCGGAAGGAGGATCTGCTGGTCGATAAGGGCGATTTGCAGAAGACGTTCGTTCTTCGCCGTATCCTGAACCCGATGGGGACGACCGACGCGATTGAATTTCTGATTTCGAAGTTGAAACAGACCAAGACGAACTCTGAATTCTTCGATTCCATGAACACCTGACCGAGGCGGGATGATGCAAACCATTTTCGCCCAGGCTACAGCCCGGGGGAAAGCGGGCGTTGCGATCATCCGGGTATCTGGCCCGGATTCCGGCCCGATCTGTGATCTGCTGGTCGGTCAACGGCCGGAGCCTGGGCAAGCGTCGCTCCGGTTCGTGCGTGACGTCGACGGCACCGTCATCGATCAGGCCTTGATCCTGTATTTTGAGGGGCCCAAGTCTTTCACGGGCGAAGACGTTCTGGAGCTGCACCTTCACGGCAGTATTGCAGTGGTACGTGCGGTCGAGCGATTGATCAACGGAACAGGCTTGGCGCGGCCTGCCGAGGCGGGCGAGTTCACCCGGCGGGCGTTGATGAACGACACGCTGGATTTGGCGCAAGTCGAAGGTCTTGGGGATCTGATTGAAGCCGAAACGGAAGCCCAAAGGAAGCAAGCATTCGCTGTTTTCTCGGGCGCAGTTGGGGAGCAGACCGAGCATTGGCGCAACCAACTTTTGCGCGCTGCGGGTCTCATTGAGGCCACGATAGATTTCGTCGACGAGGATGTGCCGATTGATGTTTTTCCTGAGGTACGGCAGATCCTTTCATCTGTCAGCGCTGATTTGTCCAAGGAAATTGAGGGATCAATCGTCGCGGAACGTGTTCGGGATGGGTTCGAGGTTGCAATCATCGGAGCCCCCAATGCCGGGAAGTCGACGCTGCTGAACGCCTTGGCGGGGCGAGAAATTGCGATTACGTCCGAAATTGCTGGGACGACGCGAGATGTCATCGAAGCTCGGCTCGACTTGAAGGGCTTGCCGGTGACGTTTCTTGATACGGCCGGATTGCGGGACACGGAAGATGCTGTCGAGGCGATTGGCGTGGACCGGGCCATATCGCGAGCGAAAGCCGCGGATCTAAGGGTCGCGCTTGTGTCAGGCGATTGGATTGATGTGCCCGAGCTGGACGGCCTGATTGATATAAGGGTCGGTGCGAAGGCCGATCTGCATGGGGGTGAAGGTGTTTCTGGTACAACAGGAGAAGGCGTCGAGCGTCTCCTGAGTGAGATATCCGAGCGGCTGTCGCACCGGGTGCGCACAATCGGTGTCACGGTATCGGAACGGCAGCGATCAGGCATGCAGCGTGCAATGCGCGAGTTGGCCGAAGCCGAACGCGTGCTTGCTTGCGAAGAGCCGGTTGAGCTTGCCGCGGAATGCCTCCGCGCAGGGGTGACCGCGCTTGACTCCGTGATCGGGCGTGTGGATGTAGATGATATTCTGGGCGAGATTTTCAGCCGGTTCTGTATCGGTAAGTAGGAGCGTTTCACGTGAAACATCCAGATTTCGACGTTATCGTTGTGGGCGCGGGCCATGCTGGGGTCGAGGCGGCGGATGCGGCGTGCCGCGCGGGGGCCCGGACAGCGTTGGTCACACTGCGTGCATCCGACCTTGGCGTGATGTCGTGCAATCCGGCAATTGGGGGCCTGGGCAAGGGGCACCTGGTGCGGGAGATTGACGCCCTTGGCGGCGTGATGGGGCTGGCCGCGGATGCGTCTGGTATCCAGTTCCGGCTTTTGAATCGCCGAAAAGGCGCTGCCGTACAGGGCCCCCGGACGCAATCGGATCGCGCCCTTTATGCGCGGGCCATCCAAAGCCACGTTTCATCCATTCCGAAGCTTACCTTGGTGGAAGGGGAAGTCGCCGATCTGCTTGATCGTATTGGTGAAATCAGCGGCGTGGTTTTATCCGATGGGAGCACGATCGAGGCGAGGTCAGTTGTTCTCACCACCGGGACGTTCCTGCGCGGTGTAATTCATATTGGCGATCAGCAAATCCCCGGTGGACGCTTCGATGCGGCCGCGACCCATAGGTTGGCGGATCGGATGATGGATCTTGGACTGCCATTGGGCCGCCTCAAGACTGGCACCCCGCCGCGTCTGGCCAGCCAGTCTATTCATTGGGACGTGTTGGACCATCAGCCCGCAGACGAAGATCCAGTCTTCTTCTCTTTTTTGACCCGACATGTTCATGCGAAACAGGTCACTTGCGGCATCACGCATACCAACGAGCGTACTCACGACATCATTCGCGAGAATCTGAGCCGCTCTGCGATGTATGGTGGGCACATTGACGGTGTGGGGCCCAGGTATTGTCCTTCCATTGAAGATAAGGTGGTGCGCTTTTCCGACAAACCGTCCCACCAGATCTTCTTGGAGCCCGAAAGCCTTTCTTCCGACGTGATCTATCCGAATGGCATTTCCACATCTTTGCCGGAAGATATCCAAACCGATTATGTGCGGAGCATCGTTGGGCTGGAACGCGCAGAAATTCTGCAGCCGGGTTATGCTATCGAATACGACTACTTCGATCCGACATCGCTTGATGAAACGCTCGGATTGCGCGCCGCGCCTGGCATGTATCTGGCGGGCCAGATTAACGGAACCACCGGTTACGAGGAGGCGGCGGCACAGGGCCTTGTGGCTGGTCTGAACGCTGCGCATGCAGCATTGGGGCGTGATCCGGTAACGTTCTCCCGGCGCGACAGCTATATTGGAGTGCTTGTCGACGATCTGGTGACGCGTGGTGTGTCGGAGCCGTACCGGATGTTCACCTCCCGCGCGGAGTACCGCCTTTCCCTGCGCGCTGACAATGCGGACCAGCGCCTGACACCGCTGGCGGTATCGCTCGGCATCGTCGACGAAACGCGCAGGTCTGGTTTCGATGAGAAGATGGCGCGATTGTCCGCGGCGCGCGATCTGCTGAACGAGACCACTTTGTCGCCGAACCAAGCCCGCGTGGCGAACCTGGCGGTGAGCCCCGATGGAAAACGCCGGACCCTGTTTGAGCTGCTATCATTTCCAGACGTGGAGTTTGAAAATTTGCTGCCAGCTTGCGGTCTGCTCGACAATGTCGATGCAGAAACGCGGCAACAGATCTCCATTGAGGCAACCTATGCGACCTATGTTGCACGTCAGGCAAGGGACGCGGAGGCCCTCAAACGTGACGAGGCGAAATCAATTCCCCCTGACTTCGATTATGAAGGGGTCGGCGGCCTGTCCAATGAGTTGCGCACGAAACTCGCCCGCGTTCGCCCGACTAGCATCGCGCAAGCCGCCCGGATTGACGGGATGACGCCGGCTGGGCTCGCTTTGATCTTGGCCAAGCTTCGCAATGTCGAGCGGTTGACGGCGTGATGGACCCTGGAGCCAGCAGAGATATCTCGGATCGTGTTTCACGTGAAACGCTCGACCGGCTGACGAGCTACCACGAACTCCTCCTCAAATGGCAGACAACGATCAATCTCGTCGCCTCATCAACGCTTGATGCCGCGTGGAACCGGCATTTTGTCGATGGAATTCAGCTCTGGGACCACGCACCAAACCCTCAAGGGCACTGGCTTGATCTTGGATCGGGGGGAGGATTCCCGGGGCTGGTGGTGGCGGCAATCGCTCACGAGCAGGCACCTGACTTGCGCATCACGCTTGTTGAAAGCGATATTCGCAAATGCGGGTTTTTACGCGAAGCTGCCCGCGCGATGGGCATCAAAGTCAATGTCCTCAGTCGCCGCATCGAGGACATCCCGCCGCAGCACGCGGATGTTATCTCCGCCCGGGCGCTGGCGGGGCTGCCCAGACTTATGGAACTGGCCCTGCCGCACCTGGCCCCTGACGGAGCATTGCTATTCCCCAAGGGTGAAAGCTACGCGGATGAACTTGAAAAGATACCGCCGGAGTGGCACACCACGACAGACGTCCTTCCAAGCATCACGGACCCGTCCGCGGTCATCCTGCGAATCCGCCGACCAGATTGAAAAGCACGAATATGCGTATCATTGCGATCACCAATCAAAAGGGCGGCGTGGGGAAAACAACCACAGCGATCAATCTTGGCGCAGCCTTGGCCGCCCTGAAACACAAGGTGCTGATCGTGGATCTGGACCCACAGGGTAACGCTTCGACAGGCTTGGGTATTGATCAATCTCGCCGCGAGCGGACGACCTACGATCTTCTGATGGATGACGCGGCACTGGACGACGTCTGCCAGACAACCGATGTGGAATACCTCTGGATTGCGCCAGCCACGACCGATCTGAGCTCGACCGATGTGGAGCTTGGGCAGAGGGATAATCGTGTTTTTCGATTGAAGGAGGCGTTGAATGACGCGGCACAATCCTTCGATTTCGTCCTGATCGATTGTCCCCCCTCGCTTAGCCTTTTGACGGTTAATGCGCTTGTCGCGGCCCATGCAGCTCTGGTTCCTCTTCAGGCGGAGTTCTTTGCCCTGGAAGGCCTTTCGCAATTGATGCTCACAATTCGCGAGGTGCGGGAAACGGCGAACCCGAAACTTCGGATTGAAGGCGTAGTCCTGACGATGCACGACACGCGCAACAATCTCAGCCGGCAAGTTGAGGACGATACCCGCAGCACGTTGGGCGACCTTGTTTTCAAGACGATGGTGCCTCGAAACGTCCGGTTGAGCGAGGCGCCGTCGTTCGCGATGCCTGTGATCGCCTACGATCCAGCCTCCAAGGGGAGCCAGGCCTACGTGAGCCTCGCGAGGGAGCTTCTCGCCCGCCAGCAAGCAACATTGGAGGGTGTGTGATGGCCAGAACCCCTGAAAAACGTGGTCTCGGCCGGGGGCTTTCCGCGCTCATGGCCGATATCGAGCCGGAACGATCTGAAACTGACACCTCATTGGATGCAGGATCAAGCGCGCGATCCGCTGAACGCACGGTGCCGATTGACAGTATTGCACCCAACCCCGATCAGCCGCGGCGCGCGTTCGATCAGGCCGCGCTGGATGACCTTGCCGCCTCGCTTCGCCACAAGGGCATCATCCAACCGCTTATCGTTCGCCCGGACCCCGATGATTCCACGCGTTTCCAGATAGTGGCGGGCGAGCGTCGCTGGCGCGCGGCTCAAATCGCGCAATTGCATGACATCCCCGTTTTGGTCCGCGACCTCGACGATACAGAGATGCTCGAAGTCGCGATTATCGAGAATATCCAACGCGCCGACCTCAACCCGATCGAAGAGGCGTTGGGATATCGCCAGCTTATCGACCGCTTCGGCCACACCCAGGAACAGCTCGCGACCGCGATGGGGAAAAGCCGAAGCCATCTTGCGAACACGATGCGCCTATTGCAATTGCCCGATGAGGTTCAGGCCTACGTGAGAGACGGTGAATTGTCGGCAGGGCACGCCCGCGCTCTGGTGACAGCCGACGATCCAATCGCACTGGCGCGTCTTGCTGTATCGAAAAGCCTCTCGGTTCGCGACGTGGAGCAGGCGGCGAAGTCCGGACCCTCGACGTCGCGAAAAGGCAATCGCAGAGCGGCGAGTAAGGACGCCGATACCAAGATGTTAGAAAGCGACCTCTCGGCGGCGCTTGGCATGCTGGTGGTTATTGATCACGACACAGATGCGGGAGGTGGGAAATTGTCGATTAGATACAAAGACTTAAGCCAGCTGGACGATTTAATGCGCCTGCTGAACACAGCGTGAGTCACGCTAACAACTCTCTCAATATCCCGTTCAGCACGAGACGACCCTGTTCGGTTGCGACCAGCCGGTTTGTCCGCTGCTCGACCAATCCAAGCTCGACCAACCCGCCAATACGAGCCTGGTCCAGCGCCCGTCCCCGCAGGGATGCATAACGAGCCATATCGCTCCCCTCGCTGAGCCGCAGGGACATCATCAAGTATTCTTCTGCGTGCTCTTTGTCAGATAGAACCTCTCTCGGCCTTTCGCCCGACCCCTCGGTCGACACAGCGTTCATCCAAGCGTCCGGCATCTCGAACATGCGTGTCGCGTAACGCTGCCCCTGCAGCGTCAACCGTCCATGGGCGCCCGGCCCGATCCCGGCATAATCACCGCCGCGCCAGTAGATCAAATTGTGACGCGACTGAGCAAATTCGGCGGCGTGGTTCGAAATCTCGTAGGCGGGAAGCCCCGCAGCTCCGCAAAGATCCTGGGTCAGCGCGTACATGTCCGCGCTCAGATCGTCGTCGGGCAACCCCGCCAATCCGCCGCGCGCATGGCGCGCACCGAAGGCTGTCCCAGGCTCGATCGTCAATTGATAGAGGGAGAGATGGCCAGTAGACAGCGTGAGGGCGTCCGCCAGCTCCGCCCCCCAGTCGGTCAGGCTTTGGTCTTGCCGCGCATAAATCAGATCGAAACTCACACGGTCGAAGCAGGCATTCGCGATCTCCAGGGCCTGGCGCGCCTCTGCCACCGAATGCAACCGCCCCAAACGGCGCAGGCCATCGTCGTCAAACGCCTGAACGCCTACGGAGACCCGGTTCACACCCGCATCCCGGAATCCCGTAAACCGCCCGGCTTCCACCGATGACGGATTTGCTTCCAGCGTGACCTCCAGATCATTGGCAATCGGCCACAGCCGTCGGATTTCCGTGAGAAAAGATGCCACGCTTTCGGGCGTCATGAGGGATGGCGTACCGCCCCCGAAAAAGACGGAATTCAAGACCCGGTCTCCGGTTTCTTCCGCAACACGACCCAATTCTGCCAGATAGGCGCTCGTCCAGCTGCCCTGATCGATCGCTAGCGCGACATGGCTGTTGAAGTCGCAATAGGGACACTTCGCTTCGCAGAACGGCCAGTGGAGGTAGAGGCCAAAGCCGCCCGCTTGCCAATCATCCATCCCCGAAGACCTCGACAAGCTGCGCCACTGCCTTCGCCCGATGGCTGATCTTGTTCTTCTCCCACCGATCCATCTCGCCGAACGTAAGGTCATAGCCGTGGGGTTGGAAAATGGGGTCGTATCCGTGTCCCTGGTCCCCGCGCATCGGCCAGACGACCTGACCTTCCATCACACCGGGAAAGACCTCATCGTGGCCATCTGGCCAAGCCAGCACCAGGGTGCAACAGAACCGGGCCCTGCGAGGGGCAGGAACGCTCTTTGCTTCCAGCGCATCATGGGCTCGCCGCATCGCCATCTCGAAATCGCGCCCGTTCGGGGTCTCGGCCCAATCCGCGGTATAGACACCCGGTGCGCCGCCCAATGCGTCGATTTCGATACCACTGTCGTCACTTAACGCGGGAAGGTCGGTCGCCTTCGCAGCAGAATGGGCCTTGATCCGGGCATTCTCGACGAATGTCGTGCCGGTCTCTTCCGGCTCCGGCAGATCATGGTCCCTGGCACCTGTGACGGTGATCCCGAAGGGTTCAAGCAGATGTCGCATTTCATCGAGCTTGCCTTGATTGTGTGTCGCGATCAGCAACTCCCTTCCGGTGAAGCGTCGCATCAGGCTGTCGCGGCCTTTTGCGCTGCAACAAGCTCGCCCACACCCTTTTCGGCCAGATCATGAAGCGCGTTGAATTCGTCGCGAGAGAACGTCGCGCCTTCCGCGCTGGCTTGAAGCTCCACGACCTTTCCCGCACCGGTCATGATGAAGTTGCCGTCAGTCCCGGCTTCCGAATCCTCGGGATAATCCAGATCGAGCACGGGTTGGCCCGCATAGATACCGCAAGAAACCGCCGCGATATGGTCCACGATAGGATCACTTGAAATGTCTCCGGCCTTTAACAACTTGTTGACGGCCAGCCGCAGCGCCACCCACCCCCCGGTGATCGACGCGCAGCGCGTTCCGCCATCGGCCTGTATCACGTCACAATCCACCGTGATCTGCCGTTCCCCCAGCGCGGAGCGGTCGATGCCCGCGCGCAGGGACCGCCCGATCAGGCGCTGAATTTCTTGGGTCCGCCCCGATTGCTTGCCCGCCGCCGCCTCGCGACGCATTCGCGTATGGGTCGCACGGGGCAGCATGCCATATTCGGCCGTTACCCAGCCGAGGCCGGAGTTTTTCAGGAACGGCGGCACCCGTTCTTCCAAGGTAGCCGTACACAGAACCTGCGTGTCCCCACATTTGATCAGGCAAGAACCCTCTGCATGGCGCGTCACTCCCGTCTCGATAGAAATTGATCGCATTTCATCTAGGTTTCGACCGGAAGGGCGCATAAATATCTCCTGCTGGAATGGCTGGCACGTTGCGGGCATAATCCGGCGACGGCCCCACCCGCAACCCTTGAATGGGTTCGGCACAAGCGAGTGACATGACGGAACAAGGCAAAATCCTGGACGAATTGAATGATCGCTCGCGCGAGGTGTTTCGCCAGGTTGTGCAAGGTTATCTGGAGACCGGCGCGCCGGTCGGGTCGCGTACCTTGACCCGCACCATGGCGGAGAAGGTTTCCGCGGCCACCGTGCGCAACGTCATGCAGGATCTCGAATATCTTGGCCTGCTCGACAGTCCCCATGTCTCCGCCGGGCGGGTACCGACCCAGCTTGGCCTGCGGATGTTCGTGGATGGCTTTCTTGAAGTCGGCGATGTCTCGAACGACGACAAGCGTGCCCTTGAAGATACGATGGGCGCAAACGCACCTGATGTGCCCGCCCTTCTGGATCGGGTCGGCTCCGCGCTGTCGGCAGCAACGCATGGTGCCAGTCTTGTTCTGGCACCAAAACACGAGGCGCCGGTCCAGCACATCGAATTCGTGCCCTTGTCCGGCGCGCAGGCCCTTGTCGTGCTCGTATTCGCGGATGGCCATGTCGAAAACCGCCTTTTTGCGCCACCTGCGGGGGTCACGCCGTCCGCCATGCGCGAAGCGGCCAACTTCCTGAACGCGCGGATCGAAGGCAAAACGGTGAGCGCCATTCGCGCGGAGCTGGAGAAGGATATCGACACGCGCCGGCGCGAAATCGACACGCTCGCCTCGGGCCTGATCGAATCCGGCCTCGCCGTCTGGGGCGATACCGATGATGATCAAGCTGCGCGGTTGATCGTGCGGGGTCGCGCGAATCTCCTCTCCGACACGCAGGAGGCGGAGGATCTTGAACGTATCCGGCAACTGTTCGACGATCTCGAACGTAAGCGGGACATCACCGAATTTCTCGAATTGACCGAAGGCGGCGACGGTGTGCGCATTTTCATCGGCTCGGAGAACAAGTTGTTCTCACTTTCGGGTTCCTCTGTGGTGGTCTCTCCCTATATGAACGCTGATCGAAAGATTGTCGGTGCGGTGGGGGTGATCGGGCCCACGCGCCTGAACTACGGACGTATTGTCCCGATCGTGGATTATACCGCGCAGCTGGTCGGCAAACTGATTTCGGACCGCGGGTAAGAGGGTAACATGGGCGAACCGAACGAAGAGCAGTTCTACGAAGACGAACATTCGGAGCAGAAGGTGACGCTGGCCGAAGACGGAACAGCGCCGGAGCTGGATGCCGGGACCGAAGCCGTGATTGCAGCACTTGAGGCAGAGCGGGACGAATCCCGCGACCGGATGCTGCGGGCCTTGGCCGAGGCGGAGAATATGCGCAAACGGGCGGACCGGGACCGGCGCGAGGCAGAGCACTACGGCGGCTCCAAGCTGTCGCGGGACCTGCTGCCGGTCTATGACAACCTTCGTCGCGCCCTGGATGCAGCCGAGGACGCGCCCGACGATGCGGCCGGCGGCCTTGTCGAAGGTGTTCAATTGACGTTGAAGGAATTGCTGAGCGTGTTTGCCAAGCACGGGGTCACACTCGTCGCCCCCGAGATCGGAGACAGGTTCGACCCGCAACTCCACCAGGCAATGTTCGAAGCACCCGTTCCGGATACGAAAGCCGGGGACATCATCCAGGTGATGGCGGAGGGCTTTATGCTCCACGACCGACTTCTGCGCCCGGCGCAGGTCGGTGTGTCGTCAACCCCTGCCAGCTGACGGAGTTCACGGTTCGAGCTTGGCTTTCAACTCGTAGAGCAGGTCCAAGGCATCTCGTGCCGTCATCTCATCGGGATGTACGGCGCGAAGCGTTTCTTCAACCTCCGAGGTCCTCGATGGCGTGGGCGCCGGTGCGGCGGCGATGCTGAACAAAGGCAGATCGTCGATAACGGCCTTCCGGTCGCCCCCCTCCCGCTCCCCTTTCTCAAGTGCTTCGAGCACGATCTGGGCTCGCGCGATCACCGCGTCGGGTAATCCGGCCAGCTTCGCAACCTGCACGCCATAGGACCGATCCGCTGCCCCTTCGCGCACCTCGTGCAGGAAGATCACCTCACCTTCCCACTCCTTCACCGCTACTGTTGCGTTGGTCAGCCCGTCCAGCTTCGCAGCGAGAGACGTCATTTCGTGATAGTGGGTGGCAAACAGGGCACGGCAACGGTTGGTTTCGTGCAAATGTTCCAGAGTTGCCCAAGCAATCGACAACCCGTCATAGGTCGCGGTCCCGCGACCGATCTCATCCAGGATCACCAAGGCGCGGTCGTCGGCCTGGTTCAGGATCGTTGCGGTCTCGACCATCTCAACCATGAACGTAGACCGGCCACGCGCAAGATCGTCGGATGCGCCCACACGGCTGAAGACTTGGCTGACAATCCCGATCTTCGCCGAAGTTGCAGGCACGAAACTGCCTGTCTGAGCCAGAATCGCGATCAGCGCGTTTTGCCTTAGATAGGTCGATTTACCGGCCATGTTTGGGCCGGTCAGCAGCATGATCGCCGCACCGTCTTTCGCTGTAAGGTCACAATGGTTGGCCACGAATGAACCACCTTCACGGGCGAGGGCCGCTTCGACCACCGGATGACGGCCGCCCTGGATATCGAACGCCCGATCTTCGGACATTTCGGGACGGGTCCAATCGCCTTCCCGTGCGCGGCGTGCAAGACCGGCGGCAAGGTCCAGTTCCGCCAATCCGCGCGCCGCGTCGCCGATTTGATCCTGACGTTCAAGGATCGCCTGGCGCAGAGACTCGAAGAGCGTGCGTTCGATCTCAAGCGCACGGTTACCGGCATTCAAGATCTTGGTCTCGATCTCCGACAGATCAACGGTCGTGAACCGCACCGCGTTCGCCGTCGTCTGTCGGTGTATGAATTGTGCCGACAAGGGTGGGTTCAGCATCTTGTCGGCATGGGCCGCGGTCGTTTCGATGAAATAACCAAGGACGTTGTTGTGCTTGATCTTCAGCGCGTTGACGCCGGTGATTTCGACATATTCCGCCTGCATCGTCGCGATGACGCCGCGGCCTTCATCTCTCAGCGTTCGCGCTTCATCCAAATCCGCGCTGTAGCCAGCCGCGATCGACCCGCCATCGCGCAATTGTACCGGGGGATCGGCGACGAGCGCGGCGTCCAGTAGTTCGCAAAGATCCCCATGACCCAGCAAAGCCTCCCGTGCACTAGCGAGGGTCGACGGTAATTCCAGCTTACACAGTCGCTCCGACAAGGCCATCGCGCCGGTCAGCCCGTCTCGGATGGCGGCCAGATCCCGTGGTCCCCCGCGATCCAGCGCGAGCCGTGACAGCGCCCGGTCCAGATCGGGAATACGGCGCAGCCACGTCTCAATTTCGTCCCGAACCAGGGCATCAGAGACAAAAAATTCAACGGAATCGTGTCGGTCCCGGATCACGGCCAGATCCGTGGAAGGACCGGTCAACCGCCGTTCCAACAAGCGCGCGCCCCCGGCAGTCAGAGTGCGATCCAAGACTGACAAAAGCGAATTCGCCCGACCGCCTGACAGGGCGTGGGTCAATTCAAGATTTCGCCGCGTGGCCGTGTCCAGTTGCAACAATCGCTCTGCCGATTGTCGACGTGGTGCGCGCAGGAGCGGAAGCGCGCCCTTCTGGGTCAGTTCAAGATAGTCGATTAACGCGCCCATCGCCGACATCTCGGGCCGGTCAAAGGTGCCAAACCCCTCCAGGGTCGCCACGCCGAACAAATCCGCCAATCGCTTTTCTGCCGATGTGCTGTCGAACGAGCCGGGCGACAGCGGCGTGATTGCCGCGCCCAACTCTTCCAACGCATCTTGGCGCGCCGCATCCATTCCGTCGGAAACGAGAACCTCTTTCGGAGCAAGCCGCGCAAGTTCGGGGCCAAGGCGCACGGCGGAACACGGCATGACCCGAAAATCACCGGTCGAGATATCGCACCAGGCTAGCGCACCCAAGCCACGCACATCGGCAAATGCCGCAAGGTAATTGTGCCGGCGCGCCTCTAACAGCGTGTCCTCAGTCAGGGTTCCGGGCGTGACCAGGCGGACCACATCCCTGCGCACAACGGCCTTTGACCCACCGCGTTTCTTGGCGGTGGCCGGATCCTCCATCTGTTCGCAAATCGCGACACGAAATCCCTTGCGGATCAGGGTCAGCAGGTAGCTTTCCGCGGAATGGGCCGGCACGCCGCACATGGCGATGTCGTCGCCATCGTGCTTGCCGCGCTTGGTGAGCGCGATGTCCAACGCCTCGGCCGCCGCGACCGCATCGTCGAAGAACATCTCGTAGAAATCACCCATCCGGTAGAACAGCAGCGCATCGGGATGCTGCGCCTTGATCTCCAGATATTGCGCCATCATCGGCGTTACATGCGCGTTCATCGGTCATCCCCCGCGCCGAATCTACGCAACGCCGCGCCCGGTTTGAAGCGCAATCGGTTGCCCCCGAAGCCCGCGCCCGGCTATCAACCAAAAACCGGGACCGGAGGAACACATGGCGGACAAGCAAAAGATCACCCGCGAGGAAGCGCTGGCCTATCATCTGGAGCCGACGCCCGGAAAGATTGATATTAATGCGTCGACACCGATGGCCACGCAACGCGACCTGTCGCTTGCCTATTCGCCGGGTGTCGCGGTGCCGTGCGAGGTGATCGCTGAAAAGCCCGAAACGGCCTACGATTATACATCCAAGGGCAACATGGTTGCCGTGATCTCGAACGGAACGGCTGTGTTGGGGCTCGGGAACCTTGGCGCGCTGGCGTCCAAGCCGGTGATGGAAGGCAAGGCGGTTCTCTTCAAACGGTTCGCTGACGTGAACTCCATCGACATCGAACTGGATACCGAAGATGTCGATGAATTCGTCAACGCTGTGAAACTGATGGGCCCGTCCTTTGGTGGCATCAACCTCGAAGACATCAAGGCGCCCGAATGTTTCATGATCGAGCAGCAGCTCAAGGAGCTGATGGATATCCCGGTCTTCCATGACGACCAGCACGGGACAGCCGTGATTTGCGCGGCGGGCTTGATCAACGCGCTGCATCTTTCGGGCAAGAAGATCGAGGATTGCCGCATTGTCTTGAACGGTGCCGGTGCCGCGGGGATTGCCTGTATCGAATTGCTCAAATCCATGGGCGCGCGTCACGAAAACTGCATCGTCTGCGATACGAAAGGCGTGATCTACCAAGGCCGGACCGAAGGTATGAACCAGTGGAAGTCCGGTCACGCCATCGCCACCAAGTTACGGACATTGGAAGAGGCGATGGAGGGTGCGGACGTGTTTCTCGGCGTCTCCGTCAAGGGTGCCGTGACGCCGGACATGGTGAAGGCGATGGCCGACAACCCAGTCATTTTCGCCATGGCCAACCCGGACCCGGAGATCACGCCGGAGGAAGCGCAAGCCGTCCGCGCCGATGCGATTGTTGCAACGGGACGGTCGGATTATCCGAACCAGGTGAACAACGTCCTAGGCTTCCCTTACCTTTTCCGTGGCGCGCTGGATGTTCATGCCCGGGCCATCAATGACGAGATGAAGATTGCCTGCGCCCGCGCGCTGGCGGAACTGGCGCGGGAGGATGTGCCGGACGAGGTCGCGATGGCCTATGGCCGCAAGCTCAGTTTCGGGCGGGACTATATCATTCCCACGCCCTTTGATCCCCGGCTGATTTACACGATCCCACCCGCCGTCGCGAAGGCTGGAATGGACACCGGTGCCGCACGCAGGCCGATTATTGACCTCGATAATTATGCCAAGGAGCTTCAGGCGCGGATGGACCCGACCTCCTCCATCCTTCAGGGCGTCTATGCCCGTGCACGAAATGCGCAGGCGCGGATGATCTTCGCCGAAGGGGACGATGTGCGCGTGTTGCGCGCGGCGGTCGCGTACCAGCGGCAGGGTTTGGGTCGGTCGCTGATCGTGGGACGGGATGCGGATGTTCGGGAACGGCTGGACGAGGCGGGGCTTGGCGACGCGGCGCGCGAGTTGGAAATCGTGAATGCTGCAAACACGCGGCATTTGGAGACCTACAAGGATTTCCTCTACGATCGGTTGCAACGGAAGGGATTTGATCGACAGGACATCCATCGCCTTGCCGCGCGGGACCGCCATGTCTTTGCATCCCTCATGCTGGCCCACGGCCACGGCGATGCCTTGGTGACGGGGGCCACGCGCAAGTCGGCCCATGTGCTTGATCTTATAGGGAAAGTGTTCGACACGCGCGCCGAGGACGGGGCCGTGGGCGTGACCGCGTTGATCAACAAGGGGCGCATCGTCCTGATCGGTGACACGCTGGTGCATGAATGGCCGTCGGATCAGGATCTGGCGCTCATCGCGGAGCGCGGGGCGCAGGTGGCGCGAGGGTTGGGCCTGGAGCCTCGGGTCGCGTTCGTGAGCTTTTCCACCTTCGGGTACCCCGTCAGCGAACGGGCGGAAAAGATGCACAAGGCAGCGGCCGTTCTGGACCGGACCGGGGCGGACTTCGAATACGAGGGAGAGATGACGGTGGACGTTGCCTTGAACCCCGCAACGCGGGAGCAGTACCCGTTCAACCGCCTGTCCGGACCCGCGAATGTCCTTGTTGTGCCCGCACGGCATTCGGCCTCGATCAGTGTGAAGTTGATGCAGGAGATGGCCGGCGCGACGGTCATCGGACCAATCCTGACGGGGCTGGATCGACCGGTTCAGATCGCGTCGACCGTCGCGACGGCAAACGATATTCTGAACATCGCGGTCATGGCGGCCTGCGAGATAGGGCAGGTTTGATCGCGCGATTGCCGCGCGGATACCCTTTTGCGATCCTGTGACCTCTCCGCATCGACCGACATGCGGGCAAGAAAAAACCCCCGTCCTGAACTGGCGGGGGTTTCCGTTTGCGTCGAACGACGCCTCTCATACAGCCAACGGGATCATTCCTTGATCGAATCCCAGAAGCTTTTGACCTTGTCGAAAAAGCCTGATGCGTTCGGATTGTTCGACTTCTTCAGGCTCTCGTCGAGTTGCTTGAGCAGGTCGCGTTGATCGCCGGTCAGGTTCACCGGCGTTTCCACCATCAGCTCGATATACATGTCGCCTTCGGCCGCGCCGCGCAACGCAGGCATGCCTTTGCCCCGCAAGCGCATTTGCCGCCCGGATTGCGAGCCTTCGGGCACCCGCACGCGAGAGCGGCCACCGTCAATCGTCGGCACTTCGATCTCCCCACCCAAGGCGGCTGAGACCATGGAAACCGGTACGCGGCAGAACAGGTCAAGACCGTCGCGCTGGAACAGTGCATGATCGGCCACTTCCACGAAGATGTAGAGGTCCCCGGTCGGGCCGCCACGCAGGCCCGCTTCACCTTCACCGGACAGGCGGATGCGGGTACCCGTTTCAACACCTGCCGGAATGTTCACGCTCAACGCACGTTCTTTTTCTTGGCGTCCGGCGCCACCACAGGTGCGGCACGGGTTTTTGACGATCTGACCGATGCCGGAACAGGTCGGGCATGTCCGCTCCACCGTGAAGAAGCCCTGTTGCGCACGCACTTTGCCGATGCCGGAACAGGTCGGGCAGGTCTGCGGTTCTGCCCCCGCCTCCGACCCGGTGCCGTCGCAAGAGGTACAGGCAACGGAAGACGGCACTGTGATCTGCTTGGTGAGGCCGGTATACGCCTCCTCCAGCGAAATTTTCAGGTTATAGCGCAGGTCCGAGCCGCGTGATGCGCGGTTGCGTCCACCGCCGCGTCCACCGCGTTGCTGGCCACCCATGAAGTCGCCGAACAGATCCTCGAACACGTCCGAGAACGCGGAGGCGAAATCGCCCTGACCTTGCGCGCCGCCATAGCCGCCGGCCCGTGGACCGCCCGCCATGCCGCCGTCGAATGCCGCATGTCCGAACCGATCATAAGCCGCCTTCTTGTCTGCGTCCTTCAGGACGTCATAAGCTTCGTTCGCTTCTTTGAACTGGGCCTCAGCGTCGGGGTTGTCGGCGTTGCGGTCGGGATGCAGTTCCTTGGCCTTCTTGCGATAGGCCTTCTTGATCTCGTCTGCACCGGCGCCCTTGGCGACACCTAGCACGTCATAGTAATCGCGTTTTGCCATGGTTTTCCTTTCCGGAAACGCATGAACCGGCCCGCTTTAAGGGCGGACCGGTCGCATGGGTCTTACGCGATTAACCGCGCTTGCGGTCGTCGTCGAGGTCTTCGAAGTCGGCATCCACGATATCTTCATCGACACCGCGCTGTTCGTCTTCGTCGCCACCGTCTTCGTCACCGGAGGCGGCTTCCGACTTCTCCTGCTCGGCCTTGTAGATGGCCTCACCCAGGCGCATGGCCGCTTCGGTCACGTTCTGGATGCCGCCCTTGATCTTGGCCGCATCGTCGGTTTCGACCGTCTCTTTCAGGGCATTGAGCGCCAGTTCGATCGCTTCCACGGTGGAGGCGTCGACCTTGTCCCCATGCTCTTCCAGCGACTTTTCGGTGCCGTGGATCAGGCTTTCGGCCTGGTTCTTGGTTTCCACGAGTTCCTTGCGGTCCTTGTCGGCTTCGGCATTCTCTTCCGCCTCGCGAACCATGTTCTCGATGTCCTCATCGCTGAGGCCGCCGGAGGCCTGGATCGTGATCTGCTGCTCCTTGCCGGTGCCTTTGTCCTTGGCGCCGACCGACACGATGCCGTTGGCGTCGATGTCGAACGTCACTTCGATCTGCGGCACGCCGCGCGGGGCGGGCGGTATGTTTTCGAGGTTGAACTGGCCGAGCATCTTGTTGTCAGCGGCCATCTCACGCTCGCCCTGGAAGACGCGGATCGTCACGGCGTTCTGGTTGTCTTCCGCGGTCGAGAAGATCTGCGACTTTTTCGTCGGGATCGTCGTGTTGCGGTCGATCAGGCGGGTGAAGACACCGCCAAGCGTTTCGATGCCAAGCGACAGGGGCGTGACGTCGAGAAGGACCACATCCTTCACGTCGCCCTGCAGAACACCGGCCTGAATGGCGGCACCCATTGCGACGACCTCATCGGGGTTCACACCCTTGTGCGGCTCTTTCCCGAAGAAGTTGGTCACTTCGGCGATCACCTTGGGCATGCGGGTCATACCGCCGACCAAAACGACTTCGTCGATGTCACCCTTGCTGAGGCCCGCGTCTTTCAACGCGGCGGCGCAGGGCTTGAGCGACGCTTTGATCAGATCGGAGACAAGCGATTCCAACTTGGCACGGGTTAGCTTCATGACCATGTGCAGCGGCTGGCCGTTGGCCCCCATTGAAATGAAGGGCTGGTTGATTTCGGTCTGCGACGCGCTCGACAATTCGATCTTCGCCTTCTCCGCCGCTTCCTTCAGGCGCTGGAGCGCCATCTTGTCTTGCGTCAGATCGACGGAGTTCTCTTTCTTAAACTCCTCGGCGAGGTAATTGACGATGCGCATGTCGAAGTCTTCACCACCCAGGAACGTGTCCCCGTTGGTGGATTTCACTTCGAACAAGCCGTCGTCGATTTCCAGGATCGTCACGTCGAACGTACCGCCGCCAAGGTCATAGACCGCGATCGTCTTCGTCTCATCCTTGTCGAGGCCATACGCAAGCGCGGCTGCCGTCGGCTCATTGATGATGCGCAGCACTTCGAGGCCCGCGATCTTGCCCGCGTCTTTCGTGGCCTGGCGCTGGGCGTCATTGAAATACGCCGGCACGGTGATGACCGCCTGGGTCACATCTTCGCCGAGGTAGCTTTCCGCCGTCTCTTTCATCTTTTGCAGGATGAAAGCAGAGATCTGGCTGGGGGAGTATTTCTCACCCTTGGCCTCGACCCATGCGTCGCCGTTGCCGCCGTCCACTATCTTGAACGGCAGGTTCTTCTTGTCCTTCTCCAGATGTTCGTCGTTGATCCGACGACCGATCAGGCGCTTGACGCCGAAGATGGTGTTTTCCGGGTTGGTCACGGCCTGACGCTTCGCGGCCTGACCGGCCAGGCGTTCGTCGTCCGTAAACGCAACGATGGAGGGCGTGGTACGTGCGCCTTCCGCATTTTCGATAACCCGCGGTTGCGAGCCGTCCATGATGGCAACACAGGAGTTCGTGGTGCCGAGGTCGATACCAATGACTTTAGCCATGTGCGTGTCCCTTTCTTACAAGCGAACCGGCAGGTGCGGGTCCTTCGCGGCCCCCGCGCCGCCATTCCAAACACTGTAACGGACACCAGAGGTGCCCGCGTGAGTTCGGACGGTATATAAGTAGGGGGTTTTGGGGCTGCAAGCGCCGGGAAAAAGGAATCTTCGATGCAGGTGAACGTGGGCGGGATATTTGTGCATCAGGGCTATATCGACCCGTCGGATCAGGCGGAATTGCTGGATCAGGTTCGCCGCGTTGTGCGCGCGGCCCCGCTCTACCGGCCCGAGACGAAGACCGGGCGAAAGATGTCGGTGCGCATGACCTCTGCCGGGACCTACGGCTGGATGTCGGACCGGAAAGGCTACCGGTACGAGAGGCGACATCCCGAAGGCATGGAATGGCCGCCTATCCCGAAGCTCGCCAAACGGATCTGGCGTGACGTGGCGGGCGTTCCGCGGGAGCCGCAAAGTTGCCTGATCAACTTCTACGATGCCGATGCGAAGATGGGCCTGCACCAGGATCGGGATGAAGCGGATTTCGAGATGCCGGTCCTCTCCATCTCTCTCGGGGATGACGCGCGGTTTCGCGTGGGTGGGCCTGAGCGTGGCGGGAAAACGGAAGCGATCTGGCTCCGCTCCGGCGATGTGGCGCTTATGGGTGGCGATGCGCGACTGAACTTCCACGGGATCGACAAGATCCGCGCAGGTTCAAGCAGCCTGTTGCCCAATGGCGGGCGGATCAACCTGACGCTTCGGGTCGTGGATTAGCGTTTCGCGTCCCAGCTGACGGAGGCGAATTTGCGGGTCCGGTGCTCCAGCATCATACCGATCAAGAGGGCCACGAGCGTGAAGTAGAACGGGTAATGGGCGTTCGTCACATGGGGGAAGTAATTCACGAAGATATGCCCGCGGGCCTGGTCGATCACGTGGAACAGCGGATTCCATTCAAACGCCGGGAGCATCAGGGACGGCATCATGTTGGCGACGAACATCTTGCCCGAGAAGATCATGTTGGCGCGGATATAGATCATGGAAATGATCTGCACTGCGTCGGGTGCCCAGGGGCGGACGGCCATGAAGATGATGCCAAGGGTCACGCCGGTGCCCCAGGCCAGAAGATACATCCGGAACGCGCCTTCCCAATTCGCGATCTCTACCGGCTCGACCAGCCCGTGGATTAGCAACAGGACGCAGAAGAGCGAAATCGTCTGGGTGTAGAGGATAGACAGGGCGGTAGAGACGATAGAGACGAGCGTATTCATCGGCGCGTGCTGCATCATCGAACTGGTCGACCCTTCCGCACTCATCATCTGACGCACGGTCTGAATGTGGGTCAGGTACAGGAAGATCCCCGACATCAGGTACATCATGAAGTTGCCTCGGATCGCCGCCGCGCGGGTGCCGAGGATGGAAAACATGAAATAGAAGGCCGCGATGAATACGAGGCTCTGGAATACCGACAGGGCGATCGACAGCACGGCATTGCCGTGGGTTTTGCGCACCTTCCGAACGGTGGCATAATAGGTCACTTCGAAGAAGTTGAAGACCAATGCACGCATCGTGCGCGCCTGCGATTGTTCGAACATGTCGCGTCCTTGCCTGTCGGCGGTGCCCCCGCCCCCGTGAGTGGCCTTTGATCTGAGCCACCTTTAAGGCGGCGCTTGCCGTTCTCACGCCATCGGTTGATAAACCCTAAAGCGTTAATTTTCAATTCAACCTCGGGTGAGGCGATGGATCATCAGAAACTTGTTGCCGTGATGCGCGAAGCCGCGCTGGAGGCCGGTGCCGCGATCATGGAGATCTACGAGGCCGATGATTTCGACGTGAAGGTCAAATCCGATGACAGCCCGGTCACGGAAGCGGATGAGGCGGCGGATGCCCTGATCTCCGCCCGGCTGCGAGCGGCCTTCCCCGACATGACCCTGATCACCGAAGAGCAGGCCGACAGCCACGACCTTAGCGCGCGCACTTTTCTGATCGTTGATCCGCTGGATGGCACCAAGGAATTTATCAAGCGGCGCGGCGACTTCACGGTGAACATTGCCTTGGTCGAGGACGGGGTGCCGGTGCGCGGGATTGTCTATGCACCGGCGAAGGGGCGGCTGTTCTACACCAAGGCGGATGGCACATCGGTGGAGGAAGCGGGTCCGTTCGACCCGAATTCGCCCGGTCGGCTCGATCCGATCAGCGTCGCCACCCCTGACAATGATGCGTTGCGCGTTGTGGCCTCGAAGTCGCACCGCGGTCAGGCGACAGATGACTACATCAACAAATACGCCCATTCAGACATGAAAAGCGCGGGATCGTCCCTGAAGTTCTGCCTTGTCGCCACGGGGGAGGCGGATCTTTACCCCCGCCTTGGTCGCACGATGGAATGGGATACTGCGGCAGGCGATGCTGTTTTGCGCGGGGCAGGCGGTGCGATGGTCCGGTACGACGATCACGGGGCCTTCACTTACGGGAAGGACGGTTTCGCCAACGGATTTTTCATCGCCCACGCGCCCGGCGTGACGTTGATGGCACCGTGACCGTCGTATGCGTGATCCCTGCGCGTTACGCATCCACCCGGTATCCAGGTAAGCCGTTGGCCATGCTCACCGGTGCAACCGGCAAGGCGCGCAGTCTGATCGAGAGATCCTGGCGCGCGGCGCAAGATGTGGACGGGCTCGACGCTGTTTATGTCGCGACCGATGACGACCGGATCGCTGACGCGGCGAAAAGCTTCGGTGCGGAGGTTTTGATGACCTCGTCCGAGGCGCGCAATGGAACCGAGCGTTGTGCGGAAGCCTTGGAAATCCTTGGCGACGTGGAGATGATCGTGAACCTCCAGGGCGACGCCCCGCTGACGCCCCATTGGTTCCTGGAAGAATTGGTTGAAGGCCTTCGTTCAGACAGTCAGGCCGCGATCGCCACCCCTATCCTGCGCTGCGATGGGGAAACGTTGGCCGCACTGAAAGCGGATCGGGCAGCCGGGCGGGTCGGTGGCACGACCGCCGTCGCGGATAGCAAGCGCCGCGCCCTCTATTTCTCCAAGGAAGTGGTGCCCTACACGGCGGACCCTTACGACATTGACGCGCCGACGCCGGTCTTTCACCACGTTGGCGTGTATGCATACCGGCCTTGGGCACTACTGGCCTATCCCCACTGGCCGGTTGGCCCGTTGGAGACATTGGAGGGTCTTGAGCAGCTTCGCTTTCTGGAGGCCGGGCACCCGGTTTTGTGCGTGGAGGTCGAGGCGCGGGGCGCGAAGTTCTGGGAACTCAACAATCCCGAAGACATTCCCCGGATCGAGGCAATGATGCGGGATATGGGGACGCCGTGAGCGCGCCGAGGCTGAGCGTCATCGTGGTCAGCGTCGGGCGACCCGATGCGCTGCGACGCTGCCTGCTTGGTCTTTGGCAGCAATCGCGTGCGGGGGTCGAGGTGATTGTCGTGGCCGACGCCGCCGGTTCGAACGCAGTCCGGACCCTGCCATTCGCTGACCGCATCAAGATGGTCCCGCAAGCGGAGCCCAACATATCACGTGCGCGCAACCTCGGGATCGCACAGTCCACGGGCGACCTTTTGGCGTTTATCGACGATGATGCCGTCCCTGTGCCGTCATGGACCCACGCCATAGGCAATGCCTTCGCTGAGGAGGAATGTGCCGCCATCACCGGCCCGGTTCTGGGGCGCAACGGAATTTCCCTGCAATGGGGGCCCTTGGCCGTGAACGGATTGGCCGAGGATATACCGACAGACCCGAAAGCGCCGGTCAGAGACGGTTTTGCCCGGAAATTGCAGGGAACGAATATGGCTATGCGCCGGAGCGTACTTGAACGGCTTGGCGGCTTCGACGAGGCATTCAGATTTTATCTGGACGACACGGACCTCGCCTACCGGATCGGGCAGGCGGGCATGAAGACCGCTTGGGTCGGCAAGGCCATCGTGCATCACGGGTATGAAGCAAGCAGCCGTCGGACACCGGATCGTATCCCGCTCAGCCTGTTCGATATCGGCGCATCTTCTGCCGTTTACCTGCAAAAATACGCTGCAAATGGCGACGTGACGGCCGCTTTGCGCAAGGTCGAGGCCTCCCAAAGCTCCCGCCTTTTGCGGTTGGCGAAGGCGCGAAAGTTGGATGCGGGAAAGATGAGAGAGCTTCTTGAGACGCTGAAGGAGGGGATTGCGCACGGGATGGAACGGGCGAGCGCGCAACCGCTCGTTCGTCCCCCAACGGTCGAATTTCTGCGATTGAGGGACGAAAACCCACCGCAGCCGAAGGTTATTTCGGGGCGGTCCTTTCAGCTTTCGAGCCTACGCGCCCAAGCAGCTGAGGAGGTTGCGAAGGGACAGCCGGTGCGCCTTTTTTGCTTCGGCCCAACGCCCCGCAAGCACAAAGTCCGTTTCACCGATGGCGGCTGGTGGGAGCAGACAGGCGGGCTTTTCGGGCCGTCGGAGCGGGACGAGCCGCGATTTCAGCTTCATAGTTTCAAGGCACGCGTCGCTGCGGAAGTCCGTCGCATTTCTGCCACTGACCTGCATACAGCCAGCGGTGAGAGGAATTGACCGTTTCCCCTCCCCTGATCTTTCGTTAATCTTTACGCCATAACAAAGAACGCAGATCGCACCGCAAAGGGCACTGCGCACGCGAGGCAAGGCATGAAGAAGAAAGTAACCAAGGCGATCTTTCCGGTCGCGGGTCTCGGAACCCGTTTTCTTCCGGCTACGAAATCCATTCCCAAGGAAATCATGACGCTCGTGGATCGCCCGCTGATCCAATACGCGATTGATGAGGCCCGGGCCGCCGGAATCAAGGAATTCATTTTCGTAACGAGTCGCGGCAAGTCGGCGCTGGAAGACTATTTCGACCATTCGCCCGAGCTTGAGAATATCCTGCGCAAGAAGAAGAAGCCGGAGCTTCTGAAGACGCTGAAGAACACCAACATGGAAAGCGGCGCAATCGCCTATATGCGCCAGCACAAGGCGCTTGGCCTCGGCCACGCCGTGTGGTGTGCGCGGCGGCTTCTGTCCAATGAACCTTTCGCCGTCATCCTGCCCGATGACGTGATCGCCGCAGAGAAGCCGTGTCTGCAGCAGATGGTCGAAGCCCATGCGGAAATCGGCGGCAATATGGTCGCCGCCATGGAAGTGCCGGACGACAAGACCTCGTCCTACGGGGTGTTGGACGTAAAGGAAGACATGGGATCGGTCGTGTCGGTCAAGGGCATGGTCGAGAAACCGGCAGCAGGGACCGCACCATCTAACCTTGCCGTGATCGGGCGCTACATCCTGACCCCGGACGTCATGGGCCACCTCAACCGCATCAAGTCCGGCGCGGGGGGAGAGATCCAGCTGACCGACGCGATTGCCCGCGAGATCACCGATGCCGACAATGTCTACGGCTATCGGTTTAAGGGGCAGCGCTTCGATTGTGGATCGAAGGCCGGCTTTCTACAGGCCACCGTCGCCTTCGGCCTTGGTCGCGAAGACCTGCGCGATGAATTCCAGGATTACCTGGCCGACATGATGTCGGTTCGCAGCGCCGCACAATAGTTTCGAGGATCAGATGGGCGCGTTCAGCCACATCCCGGACCTCTGGTTGGATGTGACGCGTCTGCTGACGCGTGTCGGACGTGGCGCGCTGACCGGTATCGACCGGGTCGAGCTTGCGTATCTGCGAGAGGCCTATGCCTCGGGCTGCAACCGCTACCTTTGCCGAACGACGCGCGGATATTTGTTGCTGGATCGCCGTGGCGCAGCGCGGTTGATCGGCATGGTCGAGGGCGCCTCACCAATGGGGCCAGCGGACTGGTTTTCCAGAATTACGTTTCGCGGCAACCGCCCGCGGCACAAGGCGGAAGCGGCCTTGCGCGAGGTCGCCATTGATCGCTGCCGGCCGTCTACCCTGCCAAACCTGCTGGATAGAGCCACTGAGGCCGGGCTGACCTACCTCAATGTCGGGCATTCCAATCTCTCGGAGGCGACCCTTTCGGCGATATCGGCGCGCAGCGACACGCGGATCGCCGTCATGATCCACGACCTGATCCCGATCACCCATCCCCAATACGTGGCCGATGGACAGCCGGAAAACTTCGCTGGTCGGGCGGAGCGGGTTCGGACCCACGCGACCCACGTCATTTCCAATTCCCAAGCCACGTCGGACAGTCTGGACCGCCATTGGGCAGACAAGGCCGCGCCACCTCACCGCATCGTTGCGCATCTGGGCGTGGACGGCACGCCGAGAGGATCGAGACAGGCCCGTGATCCATCCCTGTTCGTCATGCTCGGCACGATCGAGGCGCGCAAGAACCACGCATTGATATTGGACGTGTGGGACCTTCTGGCCGAAGAACTTCCACCCGGCGACATGCCACTTCTCCACATCATCGGGGCCGTTGGCTGGAAGGTCGATACCTTCATGGAGCGGCTGAACTCGCATCCGCTAATGGAGCAAAAAATCATTCTCAATGGCCCCGACGGACTGCTTTCGGACAGCGCCGTGCGGGATCAACTGGCGAAGGCCGCAGCCCTGCTGTTCCCGTCCGTCACAGAAGGTTTCGGTTATCCGCCGATCGAGGCCGCGATGGCGGGGGCGGTTCCGATCTGTTCCGACCTGCCCGTTTACCGCGAAACCTTGGGCGATTGTGCCGTTTACGTGGACAGTGGTGACGCGTATCAATGGAAAGAAACGATCAAGCAATGTTTAAACGGTACAGGTGTGATGCCAGATCTGACCCAGCTGAAGGTCCCGACGTGGCAGGAGCATTTTGAGACCGTGGTTGATGCCCTTACCTCGACATTGTCGCGGACGCGCAAATGAAAGCGGTCCGGCGATACGGTTTGCGCCTTGAACGCAAGCGATATCTCGTGCGCGCGTGGCGAAAGTCGCGGCGGCTGGAAGAGATCGCCAACCGCACCGACACGATCCGCGACGGCGACGTGCTGTGTTTCTGCACGCTGCGGAACGAGAAGATTCGCCTGAAATACTTCCTTGATTACTACCGGGATCGAGGCGTCGATCATTTCTTGTTCGTGGACAATGACAGCGGCGACGGAACCCGCGAATACCTGACGGAGCAGAAGGATTGTTCGGTCTGGTGGACAGACGAATCCTACAAGCGCGCCCGGTTCGGGATGGATTGGATCAATCGACTCATGCGGCTTCACGGGCACCGTCACTGGTGTCTGACGGTCGATCCCGACGAATTCCTCGTCTACCCGTTTTCCGACACGCGCCCGATCCCCGCGCTGACAGATTGGCTCGACGCATCTTCGATAAAATCCTTCGGGGCGATGCTGCTCGACATGTATCCCAAGGGGCCGATCACCACGCAGCCCTACCGCGACGGGCAGAACCCCTTTGAAATTGCGTGCTGGTTCGATGCCGGAAACTACTCCATCACGCGGAACTGGGAATACGGGAACCTCTGGATCCAAGGCGGCCCGCGGGCGCGGGCCTTCTTCGCGGACACGCCGGCACGCGCTCCGGCCCTCAACAAGACGCCGTTGGTGAAGTGGCAAAAACACTACGCCTATGCATCGTCCACCCACATGTTGCTGCCGCGCGGCCTGAACCACGTTTACGACGAATGGGGGGGTGAGAAGGCTTCGGGCGTTTTGCTCCACGCGAAATTCCTCGACACATTCACCCAAAAGGCCGCGGAAGAGCTTGAGCGGAGGGAGCACTACGCCGCATCCGCCGAATATCGCGCCTACGCGGATGGCTTGCGGGAGAACCCGGATTTCTGGACGAAATGGTCCGAAAAATACATCAACTGGCGGCAGCTGGAGATCCTGGGCCTGATGTCCAAAGGCAATTGGGCATGAGCACACTTGGTTTCATCATGATGTGCCACACCGCGCTGGACCGCGCGGCTCAGGTGGCGCGCCATTGGGCCGAGCGTGATTGCCCCGTCGTCATCCATGTGGACAAGCGCGTGTCGCGGGACCGATTCAACGGCCTGAAGCGCGCCGTGGGCGATCTGGAGAACGTCAAGTTTTCCCGCAGGCACAAATGCGAGTGGGGAACATGGTCCCTCGTCGCGGCCAGCCAGACGGCGGGCGAGATGATGTTGGAGGAGTTTCCAGGCGTCCGGCACGTCTATCTCGCTTCCGGTTCCTGCCTTCCGCTGCGCCCGGTGGATGAATTGCGCGCCTACCTCGCCGCGCGTCCGATGACGGATTTCATCGAAAGCGTCACGATCCGCGATGTGGATTGGACGATCGACGGCCTGAACACGGAACGCTTCCAACTGCGCTTTCCCTTCTCTTGGAAACGGCACCGGTTCCTGTTTGATCGTTACGTGGAATTGCAGCGCCGCGTGGGCTTCAAGCGCAAATTGCCCGAGGGGTTGCAGCCGCATCTGGGCAGCCAATGGTGGTGCCTCAGCCGCCAGACGCTCAGCGCGATCCTCCACGATCAACGGCGGCAGGATTTCGACCGGTATTTCAAGCTCGTTTGGATCCCCGACGAAAGTTACTACCAGACGCTTGTGCGCAACTATTCCCGCAACATAGAAAGCCGGTCCCTGACCCTGTCGAAGTTTGATTTTCAAGGCAAACCCCACGTGTTCTATGACGACCACTTGCACCTGCTTCGTCGGTCAGACTGTTTCGTGGCGCGCAAGATCTGGCCCAAGGCGGACCGTCTCTATCACACGTTCCTGAGTGACGAGGGGGCGAACGCGCGGATGGCCGAACCGACGCCGGGCAAGATCGACCGGGTTTTCGCCAAGGCGCTGGAGCGTCGGACGCGTGGGCGGCCCGGTTTGTACATGCAAAGCCGCTATCCCAACAACGATTGGGAGAACGGCAAGACCGCGGCGACATATTCGGTTTTCCACGGGTTCAACGACTTGTTTCTGGATTTTGAGCCCTGGTTGTCGCGACGGCTCGGTGCATCGGTTCACGGCAACCTGTTCGACCCAAAACGGGCTCGATTCGCAGGGGACGCGGATACCTATGCAGGGTCCCTGTCCTGCGCGCCGGCCTTGCGGGATTACAATCCGGAGCGGTTTCTCACCAATCTGATCTGGAACACGCGCGGGGAACGGCAGGTCTTCATGTTCGGCCCGCAAGACAACCAGCGCCCCGGCGCCTTCATGGCCAGCGACAGCAATGCCCAGATCAGCGTGATAACCGGGGCCTGGGCCGTTCGCCTGTTCACGGCCAATCGCAATTTTGGGGATATCCGGACGGAAGCCGCCCGCCTGCAACGCCGAGAGGTGGAGTTCGTGAATACGCTCCGCCACGTGCGCAGCCGCGCGGAAATCCGCATCTGGTCCCTCGCGGAGTTCATCGAGGAACCGATGGAAAATCTGCAACGCATCCTTGATGCGATGGAAGGCGCGCAGGCCAGCCGCCTGACGGAAGCGCCGCGGATGGCAAACCTAGATGGATTGCCGAAGTTCCTGCAAAACCTCAAGAACCAGGGGATGAACCCCTTCGCCGTGGGGGATTTCCCGCAAGAGGGCATGGCCCCGCTTCCGACCGATGCCGACAGCCGCCCTTACCTGGTGAGATAATCCATGACCCGCCGCTACGACGCCTTTGTTTTGTTCGCAGAGATGCGCACCGGGTCGAATTACCTTGAGGATTCGCTCAACGCCTTCCCGGATATCAATTGCCTGGGGGAGGTTTATAACCCCACGTTCCTTGGCCATCACAACACGTTCGAGCTTCACGGCTATGACATGGACCGAAGGGAGCAGGACCCCCTTGGCCTGTTGCAAGCGATCATCGAGAATGCGGATGATGCCCTGCCCGGTTTTCGCCTGTTCCACGACCATGACGATAGGGTGGTGGAGCGGATCTTGCCCGACCCGCGCATCGCCAAGATTATCCTGACCCGCAATCCTTTGGACAGCTATGTCAGCCGCAAGATCGCCAGCGCCACGGGGCAATGGCGCCTCACCGACATGAAGCACGCGAAGACCGCGAAGGTGCGGTTCGACGCGCCGGAATTCGCGGAGATGCTGAACAAGTTGCAGGCCTTCCAGGACCACCTGAGGCGCGGGATGCAGACAAGTGGCCAAGTGCCGTTCCTGATCCGGTACGAAGATATCAACGACCCTGATGTCCTCAACGGAATGGCGGCATTCCTTGGGTCGGAACACGTGGTCGAAAGCACCTCCAAGAAGCTGAAAAAGCAAAACCCCAGCCCCCTGCGCGACAAGGTGGATAATTACGACGAGATGGTCGCAGCGATCGGGGATCTGGATCGGTTCGGGCTCGACACCTCGCCAGAATTGGAACCGGACCGCGCCCCGCAGGTGCCGAATTTCGTGGCCCACCCGACGCGCGGCCTTCTCTTTTGCCCGATCAAGGGAGCGCCAGAAAACGCGGTGCTCGACTGGATGGGCAAGCTCGACGGCGTCGGCAGGGACAAGCTGATCCGCAAGATGAGCCAGAAACAATTGCGCCAATGGATGAAGGACAATCAGGGGTTTCGCAGCTTCAGCGTCCTGCGGCATCCGGTGGGCCGCGCTTACGCGGTCTTCAACCGCTTCATCCTGCCCGATGATCGGCCCATGTATGCCGATCCGCGCAAGACGTTGCGGCAAAGATACAAGGTGCCGATCCCCAACAAGGCACCGGGCGGCGATTGGTCCGACAACGACCAGAAGGCCGCGTTTCTTGGCTTCATCGGGTTCTTGAAGGGGAACTTGGCGGGTCAGACCAGCGTAAGGGTCGATCAGGCCTGGGCCACGCAAACGGCAATCCTGCAAGGGATTTCACAGGTGATGATCCCGCAGCATCTGATCCACGAAGACCAGATGAAATCGTTCCTGCCGGAGCTTGCGCGGCAAGTAGGTGTTGAGGATGTGCCGGACGTTGTTGGTGAAGCGATGCCGGGCGCGCACCCGCTGAAGTCCGTCTATGACGGCAAGATCGAGCAGCAGCTAATCGACATTTACCGACGCGACTATATCGGGTTCGGATTTCCCCGCTGGAACCGGCAATAGTCAGGCGGCGGCGCTCGTCTCGATGTCGGTCAGAAGTGTGTAGAGCGTGCTGGGGTCGTTATTGGCGCGGAGTTTTGCGCACAGATCCTCGTTGCGCAGGGTGCGGGAGACGAGCGCGAGCGCTTTGAGGTGGTCTACGCCGGAATCCACCGGCGCAAGCAGTGTGAAGATCAGGTCGACCGGTTGCCGGTCGGCGGCGTCGAAATCAATCGGGCGGTCCAGCCGCACGAATACACCGAAAACGTCCTCCAAACCCGCAAGGCGGGCATGGGGCAGGGCAATACCGTGGCCCACACCGGTGGGGCCAAGGCTTTCCCGTTCCTGAAGCGCGTCGAAGATCCGTGCTGCGGGGATGTCGGCGCGCGTTTCGGCCAGCTCCGCGAGGGCTTGCAGGAGGCGTTTTTTGCTGCTGACGTCCGAGACGACTTTCACAGCCTGCGGTGCAAGCAAGGTCGAAAGGTCCATGTCCAATTCCCCACGTGTCTGGCATGCGGAGGGACCGTTCGGCCCCTGGCGATTTAGCTGGTCGAAGGGTCAATCCAGCCGACGTTCCCGTCATCCCGGCGGTAGACCACGTTGACCCGGTCGTGTCCTTCGTTTCGGAACACCAGAAGCGGCGCGCCGGCAATTTCCATCTGCATCACCGCTTCCCCGACGGAGAGGGACGGGATGGCGGTCTCCATCTCGGCCACGATGATCGGTTGCAGAGATTCGGGTTCCGCATCTTCGTCGGCCCCCTCGGATGAGGCGAGGATATAAGAGGCGCCGCCGTAGACATCAATGGGTTGCTGGCGCGCCTTGTGATGATCCTTCAGACGCCGCTTGTAACGGCGCAACTGCTTCTCCAGCTTGTCGGCCGTCGTCTCAAAGGCGGCATAGATTTCGTGGGCGTGTCCTTTCGCTGATGCGGTCAGGCCGGTGGACAGATGCACGGTGGTTTCACACACGAATTCGGACCCGGACTTGGAAAAAATTACCGTCGCATCGGTCGGGCGCTCGGCGTATTTCTCCGCGATGCCGCCCAGGTTGTCCTGCACATGGGTTTGCAGAGACTGGCCGATCTCGATCTGTTTTCCGCTGATCTGATACCGCATGAAACCTCCGTCTTTTGTGGGTGTTCACAGACATGTGCACGCGTGCACAAAACTGCAAACTTTTGATTTTTTTGAATTTTCAAGATATAGGTGATCCGGTGCATTCGCAAGGCGGCACCAATCGGACCTGGATGAAGCAAATGCAACCATCACCCTCATTTGGCGACGAGTCGGGACCGTCTGTCAACGAAAACCGGGTTAAGATATGCGGAAGCTCTGGCCGAGATAGACGCGTCGCACGTTCTCGTCCTTGACCACTTCGTCCGCCGTGCCGGACATGATGATCGCCCCGTCATGGAGGATGTAGGCACGATCCACGATGGCGAGCGTCTCTTGCACGTTGTGGTCGGTAATCAGAACGCCAATGCCGCGGGTCTTCAATTCCGCCACGAGCGCGCGAATGTCACCCACGGCAATGGGGTCCACGCCCGCGAAAGGTTCATCCAGAAGGACGTAGCGGGGATCGGAGGCAAGGCAGCGCGCGATTTCCACCCGGCGACGTTCGCCCCCGGACAGGGACAGCGCGGGCGCGCGGCGCAGATGTTCGATCGAAAATTCGCTCAACAAGGCTTCCAGCCGGTCGCGCCGTTTTTTGCGCTTGGGTTCAACAACTTCGAGGATCGCCTTGATGTTATCCTCGACGCTGAGGCCCCGAAAGATCGACATTTCCTGTGGAAGATAGCCAACGCCAGCCCGTGCGCGGCGGTACATCGGGAACAGGGTCACATCCTGCCCGTCGATGGTCACGCGGCCCCCGTCGGGCGTGATCAGTCCAGCTATACAGTAGAACGACGTCGTCTTGCCCGACCCGTTAGGCCCAAGAAGGGCGACAACCTCGCCCCGGTTCAACTCAAGCGTGACGTCGCGGATCACGGGTCGTTTGCGATAGCTTTTGCGCAGCTTGTGGACGCGCAGGCCCGCAGAGCCTTCTGTGACGTCGAGCGTCATTATTCGCCGCCGCCCAGAACCGTGCGCACCCGCCCATCGACCGACCCGTTCCCGGTCGTCATGTTCACGACCATCCGGTCACCTGCAATTGCCGTCGGTCCCTGCGTCACAAGAACATCGCCGGTCAGCGTAAGAAGCGCGGAGGCGACATCGAACCGGGCCGATCCCCCTTCGGCTGCATCCGATCCGCGGGTCACGAGAACACCGCCTGTGGCAATCACTTCGCGCACGTCCTGGGTGCCGTCAGTAGCATAAACAATTCGCACGGACCCTGCCGCCATCCGCATATCGCCCTGCACAACGATCACATTGCCGGAAAACACCGCCTCGCCGGTGGATTGGTCCACGGACAGGCTATCGGCGGTTACTTCGACGGGTTGTCGACTGTCATAGGCGACGCCGCCGAACCCGATATTGACCTGTGCCGAAACGGGAGCCGCGATCAAAAGGGCCAAACCCAAAAGAGCAATGAAACGGTGCATGAAAACCTCTTAACCCTGCGGGTCGTATAGCATCCGGACGGAGCCGTTGAAACGCACGATTGCTTCACCTTGATCGCCGGAAAGCTCCATGCTGTCTGCCGTGATCTCCAGCCCCGGTCCGGTAACGATGACAGGCGTGGGCGCGGACAGGTCGACGCGGTTGAGCGCCACGAGCAGCCGATCACTGTTCATCCGGTAGCCGAGGGAGGATTCCAGCGTCACACCATCGGAAAGCGTCGCCACCTGACGGGCCATGTCGATATTCCCAAGCGCGGCGATGACGCTGACATAATCCTGCTGGTTGAGGTCCAGGCGCCCCTCCACCCCCTGGGCGCGGATCTGTTCGGTCTGTCCGGATGCGGCGGACACGGCCTCGGCCACCAAGACAAGCGCCTGATCGTCGCCAAGCACCCCGGCGAAACGCGGCTCCGTCACGCGTTGTTCGCGCGTGATCTGGTCGATATCGACCTCCGCATAGGGCAGTGCCGCGTCCGGGTCCGGCGAGCCGGAGAGCAGGAAAAGGCTCGACAACAGGGCCAACGCGATCAGCGGCAAGGTGACTTTCACCCAGACGACGGCGTTGGAATAGAAGTTGTCGCGGGCCATCACACGCGCCCCTGATCAGTGAGAGAAGATGTCCATCTCGGGCCACCCGGCAAGGTCGAGTTTCGCACGGGTGGGCAGAAACTCAAAACACGCCTGCGCGATGTCGGTCCGATCCTCTCGCGCCAGCATCGCATCCAACTTCTCCTTTATGGCGTGAAGGTAGAGCACGTCGGAGGCGGCGTAGGATTTCTGCGCCTCGGTCAACGTGTCCGCCCCCCAGTCGGAGCTTTGCTGCTGCTTGGAAATGTCGATGGCCAGCAATTCCTGGAGTAGGTTTTTCAGGCCATGGCGATCGGTGTAAGTGCGGACGAGTTTGGACGCGATTTTGGTGCAATAGACGGGCGCGGTAAGGGCGCCGAAGGCGTGGTACATCACCGCGATATCGAAACGCCCGAAGTGAAAGAGTTTCAGCGTATCGGGATCTTCCAGAAGGCGCGCAAGGTTGGGGGCCGCATCCTGACCCTTGGCGACCTGGATCAGATGCGCGTCGCCGTCACCGTCGGACACTTGGATCACACAGAGCCGGTCGCGGTGGGGGTTGAGGCCCATCGTCTCACAATCAATGGCAACGATTGGGCCAAGCGACAGGTCATCGGGCAGATCGTTCTGATACAGATGGATCGTCATGGTCGCGTCCCCTCCGTCGGGAAATGGCAATCGAAACGGTGGACGGGGAAGAGTTGGCCTTTCGGGACAATTTCCAAGAAAATTGCCCTGCTGGCCCCTGACACTTTCTTCGAAAGTGCAGGTTGGTGCCCAGGAGAGGACTCGAACCTCCACGTCCATACAGACACCAGCACCTGAAGCTGGCGCGTCTACCAATTCCGCCACCTGGGCAGGTGTCGTGAGAGCGGCTGATATATCCGGTTTGCGGGGCCGTCAATAGTCCTGCTCGAAGAAGATGCCGATGCTGGAGCCGCCGCCCGATCCGACCGACCCGCGGGCGGTGATATTAGGCGTGAGATCGATGTTGAGCGACAAATCAGCCTCCCCCTCCGCGTTGATCGTGACATCGGTATAGATGTTCTCGGACAGGTAGCGGCCCGCGGTGACGGCGGCGTTGCCCTCCGCGTCGGTGCTGAGGTCCAGATCGTCGAGACCCAGCCCGTCACGCAGCTCCGCAATGAACCCCGAATTGGTGGAGCCACCGGCAAGGGAAGTTGCGGCATCGGCCAGTTGCAACAGTTGCAGTGGGGACAGGCCCGAGACCGACCGCCCGAAGAGCAGTTGGGCCAATACCTCATCCTCTGGCAGGGCCGGATTCGAGGAGAATGAGATTTCAGGCCCTGAGATGGGGCCTGTCATCCTGACGATGACCTGGTACCCCGATGCCATGCTTACCGCGGTCAGGCGCAAGTAAGGATTGAAGCTTCCCTGAAGCGTCACCGAGCTGTCGATGAAGTCCAGACGTGTTCCGAGGATGGAGAGCCGACCCCGGATCAGCTCGAATTGACCTGTCGGAATGACATTGGCCGCGGTGCCGAATATCCGGAGTGTTCCGCCGAATTCCGCGTCGATGCCGCGTCCGCGCAGGAAGATGCGCCCTGGCGCGTTGACTGTAATGTCGAGGCCGGTTGTCGCGCTGCCACGCCCGCCGCCACTGCCCCGCCCCCCCAGAAGACCGGCGAAGCGGCGGGTCTGCCGTTCGGCGGGGGTTTCGCCCAGGTGGCGGATATCGGGAATCGCGGCGCTTCCAGCTAGGCTTGCTTCCGGCACGCGGATCTCCGACTCGCCCAAGGTGACGGTGCCGCTGATCTGCGGTCGCCGGGCGATCGGGCCGGAAACGGTTAGATCAGCCGTTTCGATACGCGCATCGTAAAGTGTCGGGTCGACAAGCCGCGCATCGCGCAGGCCGACATTGATCTGTCCGTCAAGACCGGGGGAGGCGAGGTTGATGGAGCCGGCGGCCGTTACCTGCCCGCCCGTCGACAATGTGCCGTTGGCGTTCAAGGAAAGGCGCCCGCCCGAAACCTGACCATTCAGCCCGACATTTTCGATGGCCAGTGCGTATGTCGGCACGGCGATCCGCGTATTGCCGGACGACAGCGTGCCGGAGACAGCGCCAAGGCCGGGTTGTCCGCGCATGGCGAGGTTGAATGACAACGTTCCGCGGATGGAACGGGGACGGATGAACCGATTGGCCAGCGCAAGGGGCGCGGTGCCTGTCGCCGTGATGTTGACGCTGCCATCGGGGCGACCGACCTCCCCGTTGACGGAGGCTTGCATTCCGCCGGGCCCGCCAAGATCGGCGTCGATGTTCCAGGGGCCGGTCCCCTCCCGCGTGATCATGGCATCGGCAGAGACAGGACCGGAAAGCGCGTCGGTGAACAGCCCTACATTCGCAAGGCGCGCGTTGACGTCAGCACGGCTGCTGTTCGGACCGATCTGCGCTGTGCCGTTCACGTTGAGCGCGCCGTTGGACAGCGTGAGATCCTGCAAGTCCAGTACCCCGTCGCGCCGGGTGGCGGTGGCCGTCAGCGTCGTACGTCCCGCCGTAAGGCCCGCCGGAATCGCATCGCCCAGATTCAGGTCCCGAGCGGATGCATCAAGGTCCAGCGCGAAGTCGGTCGTTTCCGCATCGAATGTGCCAGAGATATCGGCAGCGATCTCGTTCGGGCCGGACAGTGTGGCGGTCACGTCGAAGGGGGCCGTACCCTCCCGCGCCACATCTGCGGCAATCGTGACGGGACCGGACATTACGTCAGTGAACAACCCCACATCTTCGAGGGCAAATTGCACCGAAGCGCTGGTATCTCCGGAAGAGAGAGAAGCCGCCCCCGTCAGGGTCAGTTCCGCGTTGTCGAGCCGAATTGCCTGCGCTTGAAGCCCCTCGGTGTCACGGACGACCTGCGCGGCCAGGCGTGTCTCCCCTGCGAACAATTCGGGTGGCAAGCCATCGACGAATTGCATGTCATTCCCGGTTCCGCCAATCGTCAGATCGAATTGCCCGGACAGCGGCTTCACCTGGCCGGACACTGTCAGTGCCGCGCTGCCCGCCAATGGCTGCCCGGCAATCGCGGCGAACCGCTCCAGCGCGCCGATACTGGCCGTCAGATCAAGCCCGACACTGATCTCCTCACCCACCGTCTGGCCCGATGCGCCACCTTCGAGGGTCACATCACCGGCCACGACGGACAGGTCCGACAAGATGACGGGAGCGTTCGTGACCCACGACATCTGCGCGCTGATCCCGAGGGTCCCGCCAAGGGCTTCCGCCATGGCGGGATCGGCATGTTCGACGCCGTTCAGAGCCGTGTTGAAATTCGCCGTCGCGGCCTCGATGCCCGCGGATGTCAGGGCGACCGCGCCCTCAAGGGACAGGGCCGCACCGGCGATGGACAGGTCGTCGATTGCGAGGTTGTCCAGATCGGCGGTCAGGGCATATTCGTCCCCGTCATTTCGATCATAGACCAGGGCAAGGGACGCGCCGGAAATCCGGGCATCGGCCCCGCCGGACGGAAGACGGACGACATTCCCGTTGGGGGGCCGGATCTCTCCCGTCAGGTTGACCCGTTCCGGCAGACCCTGGCCATTGATGGCAAGGTCCCCCTCCAGGGTCAGCGCGGCGGAGGTCAGGCGCAACGCCTCAAGCTCCACCCCGCCGCTCAGGGTCTGGCGAACCTGCGCTTGCAACTGCACATCGTTGCCGAAGAATTCCCGGTAATCGGGCAAAAGCAGCGGGGAGATATCGCCCCCGATATCCGCGACAATCAATTGCTCACCCGCGTCGCTGCGCGCGGAGATGACGGTGCCCGTAATCCGGTCGCGTCCGTCGGTGGCCAGCGCAATCTCTGCCGTGAAGTCGTCCACCGGGCCTTCACCGGCAATCTGCAGGCGCAAATCGGGCCGACCGGGAAGGCCGATCAGCTCCGCCACCAGCCCGTTTTCCTCCTCCACCAGTAGCAGGTCGAGGGCGAGATTTCGCGTCGCGTTGTCATAGGACGCATTGAGCTCGAATTGGCCCTGCGCACCGTCAAGACGGTTGAGCGTGATCTGCGCCTGCCCTTCGCCGCCCGACAGGCTGGCGGACCCCTGGATCGTCAGGCGTGCGGCAATACCGATGACCGGCTCACCCAGAACGACTTCGTTGATGGAGACCTCGCCGATATCGACACTGACTGGTAATTCGGGAAGGGAAAATGGTTGTGCCTCCACATCGGGAAGATCGACCCCTTCCGATGGGAGCGGCGGGCGCAATATTTCAAGGCGCGCGGCCGATAGCTCATCAATCTCGATGGAGCCGCGGAGCACCGCAGATCGGTTCCAATCCAGAACCGCATCTTCCAGAATCAGCCACACCCCTTCGGCATCCGAGATGGTCAGCCGGTCCAGGCGCGCCTCCGACGACAGCGCGCCGCGGAAGCCCTCGATCCGGACATCGCGGTTTCCGTCATCCGAGAATTGTTCTTCGAGGAAACGGGTCAGGCGGGATCGGTCATCCTCCTGCGCCCAGACCGCGACCGGCATGAGGATCAAGCAAAGGATCGCAATGCAGCGGATCAAAACGAATGCCCGATGCCGATATAGAGGTAAACGTCCTCTCCCACGCCCGGACCGCGCACCGGTGTGGCAAGGTCAACGCGGATCGGACCGAAGGGCGTTGTGTATCGCACGCCAAGGCCCGCGCCGGCATGCCAATCCCCGGCACCGCCCAGCGTGTCCGCCCCGATCCAGCCGGCATCGGCAAAGGCGACGAGGCCGAGATTGGTCTCACCGATATCCTGCCGGAATTCTGTCGACACGCCTAAGAAGCTACGCCCACCGGAGGGGACACCGTTCTGAAGCGCGCCGAGGGATTGGAACTCCTGCCCGCGCACGGTGCCTGCACCACCGGAATAGAAAAGGAAGCTCGGGGGGATCTCCGTGATCTCTCCGCCGAGGACGCTGCCCAATTGCACACGCGCGGCGATGCGGCTGGCGCGATCCTCCCCAAAGCCGAAATAGACGCGACCATCGGTATAGACCCGCGCGCCCCCGCTGCCCTGATCGGTCAGGAACGGCGTGGCCGTCGCATCAAGGTAGAACAGCCGCCGCGCATCGAGTGGATCTTCGCGGCGGTCCCAAGTGATACCGACGGGCACCGAAAGAAGCGTAACCTCCCGCTCGCCGAACGCATCCTCGATATCGAAATAGGTCAAGCCAAGGCCAAGCGACCCGGTCAAGCGACGGGTGAAGCGATGCTCAACCCCCGCTTCGGCCCCGAACGTGGTGAGGCTGAAGGCAGGCTCATCAAGGTACTCGCCTGATAGCTCTGCGTAGAACGTGGTGTCGGGCGTGAAGGTGGCGGGTCGCGAGAAGCGTACGCCGACCGCGGCGTCGATACCTTCCGTCGCCGTGGCGCCGGACACGGCCTCTGACCCGATACCGTTGATCTCCCCCTCGATGCGGAGCCGTTCCGCGCCGCCGAAGAGGTTGCGATGCAGCCAGTAGGCGCTGAGTGCGGCACCGTCGTCGGTGGACAGTTCCGCGCCGAAGCCGAAGCGTCGCGGTTCGCTTTCCACAAGCGTCGCGGTAATATCCATCTCCCCGTCTGGGCCGACCTCCCCTTCCTCCAGCGCGATGGCGGAGAAGACGCCGGTATCCTGAAGCCGCGCCTCCACTCGGGCGAGGGTCTCGGGGGAAAACGTCGTACCCTCTGGCAGCCCCGCAATGGCGAGGATGCGTTCAAGGCGCATCCTTTCCTGGCCCTGCGGGATAAGCGTGCCGAAGCGCACGATCTGGCCCGGGTCGATGCGCACCCGCACGTCAAGCACCGCATCGCCGTTGCGCGCGGTGATCTGCTGGTCTGCGACTTCGGCCACGGCATGCCCCCGTTCGCGCCAACCCTCGATCGCGGCGCTGGCCGTATCGCGTAGCAGGGGGGTGGAGGCGGGGCCACCGGGGCGAAAATCGTCCGGCAGATCGGTGTCTGGGGCGAGTGGCCCGATTTCGGCTGTGCCAAGCTGGAAGGCTGGACCGGGTTCGACGGAGATCGTGATGTTGGAAATGCTGCGAGGCGCGCCGAAGGGCGGGATGCGCGCCGCCTCTCTCCCGTCCACGCTGATGCGCACGACCGGAGAGAAATAGCCCTCGTTATAGAGCGCCGCGACCAGTCGCCCGTAATCGGCGCGCGCGGCGGCGACAAGATCCTGAGCCGTCCGCTGCTCCTCCGTTTCCTGCAACAGCAGGGAGGCGGCGCGCAGACGGTCGCTCAGATCCTCCTCTACGTTGGGGGCCGAAAGCCGGATATCCTGTGCCGCGACCGAAGTCGTGACGGCACAAAGCGCCAAGGCTAAGGGGGTCAGGCGGGACGCGCGCATAACTTCGTGGTAAATCCGTTCGTTTGGGAACGCCAGCGTTATGCGTATGGTTCCCGGCTTCTGGCGGAAAGTTGAGACGTTTTGCGCCTTGCCGCGTTTCCGCCCGCCCCGTATCACCAACGCGAACACGACCGGAGGAGCCTTTGTCATGGCCAAACTCGTCACCATTTTCGGCGGATCGGGCTTTGTGGGCCGGTATATCGCGCGGCGCATGGCGAAAGAGGGCTGGCGCGTTCGCGTGGCCTGCCGCCGTCCGAACGAGGCGCTTTTCGTGAAACCCTACGGGGTTGTCGGTCAGGTCGAGCCGATCCTCGCCAATATCCGCGACGATGATAGCGTGCGCGCGGCCCTCGGCGGGGCCGATGCCGTGGTCAATTGCGTGGGTACGTTTGATGCGCGGGGCAAGAACAACTTCCACGCGGTGCAAACGGAAGGCGCGGCCCGGATCGCCCGTATTGCGGCGGAGGAGGGGATCGCAACGATGGTCCATATCTCGGCCATTGGCGCCGACGAAGATGCCGCCAGCGACTACGCCCGCAGCAAAGCCGCGGGGGAGGCGGCGATCCTGGACGCCATGCCAAACGCGATGATCCTGCGCCCGTCTGTCGTGTTCGGGCCGGAAGATGCGTTTTTCAACCGCTTCGCCGCCATGAGCCGCCTTGGCCCGGTCCTGCCCGTGGCCGGGGCGGAGACGAAGTTTCAGCCCGTCTACGTGGATGACATCGCCCGCGCCGCCGTGAAGGGCGTTATGGGAGAGGCGCGTGGCATCTACGAGCTTGGCGGTCCCGACGTGGAAACGTTCCGCGAATTGATGAACCGCATGTTGCGGGTGATCCGCCGTCGCCGTCTGGTCCTGAACATCCCGTTCTTTGTGGCCGGGATCATGGGCGCGGTGCTCGACTTCATGCAATTGATTACAGGCGGGTTGTTCCACAACGGCATCCTGACCCGCGATCAGGTGCGCAGCTTGCGGACGGACAACGTGGTGCAGGAGGGCGCGCGAACGCTCTCGGACCTCGGGATTGAGCCGACGGCGATGGATGCGGTGCTACAGGATTATCTGTGGCCGTACCGCCCCTCCGGTCAGTATTCCGAGATCAAGGAAAGCGCGCGTAACCTGCGCGAGGGCTGAACGCCCTAGCCATAGGCGATCCACAGCAGGATGATGCCAAGCACCACGCGGTAGATCACGTAAGGCGTGAAGCTGACGCTTTTCAGCAAGCGAAACATCAGGACCAGTGCGGCCAGCGCGGCGACGAACGACAGTCCTGCGGCGATTGCGCCGTCGCGGGCGGCTTGCGCATCGGCCGTCGCGATCACCTCCGCCCCCGCGAAAACGCCGGACGCGATAATCGTGGGGATCGACATCAGCATCGACAGGCGCGCGGCGCTTTCCCGGTTGTAGCCCAGGGCGCGCGCGGCGGTGATCGTGATGCCGGACCGGGACGTACCTGGGATCAGCGCAACGGCCTGCGCCACGCCCATCACCATCGCGTCCTTCAGGTTCCAATCGCCCGCCGCCTTCGCTTCAACCCCGCGCTGGTCCGCCCAATAGAGGACAAGACCGAAGATCAGCATCGTCCATCCGATCACCGTGATGGAGCGGAGGCTGTCATAAAGACCGGTTAGTTCCAGCAACAGGCCGAACAGGATTACAGGGATCGTCGAGAGCACCAGCAGGAACGCGAGCTTCGCGCCCGGGGTGTCCAACTTGCCCGTTAGCATGCGCGGCATGCCGATGAGGGCGGCTTTCACATCGGTCCAGAAGTAGAGGATGACGGCCCCCAATGTGCCGACATGGACCGCGACGTCGATGACCTGCCCCTGATCCTCCGCCCCTGTGAGATTCGGCAGGAGAATCAGGTGACCGGAGGAGGAGATCGGCAGGAACTCTGTGATCCCTTGGATCATCGCCAACAGGAAGAGATGCAGGAGGCTCATATCATGGTTCCCGGCACACGCCATACTGTGCTGATTTCAAACGAATAATATTCATATAGGGAAACCATGCTGTCGTACTTGTTCGTTGTTTCCACCGGGCCAGAAGCAAGTTCTCAGAGATAAGGACAAATAGGTCAGCAAAACTGTCTTTTTATCCCGTGACCGCGCCGTTATACGGTCCGTCGGAGAGCTAGGGAGCGGTGGATTGGCTAAGCAACCCATGTTGAAATTCGTATCCGTCGGTAAGGAGATGCCCGAAAAGCGGGCAGCCGACCAGCGGAAAGAAGATTTCGCCGAGATCTACGGTGAGTATGCGCGCGAGAAAGCGGCGGAGCAGGCAGGGCGGTGCAGCCAGTGCGGCGTGCCCTATTGCCAGTCCCATTGTCCGCTCCACAACAACATTCCCGACTGGCTGAAACTGACTGCCGAAGGTCGTTTGCGCGAAGCCTACGACGTGAGCCAGGCGACCAATACGTTTCCCGAGATCTGTGGCCGCATCTGCCCGCAGGATCGCCTGTGCGAAGGCAATTGCGTGATCGAGAATTCGGGCCACGGCACCGTAACCATCGGCTCGGTCGAGAAATACATCACGGACACGGCCTTCGATGAGGGTTGGGTCATGCCCATCGCGCCGTCCGAGGAGCGGCCGGAGTCTGTCGGCATCATCGGCGCCGGCCCCGGCGGGCTGGCCGCCGCCGACATGCTGCGCCGCGCGGGTCTGCAAGTGACGGTCTACGACCGGTATGACCGGTCTGGCGGGCTGATGATGTACGGCATTCCCGGCTTCAAGTTGGAAAAAGACGTCGTGATGCGCCGCAACAAGCAGCTGGAGGAGGGCGGCGTCGAATTCGTACTGAATTGCAACGTGGGTGAAGACATCACGTTCGACGCCATCCGCGAGAAGCATGATTTCGTCGTGATCGCCACTGGCGTCTACAAATCTCGCGAATTGCCGGGACCGGGCGCGGGGGCGACCGGCATTATTCGGGCCATTGACTATCTGACCACATCGAACCGGAAATCCTTCGGGGATGCGGTGCCGGAATTCGACAACGGAGAATTGAATGCCGAGGGCAAGCGGATCGTGGTGATCGGCGGCGGCGATACGGCGATGGATTGCGTGCGCACCGCGACGCGGCAGGGCGCGACGAGCGTCAAGTGCCTCTACCGCCGGGACCGTGCGAACATGCCGGGATCGCAGAGAGAAGTGCAGAACGCCGAGGAGGAAGGTGTCGAGTTTGTCTGGCTCTCCGCCCCCAAAGGGTTCACGTCGGGCGGTCCTGCCGGGCGAGAACCGGCCGCATTAGAAGGTGTCGCGATCGAGGGCGCGCATCCCGAGAGTGTCGAAGGCGTGATGGTCCAGAAGATGCGCCTTGGCGCGCCGGACGTGACCGGCCGCCAGTCGCCCGAAGTGATCGACGGCGCCGACTACATCGAAGATGCCGACATGGTGATTAAGGCGCTGGGCTTCGAGCCGGAGGATCTTCCGACGCTTTGGGACACGCCCGAGCTTGCCGTAACCCGCTGGGGAACCATCAAGGCCAAGCCGCTGACGCACGAGACCGATATGGAAAATGTATTTGCGGTGGGCGACATCGTGCGGGGTGCGTCCCTTGTGGTCTGGGCGATCCGCGACGGGCGGGAGGCGGCGCAAGCGATCCTTGAACGGGTCGCGATGGGTAAGACGATCGCGGCGGAATAGCCGAAACTTCTTAGGACAACAGCGCCGAGGAGACGTCCGCACCGACGCGGGGGTCCCAGGCCGGGAAACGACAGGATAGCCGACCTCATGTGGTCCATTCGGAAACAACTTCTGATCGCCGGTTTGCTGTGTGCGGCAATTTCGGGTCCTGCGTCCGCCCAGGGCGGCGGGGAACGGTTTCAGGTGCTGGATGGCTGCACCGCGTTCCTTACGGTCCAGTCGCGATCCTGCCTCGTGTCCCATCACTGGCGGTGTGACGGCGATCCCGACGGCACCCATTGGCGTGCGACGCTGGATCAGGACGGGGCGTTCTACCTCAACTTCACCGATGCCGAATTCCGTTGGCTGCGCGCCTTCAACCTGCGCAACGGAACCACCGACACGATCATCGAGCCCGAGACCGACCCCGCCAGCCTGACTGAACTGCTGGAGACCGGAAACGACACGATGGTTTTCTCGATCCGGGAAGACTCGAGTGCCGGGACATTCCAGCGGGATTACACCGGCTTCGACCGGCTGACCGGCGTGACGGTGAATATCGACGGCCACGATTTGGACGTGACGGATTTTGCCTATCAATGGGAGACGGGGGGCGGCCCCCGCGCGACGGAAGGCACGCAATTCGTCAGTCGCGAGTGGAACCTGTTCTTCGGTGGGTTGGAAACCGTCACGACTCCTGGCGGAGAGACCTTCGAGGGCAACTACTCTCCCGTGGAATTCGCCGAACCCGGGGAGCCGGGGTTCCTTGCCACCCAACCGCTGTATGATTGCGGCGACATGATGAGCGCGCTTCCCTTGGCCCCGATCCAGAGGGTGTCGCAATGAATATCGACGCGTATCGCAGGACCGGACAATTTGACGGCGAATGCCTTTGCGGTGCGGTCCAGATCCGCGTCGATGGCGATTACGTCGCCGCAATTGGCATCTGCCATTGCAGCCTGTGCCAGAAATCCAACGGCGTGGTCTGGGGTGCCTTCTTGGCAAGCGCACCGGCGGTTCACGTGACGGGGCAGATTGCCCGCTATGCGTCCACCTCGTTCTCGGAACGCACCTTCTGTCCCACATGCGGCAGCAATCTCTGGCTGCGCGACACCGACCGGGACGAGGCGGATTACGAAATGATGCCGGCCCTCTTCCCGGCGGCGGCGGAGTTTCCGCTGATCTCGGAAATCTATACCGATCGCGCACCTGCCTATGCCCCGCTGTCGGGCGACCATCGCCGCGCCACACGCGCGGAATACGAGGCGAAGAACCGCCACGTTTCAGGCGGGGGGTCGTGATGGCGGCTCTCCCCTATGACCTGAACAAGACGGCGCGGATCGACGGGATCGGGGTAATTGTCGCTGCGGGCTTCCTTGTGGTCTTGCTCGCTACCTACATCGCCTCTGGCATGTGGATCTATCGCGCGGCGGCCAATGCGCAGGCGGTCGATCCGGACCCGGACCGGATCAAACCGGGCTGGGCCGTTGGCTGGTTCTTCGTGCCGATTGCAAACCTGTGGATGCCCTACAAGTCCTATGGCCAGACCTGGGCCAGCCTGCATAACGGCGCGTCGCTTCCAAGCTGGGCTATCGTTTGGTGGCTGTGCTGGATCGCTGGCAATTACACGGCGTGGATCGCCACGCGTCTGAACTTCAGCGCGGACACGATCGACGGGTTCCGCACGGCCTCAACCCCCGACATCGTGTCTTCGCTGGTCTCAATCCCCGCGGCGCTGATGTTTCGCAAACTCATCTTCGACGTGACGCAGGCCAGCGCCCAGGCGCAGATGCCCGCAACCCCACCCCCGCTCAACTCCAAGGAGGGACATCCATGACCCAATACGATCAAGACTGGGCCGCCGCCGAAGCAGCGAAGCGCAAGTGGATGGAAGAAAACGGCATGTTCCGCGAGGAGCATGAGCACTCATCCTGTGGCGTGGGCCTTGTGGTCGCCAAGGATGGCAAGCCGTCGCGCAAGGTGGTGGAAAACGGAATCAACGCGCTCAAGGCGATCTGGCATCGCGGAGCCGTCGACGCTGATGGCAAGACAGGCGATGGCGCGGGTATTCACGTGCAGATCCCCTACAAATTCTTCGGTGAACAGGTGCAGCGGACCGGCCACGAGATGCGGGACGAATTGCTCGCCGTGGGGCAGGTCTTCCTGCCGCGCAGCGATTTCGGCGCGCAGGAGGTTTGCCGGACCATCGTGGAAAGCGAAGTCCTGCGCATGGGGTATTACATCTATGGATGGCGCCATGTGCCGGTTGAGGTGTCGTGCCTGGGTGAGAAGGCCAACGCGACCCGGCCCGAAATTGAGCAGATCATCATCTCCAACGCCAAGGGCGTCGATGAAGAGACGTTTGAACGTGAACTCTACGTAATCCGCCGCCGGATTGAGAAAGCGGCGCAAGCGGCAGGTGTACGGGAATTGTACCTGTGTTCGCTCAGCTGCCGGTCGATCATCTATAAGGGCATGATGCTGGCCGAGCAGGTGGCGGAGTTCTATCCCGACCTGCAGGATGAGCGGTTCGAGAGCGCGTTCGCGATTTACCACCAGCGCTATTCTACGAACACCTTCCCGCAATGGTGGCTGGCGCAACCCTTCCGCATGTTGGCCCATAACGGGGAGATCAACACGCTCAAGGGCAACCTCAATTGGATGAAAAGCCATGAGATCCGCATGGCGTCCTCGTTCTTCGGCGAGATGGCGGAAGACATCAAACCCATTGTCGCGGGCGGGTCGTCCGATTCCGCTGCGCTGGATGCGGTGTTCGAAGTTCTGGTGCGCGCGGGACGCAACGCGCCGATGGCCAAGACCATGTTGGTGCCCGAAGCGTGGAGCCAGACAGCCACGGAACTGCCGCAGGCGTGGCAGGACATGTATTCCTATTGCAATTCCGTGATGGAGCCGTGGGACGGCCCCGCCGCATTGGCCATGACCGACGGGCGCTGGGTCTGTGCCGGTCTGGACCGGAACGGCTTGCGGCCGATGCGCTACGTCGTTACCGGCGACGGCCTGCTGATCGCGGGGTCCGAGACGGGCATGGTGCCGGTGGACGAAGCGATGGTTGTGGAAAAGGGCGCGCTTGGCCCCGGCCAGATGATCGCCGTCGATATGCAGGAACAACAGCTCTACCACGATACCGAGATCAAGGATGCGCTGGCCGCCAGTCGCCCGTTCGGGGAGTGGACCGACAAGATTACCGATCTGGAGGCCGAGATGGCGGGCGCGTCGGAGACGACGTTGTTCAGCGGCGGCGACCTGCGCAAACGCCAGATTGCGGCGGGCTATTCCATCGAGGAGCTGGAGCAAATCTTGGCTCCCATGGCCGAAGACGCGAAGGAGGCTTTGGCGTCGATGGGGGACGATACCCCCTCCGCCGTTCTGTCCTCCCAATACCGGCCTCTTAGCCATTACTTCCGGCAGAATTTCAGCCAGGTGACGAACCCGCCCATCGACAGCCTGCGGGAATACCGGGTGATGTCCCTCAAGACGCGGTTCGGGAACCTCAAGAACGTGCTGGACGAGGATTCGTCCCAGACAGAAATCCTCGTGCTCGACAGTCCGTTCGTGACCAACGCGCAATTCGACAAGATGGTGAGCTACTTCGAGAGCTCCGTCGTGCAGATCGACTGCACCTTCGACGCCGGCGGGTCCGCAGGTGCATTGCGTGCCGGGCTCGACCGCATCCGGGAAGAGGCGGAGGATGCCGTGCGCTCCGGCGCGGGCCACATCGTTCTGACCGATCAGGGACAGGGTTCGGATCGCGTGGCGATGCCGATCATCCTGGCAACGTCCGCCGTGCATTCGTGGCTGACGCGAAAGGGCCTGCGCACCTTCTGCTCGCTCAACGTCAGGTCGGCGGAGTGTATCGACCCCCATTACTTCGCGGTCCTCGTGGGCTGCGGCGCGACCACCGTAAACGCCTACCTGGCACAAGACAGCATCGCGGACCGGATCGAACGCGGGCTCATCGACAGCACCCTGACCGAGGCGATGGCGCGGTATCGTGCGGCCATTGATGCGGGCCTGCTGAAGATCATGGCGAAGATGGGGATCAGTGTGATTTCTTCGTATCGCGGTGGTCTGAATTTCGAGGCCGTGGGGCTGAGCCGTGCGATGGTGGCGGAATTCTTCCCCGGCATGCTCAGCCGGATCAGCGGTATCGGCGTCACCGGCTTGCAACGTAAGGTCGAGGAGGTCCACGCCCGCGGCTGGATGGGCGCGCAGGACATCCTGCCGATCGGCGGATTCTACAAGGCCCGCCGTTCGGGGGAGACCCATGCGTGGCAGGCGCAGACCATGCATATGCTGCAAACCGCCTGCGACCGCGCCTCCTTTGCGATGTGGAAGGAATATTCCAAGAAGATGCGGGCCAATCCGCCCATTCATCTGCGCGATCTGCTGGATATCAAGCCGCTTGGCGTACCCGTCGCGATCGAGGAGGTGGAAAGCATCACCCAGATCCGCAAGCGGTTCGTGACGCCGGGCATGAGCCTTGGGGCCCTGTCGCCCGAAGCGCACAAGACCCTCAACGTGGCGATGAACCGGATCGGCGCGAAATCGGATTCCGGTGAGGGCGGGGAAGACCCCGCACATTTTCACCCGGAGCCCAATGGCGACAACCCGTCTGCAAAGATCAAGCAAGTCGCCTCTGGCCGTTTCGGTGTGACGGCGGAGTACTTGAACCAGTGCGAGGAGCTGGAGATCAAGGTCGCCCAGGGTGCCAAGCCCGGTGAGGGCGGGCAGTTGCCCGGCATGAAGGTGACAGACCTGATCGCGCGGCTCAGGCATTCGACGAAAGGGGTGACCCTGATCTCTCCGCCGCCGCACCACGACATCTATTCGATCGAGGATCTGGCGCAGCTGATCTACGACCTCAAGCAGATCAACCCGCGCTGCAAGGTGACCGTAAAGCTTGTGGCGTCCTCCGGTGTCGGCACGATTGCTGCCGGTGTGGCGAAGGCCAAGGCCGATGTGATCCTGATTTCCGGCCATAACGGCGGCACGGGGGCTTCGCCCGCCACGTCGATCAAGTATGCGGGCCTCCCTTGGGAGATGGGCCTGACCGAGGCGCACCAAGTGCTGGCCATGAACAACCTGCGAAGCCGCGTGACGCTTCGGACCGATGGCGGATTGCGCACGGGCCGCGACATCGTGATGGCCGCGATGATGGGGGCCGAGGAATACGGTATCGGCACCGCCGCGCTGATCGCCATGGGCTGTATCATGGTACGTCAATGCCAGTCCAATACGTGTCCCGTGGGCGTATGTACGCAAGATGAAAGCCTGCGGGAGAAATTCACCGGAAACGCCGAGAAGGTCGTGAACCTGATCACCTTCTACGCCGAAGAAGTGCGGGAAATCCTCGCCTCCATCGGGGCGCGGTCGCTCGATGACGTGATCGGGCGGGCGGATCTGCTGTCTCAGGTGTCGCGTGGATCGGCGCATCTGGATGATCTGGATCTTAACCCGCTGCTCATCACAGTCGATGGGTCGGACCGTATCCTCTATGACCGGGACAAGCCGCGCAACGCCGTGCCCGATACGCTCGACGCGCAGATCGTGTCCGATGCCCGCCGTTTCCTCGAGGATCGCGAAAAAATGCAGCTGTCCTATGCCGTGCAAAATACGCTGCGGACCATCGGCACGCGCACATCGAGCCACATCGTGAAGAATTTCGGGATGCGCAACGATTTGCAGCCCGATCACCTGACGGTGAAACTGAAAGGTTCCGCCGGTCAATCGCTGGGTGCCTTCGCGGCACCGGGCCTGAAGCTGGAAGTGTCGGGCGATGCCAATGACTATGTCGGCAAGGGCCTGAGCGGCGGGATTGTGGTGGTGCGTCCGCCGATGGCGAGCCCGCTTGTGGCTTCCGACAACGTCATCATTGGCAACACCGTGCTTTACGGCGCAACCGACGGGCACCTTTTCGCCGCCGGCCGCGCCGGGGAACGGTTCGCCGTGCGCAATTCTGGCGCGAAGGTGGTGATCGAGGGCTGTGGCTCGAACGGATGTGAATACATGACCGGCGGCATTGCCGTGATCCTTGGACGGATCGGGGCCAATTTCGGCGCGGGCATGACCGGTGGGATGGCGTATCTCTACGATCCCGACGGCGAGGCGATGGTCAATCTGAACCGGGAAACCCTCGTGACCTGCCCCGTGGCGGTCGATCATTGGGAGGCGCAGCTGAAGGATCTGGTGGAGCGTCATGCAGCCGAGACCGGAAGCGCCAAGGCACGTGACATCTTGCAGCATTGGGACAGCGAAAAAGCGCATTTCGTGCAGGTCTGCCCGAAGGAGATGCTGGACAAACTCCCTGTCGGACTGGGCGCGGAAGAGGCGGCGGTTCCGGCGGAGTGAGGCGAAGCCCTCCCGCCCGGGACGCGACTGCCTTCGGCAGCCGGTCCCGGTTGGGCGTGGCGCGCGGGGTGGCCCAAGGGCCACGTCCGCGCGGACTGCGCTTCGATGGTCGCTTTCGGGATTTGCGGACGGAACTTCGATTCTGCTGAGAGGCCGTTTGCGGGCAGGTTTGCCGCAAACAGGCCTGTGCAAGGCTGGTCTGCGAGTCGCCGCGCGCCTCAAGGACGCCTTTGGCGCCGCGCGAGCGCGGTCTGTGATCCTTGACCCGCCCGCCGACTCACGGGGTGACGAACTCCGATTTTGCGTAGCCCTGTATGAATAGGAGTGCTGTCAGGTCGCCGTGATTTATCCGGATCTTCGCCTGCTCCTGCACCGATGGCTTGGCGTGGAGCGCCACGCCGGTGCCGGCCTTGTCCAACATGCCGAGATCGTTGGCCCCGTCGCCGACTGCAAGCACATCTGCCGGCGTCAGGCCGCGCGCGGACGTGATGTCTTCCAGCGCCTCCACCTTTGCGGCGCGGCCCAGGATCGGGCGAGCCACGTCGCCTGTCAGCTCTCCGTTTTCGGACAAGAGCGTGTTGGCGCGATGCTCGTCAAAGCCAAGCCTAGCGGCGATGGCAGAGGTGAAAGCCGTGAACCCGCCGGAAACCAGAGCGCAATAAGCACCGTTAGCCTTCATCGTCGCCACCAGAGTTGCGCCGCCAGGCATGAGGGTGATCCGCGTTTCCAGCACCCGCGCGATGGTCTGTTCCGGCAGACCCTTCAGAAGTCCGACCCGTTCCAGGAGCGCGGCCTCGAAATCCAGCTCTCCATTCATCGCGCGGGCGGTGATGTCGGACACCCGTTCGCCCATTCCGGCCTCCGCGGCCAGTTCATCAATACATTCCTGCCGGATCATGGTGCTGTCCATATCGGCCAAGAGCATCCTCTTTTTCCGGTTGCCCGCCCGCTGTACGACGAGGTCCACACCTTCCGCGCTCAGACTCTCCCACACGGTGCCGATATTCTTGGGGATCTTCGGCGCCTCAAATTCGGCGGCGTGGTTCGGGTCAAGCCAGATCGCATCGCCACCCCCCATTGCATTGCGCAGGTTCGTGACCAGCCCCGGATCAAGATACATGGCCGAGTTGGTCATCAGGGTAACAACGTGCATCTGGGTCGTGCCTTTGGTTTTTTGGGCACTCTAGGCGCGACGATCGCGCGGGGCCAGAGGATTGGCGGGATCGGCCGGGCGCGCTAGGTGCGGGGAATGATGGGACGCGGATGGAACTGGGCCTTCGGGGCCGTGGCGATCGTGGCGCTGGTGCTGGGTATCGTGCTGTTGGAGCGTGGCCGGGCGGGGCTGGAGATCCGCCACGATGCGGTGGGCCGGACGCCCGTGACCGTGACCCAACTGCCGGATGCCGAGGGTCCGGTGGTCGTCATCGTGCACGGATTTGCCGGGTCAAGGCAGATGATGTCGGCGTGGAGCGAGAGTTTCGCGCGCGCCGGGTACATCGCCGTCGCACTCGACCTTGAAGGCCACGGCCGCAATCCGGTGCCGATGTCGGGCGATGTGACGGTGATCGAGGGGACCACGCGGCTTTTGCTGGAAGAGATCACCCGCGTCACGGATTGGGCAATGGCGCTGCCCGGTGCCGACGGACGTGTCGCTCTGGTGGGGCATTCGATGTCTTCGGACCTCGTCGTGCGACAGGGGATCGCCGATCAGCGGGTCGAGGCCGTGGTCGCCCTTTCGATGTTCTCGGGCGCGGTCACGGCGCAAGAGCCGTACAATCTCCTGATCCTCAACGGCGCGTGGGAGCGCGCGCTGCGGGAGGAGGCGCGCCGCGTAATGGCGGAGCTTGGCGCGGGGGAGGGGGATACCGTCGGCGAACCCGGTGGCAGCTTCGCGCGCCGCGCCGTGGCCGTGCCGTTTGCGGAGCACGTGGGCATCCTGTTCGCGACCACCGGTTTGCGGGAAGCGGTCGGCTGGCTCGACGCCAGCTTTGGGCGCGAGAACGATGTGGTTGTGCCGGTTCTCGGTTGGGGGATCATCCTGATGCTGAGTGGCGCGGTGATGCTGGCCCGGCCCCTCGCGCAACTGTTGCCGGAGGGACCGGTGCCGGAGCCCCTTCCAAGGCGCGTCTTCTGGAGCCTCGCGCTGCTGCCCGCCCTGTTGGTTCCACCCGTTGCGGTGAGTATCGAGGTGGGCCTTCTCCCGGTCCTCGTGGCGGATTACCTGGCGATCCATCTGGGTCTCTACGGCGTGGCGATCCTTGGCGGCGCGGCCATTGCCGGATGGCGACCGGCGATGCGGGGATGGTTCTGGGGCCTGACCCTCGCTGTCTTCGGGATCAGCGTGTTCGGCCTCTTGATGGACCGGTATGTCGCATCCTTCGTGCCGCATCCGGGGCGGTTGCCGATCATCGCGGCCATCGCGCCGGGCGCGATCCTCGCGCTCTGGGCGGATGCAGTTCTGACCCGAGCGACCATGGCTCCGCTGTGGCAACGGATCGTGGTGCGGGGCGCATTCCTCGGGTCGCTGGGCATCGCGGTGGCGCTGGATTTCGAGCGGTTGTTCTTCCTCGTCCTGATTTTTCCGGTGATCCTCCTCTTCTATGGCACGTTCGGGATGATGGGGCGCTGGGTCGGGCGACAGACAGGCTCGACCCTCGCGGTGGGGATCGGCCTCGGGCTGTTGCTTGGGTGGGCGCTGGGCGTGAGCTTCCCGATGTACGTGGCGGGCCGCTAGACCGACCCAAACCTGCGGGATCGGGACTATTCATAGCCCGTCATCTCAAGATATCCGCGCCCGGTATGGGAGCCTGTAAACGTGATCGGGCCTTCCCAGTACGGGAAACTGGTGTTCATCCAAGATTGCGGGTTGATCGGCCGTGTTGTGATGTCGAGCTCGCGTTCCGGGAATTCAACTCGCCACTCGGTCGGCACGTCACGTCCCGCGACCGATGTCGTGCCGAGCGGCGTCAAGATCACCGCAGTGTCGCCGTAGCTTTGGGTCGTTCCGTCACTCTCGATCCACGTGGCGGATGTGAACGTCGTGCCATCGGTGGCGCGCAGGCCAAACGCCATCATTCGCGCACCATCGGAGAATTGGAGGGAGAACCAATCCCACCCGGCCTGATCCTCCGACAACGGTTGGGAAGACCACTCGCGGTCCAACCACGCGGTTCCCGTCACCTCCACCGGACCCTCGGGAAGCTCCAGCGTGCCGGTCACGGCATAGAACGGCTGCGAATAGTAATAGCTCGCCTGCCCCTCGGCGCTTTTCACGGAATACCCGCCATCCCCGTGGAAGATCAGCGGGCCATTTGCGGTCAACGCCAGGTCATAGGCGAAATCCATGCCGCGGGCCGACAGGGCAAGGGCGTCCAGCGCATCGCCCTCCGTCACGGTGGATCGCATCCGCCAATCGTCGATGTGGGCGACGAAAGGTACGGCAGTGACACCGGCCTGCCCGATGCCGCCACGTGCCAGTCTTTCCGCGCTGAAATGTGCGTCTTCCGTCGTCAGGCCCGCATGTCCCATGAACAGCTGCGGCGCGCCCCACCCCTCCGCCGTGACCGGGGCAAGCGCGCTGCGGAACAACGTCCATTGCACGCCGTAATCCCGCCCGTCCGCACCTTCCAGCGTCGCGGTCAGATACCACCATTCGATGCGGTACTCCGGGTGTGGCCCGTGATCGTCGGGGAAGGAGAACTCAGGATCGGGCGCGGGAATCGCAAACCCCGGCGCGTCTGTGCCAAGGCCGGCAAATCCCTGGCCGTACAGCGGCGCGGCAAGGGCAATCAGGGCAATGAAAGTTCGAAGCATCAGCGTTCCTGTGCGAAAATCTGTGTCAAACGGGCGGGCGGAATGCGGGCAAGGCGAAGCGTCGGGCCAAGTGCGGCCAACCCCGCCGCAAGAAGCGCCAAAAGAAACAGGCGCAGCCATTCGCCGGGGAACACTTGCATCGGCAGGCGCCATCCGAATGCCTCCACGTTCACCAGTGCCAGCAGCACCCAAGCCAGCGCAAGCCCGACGGGCAAGGCGAACAGGAACGTCACGCAAGCAAGGGCCAAACTTCGCGCCATTTCCACGCGGGCCAGCGTGGCGCGCGACGTCCCGATGGCCCAGATCGGGGCCAGTTGCGGAAGGCGAAGGTTGGCCAGTGTCAGAAAACTTGTCAGAAGCGCGATCCCCGCAACGCCAAGGGTCAGAACGTTCAGCGCCCCGGTCACGCGGAACGTCTGATCGAACACGTCGATGGAGAAGGCCTTGACCTGCGCCTGATTCGTGACCGCGTCCGTCGGCAAACCGAAGTCGGTGCGCAATCGCGTGGCCAGGGCCGGTGCGTCTCCCGGCGCGATACGAATGGCGAAGCGGAAGGGGCGGATATCAGGATAAGTCTCCGCCAAGCGCGTTAAGGACACAATCGCCTGTCCGTTTGGATTGCCGTAATCGGAGTAAATCCCGACAAGCGGAAGACCACCTGCGATGGGAATGATGTCCCCAAGGGCAAGCCCCTCCCGCCGCGCGGTTTGCTCGTTCACAAGGATCCCGGTCCCTGCGGCGACCTCTGCCCACGCGGTCGGCCTGGCGCTGAGGAACGGCCAGGCGTCGCGATAGGTGGCGTGGTCGACGACTCCGAAAACATCCGCGGGCCGCCCATACAGACGCACGGGCGCGGACACGATAGGCAGGATCGCGTCAACTTCGGGTCCCAGGGCCTCCATCAGGATCGCGGCTTCGTCGGCACTGGGCGCGGTCACGTAAAGCTCGGAGGCAAGTCGCTGATCGAGCCAGCCCAGGAACGTCGCGCGGAACGATCCGACCATCGTGGATACCCCGATATTTGCCGACAGTGCCAAGAGCAGGGCCATGAGGGCCAATGACAAGCCCGGTATCTGCTGGCGCGTATCGGCCACGACCCACTCCGCGAAGGGTGATTTGGGTCGGATTAAGCGCAAGAGCCCGGTCATTAAAGACGGAAGCGCGAGGGCAGCCCCAATCAACAGCGCAGCGAGACAGGCGAAGGCGGCGTAAAGGCCCGTGCCGAAGGCAGCGAGGCAGAAAGCCGCCGCGAACAGGCCAAGGGCGGAGAGGCCCTGAAATCGCAACGTCCGCCCCGAGGCCTGCGCCCAGGCCCGTGGCATGGCTGGTGCAAGCAATGGCATACGCGCGGTCCTTGCCATTGCCTGCGCCGCCGCAACGGCCGCGCCGAGAAGTGTGATCACAAGTGCGGCGATGGCCCAAACCGGATCAAAGCGGAGGATCCCCTCAATCTCTGCGCCGTAGAGACCCCGCAAGGTCCCCGCGACGCCGGGCATCAGGCTGGCGGCGATCAGATAGCCAAGAATTGTGCCTATCGCGCCGGACAGGGCCGCAATCAAAGCAAGTTCCAAACCCAACGCGGCCAGTACGGTCCTCAGCGGCACGCCCAGCGCGCGCAGGGTGCGGACCGCCGCGCGTCGCTGCTCGAATGCAAGGCCGATGGCTGCATGAACGATGAAAAGGCCGACCCCGAACGATAGAAGCCCAAAAGCGGTGAGGTTCAGGTGAAAGCTGTCGGTCAGCCGCGCGATGTCGCTGCCTGTCTCGGGCGGGCGAAGCACCAGGTCGGTTGCATCGACCAGCGCGGGCAGCCCGAACGGTTGCTCAGGCGCGACCAGCAGGTAGGAGGGATCGGATTGCCCAAGCAGGCGCGCGGCGGTGGAAATGTCCGTGATCGCGGCGGCGGGGGGAATATCCTCCCCCACGCTCAACGGCGGAAGCCCTTCGGGTAAGGGGCCGGAAAGCGTTTCTTCCGACACGAACAAGAAACCAGGCGCGGTGAAAAAGGCGGCGAGGTCAAGCGATTCATCCAGCGCGGGCGTTTGAGCCGATGGCGGCGCCGTCAGCGGGTCGATACCGAGGATACGCAATTGCCCATTCCCGTCCCGTACTTCGCCGGAAATCACGGGTGAAACGAGATAGCCTTGGCCGCGCAGGGACAGGTACTCGGCTACCGGGATCGGTGTTCCGTCGTTCCGCTCCAACCGCGCCAGTTGATCCTGCCCCAGGACCGCCGCCGCGCGGTCATAGGCGGCGCGCGCCTCGGCATTGATGGCCTGCACCCCGGACCAAAGCGCCGTGGCGAGCGCCAGCCCAAGCGCCAGCATCAGAAGCTGGCCGGGATGGCGGCGCCAATGGGATGACAGGGTCTGAAGTGCGGTATAAAGCATCAATCAGGCCACGCTCAACGCGCCGAGGGTCAGGTGCATCCGCCGAGACAGGCGATTGGCCAGACGCGGCGAATGGGTCACCATCAGAAGGCCGGCGTCAGTTTCCCGAACCAGATCGAGCAGCAAGGTGAGCACGCTGTCGCCCGTCGCTTCATCCAGATTACCGGTCGGCTCATCGGCCAGAATGAGGGCCGGGCGCGGGGCGAGGGCGCGGGCGATGGCCACGCGCTGCTGTTGCCCACCGGACAATTGCTCCGGATAGCGGTGCAGCAAATCGGACAAGCCAAGCCGCCCGGAAAGCGCATCGCAGAACGCCGGATCATGGCGATCTGCAAGCCGCGCCTGAAGCGCGATGTTGGCCCCGACTGTAAGCGACGGGACAAGATTGAACTGTTGGAATACCAATCCGACGGAGTGCCGCCGAACCGCCGCGCGCGCGGCGTCATCCATATCGCTGATGTCGCGACCGCCCAGCAGGATTTCCCCGCTGTCGGGCTGATCCAATCCGCCGGCCAGGTGCAGGAGCGTCGACTTGCCCGACCCACTCTCCCCGGTAAGGGCCAGGGTCTCACCTGCGTCTAGGTGGAGAGAGACGCCGTTCAGTACGTGCTGCGGTCCGTCATCGGATGGGTAGGATTTGCGGATGTCACGCATATCAAGAAGTGTATTGGCCATGGCTGGGATGTAGCAGGCGAACGCGGTCAAGAAACCCCTCACCCAAGACCGATTGCGGGGAAGGACGGAATTGCCGCAGATTGCGCAGATGAGGAGGCGAAAGACGTGATCACGGATTGGGACGATGCCTATGCCAATGGCGCGCATATCGACGGGGCCGATGACATCGTCGCCGATTGGTCCCGGCGCGCGAGTGCCTTTCGTTCCGCGACGGAGAGTGAGCAGATCTGCGGCGACGCGAACACCCGCCCCTTCGTTGACCTCTATCGGCCCAAATCGCCAACGCAGGGTCTGACGATTATCGTTCACGGTGGATATTGGATGGCGTTTTCCGGTCGGGATTTCGCCCACTTGGCCCGTGGCGCCTTCACACGGAAGCAGGCCGTGGCAATGGTGACCTACCGGCTGGCACCCGAGGTGTCCGTGCCCGCCATCACGCAGGACGTCGCGCGGATGGTTTGCGAAGCGGCGAAGCGCGTCAATGGGCCGATCCGGTTGGTCGGCCATTCCGCCGGCGGGCATCTGGTTACCCGGATGCTGTGCGCGGGCGTCCTGCCGAACGACATATATGCGCGCATCGCCCACGTGACCTCCATCTCTGGCCTCCACGACCTACGGCCATTGATGCGCACCGCGATGCGCGACACCTTGCACCTGACCGGCGACATCGCCTGCACCGAAAGCCCTGCGCTGCTGTGCCCCGTCCAAGGCGCGCGCGTCACCTGCGTTGTGGGCGAGAGGGAACGTCCGGAATTCATCCGGCAGACGGCGTTGCTGGCGAATATCTGGCATGGATTGGGTGCGAGGATGCGAGACGTTCGCATCGACAACGCGCATCATTTCAACGTTATCGACGGGCTGGAACAACCCGATAGCGCTCTGATGGACCTGGTCTTGAGCTGAGTGTCAGAGGCGCTCGTAAAGGCCGCTTACCGCGGTCTTGAGTTGCGCCCGATCCTCGGGGCCCAGCGCGTCCAGCATCTTGCTTTCGGCGGCGTGGGCCGCTGACCGCAGGCGCGTGACCTCCACCATGCCCTTTTCGGATAGGCGCACGACAAGCCGACGGCGATCCGATTTGTCCCGGATGACCGAAATCATGTCCAGATCCTCAAGCCGGCGCTGGGCGCGGCTGACCCGGGCGGCATCCATGGCGGTCAGGATGCACAAGTCGTGAGAGGAACAGGGCTGATGCGTCGGAAGGGTCATCATGATGCGCCATTCCGGCACCTGAAACCCGGCGTCTTCCATCACTTGCCCGAACAGGTTCGAGGCGATGACGGACATCTGGAAAGGCAGAAATTCCGTCAGATCGAAGGTCAGGGATTGGGATTGGTCTTTCACGGCCGGGACCTCATGATCGTGCGCCCGAGGGCCAATACAACTTTAACGATAGCGGATATCGGCCATACGGCGCAAGAAAAATGTAAACCTGGCTAGACAGATCGGCGGATCTGCGACCTTCGCCGCGCGCTTGCTCCTTTCGGCCCGTGAATTCGGGTGTTTCCGATCGGGAACACGGATCTGCGGTTTTTGGCCGAAACCGACGCTTTGGACGCGCATTCCGTCTTGCGAGCCGGGGTCCACGCCCCTATCCCGATCCGTGGGACACCCCTCCCCAACGAGGGGCGCATATCTGTGAGGATACCAGTATGACTACCACCAACCCGGCCACGCGGCCGGATCGCAAGCCTGCGAATCCACGTTTTTCGTCGGGCCCTTGCACCAAACCCCCCACCTGGACACCGGACGCCCTCCGCCAAGCCCCCGTTGGACGCTCGCACCGCGCCGCCGTCGGGAAAGGGTTGCTGAAATCCGTGATCGACACGACCGGCCAAATGCTTGGTGTGCCGGAAGGCTACAAGGTTGGCATCGTTCCGGCGTCCGATACGGGTGCGATGGAGATGGCGATGTGGTCGCTGCTGGGCGCGCGACCTTGCACGATGCTCGCCTGGGAAAGCTTTGGCGCGGGCTGGGTCACGGATGTGGTCAAGCAGCTGAAGTTGGACGCGACGGTGACCACTGCCGATTACGGCGAATTGCCTGATCTGGCCGCCGTGGATTGGGACACGGATGTCGTCTTCACCTGGAACGGCACAACCTCGGGCGTGCGGGTGCCGAATGGCGACGTGATCCCGGCGGACCGGGAAGGCCTGACGATTTGCGATGCAACGAGTGCCGCCTTCGCGCAGGACCTGCCGTGGGGCAAACTCGATGTCACCACGTTCAGCTGGCAGAAGGTGATGGGGGGCGAAGGTGCCCACGGGATGATTATCCTAAGCCCGCGCGCGGTTGAGCGGTTGGAAAGCTGCGCGCCTGCCTGGCCGCTGCCAAAGATCTTTCGCCTAACGAAGGGCGGTAAGCTGATTGATGGGATCTTCGAAGGCGCAACCATCAACACGCCGTCCATGCTGTGCGTTGAGGATTACCACTTCGCGCTGGAATGGGCCGAAAGCCTTGGTGGCTTGCCGGCGTTGCACGCGCGAGCGGATGCGAATGCAAAAGCTGTCTGGGATTTTTGCGAGGCGCGGGACTGGATCGAGAACCTAGCTGTCGATCCGGCGACGCGGTCGAATACATCCGTTTGTCTGAAATTCACCGATCCCCGAATCCAGGACGGCGCGGCCTTCGCCAAGGGCGTTGCGAAACGGATGATGGAGGAACATGCGGCCTTTGATGTTGGGGCGTATCGAGATGCCCCTCCGGGTCTGCGCATCTGGTGTGGTGCGACGGTCGAGCTCTCGGACATCGAAGCGATGCTGCCGTGGCTCGACTGGGCGTTTCACGTCGAAATCGACGCGCAAGCCGCCGCTGCCTGAACTCAAATAACCCAGATCCAATCTTTGAAGGAGTGCCTGACATGGCCCCCAAAGTCCTCGTCTCAGACAAGCTGAGCGAAACCGCCGTCCAGATTTTCCGCGACCGCGGCATCGACGTCACGTTCGACCCCACCATCGGCAAGGATAAGGACAAGCTTCTGTCCGTGATCGACCAATACGACGGCCTCGCCATCCGCTCCGCCACCAAGGTGACGGAAAAGATTATCGCCGCCGCGACCAACCTCAAGGTCGTGGGCCGGGCAGGCATCGGGGTCGATAACGTCGACATCCCCGCCGCATCGAAAAAGGGTATCATCGTGATGAACACGCCCTTCGGAAACTCCATCACCACCGCCGAACATGCCATCGCGATGATGTTCGCCGTCGCCCGCCAAATCCCGGCAGCCAGCGTCTCCACCCATGACGGTAAGTGGGAGAAGTCGAAATTCATGGGGGTGGAATTGACCGGGAAGACCCTTGGCGTGATCGGCGCCGGCAATATCGGCTCAATCGTCATCGCGCGTGCCTTGGGTCTAAAGATGAAGGTGCTCGCCTACGACCCGTTCCTGGGAGAGGAACGCGCGACGGAGATCGGCGTGACAAAAGTGGAGTTGGAAGAGCTTTTGAAGCGCGCCGACTTCATCACGTTGCATGTGCCGTTCACCGAGAAGACGGCAAACATCCTGTCCGCCGAGAATCTCGCCAAGACCAAGAAAGGCGTGCGCATCGTGAACTGCGCGCGCGGAGGCTTGGTGGACGAGGCAGCCTTGGCCGACCTGCTGAAATCCGGCCATGTGGCGGGGGCCGCATTCGACGTGTTTGCGCAGGAACCGGCCACCGAGAACCCGTTGTTTCACTTGCCCAATGTCGTCGTCACGCCCCATCTGGGCGCGGCCACGACCGAGGCACAGGAAAACGTGGCCCTGCAAGTGGCCGAGCAAATGTCGGACTATTTGCTGACGGGGGCGGTTTCCAACGCGTTGAACATGCCGAGTGTCACCGCCGAGGAAGCCGCGATCATGGGGCCTTGGGTGAAACTGGCTGAGCATCTGGGGGCTTTCGTGGGTCAGTTGACCGATGAGCCGATCCAGAGCATCGAGGTGGTGTATAACGGCGTCGTCACGGGCATGAACCTCAAGGCGCTCGATTGTGCCGCGATTGCCGGTGTGATGAAGGCGACGAACCCCGACGTGAACATGGTATCCGCGCCCGTTATCGCCAAGGAGCGGGGGATCGACCTGTCGCAGACGACACAGGACAAAACCGGCGTGTTCGACGGCTATATCCGGCTTGTGGTGAAGACCGACAAGCGGGAACGGTCGATCGCCGGGACGGTGTTTTCCGACGGCAAACCGCGCTTCATCCAGATCAAGGGCATCAATATCGACGCGGAGATCGGGTCCCACATGCTCTACACAACGAACGAGGATGTCCCCGGCATCATCGGCGCGCTTGGGCAAACGATGGGCCAGAACGGCGTGAACATTGCTAACTTCACCCTGGGCCGCTCCGCCCGGGATGGGGAGGCGATTGCGCTTCTTTACCTGGATGAACAGCCACCGGCGAAAGCATTGGAGGACCTGATGGCGACGGGCCTGTTCCAGCAGGTGAAACCCTTGCAATTCGACGCTGCCTGACACGCGGGACGTCACGTCCTATTGGCGTGGCCCCCGATTCTGCGCTCTAACCCTCCGCAACAGACACGCGGAGGGTTTTTTCATGGACGATATTGTCATTCTGTCGGGCGCACGCACGGCCATCGGCACATTCGGCGGGTCGCTGGCCAATACGCCGCCCATCGAATTGGGGAGCATTGCAGCGAAGGCCGCGCTGGACCGCGCCGGGGTGGACGGGGGCCAGATCGGCCATGTGGTCTTCGGCCATGTCATCAACACGGAACCACGCGACATGTACCTGAGCCGCGTGGCCGCGATGCAGGCGGGCGTGCCCGACACGGTGCCAGCGATGAACGTGAACCGCCTTTGCGGGTCCGGCGCGCAGGCGATTGTCTCTGTCATCCAGTCGCTGGCGTTGGGCGATGCGGAGTTCGGGCTGGCGGGCGGGGCCGAAAGCATGAGCCGGTCGCCTTACGTGATCCCGCAGGCGCGGTTCGGCCAGAAGATGGGGGATGTGAAGACACTCGACATGATGCTGGGCGCGCTGAACTGTCCGTTCGGGACCGGGCATATGGGTGTCACGGCGGAGAATGTCGCGGATGAGCATAATGTGACGCAGGAGCAGATGGATGCCTTCGCCATGGCATCGCAGGAGCGCGCGGCCAAGGCAATTGATGAGGGCCGCTTCGCTGATCAGATCGTACCGGTGGAGGTTCGCGTGAAGCGGGACATGGTGCCGTTCGAAGTGGACGAGCATCCCAAGGGGACGTCGCTGGAGGCTTTGGCCGGTTTGCGCGCGGTGTTCCAGAAGGACGGGCGCGTTACGGCGGGGAATGCCAGCGGTATCAATGATGGTGCCGCGGCCTTGGTCCTCGCCCGCGCGGAGGCCGCGGAGAATGCGGGCCTCAAACCCAGGGCACGGGTGCTCGGCTACGCCCATGCCGGTGTACGGCCTGAGGTGATGGGCATTGGTCCGGTTCCCGCTGTAGAAAATCTACTGTCGAAGACGGGGCTTTCGGTAAGTGATTTTGATGTGATCGAATCGAACGAAGCCTTCGCGGCGCAGGCGATCGCGGTGAATAAGGGCCTTGGCCTCGACCCGGATAAGGTGAACCCAAATGGCGGGGCGATTGCCTTGGGTCATCCGGTCGGCGCGACGGGGGCGATCATCACGGTGAAGGCGCTCTACGAATTGGAGCGGATTGGAGGCTCCAAGGCACTAATCACGATGTGCATCGGCGGCGGTCAGGGCATTGCACTGGCCATTGAGCGGATCGAATAAGGCGGAGGCCGGAGAACCGGCGGGGCCGGTCACGCCTTAGGGTGCGATTTCCACCGCGCGACGCTGTGCGAGACCATCGGCGTCGATCACTGTCAGCTCTCCGAAGCCGAGGCCAATATCGTCCAACGGAACCTCCCGATCGTGCCAGCCCACCGCAAGCGGCGCACCGTTCCAGAGCCATGTGAAGGGCGGCGTGCCATCGGCCACCCGTGCGATGATCGGCAGACCGGGTTGCCACGCCAACACCGCGCCCTCGGGCGGGAAGCTGATTTCCGGCCCGCCGGTATCGGCAAGGTCCGCGGCCGGATCAAACCGGCGCAATGTTATCGGCAGTTGGGCATTCGAAAGGGTGAGCGCGCCGGGTGGCGGCGCAGGGCGTGGGACCAGTTGGTCACCGATCCGGCTAAATGCCTCGAACAGGAGGGGTGCCGACAGGTCAGACCCGAAGGCCCCCGGCACGGAGGCGCCATCCGCCCGTCCCATCCAGATGCCGATGACATAGCGCCCGTCAAACCCGAACGCCCAGGCGTCGCGGTGCCCATAACTTGTCCCGGTCTTGAAGCTGAGCCCCACGCGCGGCGCGTTGGGTGGTGGGATCACATCGGCCAGCACATCGCCCAGATACCACGCCGCCGTCTCTGACAAGATGCGCTGACCGGCTTCCGGAGCCTCCCCCGTGCGCCAATGGTAGGGTGCCGCAACGCCACCCCGCGCAATCCCGGCGTAGAGGCGCATCACATCTTCCATCCGGGTGCCGATGCCCCCAAGGGCGATGGCGAGGCCGGGTTCTTCGCCCACGGGCAGATCGAATTGCATGTCCGCGCGCCCCATGGCGGCAAGCATCTGGTGCGGTCCGATTTCCGAAAGCAGCGTCACGGCGGGGATGTTGAGGGACAATTGCAACGCCTCGGATGCCGTGACCTCTCCCCGGAACAGCTGATCGAAGTTTTCCGGCGCATATCCCGCGATGGAGATCGGGCGATCCTCCACCAGAGTCTCGGGATGCAAAAGCCCCGCATCGAAGGCGAGACCGTAGATCAGGGGTTTCAAAGCCGATCCGGGGGAACGGACGGCCTGCGTCATGTCCACGAAGCCCTCGCGCCCCCGGTCGGTGTAGTCAGGCGACCCGACGGAGGCCAGGAGCGCGCCCGTCTCATGGTCCATCACCATGATCGCGGCGGACATCTGTAGGCCAAGATCGGCGATGGCACCCGCGGCAAGGCGTTCCATCTGCGCTTGAAGGTCGGCGTCGAGCGTCAGGTGGTGGGTGCCGCGGGTGGGCCGTTCCGTGATGGCGCGGTCGGCCAAATGGGCGGCCAATGCGGGAAAGGCGCGCCGCTCTGTCGGGATCGGTTCCGCCCGCGCCCAGGCGATCTCCGTCTCCGTCAGATTGGTGTAGCGGACCGCCCGGCTGAGAACCCGGTTGCGGGCAATTTCGGCGGCTTCGGGGAAGCGGTCGGGGCGGCGAGAGGACGGGGCCTGCGGCAAGGCCACAAGCAGGGCGGATTGTGCGGCGGTCAGGCGGTGCGGTTCCGTCCCGAACCAAGTGAGCGTAGCGGCGCGCACACCTTCGATGTTGCCGCCATAGGGCGCGAGGTGAAGGTAGAGCGTCAGGATCTCTTCCTTGGTCAAGTGCCGTTCTAGCGCTAGGGCAAGGCGGATCTGGCGCAGCTTTCCACCCCACGCTCCGGTGCCCGAATCTTCCAGCAACCGTGCGACCTGCATCGTCAGGGTCGATCCGCCCGATACGACGCGGCCATGGGCGACCCGCTGCCACGCGGCGCGGGCGAAGGCACGGATATCGACGCCCGGATGGGACCAGAACCGGCGATCTTCAAACGCGACCAGCATGTCGATGAAACCGGGGTCGACGGCATCGTAGCTGACCGGCAGACGCCAACGCCCGTTTTCGACCGTGTAGGCGCGAAGAAGATCACCATCGCGGTCCAGAACCTCCACCCCCGTCTCCAGCGTCAGCGGCGGAAGCTCCGTCCGGTCGATCCACTCGTCCACCCAAAGTGCCGCGCCCACGCAAAACGTGACGAGCAGAAGGGTAAGAATGGCCGCGATGCGTCGGGTCATTCGCGGATTTCTACGGTGCCGGATGCGGTTTGGGCGCGGAAGGTGGGGCGATACATATCCTCCACCGACGCGGCGGGGTGGTGGAAGTCCCCGGGCGTGACGGCCCGCACGATATAGGCAAGCCGGGCCAGGCTGGCACCGCCCCGCATGTTGATGGCCGACAGGAAGCGTTCGGCCCGAAATTCCGACATTTGCGGCGTGACCGGGAAATCGACGCCCTGCAGGGCCGCCACATCGCCCGATTGCAGCAGGTTCGGATTGTCGATCTCGAATCCCGCGGGCAGCGGATCGTTGACCATCAAGCGCCCGTCCGGCGCGCCGGTGCGGCGAATTTCCAGCACGACGACGAGGCGGGTTCCCTGGATAACCTCGGTAGGATCGACCGGATCGCCCTCCAGCGTGTAGTAGATCCGGCGGATCTGGTAGCCGTTGCCGAATGCCTCCGTCGCGCCGTCGGGGCGGCCAAAGCGCGTGAGCGTCACGACCTCATTCCGGTCGCCGGTGTTTCGCAGGATGCGGGGCTGCGTGATCGGCCCCTCCATCACTTCGATGAAGGGGCCGGTGAACGGCTCCCCATCGAAGGTGAGCGCAACGGCCGCCGGATTGTCGATCAATGCATGGGCGGCAAGGAGCGCCCAGACCGCCTCCTGGGTAGATGCATCCTCGGCGGCCGGCACGATATCGATGGCGTTGGCGTGTACGTTGATCGTGTCGGACCCGGCAGCGGCGGCAAGGGCCACCAGGCCCGCCGCGTCACGCCTGCGGCTGCCATAATCGGCGCGCCAGCGCGGCGTATCTTCGCCAAGGCCGGGCAGCGACAGGCGGCTGAACCCGGCCAGGAACATCGCGTCGGCACGCGGCTGGTCGCCGTACATCGCAAGTGCCGCGCCCAATTGTCCAAGGGCCAGCGGAGTAGCGAAATAGGTGGCCTTCACATCGGCGTAATAGCGCAGATCACCCATGCTGGCCTGCCCTTCGCGGGCCAGAACCATGAGCGCATAGGCAAGCCCTTCGCCGCCATCCTCGAAATCGGGATGGGAGGCAACGGCGTTGGCCAGGTTATCCAGCGCGCTCTGGAAAGGGATCGCGGGGACGTCATGCCCTTCCGCGCGCGCCCGAGAGAGGAAATCGGTCACATAGGCATCCAGCCAAAGATCGCCGGAGGAGGCGCGCCACAGGCCGAAGCTGCCATTGGCCGATTGGTTGGTCAGGATCGAAGCGATGGAGTCGGCGATGCGCGTATTCAGATCGTCCGATGTCCCAAGCTCCAGCACTTCAGCCACGGAGGACAGGTAGAGAAGCGGCAAAGCGCGGCTCGTGATCTGTTCTGTGCAGCCATACGGATAGCGATCGAGCGTTTGCAAAAGCCCCGGCACATCGTAGCGCGCCAGTGGCCCGGCAGACAGGATCGCGCGGACGCTTTCGGGGTGGAAGCCCGTCAACATGGCGTTGTCCATGGTGAAGCTTTGCCCGGGCTCCAAGGTCGGGCGCGTGGTTTCCGCGACCAGCGGATCATTCGCTTGAACCGGCAGCGTCACCACGCGAGTCAATTCGGTTCCATCGGGCATGGCGAGGCTGAACGCGGCCCTGAGCGTCCCGGTGCGGTCCGGCGCGGTCAGGAAGGGCAGATTCAGGCGAACCGTTTCCCCCTCCGCCAGGGTCACGCTCTCGGGCAGCTCACCCCATTGGTCGATCATCGCGGAACTGCTGACGCTCAACGGGAAGGTGCCGGTGGGGCCCTCGCTATGGGTCAGCTCCAGCAAGATCCGCGCCTGATCGCCGGGGGCGAGAAAGCGAGGCGCGGATGCGGTGATGACGATCGGGTCGCGGACGATCACGTCAGCCTCCGCCTGCCCGACCCCGGTCGCGGACCACGCCACGGCCATCAGCCGCACTGTGCCGTTAAAGGCCGGAATGTCGAAGGAGGTGCGCGCAAAGCCGTCTTCGCCGACGGTCAGCGGGCCGGAGAACAGCGCCACAAGCTCCTCCGTCGGGGGATTGGCATTGGCGCGCAAACCGGCGGCGGCGTCGCCACCTTGGCGAATGCGCCCTTCTGCCCCGTCACGGCTGTCGATCAGGCGACCGTAGATATCGCGGAACGCGACCCCGAGACGACGCTGGCCGAAATAGTAGTCTTGCGGATCGGGGGACGCGAAGGACGTGAGGTTGAGAATACCCAGATCGACGGCTGAGATCGTTGCGTGAACGACCTCCCCCGGCAAAGCGCCATCGACGCGAAGGGCGACGTCGACAGGACCATCCGGTCGCGCAACCTCCGGCGCCTGCAGCGTGACGGAAAGGGCGCGATCGCCCGGATCGACATCGGCATGGACAAGGCCGAGGGCGCGGGCCGGGACCGGGCCGGACACACTCTCCAACGGGCGGATCAGGCTTGCCGTGACGTAAGCCCCGGCCCCCCATTCCTCCGTCACGGGGAGGGAGATTTCCACGGGATCATCGCCAAGTTCCACCAATTCCATGTCGATCAACCGGTTGGAGACGACCTGGACGAGGGCTAGGCCGCCCTGGCGCGGCACGATACGGAGCGTCGCGGTGTCACCCGGTGCATACATTTCTGAGTCGAGTGACACGTCAAGGACATCGGGCGTGTCCGTTCCATCGTCGGCGCCGTAATACCCGGCGCGGAACCCGGCGGAGCTGATGGTGAAGCCGCCCTCGGCGCTTTCGATCCGCAATTCGTAGCTGCCCCAATCAACGGGCAGGCTCAGCCGCTGTGCCACGTTCGACAGGGTCATTTCCCCTTCGGCGAGCCGTTCACGGGTCGTCACCGGATCCCAGGACCAATTGCCGCCCTGGCGATACCATTGGTAGCGCCGTTCGACCCGGTTGAAGGTCCAGCGCACCGGCAGCGCATCGGAGCCGGTGGCGATCAGGTCAAACGCCGCGTCGGACGCTTCCGGCAGAACGCCATCGAACAGGGGCCGGATGCCGATCATCGGCGCGGACGGCAGGACCGTAACGGTCTCCGCCCGTTCAACCGGGCGGCCGGAGCCCTCGGCAATCTGCGCGGTCACGGTCATCTGCGCGGGCTGCGGGGGGCCTTCGAGCACTGGGAATTCCAGAATTGCCGCCGCGCGACCCTCGCTGTCGGTGGTAATGGCGGGAAAGCTGCTGAACGCGGCCTCGGGCGTTGCGTCATGGCGTCCGAAGACATAGCCGGGAAAGTCGGGAAGCGACCGTGACGGACGCAGGGCCATCCGACCGGTGATCGACAGGTCGGACGCCGGTGCGCCGAACAGGTAGCGCGCGTGGAAATCCGTGATCGGGCTGGCGCCTTCCGCAAATGTATCCGACGGCAGGTCGATCACCAGGTCGAGCCGTTCAGGCAGAAAATCCTCCACCAGAAGCCGACTCTGGGCCAAAGGTGCGGCGTTCGGATCGGCATGGATCGCCAAGCGCCATGTGCCGCGCGGGACGTCCTGTCCTAGCTCTAGCGAGAGGACGTATCCGCCCGCCCCGACATCGCTCAGCACCTGCCTTGTATATTCGACCCCGTCGGCGCGGGTGAGGATCGCGGTCAGCGGAAGGTCTGCGATGGCAAGCGCGCCGGGATCGCGGGCAAGGGCGGTGACGTGGATCGTCTCACCCACGCGATAAGCGCCGCGATCGGTGGTCAGGAACACGTCGATCGGCCCTGCCGGTTCGCGCCCCTCGACACCCCGGTCGGAAAGATCGAACTCCGCCCCGCGCAGCGACAGGAACGCCAGATCATCCGACCCGTGGCGCAGCGTCAGAAGCGCTGGCGCTGCGCCATCCGAGCCTGCGGACAGACCGGCGGGGAAATGCACGTAGCCGTCCTCATCGGTCTCCAACGTCTCCAGCACGCGGTTCGATTCTGAGATCAGGTCGACCCGAACGCCCGCATAGGCACTGGTATCGGCTAGCGACCGGACGAGAACATGAACACCGTCAGATCCGCTCATGGCGGTAACGCCAAGATCGCTGACAAGAAACCATTGGGTGGCCCCGTCGTCACTGTTGCCTGCGCCACCCACACGAGCCTCTAGCGCATAGAGGCCCGGCGCGCGCCCCTCCAGCACTTCACCGATGGGAAGGCGCGTGGTGACGCCCCGGTTCTGCTCCATGGCGATGTCGGCTTCACCGGTCCAGACGGCTTCCCCGACCTCTTCGGCGAAGCGGTCCACCTGCCATTCGGCAAGCGGCCGCCCGAAATACTGTTCCTGCAAGGTGCGCAGAATGTTGCGGTCAGAGACGTGGAACAGGCGCAGGTCCACAACGTCCGTGTTCACACCCACCAGCGGGATCGTTCCGCCGGCGCTGGCCGGCAGGATATAGGCGCGCCCGGCAAAGCGGACCGAAGGCGCGCGGTCGCGTACATATTGGCGCAGGGGCGTGGCTGCATGGAGGACCTCGCCCGAGGCTGCGGGCAGGCCGGCCCGAAGGGTGAACTCATACCGCTCCCCGTGGCGGATGCCAGACAGGCAAAGCTGCCGACCTTCGACTTCCACCGCGACGCCGGGGATCGTGGATTGCACGAAATCGCCGTAGATCACGCCGCCCGCGGCCAGAGGTTCGGAGAAGATGGCGCAGATCCGGGGGAAATCCGCCTCCACGTCGACGCGGGTATCGGTCACGCGAAACCCGTAAAGGCCGAGGACCCGGTCTAGTGCAGAAGCGCGCGCGCCGCTCGGAGCATTGGCGATGGCAAGACGAAGTACCGGGATCGTGTCTTCGCCCCGTCCCCGCCGTTCCAGCGCGGTGGCCAGCACATCGAGCGCGCGGGCGAGTTCCTCCCCGGCATCTGCCCGCAGGGCGGCGTTCGTGGCGGCTTGTAGGGCCCGTATCTCGAATTGCCGACGCTCGGACGAATTCTCACCGTCGAGCGCGAGCAGATAATCTGCGTAGGTCGTCCAATCCCCGGCCAGATCGCCCCGCGTCACGGCAGCCCCCATCATCCGCATTGCGCCAAGGGGGTTGTCGTTGTCTGCCGCGCGTTCCGCGGAGATACGCCACTCTTCCGCGCTGAAACGGCCCGCGTAGTGGGTCAGGCCAAGGGTCAGGGCCTGATCGTAGGCCGCGGAGATGTCGCTGGCGCTCAGCACGTCAAGCTCCGCGCGGCGATCTTCTGCACGGGCAAGGGCGCTGGCGTCGGTGGCTTGCAAGATGCCCGACAAGGCACCGTCGTAGCTTTCGCCGTCGCCCGCAGCGGTTTTCGGGAAACAGGTGCCGTTGCGGGTGTTGAAGGTGAAAGCGTTGCATTGCGGATCGGCGCGGCAGGTCGCTTCGCAATCGGGAAGCGTCGTGTCGAAGATGGGGCGCAGGTCATTCCCCGGCAGGTCAGTGTCACGGATTATGGAGGTGTAACGCTCCGGCAGGATGTCCTGTGCCAGGGCGGGGCCGGCAGGTAGCGAAAGCAGTCCAAGTCCAATGACCAGCGCAAGCAACCGTTGCATGAAAGCTCCCCAAAAAAAGACTTCGATCAAATGTCGCACAAGGGTGGCACGGGGGGCGGATCACTGTCCACGATTCCCGCTGTCAAGGTAGGGGTTAACGCAATATTCAGCGCGGTCGCCGACAAGTTGGAGAGAGTTTTGGAATCCCTCGGTTGAGGGTTTGGTTATGGCCGCAAACAGCTTGAATTCTCGCTTGGCACAGGAAAGACGTGCGCGCCTGCAGGCGGAGCAATTGCTCGCCCTGCGGTCGGAGGAGCTGTATTCCGCCAACCGCAAACTTGCGGAACACGCGAACGCGCTGTCCAGTCAAGTCATTGAACAGAGAGAAGAAAACGAGGCGCTCAAGGGGCAGACGACCCAGACCAAGGCGCAGCTTGAGGTTGCAACAGAACGCGCCGTCACCGCGCAAAGGCGGCTTTGGGACGCGCTGACCGCGACGGAGGATGGCTTTGCCATTTTTGACCGGGACTGGCGACTGGTGGCGGCGAACCCGGCCTTTTTCGATGTGTTCGACGGAATAACCGATGTGGCGGAGGGCGCCAGTTACGAAGCGATTCTCCGCGTTGCCGTCGATGAGGGCGTGGTGGACCTGCAAGGTGAAGATCCCGATGATTGGGTCGACCGCATGATCGCCCGTTGGGAAATGACGCCGATCCCGCGCGCCGATATCAAATTGTGGAACGGGGCTTATATCCGCCTGAACGACAAGCAGACGCCGCAGGGTGATTTCGTGTCCCTCGCCGTTGACGTGACCCCCAACATCCGCCGTGAGCGCAAGTTGCGCGCCGCACGGGATGCCGCCATGGCCGCCAGTCGCGCGAAATCCACTTTCCTCGCCAATATGAGCCACGAAATCCGGACGCCAATGAATGGTGTCGTTTCCATGGCGGAGCTTCTGCGTGAGACCGGTCTGGATGAGGAACAACAGTTGTTCGCCGACACCATCCGTAACTCGGGAGAGGCGTTGCTGGTCATCATCAACGACATCCTCGACTACTCGAAGATCGAGGCGGGCAAACTGGAATTGCGGGAGGAGAGCTTTGACCTCAACGCCATGGTGCGGGAGATTTTCCGCCTGCTTCAACCGGGCATTGAGGGTAAACAGATCGAGCTGCGGCTCGACTACGACATTTTCCTTCCCGACCGGATGATCGGTGATCGGGGCCGCGTACGGCAAGTGCTGACCAACCTGATCGGCAACGCCGTCAAATTCACGCAAAAGGGGAATGTCACCGTTCACGTTCTTGCAGGACCGCCGGGTGCTGAAACCGACGATCTGAATGTCAGTATCGTCGTGGAAGATACCGGCGTGGGCATCGCGGAGGACAAGCAGGCCCACGTGTTCGGGGAATTCAATCAGGTGGAGGATGAGGCGAACCGAAAACACGACGGGACCGGCCTTGGCCTCGCGATATCCCGCAGGTTGGTGGAGCTGATGGGGGGCGAAATGTGGCTGGAATCCACGCCCGGAAAGGGGTCTGCATTTGGTTTCGTCGTGCGGCTGAAAGCGGATCCCGACGGTCGCCTTGACCCGGTTGCGGGTCTTCCCGTGGATCGAAACCGGGTGCTTGTGATCGGTGGCAAGGGCGACCAGGAGGATGAGGTTCTGGACGCGCTTGGCCGCTTGCATGCGGAGACGACCCTGTTGCGGCGTGTACCTTCCCAACGTGATCTGGATGGCACGCAGGCCATCATTCTGTGTGACGGCGGCGTAACGGCGGACGACGTGATGACGGCGCTTGATGAGGCTTCGTTCACGGGCGCGCGGCTTGCCCACCTGTCAGACGGCAGCACGCCGGACGGGTACATGTGTTGCCCCCTTCATGACGGTCTGTCCGCCTTGCGCGCACAGCTTCTGGAAACCGCGCCGGTCGCCGACCCTGCGCCGAACGCGGCGGATGACCTTGGCAAGCATGGTGAGATTGAGGAAACGGCGTCAGACGTATTGCCGGAGCCTGAGCCATCGCCCCCGTCGCGAACCCGCCCGCGCCTTCTGGCGGCGGAGGACAACAAGACCAACCAATTGGTTTTCAAGACGATGCTCAAGGGCCTCGATCTGGACATCGAGATTGCGAATAACGGCCTCGAGCTTCTGGACGCTTACAAGCGTGACCGGCCCGATCTGGTGATGACGGATATCTCCATGCCCGAAATGGACGGGCTGGAGGCGTCGAAACTGATCCGCGCGTTCGAGGTGGAGAACGGGATGGACCGCATTCCCATCATCGCCATGACGGCTCATGCGCTGGAAGGGGACAAGGACCGGATCTTGCAGGCGGGCCTGGATGAATATGTGACGAAACCCCTGAAAAAAGCCGTGATCCAGAAGATGGTGCAGGGCCGGCTCGGTGACGGGGTCGTCACGGATTAGGGGCGCCACCCCGCCAGATTGTCCGCGATGCGGTAATGCCCCGTCTCGATCCCGTTCCAGTTGCGGATCGGGCCGTGGGTGAAGGCCCGCGCTTCGGGGTGGTTCGGGTCCAGAACGCCCAACGCGCCCAAGATCTGGGTAATCGCGGCCTCGGACCCGCGCGTGGCACCGTCGCTGATCTTGAGCGCGACGCCGACGGAAAGCTCCGGCACGATGGCGATGAAAACGCCTTCCGCCCCGGTCTTGATCGCGGCGCGGCCCTCCATGACCCGCATCAACCTTGTGCAGGCCCGCCCCTCTCCCGCCACAAGGTCCGGATGCCGCATCATTGCGTTGCGCAACCGGACCATCGCCGCTTGCCGCGCCCCGCCATCCTCTCGTGCGGCGGCGAAGGCTGCCATGGCTCGGGCCAGACCTGACAGCCGCGTGGCGAAGTTCGGGGCGGAGCATCCGTCGATCGCGAAATCGGGGTTCGCCTCATCCGTGACGTCGTCCCACGCCTCCGAAATCGCGCGCTGCAAGGTATGGGACGGATCATGGTATTCCGGCCCGGCACCGACATGTTTGGTGAAGGTCAGAAAGCCCGTGTGCTTGCCAGAACAATTGTTGTGGCGTTGATCCGGCCCGCATTGGGAACAGATCAACCCGTCGCGCGCCGGGACGTCGCTGGGCCATTGCACGCCGCATCGCAGATCGGCCTCCCCAAGATCCAGATCATCCAGCCAGCGCGTCACACGATCGGTATGGATCGCCGCGCCCTGATGTGAGGCGCAGGCCAGCGCCAGGTGCTCGTCCGACAGCCCAAAGGCATTGGCCGCCCCACTTTCCACCAGCGGAAGCGCCTGAATCATCTTCGACGACGACCGGGGCAAAATGCGCTTGTCCGGCTCTCCCCACGACCCGATCATCCCTTCGCCGTGACGCCAGATCACCGCGTGACCGCCATGTTGAGATTCCAGAATTGGACCGCGATGGACCTCGACCAAAAGCTCTGCTGCGTTCTCTGCCATGGTGTTTTCGTCCCAATCCCTTCACATCCCGGCGAATTTCCGCCATCGGGGCTTTTTTCAACGAACCGTTTCGGCTAGTTTATCCCCGATTACGGCTCGGACGCCCTCATCTGTTTGATGACGCAAAAAAAGGGTGCCGACCAGAGGCAGCGATGGGGCTGGAGGCTCTGACAACAATGAAGACATATCTTGCTGGTATTCTGGCGGGCGCGATTGCCATTTCAGGCACGGTCGCAATCGCGCAGGATGGTGAAGAATCCACCAACCGTGTGAACGCGGAAACCGATTGGTCCGTGTTCGTCGAAGATGACCCGACGCAATGCTGGGTCGTGTCGACACCGTCTGAAACCGTGAACACAAGGGATGGGCGTGTCGTATCCGTGCGGCGTGGCGAAATCCTGATGTTCGTGTCGTTCTGGCCGGGCCAGGAACGTCTGGGTGAAGTCAGCTTCACCGGCGGCTATCCCTTCGCCGATGGCTCCACCGTCACGATGGAGATCGGGAGCACGTCCTTCGAGCTGTTCACCGAAGGTGAGATGGCGTGGGCCGCGTCCCCGCAGGACGATGATCGGATCATCACCGCGATGAAGCGCGGGGCCGAAGCGGTTCTGACAGCCCGGTCCTCCCGTGGCACCCAGACACAGGACACGTTCAGCCTTCTGGGCTTCACGGCCGCCGTCGAGGATGCAGAGACCCGCTGCGGGACCTGATCGACATGCGATTTGCTTTCTGCGCCTTCGGGTTGCTGCTTTGTGCTGCCGGGTCGGCAATGGCCCAGGTGCAGGACGCGCCTTGGCCCGTTTACGTTCAGGAGGATCCGACACGCTGCTGGATCACGTCCGATCCAAGCGGAACAGTGGCCACGCGTGACGGGCAAGACGTGTCGGATGCCATCAATCGCGATGAAGCGCTGATCTTCGTGTCGTTTTGGCCGGACGACGGACGTGTGGGTGAGATCAGCTATACAGGCGGATATCAGTTCGCGAATGGAAGCACGGTGGCGCTGGCCATCGGCGATGCCGTGTTTGACCTGTTCACGGAGGGCCCGATGTCCTGGGCCGGATCGCCGGAGGTCGACGCGCAGATCATCGCGGCAATGCGCGACGGGGCCGAGATGGTGGTGACGGCTACGTCGACACGCGGGACGGAGGTTGTGGACACATTCAACCTGCAAGGTTTCGCGCTTGCCATGAATGATGCGGAACTACGCTGCGCGAACTGATGTGGACCTGCCACGGGTCCGGGGTCAACGGGTTTGCGTGTGCGCCGACGGTCCTATATGTGACCCCAACCTCACTAGGATCACCCCGATGCCCGCCTCCGCGCCGATTACGCAAGACGTTGCCACGATCAAACGCAAGCTGCCCGATGGGCCGGTCAACCTGATTGGGCTGACCCGCGATGGGCTTCGCGCCGCCCTGATCGACGCGGGTACGCCGGAAAAGCAGGCGAAGATGCGGACCGGCCAAATCTGGCAATGGCTCTACCAGAAAGGCGTGCGCGATTTCGCGGCGATGACGAACCTCAGCAAGGATTACCGAGCCATGCTGGCGAGCACCTTCGCGGCGGACGTGCCCGAGGTCGTGTCCAAGCAGGTCAGCGCGGATGGCACCCGCAAGTATCTGGTTCGGATCGCGGGCGGGCATGAGGTTGAGGTCGTCTATATCCCCGAGGTTGATCGCGGGACGCTCTGTATCTCCAGCCAGGTTGGCTGCACGCTGACCTGTTCGTTCTGCCACACCGGCACACAGAAGCTGGTCCGTAACCTGACGGCGGGGGAGATTATCGGCCAGGTCATGCTGGCCCGCGACGATCTGGATGAATGGACGGCAGCGGGCGAAGGCTCGGACGCCAAGCCGCGCCTTGTGTCGAACATCGTGCTGATGGGCATGGGGGAGCCGCTCTATAATTTCGAGAACGTGCGCGACGCGATGAAGATCGCGATGGACCCCGAGGGGATTTCCCTGTCCCGGCGGCGCATCACGCTTTCCACATCGGGCGTGGTGCCAGAGATTGCGCGCACGGCGGAAGAGATCGGGTGCCAACTTGCGGTGTCGTTTCACGCCACGACGGACGAGGTGCGCGACAAGCTGGTGCCGATCAACAAGCGGTGGCCGATTGCGGATTTGCTCGACGCGCTGCGCGCTTACCCCAAGGCATCGAACAGCGAGCGGATCACGTTTGAATACGTGATGCTGAAGGATGTGAACGACAGCGATGAGGATGCGCGGCGGCTGGTGAAGTTAATCCAGGGCATTCCGGCGAAGATCAATCTGATCCCCTTCAACGAATGGCCCGGCGCGCCGTATGAGCGGTCCGATTGGGAGCGGATCGAACGGTTTGCCGATATCGTCTACAAGGCGGGATATGCCTCCCCCATCCGCACACCGCGTGGCGAGGACATCATGGCCGCCTGTGGTCAGCTGAAGTCGGCGACCGAGCGTGCGCGGAAGTCGCGCAAGCAGATCGAGGCCGAGGCGGGCCTGTAACAGGCGTCTCGTTTTTCTTTTTCTGAAGGAGGAACCCGTTCGGGCGCACCGCGTTAGTGGGCGCCGCAATGCCGTTGTGGCAAAAGAAAAGGCGCCACCCGAAGGCAGCGCCAATTCAATGTCGTGTAACCGATCCGCGGATCAGTTGTGGTGCAATGCCAGAACCAGCAGGAGCACGGCGATGGCGGGCACCAGGATGCCGCCGGCCGAGGAGCCGGTGTCTTCAACGATGACCACGGGCTCGATGTGAGCCGGTTCAACGTAACCGCCTGCAAATGCGCCAGTGGCGACAACAGACAGAGCAGCAGCGAGAGCAAGTTTCTTCATAATATCCTCCAAGATACGCCCCTTTCACGCACAATGCGCAGGTTAGGGCACCCAAGACTGTACCTCGTGTTCAGGTTTAACCAGCAACGTGGTGCGATTGCAATGGGAGTGAATTTCATCTCCGGACATGATTTCGGGTATGTCGTCAAAAAAGCAACACTTCCGGGCCGGTCCGGGCGAAAGAGCGCCGTGAGTCGCGATTTTCCCGTTCTTTAGCGCGGTACCACAGCAGGGTTTTCCGCCATTCGGAAGGCGAATCAACGTGTTAAGCGCCGATTCGCTGCCTGCCTTAGGGGTAGATCGAAATCGGCGTTCCGTTCTGAACCATGGCGTAAATCTGGCGCATCTCGGCATTCGTCACCGCGATGCACCCAACGGTCCAGTCATCCACGCGCCGAAATGGCCGCGGCGTGCCGTGAATGAAGATGTCGCCACCGGGACTGACGCCGCGTGCGCGGGCCTGGGCAATATCGTCCTCGTTGGGATAGCTGATGCCGATCGACAGATACCATTGGCTGTTCGGATTGCGCCGGTCGATGATGTAGTCGCCCTCCGGCGTCCGTCCGTCGCCTTCTTCCAACTTGTGGCCTTCCGGGGCAAATCCAAGCTCGATCTCATAGGTCTCAAGCACTTCATCGCCGTGGTAGAGGAACATCAGCCGCTCGTTCTTGAGGACGACGACACGCGTGACCTCTGGCCCGTCATAGTCGATGAAGCGAGAGCAGCCTGACAGGACCGCAAGGCTGAGAAGGGCAATGAGAAGAAAACGCATGGATCTGTCCGCTCGAATATTTTTCGATGTGATACACCGATAACCCCGCCCAAGGCGAGGGTCAGGTGCCCGCTTCGGCAGAAAGAAGCTGGGCCAGCGCGCTGCGATAATCGGGGTAGAGGAGCGTCACGCCCAACTCCTCCTTGATCCGTTTGTTGGAGACGCGCTTCGATTCGGCATAGAAGCTTCGGCCCATCGGCGACATCTCTGCCTCCTCGAACGGGATGGCGGGCGGGATCGGCAGGTCGAGCAGCTTCGCCGCATGGGCAAGCACGTCCTGCGGTGGGGCCGGATCGTCGTCACAGACATTGTAGGCGGCACCGGGATTGGGCCGCGCGATGGAGGCGCGCAGGACCTGTGCGATGTCGTCCACATGGCATCGACTGAACACCTGTCCCTCCTTGATGATTCGCCGCGCTGTGCCGTTACGCACCTTGGCGAAAGGACCGCGGCCAGGCCCGTAAATGCCCGCAAGGCGAAAGATGTGAACCGGCAGACCGTGTTTGCGGTGCAGGTCCATCCAGTCCTTTTCCGTCGCCACCCGGGCCTGTCCCCGTTTGGTGGCGGGGGTCAGGGGGGTCGTTTCGTCAACCCAGCCGCCGCCATGATCGCCATAGACGCCAGTGGTCGACAGGTATCCGATCCAGTCCAGATGCGATGCATCGGAAAACGCATCGCGCAATTCAGCCAATACCGGATCGCGCCCATCCTGCGGTCCCGCAGAGATCAGGACATGGCTTGCCTGCGCCAGATCCGCGCGCAGGTCGTCGCCGGGGAATATCCGCGGGGTGACACCGTCGGCGCGGATCGTACCCGCCTTCTCGGCCGAACGCGTGGTCGCCGTGATCTGCCAATCGCTGTTCAGGGATTGTGCGAAGGCCCGCGACGTGAAGCCGTATCCGAAGATCAACATTCTCATGCCAGCTGCTCCAATGCCCATTCTGCCGCATCCGCGATGGCCACATCCGGGTCGCCCAAAAGGCCGCGCGCAACCTCCGCCAAGGCAGGCTCCCCGGAATTTCCGATGGCGTAAAGGACGTTCCGCACGAAGCGATCCCGCCCGATGCGCTTGATCGGAGAGCCGGAGAACAACGCCCGGAACCCGACATCATCAAGCGCGGCAAGCTCCGCCAGTTTCGGCGATTGCAACTCCGCCCTCGGCGCATACCGCAAATCCCTGGCGGCTTGGGCGAACTTGTTCCACGGGCAGACGGCCAGACAATCGTCGCAGCCATAGATACGGTTGCCCATCTTCGCCCGAAGCTCCGGCGCGACAGGGCCTTTGTGCTCGATAGTGAGGTAAGAGATGCAGCGCCGCGCATCGAGCTTAAAGGGCGCCGGAAACGCGTCGGTCGGACAGATATCAAGGCACGCGGTGCACGTCCCACAATGGTCCACTTGCGGTTCCTCAACGGGCAACTCGACGGTTGTGAAAATCGCGCCCAGGAAGAACCAATTCCCCATGTCGCGGGACAGAAGATTGGTGTGCTTGCCCTGCCATCCCAGCCCTGCGGCCTGCGCCAGCGGCTTTTCCATGACCGGCGCGGTATCCACGAACACTTTGATCTGTTCGCCCGGGCATTGATCCAGAAGCCAGCGCCCGACCCGTTTGAGGCGCTTCTTCACGACGTCGTGGTAGTCGCGGTTTTGGGCGTAGACACTGATCGTTCCGCAATCACGCGCATCCAAAGCGGCCAGCGGATCGACCTCCGGCGTGTAGGGCTCGGCCAGCATGACGATGGAGTTCGCTTCTGGCCACAGGATGTCGGGCGCGCCGCGCCAATGCATCCGTTCGGCCATCCAGTTCATCTGTCCATGGTGCCCGGCGGCGACGAAGTCGGCCAGGCGCGCGCCAAGCTCGGGCAGGGCATCGGGCTTGCAAACGCCCATCTTCGCAAACCCCGCCTCCCGGGCCTCGCGCAGAAGGGCGTCCTTTAGGCCGCTCAAAAGTCGAGGTCGGCGTAATGGGCCGGCTGTGGGAACCCGAAAATCTGGTCCGCCAGGATCGACCGGAACGCGGGGCGCGATTTGATCGTCGCGTACCAGTCCTTCACCGGCGCGCTCAGGCTCCAGTCCACGTCGGAGATGTAGTCGAGGCACGATAGCTGCGCGGCGGCAGCGAAATCGGCCATCGTCATCCTGTCGCCCGCCAGCCAGCGGCGGTGATCCAGAAGCCAGTCCATATAGCGCAAGTGAAACTTGATGTTTGTCGCCCCGGTCTTGACCGCGCGTCCATCAGGGTATCCGCCGCGCATCAGCTTCTTGTGGACCCTTTCGTGGACCAGGTTGCACGTGACCTCGCGATGAAACTTGTCGTCGAACCACGCCACCAGACGTCGAACCTCCGCACGGCCGGCGGGATCGCGGGGCAAAAGCGCGGGCTCCGGGACGGTTTCCTCAAGGTATTCGCAAATTGCCTGACTATCGCTCAACGTCATGCCGTCGATCTTCAGGACCGGCACCTTGCCCGCCGGGTTGCGGCGCAAGAACTCCGTGGTCGGCTCCCAATACGTCTCCTCGACCAGCTCCACCTCTATCTTCTTTTCCGCGAGGATCAGGCGCACCTTCCGGCAGAAGGGGGACAGCGGGAAATGGTAGAGGCGGTTCATGGGATTGCTCGTGTCGTTGCCCCCCGTCTTTGCAAGAGGGTTTGGGAAAAATCAATTCGCAAAGCAGGCATCGCGTCCATCGGCGCGGATCGTCGCCGCCCCGTTTGCAATGGATCGCGCGCGGCGGTCCACGGAATTGGACGGCGCGCTGGCATTGCGCTGTTGCGGGTTGGGCAGGACTGCGGCCAGAAGCGAGGCTTGGCGCGGGGTAAGATCCACGGCGGAGATACCGAAATGATGCTGCGCGGCCGCCTCGGCCCCGAACACGCCGGGCGCGAATTCGGCAACGTTAAGGTAAACTTCCAACACCCGACGCTTGGGCCAGATCAGTTCCATCACGGGGGTAATAACGGCCTCCAACGCCTTCCGCACCCACGATCGCCCGTGCCACAGGAAGGCGTTCTTAACCGTTTGCTGGCTGATCGTGGAGCCGCCACGCGCCGCGCCATCGGCAATCGCGTCGCGGATCGCGGACATGTCGAAACCCCAATGCAGGCAGAAATTCGCATCCTCTGCCGCCACGGCAGCCCGCGCCAGATGGGGCGAGATGTCTTCCATGGGGACCCAATCGCGTTCCACCCCGCCAAGTCGTGCGCGTTCTTGCAGGATGTAGATCGTCGTCGGCACCGGCACGAAAGCGTAGAGGACGATCCACAAAAGCATCAGTGCCACGGCACCGAACAGGCCACGCCAAAGCCATCGCCGAAACGTCCGCGCCCATCGCCGCGCCCGCGACTCGGTCTTCTTCTTTTTCGTTTTCCGTGTGCGCTGCGCCAAACTGCTCTCACGAGGGATAGCCCATATTTGCGTTTCAAATACCTCCGCTGGCGGCTCCGACGCCAGCCCCACGCGCAACATCCGCTTGAAGGCGCGTCCCATTCGCCGCACCTTGGCCCCATGTCACATGGATATGACCGAGGCCGCCTGAATCTGCCCTTTGTGGGGATCGCCACTTTCGGCAAGTACGATTACGTGTCCGACTGGTCCCGCATCGACGCCGATATCGCGGTGCTGGGTGCGCCGTTTGATTTCGGCACGCAATGGCGCCCCGGCGCACGCTTCGGCCCGCGCGGGATCAGGGAGGCGTCGACGCTTTTCGCTTTCGGCCATGACGGCGCCTACGATCACGAAGATGATGTCACCTATCTTGGGCCCGGAACGAAGATCGTGGATATGGGGGATGCGGACATCATCCACACCGATACCGAAGCCTCCCACGCCAATATCGAGGCGGGCGTGCGCGCCGCGTTGGACGCGGGCGCAATCCCCGTCACGCTTGGCGGCGACCACTCAATCAATATCCCCTGCATCCGCGCGTTTGACGGTCGTGGTCCGATCCATGTAGTCCAGATCGACGCGCATCTCGATTTCGTGGATGAGCGGCACGGCGTGCGCCACGGCCATGGCAATCCGATGCGCCGCGCGGCGGAGCAGGACCACGTCTCGGGCCTGTCGCAATTCGGCATCCGAAACGTCAGTTCCACCGCAAAGGATGGATACGAGGATGCCCGCCGATTTGGGTCAGACATCCAGTCGGTTCGCCAGTTTCGCATTTTGGGAGTGGACGCCGCGGCCGCGCGGGTACCGCCTGATACGGACCTCTACATTACGATAGACATTGACGGTTTCGATCCGTCCATCGCGCCGGGCACGGGCACGCCTTCCCACGGTGGGTTCCTTTACTACGAGGTCTTGGAGTTCCTCGCCATCCTTGCCAAGCGCAACAGGATCGTCGGTGTCGATCTGGTGGAGGTCGCGCCGGATTACGACCGGGATGGCACAACGGCGATTCTTGCCGCGCAGCTTCTGTTCAACCTCATGGGGCGCATTCTTCACGCGCGGGGCGGGGCCTAGTCGATCAGGTTCAGCAAAGCCCGCTCGGCCTTGCGCAGGCGGGTTGGCGTGGTCGCCTCGGCAAGTTGCTGGCGGTTCTCAAGACCCTTCTCCGAAAGCGCGATGACTTCGGGATGGATGTAGCTGTTGCGCGCCATGCTCGGCGTATTGTTAAGCCGTTCCGCCGCGGCCTCCGCCATCAATGCGATCGTCAGGTCATCCTCTCGCAAGGCGACCTCCATCGCGGCCACGGACCCGTTCCACGTGCGGAAGGTCTTCGGCGTCAACCCGTCTTCCCCGGTGACATCGGCCATATACGCGCTGAGCATGTCGGGTGAGACGTTGCGGACCTGGCCGTTATCAAGCCATGTCGCGATCGGCGCCCCCGGCAGGTCGTCAAGCTTGTGCAACGCGCGGGCAAGGGTCTTGTCCCGCAAGGTTTCGTTGACTTTCTTGCCGCCCTTGGCGGTGAATTTCAGCTGTGTGCCGTCCTCGTCAGCCGATAGGTGGCGGGACCGCAGGGTCGTCGCTCCGAAACTGCCATTGGCTTCCGCGTAATCAGGGTGCCCGGGGCGCAGCGACAGGCGGTCGATCAGGCCAAGGACGGCCGCGATCACGAAATCCCGCGTTCCCGGTTCCTCCTCCAGCCCCGACCGGATCGCGGCGCGCAGGCGCGGCAGGGCAAGTCCGAACCGGGGCAAATCCTCGAACTTCCGCTCGGCCCGGAATGTCGTCCAATCGGGGTGGTAGCGATACTGCTTGCGTTGGGCCGCGTCGTATCCGGTGGCCTGAAGGTGCCCGTTCACACGCGGGCTGATCCAGACATGGCGATAGGCGGGCGGCACGGCCAGCGCCTCGATCCGCTTGCGCACCGTTTCGTCGCCGATTGTCGTGCCGTCAGGCGCGCGGTAGCTGAACCCGCGACCGGACCGCCTGCGGGTGATCCCGGGGCGGTCATCGGGGTAGTAGATCAGTCCATCGGGTATCATGGCCCGTCAACGCCGCGCGGAAAGGGGCGGTTCCCGACGATCTTACGTTAACGTCAAGCCGCGTAGTCGGACCCTTCGCGATCCAGCACGTCCCGGATCCCACGCATCAGATCCTCATCCGCGCCGTGGTCCTCCTCCAATTGCCGCGCGGTACGCTCTGCCACGTCCTCCGGCAAAGTCCGCAACGGGCGCCCGGTCTGAAGGGCAAGCATGTAGTTCCGCGCCGCGCGCTCGAAATGATACATGCGCATGAATGTCTCGGCCACGGTCTCCCCGATGAACAGCACGCCGTGATTGCCCATGATCATCGTCCGCACACCGGGGTCCTGGAACATCTGAGCGCAGCGCGTGCCCTCGTCTTCCAACGCCAATCCGCCATATCCCTCGTCCACGATCTGTCGGTTGTGAAACATGGCGGAGTTCTGGTCGATGGCCGGAAGCCGGGATTCGGCAAGTGATGCCAGCACGGTCGCGTAGGTCGAATGCACATGCATCGCACAGCGCGCATGGGGGACGTGGCGGTGAAGTGCACCGTGCAGGCCCCACGCGGTCTGGTCCGGCGCGTCATCGCCTTTTGCGCTGTCAGGGTCGTCGGCCTGCACGACCCAAAGGTCGGACGCCTTCATGATCGAAAAATGCCGCTTCGGATTGATGAGAAACTCGGTGCCCGCATCGTTGACCGCGAGGGAGAAGTGATTGGCCACGCCTTCGTGCATGTCCTCACGTGCGGTCCAGCGGAACGCGGCGGCCAATTCGGCCCTTTGGGTCGCGTAGTCCATCGCTCGGCCCCCGTTTGACTGAACCCCATTGGTGTCGCTGGACGCTAACGGCCCCGCTGCGGCTCCTGCAATCGTAAATATGGGCTTAACGTTTGTTGCCATGCCATGAACGATCCGCGGAATAATCCCGGTTTGGACAAAGCCCCATCCCATTTGCGCCCCAATTTGACGCGACACCTAGGTCCGAGCAGTAAAAGGCAGATCGCGTAATGGATCGACTAACGGAAATGGAAGCCTTCGCCACGGTTGTGGATCAGGGCGGATTTACAGATGCAGCGAAAAAGATGGGGATCTCGAAATCCGCCGTCTCCAAACACGTCTCCTCGCTTGAGGCGCGCCTGGGTGCGCGATTGTTGAACCGCACGACGCGACGGGTCTCTCCGACGGAGATCGGCCTTGCCTATTACGACCGCGCCCGCCGTGTCCTGAACGACGCGGGCGAAGCAGACGCCCTTGTGACTGCGATGCAATCCGCGCCGTCGGGTACGTTGCGCGTGTCGATTGCGACCGATTTTGGCGTCAACCACGTCTCTCCGATCCTTGGTGAATTCCTCCATGCGTTCCCGGAAATCACCGTGAACATGGTCCTCAACAACCGCTACGTGGAGCTGATTTCCGAAGGTTTCGACATGGCCATCCGCGTGGGAGAGCTGGAAGACAGTTCCCTCATGGCGCGCAAGATCTGCGAAACCCAACGCCGCATGATCGCCGCCCCGTCCTATTTCGAGGAATATGGCCGACCCGAGCGGATCGACGACCTCAACGAGCACAAGCTTCTTCATTATTCGAATTCCTCCTCCGGCAATGTCTGGAAGCTGACCGCCCCCTCGGGTGAGTTGCGGCAGGTGCGCACCGCCGGGTGGCTTACGGTGAATGACGGGCAGAGCCTTCTGAACGCCGCGATCGGCGGCCTTGGCATCGCTTACTTGCCCTCGTTTCTCTACGCCGATCCGATGCGTGAAGGGTTGTTGCAGGATGCCATGCCGGATCTGCCGGTGGATGTGCAGGGCGTTTATGCCGTCTACCCGCCGGGCCGCTACATCCAACCCAAGGTCCGCGCCTTCATCGACTACCTCGTGGAGAGTTTCCGCGACAAGGGACCGGGCGACTGGTGATCCCCTAAGCTTACGATTTGCCGTGCCTCGTGTCTTCGAATTGCCTGATGACACGAAGCCCACCTTGTCCCGGGTTCGAAGCTTCCATGCTTCCGCCCGGGATTTTTTTGTTTGGTTTGCGGCTCATCTGCGGGCCGCCAAGAGGTGCGCCGCGCCTTTCCGTGTCGGCAGGTTCAGCCCGGATCGGCCAGGACCACCTCCACGCGTCGATTGGATTCGCGCCCTTCCGCCGTGGTGTTCGTGGCCCGCGGGGCAAGGAAGCCGATGCCTTGCGCCTCCACTTGGGATGCACTTACACCCAGTTCCTGGGTCATGAAACGGCGCACGGCATTCGCCCGGGCCTCCGACAATGCGATGTTGCCGCTGAGCGATCCTTCAGCATCCGAATGACCCACAAGGACCACGCGTCGTTCCGGGTCCTCGGCCAGGTAGTTCGCCAGGGCCAGGAGCGACGCGTACCGCTCCCCCGACAGGGCGGAGGCACCGGTCTGGAATTGCAGGTCGTCCAAGGGGGCCGACCCGATGCGTGTCAGCTGTCCGATCAGGTCCTCCGCCACAATATCTGCATCGGTAAGGGCCGGGTCCGCGTCCAGTTCCGGAATGCTCGTGGACGCCACGACAGGCGGGGCCGCCGAGCTCGCGGGTTGAACAAGCGCCAGATGCACGAACCCGGTCGCGCCACCTTGGCTGATCATCAACGCAAGGTGTTCTTCGCCATCCTCCCGCTCTGCCCGGGCCGTGAGGTATCGGAAGTCCCCAAGGTCCACATGCATCTCGGGCGCGTTGCCCACGGGGAGGGCGTGGCGGAAGTCAAAGCCGCCGCAGGCCCGGTCGGCGCAGGAAAACCCGATGTCGAATCCCTGGGCCTCCAATTGATCCCTCAACGTCATGAGAAGCGTCGTAGTGGACACGCCGTCGCCGCTGATCTGCCAGATGAATTCCTGTACCATCCCCTCTGCCTGCGCCGTTGGAAGCCCGTCCATACTCCATGGACCGGACGCAAGGGGGTGCTGGCCGCGCACGGCGTCGGTGCTGTGGGTCAACTCAGCCGTGCCAGGAAAGTCGAGGTCAAGCGCACTTGCGGCGGCGGGCAAGCACAGGGGCAGGATACACAGCAATGCTGCGCCGCAAACGTGCTGCGTCCCTGCAATGCTCACTGGGCCGTTCCGCCTTCTTTCTCTCGATAGACGTAGGTTCCCACAGGTTTCATTCCCAAGGAAGTGTAAAGCCGCCGCGCCGTGACGTTTTGCTGCGTGACGAGGACGCAAAGCCACAAGGCCCCCTGATCGGCGGCCCATTTCGCCGCCATGCGCATCATGTGGGAGGCTAGACCCTTGCGGCGGCCCTCCCTGAGCACCTCTAACGCGTGGAGCATTGCGATTTCGTTATGGCACCCGATATAGGCCGCGCCGACGGGTCTGTCGTTGATCCGCCCGAACAGTGACGTCTTGGGACAGGTCGCGCGCGCCATCACCGCTCGACGCGCGGCGTCGATCCCGCTTTGCTCCCAAATCTCGGTCTGGATGGCGAGCGGCGGCCAGATGTCGAAGGCCGTGACGGGCGGAGGAGTGCGCGCGAGGGAAGCGGCCTCGACCAGCAGAAAATCCGTGTGATCCCGCGCGATGTAGCCACGTTCGTCCAACGTGTCCGACAGCGCCCCCTGATGATCCAGCACCTGTAACAACGGCGTCCGCCCCTGCGCTTGCATCGCGGCTTCCACACGTTCCACCGCATCTACGCTGGCTCCCGTGGCTGTCGCATCGGCAAGGCGAGCGGCGCTTACGCGGTTGCCACCGGCATCGGGACTTGGAACGGCGAAGCCATCAATGACCTCCGACGAAACGGGCGGCCACGTGGCGGCGACGGTGGGGAAAATCCGGGCTGCGTTCATGGGGCTGCCGGAAAGAGGTCGCGCAACACTGCCATGACCCGCGCCACCGCTGCCGGGTCTTGGGACCGCACGACGACGTTGGAGCCATGCAAACCGTTTTGCGTGAACGGATAGGACCCGATGGAGACCTCCGGATACCTATCCGCCAAATTCCCCAAGGGGCCCGCGATGTCGCCCTCCCCCTGCTCAACACGCAGGCTATCGGACACCATGGGTGCGCCGCCTGTGAGCGTGGGCAAAATACCGGCAAGCATCGCTTCGAAAATCGTCGGGACACCGGCCATGACATGCACGTTTCCAAGGGTGAAACCGGGCGCCGCACTGATCGGGTTGTCGATCAGGGTCGCGGTGTCGGGAATACGCGCCATGCGAAGGCGTGCCTCGTTCAGCTCCTGCCCCGACCGATCATAGTGCCGTTGAAGGATCGCACGCGCGTCATCCCGAACGCTGCACGCCACGCCCATCGCCTCCGCCACCGCTTCTGCCGTTATGTCGTCGTGGGTCGGCCCGATCCCACCGCTCGTGAACAGGTGGTCGTACGCCCCGGCCAGCTGCCGGACATGTCGGACGATGCCCTCGTGATCGTCTGGGATCATCCGCGCTTCCACCAACGCGATGCCATGTTCCGTCAAGGCCCCGGCCAAATGGTGCATGTTGCTGTCCCGCGTCCGGCCTGACAGGATCTCATCCCCGATGACCAGCATCGCGGCATTGGGGTTCGTCATGTCTCGCGCTCCCTTGGACAGTATCGTGCAACGGTATAGGTCCCGTCCCATGCGCTTTCCATCCCCCCTTGTCCCCGCACGCCTTTTGCGCCGCTACAAACGCTTCCTCGCCGATTGCGTGCTGGATGACGGTCGAGAGGTGACGGCCCATTGCCCCAATCCCGGCGCGATGCTGGGGCTGAAGGATGACGGCGTGCGGATCTGGCTTCTGCCGAATAGCGATCCCAAGAAGAAATTGAAGTTCGGCTGGCGCCTGGTTGAGCTGGAAGGAGGCCATTTCGCGGGCATTGACGCGGGCCTGCCCAATCTTCTTGTGAAGGAGGCGCTGGCAGAGGACCGGATCGAGGCCCTCAAAGGCTATTCCGTCATCAAGCCGGAACAACGCTATGGCGATGAGAAAAGCCGGATCGACTTCCTCCTGTCCGAACCGGGCCGCCCGGATGCCTATGTAGAGGTCAAAAATTGCCACCTGCGCCGCGATGGCGATTGGGCTGAATTCCCCGATTGTGTGACCGCGCGTGGGGCCAAGCATCTGCGCGAGTTGGCGCGGATTGCGGAGCAGGGCGGGCGCGCGGTCATGCTCTATGTCGTGCAACGCACCGATTGCACGCGCTTTCGCCTCGCCCCCGATCTGGACCCGGCCTATGCTCTGGCCTTCGATGCGGCCCGCGCGGCAGGCGTTGAAATCCTGTGCCATGGCACCGATATCTCGCCGGGCGGGATCACGTTGACCAACCCCCTGCCGGTTGACCCCAAGCCTCAGGCACTGCCCGGCTGATCCGTCGCAACCTGACTGGCCATTTTGCGTTTTCGGGCGTATTTTGGGCCTAAGCTTCTACCGGAGAAACCAGCCTTGGACGATTTCACTGGCCGCCTGACACGGGATGGCATTCGCATCCACAACCCGGACGACTTCGCCGGAATGCACCGCGCGGGGGCGCTGGCGGCTGAGATCCTCGACCGAGTTGCGCCCATGGTGGAACCCGGTGCCACGACAGGCGCAATCGACGCGCAGATCGAGGCATGGGTGAAAGAGGCCGGTGCGACGTCGGCCACGATCGGATATCGCGGCTATCAGCACGCGTCCTGCATCTCGGTGAACCACGTGGTGTGTCACGGTATTCCCGGTGAAAAGAAGCTCAAGAACGGCGACATCCTGAACATCGACGTCACCGTGATCGTTGATGGCTGGTTCGGCGATACGTCGCGGATGTATGTGGCCGGCACAATCGGGCGCAAGGCGGAGCGGTTGGTGCAAGTCACCCACGATGCGCTGTTCAAAGGGATCGAAGCGGTCAAACCCGGCAACACGTTCGGCGATATCGGCCACGCCATCCAATCCTACGTGGAAGCGCAGCGGATGAGCGTCGTGCGCGATTTCTGCGGCCATGGTCTGGGGCAAGTGTTCCACGCGCCGCCCAATGTCGTCCATTACGGACGCCCCGGCAAAGGCCCGGTGCTGGAAGAAGGCATGTTCTTCACGATTGAACCGATGGTGAATTTGGGTCGGCCCGAAACCAAGGTGCTGGCCGATGACTGGACGGCCGTGACCCGCGACAAGAGCCTGTCGGCGCAGTTCGAGCATTCCATCGGCGTCACCGCGGACGGGTTCGAGATCTTCACCCTGTCGCCTGCGGGGAAGTTCCACCCGACCTGGGCCTGACTTGACGGCATTGGACCAAGGCCCCTAGCCTTCCGGTCTTTGCCCGAAGGCCATTCCATGAAGCTCATCTTGTGTCTTGCCATGTCGTTCCTGGCCCTGCCCGCCCACGCGCAGGCCGATGATCCGACCCTGTTCAACCCCGTGACAGCTTCGCAATTCGAGGACCCACGCATCTTCCCGCTCGATGCCGCGTTCGGTGCGGAACATGGTGTGGCGATCCCGGCGCCGTCGGACCTCTACCTGCCGCAACATGACCAGCTTCATGTCCGCATCATCCCCACGCCCGTGCCCGGTGGGGCCGAAGTTCTGGCCGTCGAGTTTTCCGCCATCGGTGCGTCGGAGGATGACCTGACATTCCTTGAGAACATCCAGATCACCGATGCACGCATCCCGATGTTCGAGGATCAGGACGACCCCCTGGTCGCGCGCCTTAACCTTGCCGCAAGTCTGTTGCAGCAGCAATTCTATCCCGCGTGGCTTGCGGCCTTTCCCGATGCGGAACCGGTCGGGTTCGAAGGGGTGGAGCTTGGAAATTCGGCGGCTGCCGTTCACCTGATGATCACCTATCGTGACCCGCGCCAACAGGCCATCATGCTGACGCGTGCCGTGGTGCTTCTGCATCCCGACCAGCCGGAAAGCCTGTTCGTGACGGCGAACATCGATCTGGACCGGGTTCCGGTGACGGATGCGGCATCGCTCGCGGGAACCCTGACGAGTCGGGTGCTCAACGCTTGGACATTTCACTGACGATTGAAGCGATCCGGCTAACCAATGGTTAACCTTTTGGCGGCACTCTCTGTCCCATGCCCGATCAACCTGCCTTTTCCTTTGAAGAAGTCTCGCCGCGCTTCGTGAAGGCCGTGCCGATGCGCAAGGCCGGTGGCCCCTCCAAGGGGGCGGAGGCGCATCGTCACAATCATCGTGACCGCCTGCGCCAACGCTTCATTGATGGTGGGGCCGATGCTGTCCCGGATTACGAATTGCTAGAGATGGTGTTGTACGGCGCGATCCTTCGCGGCGATACGAAACCGCTGGCGAAACGACTTTTGGCTCAATTCGGCGATATCAATCACGTCCTCGCCGCGCCCGAGGCAAGGCTAAAGGAGGTTGAAGGCGTCGGCGATAAGGTCGTGTTCCAGCTCAAGCTGATGCAGGCCGTGGGGCATCGCATGGCCCGCGCCAAGGTAATGCAGAAACCGATCCTCAGTTCATGGGACGCGCTTCTGATCTATTGCCAGACGGCCATGGCCCACCGTGATCTGGAGCAGTTTCGCGTCCTCTACCTCGACCGCAAGAACGTGCTGATCGCGGATGAGGCTCAGGCCGATGGCACCGTGGACCATGTGCCCGTCTATCCTCGCGAGGTCGTCAAACGTGCGCTGGAGTTGAACGCCACGGCGCTAATCCTTGTTCACAACCACCCGTCCGGTGATCCCACGCCCAGCCAGGCGGACATCGACATGACCTTCGCGATCCGTGACGCGGCGGAGGTTCTGGGGATCACGATCCACGATCACCTTGTCATCGGCAAAGCGCGCGAACTGAGCTTCCGGGCGGAAGGCTACCTCTGACCACTCGCGGTTGCAGGCATCAATCCAACCAGACCTCCACACGTCGGTTCACCGCCCTGCCCCAATCTGTGTCGTCGCAGGCCATCGGCATCGCCTCGCCGAATCCATGTGTCACCATCTCCACCCGGTCAGGCGCGGCGGCACCGGCTGCCGCAAGCAGCGCGTCCTGCACAACACCGGCCCGGCGGAGTGAGAGCCTTGCGTTAATCGTCGAGGGGCCATTGCCGTCGGAGAACCCTGCGAAAATCAGGCGCCGTCCATCGAAGGCTCCCCGTTCGATTGCCGCGGCCAACCGCGCGATGGAGGCGCGGGACTGAATATCCAAATCGGCCCCGCCAGGATTGAAGCGGAACGTGGTCGACAACCGCTCCGCGTGGCCCAGAACCTCCACCACCTCCTGCAGATCCGACAGTTCCACGTCTTCGCCCGCCGCCCGGATCGCGTTGGTCAGCCGCTCACCTTGCAATGCCAGCGGGGTGCGCGTCAGCGTCTGGTCGACGAACCCGGCCTCCCGCACGCGCCGCTCCGCCTCCTCTGTCTCGGTGAAGGCCAGGAATTGGCGCACCAGCAAGGGAAGGCGGCGCGGTGCGAGGTACATGTAGACAGGCGCAGTCAGGGGATAATCTTCCGCCTTCACGGCGTCGCCCGTGGCGCTTTGCGGGAAGCCGCAGGCTCCGATCAAGGGAAGCGCCCGGGCCGGTCCTTCGCCGGATCTGGCCGTTATACCGACAGCATAGGCATCCGCCGCGACCGCTTCGGCCAAGGCTTCCGCCGTGTCGTGCCGGATCACGTCCTGCGACAGGCCCGCATCGGACGGCAGCAATACGCGCGCCGCAAAGGCCTGCGCCAGACCGAGGCCCGGCGACAGAAGGTGCAGGGCCACCGGCGCGTCCGGTCCATCCAATTCCTGCCAATTCGTCATTTCGCCGGAAAACAGGCGCGCAATATCCGGCAAGGACAGCGTGTCTATCGGGTTCTCGGCGGAGACGACGGGAACAAGCGCGTCAAGGGCCAAGACGCGCACGCGGTCGTCCAGCGGCGGGTCCTCCGGTGCTACGGTTTCCGCCGCGCGCACCTCCGCCACGCTGGGCTCCCTCAGGGCCAAGGCGATGTCGGCCTCGCCATTTAGCAGTGCGAGAAACCCGTCATCGGTGCTTCCGGGGTTCACGAAGAATCTGGCCGCGTCGGATCCGTCAGGGCGGCGCAGAACATAGATCGGGTTGCCATCGGAGATCTCTTCCCCCACCGCCATGCCCTGCGTGTCCGCGAATGCCTCCAGCAAGGCCGGCAGCAGCCCTTCGGTGATGGTGGCCGCACCCGCGATCCGCGCTTCCGCCACGAAAGTCGCAAGGTCCGGGCAGCCCGGCCCGGCGCAGGACACCCCTTCGGCCGAGACCGTCAGCGCGCCATAGACCGTGTCGAGCCGGTAGAACGCGCCATCATAGGAGATCAGGTTGCCTTCAAGCTCCACCGTCCCGTCGAGCGAGCGCAGCTCCACGTCCTGGGCGAAGGCGCAGATGGCGGGGAACGTGAAAAGGGCGGCTCCGATGGCCGCCCCGATCCATTTCGACATGGATATATCCGGTGTGAAACCTCAGTTGGATGCGAGTCTCAGGTCGTCCAGAAGGTTTTGCAAGACCAGAACGTCGCCGACCGCGTCGCACGAAGGGACCGTGAAGGTTAGTTCCCTGACATCCACGGGTCCGCCGCCCTCTGCGCGCAATGTGCGGGCCACGACGTCGCGGGTGCAATTGGCCTCCGTCACCGGCGCGTCGATGGACAGGCGCACGCTGTCGCCTTCACGCAGGGTTGCGCGGGGCAAGGTGTAGATCTGGGCAAAGCTTTCACCGGCCTCGATCACGCTCAGGAAACCGCCGCTGCCATCCATTGCAGCATCCGGGCTGGCCGGGGATTCCTGCCAGACATGCCCATCATCGCCAAACGCCGCGCCAAACTCCATCGCGTGCAGCTCAAGCCCCATGTTGCCTTGCCAGCCAAGGCCGATACGGTCGTAATCACGCAGGTCCGGAAGGCCGACAAGAACGGTTTCCTCGGTGCCATCGCCGAAGGTCACGGAAAAGAAGGCGGGGGTTTCGAAGGCGGGGATGTCCAGCGTCAGAAGTCCAAGGGCATCCGTGCGCGCCGTCAGAAGCAGACCGGCATGGGCGATCTCAACCGCAGCCTCTGCCCGGCAGGGCGCCATGACGTCCAGTGCGACCATCGCCGCGGGCATCGGGCTGGCCGACACGGTCACGTCGCACGGCAAGCCAAGCGGGCTGAGTTCCGTCGCCTCGGTCAAAGGTGCATTCGGAACATCCGGCGCGGCGTCGGGAAAGCCGGTGGGTGCGGTCAGGGCCTCGGGCGCGATTGGTTCCGCCGCCATGGGCAGGCGCACGTCCGAACTGACCACAATTTGCGGCAGGATCGGGCCAGCCCCCTCGGGCCGGGAGGACGACACGAGCGTACGCTCCTCCGCGATCTCGGTTCCGGCATGGGCGGCCTGCGCGTCGCGGAAGCGGTCAAGCGCGCCGGATTGTGCGGCGAACAGCACCAAGCCAGTCACCAAAATCATTCCGGCCGAAATCTTGATAACAATGGAATTCAACGTCATCGGACACACTCCGCCTATGGTCAGGCTTCGATGTATCGACCACGAATAGGGCGCGATTGTGCCGGAATTGGAGGAAAACCGGGGCGATTTCCCTCCACTGTCGTCAAATGGGGATCAGCCGGTCAGCTCAGCCGCCCGTGGCAATGCTTGAACTTCTTGCCGGACCCGCAGGGGCACATATCGTTGCGCCCCGGATTGCCCCAGGTCGTCGGATCTTCTTCGACGAAACCGGGGGCCGCATCGGCGCTTGGCGCGGGCGCATCGCTTCCCACATTGGCACCGGCCAGCTGCTTCTGCGCCGCCTCCTGCTGCTGCTTGAGTTGCGCCAGAAGCTGCTCCTGCTGTTCGGGGGTGAGCGGCTGGATACGGGCGAGCTTTTCCGTCACGTCGGCGCGTAGCCCGTCCAGCATGCCTTCGAACAACTGAAAGCTCTCGGTCTTGTATTCGTTCAACGGGTCGCGCTGCGCGTAGCCGCGGAAACCCACGACAGACCGCAGATGTTCAAGCGTCAGAAGATGCTCCTGCCATTTCTGGTCGATCGTCTGCAGCAGCACCTGCTTTTCGATGTTGCGCATCTGTTCGGGCCCGAATTGCACGGCCTTGGACGCCATGTATTCGTCCGCCGCGCGTTCGAGCCGCTCGGTCGCTTCTTCCTGGTCCAGACCGTCTTCATCCGCCCATTTCTCGATATCCATGTCGACGCCAAGCACCTTTTGCGCCGCCTCTTTCAGGCCCGCGACGTCCCATTGGTCGGCATAGGTCTTGGGCGGCATGTAGGTGTCGATCATGTCCTCGATCACCTGGTCGCGCATGTCCTTGGCGACCTCGGCGATGTCTTCGGCGCCCATGATGTCACGGCGCTGACCGAAGACGACCTTCCGCTGATCGTTCATCACATCGTCGAATTTCAGCAACTGCTTGCGGATGTCGAAGTTGCGCCCCTCGACCTTGGCCTGCGCGCGCTCCAGCGATTTGTTTACCCACGGGTGCACGATAGCCTCGCCTTCCTTCATTCCAAGCGTCGACAGCATCTTGTCCAGCCGTTCGGACCCGAAGATGCGCATCAGGTCATCTTCAAGGGACAGGAAGAAGCTGGACTTCCCCGGATCGCCCTGTCGGCCCGACCGGCCGCGCAGCTGGTTGTCGATCCGGCGGCTTTCGTGGCGCTCGGTGGCCAACACGTACAGCCCCCCCGCATCCTTGACCGCCTGTTCATCGGTCTTGTGCTCCGCTTCGATGCGCGCGCGGATGTCCTCGGGATCGCCATCGGGGTCCGCGGCGATGGCCTCCATGATCTTGAACTCGACATTGCCGCCCAGTTTGATGTCGGTGCCGCGACCGGCCATATTCGTCGCGATGGTGACCGCACCCAACTTGCCCGCGTTGGCGATGATCTGCGCTTCCTGTTCGTGCTGGCGCGCGTTGAGAATATTGTGCGGCAGCCCCGCCTTGGTCAGCAACTGGCCCAACATCTCGGACTTTTCGATGGAGGTCGTGCCGACAAGGACCGGCTGGCCCTTCTTGTGAGCTTCCTCGATCGCTTCGACGATGGCATCGTATTTCTCCCGGCTGGTGCGGAAGACGGCGTCATCCTCATCCTCGCGGGCGATGGGTCGGTTGGTGGGGATCTCCACCACGCCGAGGCCGTAGATGGACGCGAATTCCTCCGCCTCCGTCGCCGCCGTACCGGTCATCCCGCCCAACTTGCTGTACAAGCGGAAGTAATTCTGGAACGTCACGCTGGCCAAGGTCACGTTTTCCGGCTGGATCTTGCAGCCTTCCTTGGCCTCGATCGCCTGATGCAGGCCTTCGGACATGCGGCGGCCCGGCATCATGCGGCCGGTGAATTCGTCGACGAGCACGACCTCACCGTCGCGCACGATGTATTCCTTGTCCTTGTGGAACACCTTGTGGGCGCGGAGCGCGTTGGTGATGTGGTGAACGATGGTTGTGCTTTCGGGATCGTAAAGCGACTGACCCTCCGGCAGGATCCCCTGTTCGTGCAGGACCTCTTCCAGAAAATCATTTCCCTCGTCGGTGAAGGTCGCCTGACGTGTCTTTTCGTCGAGCGTGAAGTGCTCTTCCTTCACATGGGGGATCACCTTGTCGATGGAGACGTAAAGCTCCGAGCGGTCCTGCGTCGGGCCTGAGATGATCAGCGGCGTCCGCGCCTCGTCGATCAGGATCGAATCCACCTCATCGACAATCGCGAAGTTATGCCCGCGCTGCGCCATCTCCGCGATGGACCCGCGCATATTGTCGCGCAGGTAATCGAAGCCCAACTCGTTGTTGGTGGCATAGGTGATGTCGCAGGCATAGGCTGCGCGCTTTTCCGGCTCGGGCTGGCGCGGATAGACAACGCCTGTGGTCATGCCGAGCGCGCTGAACACATTGCCCATCCATTCGCTGTCGCGCTTGGCCAGGTAGTCGTTGACCGTCACCACGTGGACGCCTTCGCCCTTCAGCGCGTTGAGGTAGGCGGCGAAGGTCGCCACGAGTGTCTTGCCCTCCCCCGTCTTCATCTCGGCGATATTGCCCTGATGGATGAACAGGCCACCGATCAACTGCACATCGAACGCCCGCAGGCCAAGGGCGCGCTTGGCACCCTCGCGACAATTGGCGAAGGCTTCGGGCAGCAGATCGTCCAGGCTCTCGCCATCCATGGCGCGCTTGCGGAATTCCTCGGTCTTGGAGATCAGGCCCTCGTCACTCAACGCTTCGAATTCGGGTTCCAGGGCGTTGATCTGGTCGATGATCGGACGGACGGCTTTCACTTTGCGATCATTCGGCGAGCCGAAGACCTTTTTTGCAATAGATCCCAATCCGAGCATGTCGTTCAACCTCTTCCACGGCCCGGTCTGGCGGGCCGAATTCATCTAACCATATCGTGTTGGGTTCCCGGGTTGTTCGACCCATCGCGGCGGTCTATTTACCAAGGCAACGGCCAAGGCCCCGATGCGAAACCCGTATGCGAGATAAGGGGCGGTCCGATGATAGTCAACGTAAGGCGATCCCGCCCCCGGCAACGTGATGTACGGGTGGGTCGCAACCAGACAAAGGATTTTCCCCAATGAAGACGTTTTTCGCCTCCGTCGCGATGGCCGCGTGCCTCGCTGTTCCGGCCTATGCCGATGGTCATGTCAGCGGTGATACAGTGCTGGCGACCGTGAATGGGTCCGAGATCACGGTGGGCCACCTGATCGCCATGCGCCAGATGCTTCCAGCTGAATATCAGCAACTCCCCGATGCGGTCCTGTTTGACGGAATGTTGGAGCAGTTGGTCCAGCAGCAGGTTCTGGCCGACGCGGCAGAGGCCGCAGAGCTGACACCGGAAATGCGCCTTGGGCTTGAGAACGAGCGCCGCGCGTTTCTTGCCGCGCTCTACATGGACGATGTCGCGATGGCCGAACTGACCGAAGAAGAGCTTCAGGCCGAATACGACGCCATCTACGGTGAGGCCGAGCCGGTGGTCGAAATGAACGCCGCGCACATCCTTCTGGAAACCGAGGAAGAGGCGCAGGACATCATCGCGCAACTGGGCGAGGGCGCGGATTTCGCGGAATTGGCAGCAGAGCATTCCATCGGCCCTTCGGGACCCAATGGCGGCGCGCTGGGTTGGTTCACCGCCGGCATGATGGTACCCGAATTCGAAGACGCCGTCGTCGCGTTGGAGCCCGGCGAAGTTTCCGCCCCCGTCCAGACGCAATTCGGCTGGCACGTCGTGCTTCTCAATGAAATTCGCGAGCAGCCGCTGCCGACGCTGGAGGATGTGGCCGCCGAATTGGAAGAGGGTCTGCGCCGCGCGCGCGTAGATACGCGCCTGGAAGAACTGACCGCCGAGGCAGAGATCGACCGCCCGGAACTTGACATTGACGCCGCAGTCATCCGCAATCTCGACCTGATCGCCGAATAATCGGCTCAAACGTCGGGAGGGGCCCTTGGCCAAGGACAAGAAGAAGAAAAAGAAAGCGGACAAGTCCGACGACGTGAAGAAGAAAAAGGGGAAGGCGGGGAAATCCGCCTCTCCGAAGCCCGACAAGGCGGGCAAGGTGAAGACCAAGCTGGCCGTGGCGACGGGCGGGACCAAGCTCAAGGTCTCGCCGCTTGCGCCGGACGCCTTTCCCGACCTTCCCGTGATCGAAGGGGTGCGCTTTGCCGCCGATGCGGTGGGCGTCCGCTACAAGAATCGTGTCGACGTCATGCTGGCCCATATCGCAGCGGGATCGACCATTGCCGGGGTCTTCACCACGTCGGCCACGCGGTCGGCCAACGTCTTGGATTGCCAGGCCAAGCTCGCTCGCTTGGGTGAAGAGGCTTCGGACGGGTTCGCAATCGTTGTGAATTCCGGCAATGCCAATACCTTCACCGGTCAACGCGGCGTGTCGGATGTCGACGCAATCACCAAGGCCGCCGCGAAGGCGCTGAAACTGCCCGCCGACAATATCTTCACCTCCGCCACCGGTGTCATCGGGGAGCCTTTGCCAGCCCACAAGATCACCGATGCTATGCCGGCCATGGCCAAAATGCTGAAGACTGACGCGGCTGAGGCGGCCGCACGCGCGATAATGACCACTGACACGTTCCCGAAAGGGTCCGTCGCAACCTGTGATGTCGGCGGTGTCCCGGTAACGATCATGGGATTCGCCAAAGGTTCCGGCATGATCGCACCGGATATGGCGACGATGCTTGGCTATATCTTCACCGACGCCGCCGTCACCCAAGACGGTCTGCAAGCGATGCTGAGCGCGTCGACCAAAGGCAGCTTCAATGCCGTGACCGTGGACAGCGACACCTCCACATCCGACACCGTTCTGATGGCCGCCACCGGTGCCGCAGGCAACGTGCCGCTTGCGTCGGGCCGCTCGATGGAGGGGAAGGCCTTTGCCGCCGCGCTCGACAAGGTGATGCTGGATCTGGCCCATCAGATTGTGCGCGACGGGGAGGGCGCCACGAAATTCGTAGAGGTCCGCGTCAGCGGCGCAAAATCCGCCCGCGATGCCGACAAGGTCGCGCGTTCCATCGCCAATTCCCCGCTGGTGAAAACCGCCATTGCGGGGGAGGATCCGAATTGGGGCCGCATCGTCATGGCCGTCGGCAAATCCGGTGCCACGGCGGACCGGGATCGCCTGACCATCCGGTTCGGCGACGTTCTGGTGGCCGAAAACGGATGGATCGCGGAAAGCTACAAGGAGGCGGACGGCGCCGCCTACATGAAGCAGTCGGATCTTCTGATTGACGTGGACATGGGCCTTGGCCGGGGCAGCGCGACGGTTTGGACCTGCGACTTGACGCACGCCTATATCGACATCAACGCGGATTACCGTTCGTGAAGACCGTCCTGGTGTCTGCCGTCGCCCTGATCGACGCTGACGGACGGGTTCTTCTGGCCCAACGGCCCGAGGGAAAATCCATGGCGGGCCTGTGGGAATTTCCCGGCGGCAAGGTGGAACCGGGGGAGACGCCCGAAGCCGCCCTGATCCGGGAGCTTCAGGAAGAACTCGGGATCGACACCTGGCAAAGCTGTCTTGCTCCGTTGACCTTCGCCAGCCATTCCTACGACGACTTTCACCTGCTCATGCCGCTCTTCGCCTGTCGGAAATGGGACGGCGTTCCGCAATCGCGGGAAGGGCAGGTCTTGGCCTGGGTGCGGCCGAATGCGCTCCGCGACTATCCCATGCCCGCCGCCGACGTCCCGCTGATCCCGATTCTCCGCGACTGGCTTTGATACGCGAATGCGGGAGCGATTACCGGTCTGGCTGTACTCAACGTCCGCGAAATGCGCCTAACGGCGCGAAAATCGGCAGAAAGTGGAAAACAATCACCATTTTTTAAGTGATTTGTTAACCGATATTGCTAACATTAAGGGAACATTCATCCGGGGGGAATTGATTGTGCTCACAACCGTCGTGATTGGGACATGCGTGTCCATCCAAGGCAATTTCGTGAAACGCCTGTCGAACGGCTTCGTCACCGTGCGTGTCGGTGAGCAATTGTTCACCGGGCGTCCCGTGGGGTCTGCCCAAGCGGCCTGAGCCGCCGCGCGGCCCGGATCAGTCCAGCCAACCCTTCAAATTTTCCTCGACCACCGTGGACAAGGCGCCCATATGGGCGTCGTCGTCGTTGAGGCAGGGGATGTAGGTGAAGTGCTCCCCACCCGCATGCTCGAAGCTTTCGGCGATCTCTTCGTTGATCTCTTCCAGGGTCTCGATGCAGTCGGCTGAGAATGCGGGGGCAATCACCGCGATCCGCTTCTTGCCTTGCTCCGCCAGGCGCGCAACCTCCTCGACCGTGTAAGGCTGCAACCATTCCTCCGGGCCGAACCGGCTTTGGAACGTTGTAACGATATCCGTGTCGGCCCAACCCAACCGCTCCCTCAACAGGCGCGTCGTCTTCTGGCATTGGCAATGGTAGGGATCGCCTTCCATCAGGTACCGCTTCGGCACACCGTGATAGCTGGCGACAAGCACATCGGGCTTCACCTCCATCTGCCCATAGGCACGCTCGACCGACTTCGCGAGCGCGTCGATATAGAGCGGATGTTCATAGTACGGCTCCACCGTGCGGACCTGCGGCTGCCACTTGATGTTCTCTAGGCTGCGAAAGAACTGGTCGCAGGCTGTGGCCGATGTCGCGCCCGCATATTGCGGGTATAGGGGAAAGAAGAGGATCTTCGTGCAGCCCTGGGCCACCAATTCATCCACCTTGGATTTGGTGGACGGATTGCCGTACCGCATACAGAAATCGACGATCACGTCATCGCCATAACGTTCGGCCATCAGTGCCTTCATCTTGGCTGTCTGTTGCTTGGTGATCGTCATCAGCGGGCTTTCCCCCGCTTCCTCGTTCCAGATGCTCTTGTAGGCCGCGCCGGATGAAAATGGCCGCTTTGTCAGGATGATAAGCTGCAAGAGAGGCTGCCAGATCCACGGGCTGTAATCTATGACCCGCTTGTCCGACAGAAATTCGTTCAGATACCGGCGCATCGACCAGTAATCGTGATTGTCGGGCGTACCGAGATTGGCCAGAAGGACGCCGACTTTTCCGAATGTCACCTTGGGGTGATCGGCAGGGGCATGGCTCAGGGCTGGCGCGGGGGTCGCTTGCATCATGTTCATTTGCTGTTCGGGCTTTCGTCGTCGGGCCGGTCATGGACCGGATTGGCGGCCTCGTCAAATTCGGTTGTGCTCAGCGCGTCGGCCAAACGGGACGTCGCCGCACCGGGCCGCAGGGGTTTCTGCTGGCTCTCATGGGGCGCCCATCCTGTAAGGAATACGAATTCAAACGTCGCTTGGATGCGATTTTGTTCTGCCGGAAACGACTCGGCATAGATCGCGGCGGCCGTTGGGAACAATGCGCGGGGCGGAATTGCCCTGTGCCGGCCGGCCAGGGCATTTCCCTCGCCCATGGCGCGCAGATCATGCATCAGCGCGATGGCGTTGGAATAGGTCACGATCTTGCGGAAGCTGTCGGCCACCGGAAGTGCCAGACCCGCCCGTTGCAAAAGGCCGCCCATTTCTCGGATTTCTGCCATTGGCGCGACGCGCGGGCTGAGCCCGCCGGTCACGCGCGTCTCGGCCTCCGCCAGGGCCGCGCGAAGCTCCTGCAGGGTGGCGCCACCGAAGGCGACCGAAAGAAAAAGTCCGTCAGGTTGCAGGGCGCGGCGGCATTGCACGACCTGCCCCACCGGGTCATCGGCCCAATGGAGCGACATGGCGTGGAGCACGAGGTCATGGTCACCCGCATCCAGATCCAGCACCTCCGCCATCGGTACGATCCGCGCGTCCGGCATCAATTCCTGCCAGATTTTCGGAAAATCCGTCACGATCGCGGGTGCTGTAAACGTTCTGTTAACGTCTTGCAGCCTCTCCTGCACTTCAGACATCGCCTCGTCGTGGAGGAAGCGGGCGTCGTCGGACATGCGCGCGCGGCGTGCGGCGAGGGCTCGCGGATCTGTCAGGGAAGGAGTTTGGGATGGGATCTGCACGTTCTGCCTGCCGGGCCAAGGTCAACCCGCGGCAATCTAGGAGCCGCTGGTGAGATTGCAATCAATCCTACACGCGGTCTTCCCGCCCGAATGCCTGAATTGCGGAACGATGGTGGAGGATTCCTTTGCGATTTGCGGCGCGTGCTGGGGCGACACGCCGTTCGTGCTCGGCGCGGCTTGTGACCTGTGCGGCACCGGCCTACCCGGGCAGACCCCGGACCGGGGGGAGGCTCTGACCTGCCGCGATTGCGAACGTATCGCCAGACCCTGGGACCACGGGCGCGCGGTCTTCGCCTATGACGGTGTCGGGCGAAAACTTGTGCTTGCCCTGAAGCACGGGGATCGGGCGGAGGTCGCGCGCGCCGCCGGTCCGTGGATGGCGCGCGCCATTGACGATGTACCCTTGGACGATCCTGTTCTGGTGCCGATCCCCCTACATTGGACAAGGCTCGCGCGCCGACGCTTCAATCAGGCGGCGCTGCTGGCCCATGCCCTGTCCCGGCACATCAATGCGGAGGTTGCCCCGATGGCGCTGCTGCGGGCACGGCTTACCCCGACCCAGGACGGACGAGACCGTGAAGCGCGTTTTGCCAATCTCGACGCGGCGATTACGCCCCACCCACGCCATGCGGCAGCGTTGGACGGGCGCGACGTGGTGTTGATCGACGATGTCATGACCTCCGGCGCGACGTTTTCCGCGGCCACCCAAGCCTGTCGTCGGGCCGGTGCCAAAAATGTGTGCGTCCTTGCCCTAGCGCGCGTCGGACCAGACACATAGGTTATCCCGGCAACACCGTCGGGAGGCTCTGGGACATGCCCATGATCGAAATCTACACATCGCCGCTGTGCGGTTACTGTCATGCTGCCAAGCGGATGCTGAACGACAAGGGCGTCCGTTTTTCCGAGGTGGATGTCGCCGCCGATCCCGCCAAGCGGCAGGAGATGATGGGCCGCGCCAACGGGCGCCATACGGTTCCACAGATCTTCATAGATGACAGCCATATCGGCGGCTACGACGACCTTGCAGCTCTGGACCGGTCGGGCAAGCTGGACCCGCTGCTCGCGGCGGAGTGACCCAGCGGCAAGGTTGAGGGTTGCGTTACGCCGCGCTGCGGCGTTTTTATCCGGCCCATGTCGACCTCCGATGATCCCCTCTCCGTCGCGCTGTTCAGCGAGGTTTTCATGGTGGGTCAACTGGCCCGGGCGCGGTTGTCCAAGGCGCTGCCTAAGGGGATGGAGTTGAGCCACTTCTCCGTGCTCAACCACCTCAGCCGCGTGCAGGACGAAAAGACCCCTGCGGAACTGGCGCGTGCCTTTCACCTCACCCGGGGGGCTATGACGAACACGCTCAACCGGCTGGAATGGGCGGGCCATATCCATGTGCGGCCTGATTGGGACGATGCACGGCGCAAGATGATCTCCATCAGCCCTGCTGGCCGCCGTGCACGCGATGCCGCGATCTCGGCCATCGCGCCGATCCTTGCAGAGGCGGTGTCGGAGATCGGGGCGGACAAGGTGCGCTCCACCCTGCCGGTCATGCGCGACATGCGCGTCAAGCTGGAGGGCGACGGGGAGATGTAGGATGGGCGTCCTTGCGCATCATCGCGACCTCACCGCTTCACGGATGCCGTGACGTAGTTGACGCTCAGATCCCGGTCGCTCAATCCCCAGGTCCACAGGATCGGGTTGAAGACGAATCCTTTGCGGTCCACCGGGTCCAAACCGGCCTGTCCGATGAGGTCGAACAACTCGTCCGGAGTGATGAATTTCGACCATTCATGGGTGCCCTTGGGAAGCCAGCGCATCACATGTTCCGCCCCGATGATCGCCATGAGGTAGCTTTTCGGGTTCCGGTTGAGCGTAGAGCAGATCATCAACCCGCCAGGCTTCAGAAGTTGCTGGCATGCGGTCAGGTAGGCCAACGGATCGGCCACGTGTTCGACAACTTCCATGTTGAGGACGACGTCGAATTGTTCACCCGCGTCAGCCAGCGCCTCCGCCGTGGTGTGGCGATAGTCGATCTTCAATCCCGATTGTTCCGCATGAACCTGCGCCACGGGGATGTTCCTCTCCGCCGCGTCGGCACCGACCACGTCCGCCCCAAGCCGTGCCATCGGCTCTGCCAGCAAACCGCCGCCGCACCCGATATCGAGGATGCGCAGGCCCGCAAACGGCGCGTTTGCCTTCAGGTCGCGCCCGAACTCCGCCGCGATCTGGCTGGTAATGTAATCCAGCCGCGTGGGGTTGAGCATGTGGAGCGGTTTGAATTTGCCGTCGACATCCCACCATTCGGCGGCCATCGCCTCAAACTTGGCGATCTCGGCGTCATCGACGGTTGTCTGAGGTGCGGCGCTCATGAAAATCCCTCGCTCATCGTGCAATTCCGGGCGTGTCGTTCCCGACCCAACGGTCTATATAGGAGGACAATGGATAAGTTCTCCGGCCAAAAGCGCGCAGCCGCGCATTTGTTCCCGCCGATCGACCCCTTCGATCAGCGCATGCTGGATGTGGGCGACGGCCATCACATCTATGTGGAGCAATGCGGCAACCCGCGCGGTGCGCCTGTCGTGGTCCTCCATGGCGGGCCGGGCGGTGGATGCAGCCCCGCGATGCGGCGCTATTTCGATCCCGATGTCTGGCGCGTGATCCTGTTTGACCAGCGTGGATGCGGCCGGTCGCGGCCCCACGCCTCGACCAAGGGCAACACGACCTGGCACCTTGTCGCGGATATCGAGCGCATCCGGCACACCCTGGGCATTGATCGTTGGGCCGTGTTCGGCGGATCCTGGGGTGCGACCCTGGGCCTGATCTATGCGCAGGCGCATCCAGGCCCGGTGGCGTATCTGGCCCTGCGCGGCGTGTTCTTGTCGATGCAGCGAGAACTGGACTGGTTTTATGGCGGCGGCGCGGGGCAATTCTGGCCCGATCAATGGGCGCGGTTCGTCAGCCTTGTCCCGGAGGAGGAAAGGGGCGACCTGATCGCGGCCTATAACCGGCGCCTGTTCTCCGGTGATCTGATGGTGGAGACGCGGTTCGCCCGCGCCTGGGCCGCGTGGGAAAATGCGCTGGCGTCGATGGACAGTGACGGCCATGGCGGCGAAAGCCCCGCGGATTACGCGCGCGCCTTTGCCCGGTTGGAGAACCACTATTTCGTCAACAAGGGCTTTCTTGAGGAAGACGGCCAGATCCTGCGCGATCTGCACCGCATCGCCCACATCCCCGGCACCATCGTGCAGGGCCGGTACGACATGATCTGCCCCCCGATCTCTGCCCATACGCTTGCGCGGGGTTGGGCCGCGGGCCGCCTGCACATGGTGCGTGGTGCCGGCCATGCCCTGAGCGAGGCCGGGATCAGCCAGGAACTCGTACGCGTGATGAAGGCCGTGGGGGACAAGCGCCCGAAATTCGGGTTGTGACGCCGTCACTGTAACGTGGCGGTTCCGATCGCGTTGGGTGCGGGCAAAGCCGTGCGAGGTTGAGGTTTCTCTTCCGTGTCGATTTCGACCTTTGCTGGGGCCACGGGTTCCAGAAGCCTTGGATCAATCCCCGGGCTCAGCCGGTCGCGGATCAGGGCCACGGGATGGGTCCTGAGCGTCAGCCGCATCGACACGTAATCCTCCACCACTTGCTCCCCCTCACTCATCTGCGGCAGCAAGACCGCTTGCTCCACGATCCCCTCGCCATCCAGATCGCCCGCGAACAGGGGCAGTTCGTTGCGCGGCGTCAAAGCACGGGCGGCCCAGAGCGCGTCGCGCCGCGACAGGCCGCAGGCCGCAAAGGCATCGGCCTCGGCCAGTATCGTGAGGATGCGAGCATCGACCCCTGCACGCCGCCAGACATCCTCCACCGCGTGATAGCCATTGCCCCGTGCCGCGACGACCCACTCGGCTTCATCCTCGCGCATCGACTTGATCTGCCGGAACCCCAACCTGAGCGCCAGGTCCCCGGCCTCCGTGCGCTCCATGATGTTTTCCCATTTCGACTGGTTCACACAGACGGGCCGCACCTCCACCCCGTGTTCCCGCGCGTCCCGCACGATCTGGGCGGGGGCGTAGAACCCCATCGGTTGAGCATTCAGAAGCGCGCAGGCGAAGATGCCGGGGTGGTGGCATTTCAGCCAGCTCGACGCATAGACCAGCAGGGCGAAACTCGCCGCGTGGCTTTCGGGAAACCCGTAAGAGCCAAAGCCTTCGATCTGCGAAAAACACCGCTCCGCGAAGTCGCGCTCATAGCCCTTGTCGCCCATGCCCTTCAGGAACCGCGTGCGGAAATCGCTGACATTGCCGTGCTTCTTGAACGTCGCCAGTGACCGGCGCAGGCGGTCTGATTCATCGGGGGTGAAGCCCGCCCCGGTGATGGCGATCTGCATCGCCTGTTCCTGGAACAGGGGCACCCCGAGGGTCTTGCCCAGAACCCGCCCCAACTCGTCTGAAGGGAAGCTGACCTCTTCCTCCCCGTTCCGGCGGCGGATGAACGGATGCACCATGTCGCCCTGGATCGGGCCAGGGCGGATGATGGCGACCTGGATCACCAGGTCATAGAAGCAACGCGGCCGCATTCTGGGCAGGAAATTCATCTGCGCGCGGCTTTCCACCTGGAACACCCCAAGGGAATCGGCCCGGCACAGCATGTCATAGACCACCGGATCCTCGGGCGGCAGGGTGGCCAGCGTGTATGTCGTTTCGTGATGCTCCACGAGCAGATCAAAGCCCTTCCGGATGCAGGTCAGCATGCCCAGGGCCAGCACATCCACCTTCAGGATGCCGAGCGCGTCAATGTCGTCCTTGTCCCAGCAGATGACCGTGCGATTGGCCATCGTGGCGTTTTCGATCGGCACCAGTTCATCCAGACGCCCTTCGGTGATGACAAAGCCGCCGACATGCTGGCTCAGGTGCCTCGGGAAACCGATGATCTCCTCGATCAGGTGAATGGTCTGGGCCAGGCGCGGACTGTCCGGATCAAGGCCGATCTCGCGCATCCGCTCCATCTCCGGCCCGGTCTTGGACCACGACCCCCAGATCTGGGAGCTGAGCGCCGACAGGATATCTTCCGACAGGCCCATCGCCTTTCCGACCTCCCGCACGGCGCGCTTGCCGCGGTAATGAATCACCGTGGCGCACAGGCCCGCGCGCTCTCGGCTATAGCGTTCGTAGATGTGCTGGATCACCTCCTCGCGACGCTCGTGTTCAAAATCCACGTCGATATCGGGGGGCTCGTTGCGGGCCTCCGACACGAAGCGTTCGAACACCATTGTCCCGACCTCGGGGCTGACCGATGTGACGCCAAGCGCGTAGCAGGTGATCGAATTGGCCGCCGATCCCCGCCCCTGGCACAGGATGTTCTTGGATCGCGCGAAGGCCACGATGTCATGCACCGTCAGGAAATAGGGCTCATAGCCGAGCTTCTTGATCAGTTGAAGTTCATGGTTCAGCTGCCGCTCCGCCCGTTCGGGCACGCCCTTGGGATAGCGCCATCGCAGCCCCTCAATGGCAAGGCGGCGCAGACGCTCAGCGGCGGTTTCGTTGCCGGTGATCTCGGACGGATATTCGTAGCGCAGGCTTTGAATGTCGAAACGCAGCCCGTCGACGACCTCCATACTGCGCGCAACGGCGTCTTCATGGCCGTTGAAGATGTTGCGCATCTCCGTCTCGCTGCGCAGGCGTTGTTCGGCATTGGCCTGCGCGGCGGTGCCCAGATCCTCCACCCGAATACCCTGGCGGATACAGGTCAGAACATCGCTCAGGCGACGACGGCGACCATGGTGCATCAGCGGACGGGCGGAGGCGACGGTTCTCAGGCCCAGGGTTCCGGCGATCCGTGTCTGCGCGCCAAAGCGAACGCTGTCCTGCCCGTCATAAATCGGTGACAGGCACAGATAGGGGGACAGGGGGGCGATCCGTTCGGCCGCACGCAGCCAGCGTTTCGTGACCCGCCTCGGCGCATGGAGCAGCAGGGTCAGCCCGCCATTCCGCTCCATAAGGTCGTCCAGTCTCAGGTCGCACTTCCCCTTCTCCGCCCTGAGCCTGCCGGTCGACAGCAACCGGCACAAAGTGCCCCAGCCCTCGCGATCCCTCGGCAGGGCGGTGATCTCCATCCCGTTGTCGAAGACCAGGCGACTGGCAGGCAGAAGACGCGGCACATGGTCGATCGGCGCGCGCGGCGCCGGGGGAACGTGATCGGGGCGCGGTGGGCCGATCGGATCAGCGGCGGCGGCTTTCGCGTCGTCTATCTCCTGCTGGATCTTGCGCAATTCCGACCAGGCGCGAACGACACCGGCGACGGAGTTCGCATCGGCGATGGCAATGGCATCCAACTGAAGAAAAGCGGCACGTCTTGCATATTCCTCGGGGTGAGAACCGCCCGTGAGGAAGGTGAAGTTGGACGTGATAGAGAGTTCCGCGAATCCCATAGGCGCGGAGTATATTCACGTTTTGTTCTTGTTGGGAGTGGGTTGATCCGAAACCATGTGGACAGTCCCCAGGGTCAAGCTCAGCATTAAAACGAGCAAGACGCGCAAAGCCCCCCTTCACTCCCCGTCTTTGCGCGTCAATCCGTAACGCTCAGCCACGCGCCAGACATGCTCAGGCACCATGTTCTTGACCCGGGCGGGATGGGCGCGACGCAGGTGCAGGATCGTCTCGATGGCTTTCATCTCCACCCGCGCCCGGGCGAATTCGAGGCCCCGTGGCCCGATCCTTGGCTGGAGGAAAGACACCACGGGACGCAGCCAATCGGGCATGGAGCGCAACGGCATCCCGCCCGCCGCCCGCTCCGTGTTGGCGAGAAATCCCTTCACCGCGCCCTCGCGCTTGCCCTTGTCTGTCAGCGGACGGATGGCCACCCGATCTGAAATCGCCTCCCACATCTCCGCCCCGCTTACATTGCGGGTGATGACCCATTGATCCCCATCGCCGCCCATATAGCCCACGGTGATGTCAGCCAGCCGGTTGGTATAATCCACGCATGTCTTGCAGGTCAGGGGGAAGAAATCGGGCGGCAGCTTTGAGATCGGCAATTGCAGGAACGGCACCACGCGGGTCGGCCTTCCATCGTCAAAGCGCAACTCCACACGATAATCGGCTCGGAATTCGAGGTAGCTGATCGCATCGGGCCGCTCGTCCAGAAGCGCAAGAAAATCGTGGAATTTCTCGGTGGTCGTGTTGTCCGAACACGGGGTTCCGATGACGTATAGACGCTCCAACCCCAAATCCGCCTCGATCTGCCGAAGTGCGTAGACCTGGCAGGGGATTCCGATCACCGCGATGCGCTTGTGCCCGGCCTCCATTGCCGGCTCCAGCGCCGCCAGCGTGGGGCCAAACCCCATCCGCATCCCGCGGCATTGGGCCAGCCCCTCGGGTTCCGTCACGATGACAGGCAGGGGCTTCCAGCGATCCTCCGGGTCCGGGGCGACCGTAAGCACGGCGGTCACGGTGCCGGAGCGGAGCAGTTCAGCCGCCAATTCCGTGGTCAGGCCCGTCCATTGCGCACCGGAGGCGGGAACGCGCAGACGGGCACGGTGCATGGCTTGGGTGACGCCAAAAAACGCCTCTTCCCCTCTATCGGGGTCCGTGACACGCCCATGGACGCGCCGTTCCGCGCCCGGATAATCGGGCTGGATGAATTGGCAGGCTTTGCCACATGCCTTGCCGTCCCCCATCCGGCTGATCCCGCAATCGGTGCACAATCCCGGCCGCGGCCCGCCGCCAAGCTGCGGGGCAATGGGGATATCTGCACGGGTGTCTCGGGGCATGGGGATGGCTTTCGGACAACGACGCATCTTCTGCCCGATAGGGTGTGCAAGTCAACTTGAGCGTGTGTGCCCCAATGAAAGAGGCAGCCCCGATCCGCACCGGAGCTGCCTATGGCAAACGATTTTCCAAGTGCCTCAGCTTTTGGGCAAGCTGCCTTCGCCGTGACCCGCCATGCCGCCCGATACCTCTTCGGTGGATTCGGCGGCCAGCTCCTCCGGCAGAACGAGGTTCAGCACGATCGCGATCAATGCCGCGGGAAGAAGGCCCGAGGTCATGAGGATGCGCAGCGTCTCGGGCAAGTATTGCACCGCCTGCGGGTCAAGTTGCAGGCCCAGACCAACGGACAGCGAAATCGCGAAGATCACCATGTTCCGGCGGTTCCAGTTCACGTCCGACAGCATCGAGATGCCTGCGGCCACGACCATGCCGAACATCACGATGACACCACCGCCCAGAACCTCGATCGGGATGGTGCGGATCACCGCGCCGACCTTCGGCACAAGACCGCACAGGATCAGGAACAGCGCGCCGATGGTCACGACATGGCGGCTCATCACGCCGGTCATGGCAATCAGTCCGACATTCTGGCTGAAGGAAGTGTTGGGGAAGCCACCGAACAGGCCCGCAATCGCGGTGCCGACACCATCGGCATAGGTCGCGCCGGAAATTTCCTTGTCGGTCGCCTCGCGCCCCGCGCCACCCTTGGTGATGCCCGACACATCGCCGACGGTTTCGACCGCCGACACGAACGCCATCAGGCAGAAGCCGACAACCGCCGCGATCGAGAATTCGAAGCCGTAGCGGAAGAGCTCGGGCAAGGCGAAGGGTGCGGCGCGACCCCAAGAAGTTCCGATCCCCTCGAACGTGACCATGCCGAACATCAGCGCATAGATGTAGCCCGCGATGATGCCGATCACAACGGCGGATACCGACAGCATGCCACGCGCGAAGAATTTCAACCCGAGCGTCACGAAGACGACCACAAGCGCCGCGCCCCAGTTCAGAAGGCTGCCGTATTCCGGCTGGGTGATCGCCGGAACACCGCCGGCTGCGTATTGGATGCCGACCTTCACCAGCGCCAGGCCGATCATCGTAACGACAAGGCCGGTGACAAGCGGCGGAAGGGCGAAGCGGATCTTGCCGATGAACGTCGCCAGAACGGCGTGGAACAGACCGCCCACGACGACCCCGCCGAACAGTGCCGGAAGCGCCTCGACCCCCTGACCTGCGACAAGCGGGATCATGATCGGAATGAAAGCGAAAGACGTGCCCTGGACGATCGGCAGGCGCGCGCCCACGGGCCCCAGGCCGATCGTCTGGAACAGCGTGGCGATGCCTGCGAATAGCATCGACATCTGGATCAGGTATGTCATGTCCGGGAAGCCATTGGCCCCCGCATCGGAGCCGAACCCGAACCCGGCGGCGCCGGAGATGATGATCGCGGGCGTGATGTTTGATACGAACATGGCCAGCACGTGCTGGATGCCCAGTGGAACCGCGCGGTGAAGCGCCGGTGTGTAATTCGGATCGCGGAGCTGCGCTGGCGTTCCGATGCTGTTGTCAGCCATCTTCTTGTCCCTCCAGATGACCTGTCGTCACCGTTTCGTTGATGTGACAAGCACCGGCTCCTCCATCCGGTACTCCTCAAGGTTGGGGCCATCGCCGACCCTGTCGATTACGGCGAAAAGGCCGGACCCGGCGATCGGCGCAAGAACGCCGTGCCAGGTGTTGCGTGCCAGGTTTACGGCGACCGAATGGGTGGCCAGAAATGCGGAAGCGGGGCCGGGTCGGCCCCCGTCGTCGGGCGCGACGATCACGAGATACGCGGCGTCGGACATCGGGATGAAGCATTGGGAGCCAAGCGGATGACGCTCCAGCAGGTCGCAGGTATACGGCATGTCGCGCAGCGTCGCCTGGAACAGGCTAAGCCCGACTGTGCCGTCTTCGATGTCGAATGTCGCAAGGTCGGTATACCGGTTGCACATCCCCGCATTGATCAACAGCGGTTGGACTGTGCCGACTTCGATCACTTCGCCGTAGGGCTTGAAAGCCTCCGCCGTGATCGCAGTGGCGACAAGCGATCTCATAGGTGCATCGCCGGATGCCGGTTGACGTCCTTGTAGAGCAGGTAGCGGAACGGCCCCGGCCCCCCGGCATAACAGGCCTGCGGGCAGAAGGCGCGCAGCCACATGAAATCTCCCGCCTCAACCTCCACCCAATCCTGGTTGAGGCGATAGACGGCCTTGCCTTCCAGCACGTAAATCCCGTGTTCCATCACGTGGGTTTCCGCGAACGGGATCACACCACCCGGCTGAAAGGTCACGACATTGACGTGCATGTCGTGGCGCAAATCGCTGGGGTCGACAAAGCGGGTTGTGGACCAGACGCCGTCCGTGTCCGGCATCGGCACAGGGTCCACGTCATCGTCATGGGTGAAGACCGGCTCGGGGCGGTCCAACCCTTCCACGGGTTGGTAACGTTTGCGGATCCAATGGAACTTTGCGTGGCCCGACGTCCGATTACGCAGGCTCCAACCGCTGCCGGCAGGAAGATAGGCATAGCCACCGGGGGTCAGGGTACGGGCGCTGTCGCCAAGGGTAATCTCGACCTCGCCTTCCATCACGAAGATCCCGGCCTGAACCGTCTCATCGGGCTCTGGCCTGTCCGATCCGCCACCCGGTGCCACGTCCATCACATATTGTGCGAAGGTTTCCGCAAAGCCGGTCATGGGCCGGGCCAGGACCCAGGCTCGGGTGTCATCCCAGAAGGGGAAGGCGCTGGTGACGATATCCTGCATCACCCCCTTGGGTATCACCGCGTAGCTTTCGGTGAACACGGCCCGATCGGTCAGCACCTGCGTCTGTGGTGCAAGCCCGCCCTGGGGCGCAAAATATGTGCGGCGTTCGGTCATTGTGCGAACAAATCCCTCAATCGGTGAAGCGCGATCCGTTCGACCTGGTGACAGGCCTCGGCGAATTCTGCGTCGCGGGAATGGGTCAGGCGCTCGTGAAAGGCCGACAGGATGCTGGCCTTGTCATGGTCGCGTACGGCGATGATGAAGGGAAAGCCGAACTGCGCCACATATTGCGTGTTGAGGTCCGTGAAGGTCTGGCGTTCGGCATCGGTCAATGCATCCAACCCGGCCGACGATTGCTCGGACGTCGATTCCGCCGTCAGCCGCTTGGCCTGCGCCAGCTTGCCTGCAAGATCCGGGTGTGCGTTCAACACGCCCAGCCGCCCCTCTTCACTCGCCAGCCGGAATTGCACGGTAAGGGCGGCATGGATGCCGGTGGCGCTGTCATGGGCGGGCCCAAGCTCCCCGTCAAAGACGCGCTCGGCGATCCACGGAGAATGCTCGAAGATGCTGCCGAACGCGGCCACGAAATCATCTTTCGACATGCGGGACGGGCGCAGGTCCGGCGCCTTGTAGGGATGCGTTTTCATCCAATGCTCCGCAATGTCGATCCGGCGCGCGACCCAGACGTCGTCATGGCCCTGCACATAGTCGAGGAACCGTGCCAGCGCCGCCGCCCTGCCGGGGCGTCCCAGAAGGCGGCAATGCATCCCAACGCTCATCATCTTGGGCGCGCCTGCCTGCCCTTCCGCATAGAGCGTGTCGAAGCTGTCCTTGAGATAGGCAAAGAAATGATCGCCGGTGTTGAACCCCTGCGGCGTGGCGAAGCGCATGTCGTTGGCGTCGAGCGTGTAGGGGATCACCAGCTGCGGGCGGTCGGCCACGTCGATCCAATAGGGCAGATCATCGGCATAGCTGTCGGAAACATAGTCGAAACTGCCGTCTTCCGCGATCAGCCGCACCGTGTTTTCGGAGCACCGCCCCGTATACCACCCGCGCGGCGCCTGCCCCGTGACGGCCTCGTGCAGCGCCTTGGCCTGCACGATGTGGCCGCGCTCGTCCTCCGGGGTGAAGTCCTTGTACTCGATCCATTTCAGACCGTGGCTCGCAATCTCCCACCCCGCGGCATTCATTGCGGCCACCTGCTCCGGCGATCGGGCCAAGGCTGTCGCCACGCCATAGACCGTCAGCGGTAGGTCGCGGGATGTGAACAGGTTATGCAACCGCCAGAACCCGGCCCGCGCGCCGTATTCATAGATCGACTCCATATTCCAGTGCCGTTGCCCGGGCCAAGCGGCGGCTCCGACGATCTCGGACAGGAACGCCTCGGATGCGGCATCGCCGTGGAGGATGCAATTCTCACCCCCCTCCTCGTAATTGAGGACGAATTGGAGGGCGATCTTCGCGCCACCGGGCCATTCAGCCGCCGGCGGGGTCGACCCATATCCGGACATATCGCGGTCATATCGTTTCAAATTGCACTCCTATCCCAATCTTCGCATAAACCGCGAGGACGCTTCGGTCTTTCAAGAAAAAGTTGAAAGTGTTTCAGAGCTTCTTGCATTTCAAAGCAATCTCCCATGTCTCAGTGACAGGGAACCAAGGCAAAGAGGTGCATCATGGCGGGATATCTGACAACACATGTTCTGGACACGGCCCGGGGTTGCCCGGCGGCAGGGCTGAAAATCATGCTCTACAAGCTGTCCGGCAATTCCCATCGCAAGCTTCTGGAGGTCGTGACCAACGATGACGGGCGCACCAATGCCCCGATCCTGCCTGCGGAGAGCTTTGAGACTGGTTCGTATGAACTGGTCTTCTGTGCGGGCGATTACCTGCGCGCCACGGGTCAGGCCGGGGATGATCCATTGTTCCTCGACGAAATACCGATCCGCTTCGGCATGTCTGACGCGGAGGCCCATTACCACGTGCCGCTGCTGTTGAGCCCCTTCAGCTACGGCACCTATCGCGGCAGCTAGGCCAATGCGGCTTTCAGCCGTTCGGACATGAAGTCGATGAAGAACCGGCTTTTCGGGTCTTGGTTCTTCTTGTGCGGGTAAAGGACTGCAAGTTGTGCGGGCAGGGGGTTGGAGGCCTCGCAGACGGCGACCAATTCGCCGGATGCCAGATGATCCTCCACCTCGAAAAGCGGCTTGTTGATGATCCCGCGCCCATCCAAGGCCCAAGCCGTCAACACATCCCCGTCGTCGCAGGCAAACGGCCCCGTGACGTCGAATTTCTCGTAGCCATCGCTGGTGCTGAGGGTCCATCTGAACTCGGTGGACCCGGGAAAGCGCAACAGAAGGCACGCGTGATTGTCATTGATCAGGTCGCTGCCATCCACCGGCATGCCCCGCCGCTCGATATAGGACGGCGCGGCGCATAGAACGCGGGGAAACTCGGCGATCGGCTTGATCCGCAGCCCGGAATCCGGCGGGTTCCCGACGACAAAGGCCACGTCGAGCCCTTCGCCCATCAGGTCCAGCGCGCGGTCCGACAGACGAAGGCGGGTGTGAACATCGGGGTACTTCTCGTGGAACAGGGCCACGTTCGGCGCGATCAGCCGCCGCCCGATCCCCAGCGGGGCCGAGACAAAGATCGACCCGCGCGGGTTCAGCGTGATCTCGTGCACGGCGGCCTCGGCTTCTTCCAGCGCCTCCAGCACCTTGATCGCCTTGGGATAGAAGATGCGCCCTTGTTCCGTCGGCTGGATCGACCGCGTGGTCCGGGTGAACAGGCGAATCCCCAAACGCTTCTCCAATTCCCCGATCCGCGATGACGCCACGGCGGCGGAGACGCGCAGATCACGGGCGGCGGCAGACATGTTCTCCAATTCATAGACGCGGGTGAACATGCGGATATTGTTGATGTTGGTCATTATTCGGCTTTTTTTGAAGCTGATGCAGATAATCGTGAATTATCATATAGCCGATGGGCAGTATAGCGTGTCCCGGATGTCAGGAGGGCCGCGCGATGTATGATCTAGCCGTATTCACAGATTGGTTGGCGTTTGCCGTGCGGTGGCTGCACGTCATCACGGCGATGGCGTGGATTGGCGCGTCGTTCTACTTCATCGCGCTCGACCTGATGCTGAAGCCCGCAGACGACCTTCCCGAAGGCGCCACCGGCGAAGAGTGGGAGGTTCACGGCGGCGGGTTCTACAACACGGTCAAATACAACGTCGCACCCGCTCGCCTGCCCGAACATTTGACATGGCACAAATGGCAAAGTTACTGGACGTGGCTGTCCGGTGCTGCCCTGCTGATGCTGGTCTATTGGGGCGGGGCGGAGATGTTCCTGATCGACTACGACAAGATCGAGCTGAGCGCGTTTCAGGCTATCCTGATCTCGGGCGGATCCTTGGCGATCGGCTGGGTGCTGTACGATTTCCTGTGCAAAAGCCCGCTAGGGGACCGCCCGACGCTCCTGATGCTGTTGTTGTTCGTGATCCTCGTGGTCATGGCCTGGGGCTACAACCAGGTGTTCACCGGGCGCGCCGCGCTTCTGCATCTGGGGGCCTTCACCGCCACGATCATGACGGCGAATGTGTTCTTCATCATCATGCCGAACCAACGGATCGTCGTGAAAGACCTCAAAGAGGGGCGCGTGCCGGATGCGAAATATGGAAAGATCGCCAAGCTGCGCTCGACCCACAACAATTACCTGACGCTGCCCGTCATCTTCCTGATGCTGTCGAACCATTACCCGCTGTCGTTCGCCACCGATTATTCCTGGATCATTGCGTCCCTCGTGTTCCTGCTGGGGGTGCTGATCCGGCACTATTTCAACTCGATGCATTCGGGCAAAGGCCGGCCCCACTGGACCTGGGGCGCAAGTGCCGTGATCTTCGTCATCATCATGTGGCTGTCCTCCGCCCCGATGTTCCGCGATTACGATTGGCAGGCAGAGGTCGTGGTGCCCGACGCGCTGGAATACGTCACCGCGTCCGCCGATTTCGACGATGTCCGCAATACCGTGCTCGGCCGTTGCTCCATGTGCCACAACGCGGAGCCCGTGTGGCCCGGCGTGAATTGGCCCCCGCGCGACGTGCGCCTGGACGACGACGCCCAGATCGCGCTCAACGCGCGGTCCATCTACCTCCATTCCGGCCTCAGCAACGCGATGCCGCCCGGTAATATCACCGGAATGACGGACGAGGAACGGATCCAGATCATCCGCTGGTATCGCGGCCTGAACCGGGACATCGCGGCAGCGGATTGATCCGGCAAGCGGGCTGGCGACCCCGGCAGGATTCGAACCTGCAACCTGCCCCTTAGGAGGGGGCTGCTCTATCCAGTTGAGCCACGGGGCCAGCCGATCCGTTTTCGGTGATTTGCCGGCATCCCGCAATCCCTTGCGGTGCTGCGCGTTGCGGGCGTATCAAAGGCGAAAGGCGCACACGACCAAAGGACGACCCCTTGCGCGGACGCAATCCATTCGACGGCAAACCCCAGATGACCCTGCGTGACGTGGCCGATGCAGCGGGCGTCAGTGAAATGACCGTCAGCCGGGTCCTGCGCAACCGGGGCGACGTGTCGGACCGCACTCGCGAGCGGGTGTTCGAGGCGGCGCGCACGCTGGGCTACGTTCCCAACAAGATTGCGGGCGCCCTGGCGTCGAACCGGGTGAACCTGGTGGGCGTCGTGATCCCGTCCCTGTCCAACATGGTGTTTCCCGACGTGCTCCACGGCATTGGCGCGGTGCTTGACGGTACGGAGTTGCAGCCAGTGATCGGCACCTCCCAATACGATGCCGACAAGGAGGAGAAGGTGATCTACGAGATGCTCTCGTGGCGCCCCTCCGGCCTGATCGTGGCGGGGCTGGAGCATACGGAACCGGCGCGGGCGATGATGCGCAATGCCGGTGTGCCGGTAGTCGAGGTCATGGACGTGGACGGCGATCCGGTCGCCGCTGCCGTGGGGATCAGCCACGAGGCCGCCGGGCGCGCCATGGCCGCCGAAATCGTCGCACGGGGCTATCGGCGGATCGGCTACCTCGGCTCAAGCTCCATCGCCGATGCGCGCGCCCAGAAACGCTATCGCGGCTTCCGCGCCGGTCTGGCGGAGGCGGGCTTGGAGCTTGCCGATGAGATCTTCTATGACGGCGCGTCGGGCTTCGGCACCGGACGTGGCATGACGCAGGCCCTGATGGATCGCACGCCCGGCTTGGATTTCCTCTACTACAACACCGACATGAATGCAGCGGGCGGGTTGCTTTATTGCCTCGACAAGGGCCTTTCGATCCCCGGCGACATCGGAATGGCCGGGTTCAATTCCTTCGAGGTGCTGGACGGCCTGCCGATGCGCATCGCGACCATGGACAGCCAGCGCGAAGCCATCGGTCGCCGCGCGGCAGAGCTGATGGTGGCCAACGAATTGACCACCGAGGTTGTACGGCTGGAGCCGGAATTTCTGCCCGGTGACACGGTGCGGGCGCGATAGGCAAGGCATGGCACTCGCCATGGGCACACCTTCAGACAAGGAAGTCGCACTGAAGGCCGGCTTGGATGCCTTCGAATCCGCGATGCGCCCGTGGTTGAGCCCGCGTTCTCCGCTATCCCCGCTCGTCATCGAGGCCACGACGCGGCCCGCGCCGCAGGTACCGCCGATGCGGCGCGATCCCATGGCGGTTCGGCAGACGGAGCGTTCCGCGGATCAGGTGCTGATCTCCTCGGGCGCAGGGCCGAGGCCTGACCAGTGGCAGGACCGACAATTCAGCGAGACCATCATCACGGTCCATAGCGATGAAGTTTGGTTGTCGTACAACGCCATGCACACCGTTTTCATACGCGGCTGGACCATCCGCGCACTGACGTTCAACGGCCTGCTCCGCGCACGGTTTGAACAAGCGCTGTTACGGGGCTTGCAAGACCGGTTAATCGACGTCTCGAAACCCAAGCATCGACAAGGTGGCGGCACAATGGCTGGCTTGGCCGGGCGGCGCAACCGTACGCTCGTGGGGCCTCGCCTATACCCTGACAGCGCATCGCAAGGAGAAGGGTTCAGCCCGAACTTGCGACTGGAATTGGGCCAAAAGATTAACGGTGTCCTGCGCACCACGCCCGAAATTCTCGGCGCTCAACGGATTATCTGGGGCGGCGACGATCCAAACCCGACGCCGTGGTTTCCATAGAGCGGCCTTTAGCCCATCAGCCTCAACATTCCGGCAAATTCACCGCCAACCCGCCCTGGCTCGTTTCCTTGTATTTCTTGCTCATGTCGATGCCGGTCTGGCGCATCGCTTCGATGCAATTGTCGAGCGGCATGAAATGGGTGCCGTCCCCGCGCAGGGCGAGCGATGCGGCGGACACCGCCTTGATCGCGCCCAAGCCGTTGCGCTCGATGCACGGCACTTGCACCAACCCACCTACCGGGTCGCAGGTCATGCCAAGGTGATGCTCCAGCGCGATCTCGGCGGCATTCTCCACCTGCTCATTGGTGCCGCCCAATGCCGCGCACAAACCCGCGGCGGCCATGGCTGACGCGCTCCCGACCTCCCCCTGGCATCCGACTTCCGCGCCGGAGATGGAGGCATTGTGTTTGATAAGCCCGCCAATCGCGGCGGCGGTCATCAGGAAGTCGCGCCGCCCGTCCTCCGTCGCGCCGATGCAGTGGTCGCGGTAATAGCGCAGGACCGCCGGTACCACGCCCGCCGCGCCGTTGGTGGGGGAGGTTACAACCCGGCCCCCCGCCGCGTTCTCCTCGTTCACGGCCATGGCGTAGACGCTCAACCAATCATTCGCGACATGGGGTTGCGCCTGGTTCGTGCCCGCCTCGGCTTTCAACTGGTCATGGATGTTCTTGGCCCTGCGCTTCACGGCCAGACCGCCGGGCAATTCGCCATCCATCCGCAGGCCCCGGTCGATGCAATCGTCCATCGCGGACCAGATCGCGTCCACGCGCGCCCGGACCTCCGCGCGCGGGGCCAGTGCCGCCTCGTTTTCCCACTTCATCTGCGCGATGCTCTTGCCCGAGGCACGCCCGAGCGCCAGCATCTCCTGTGCAGAGCCGAAGGGATGCGGGAACCCGGCTTGCGCCTTTTCCGCATGAAGGGCATCGGGGCCTTCCCCCTGGCCGTCCAATTCCCGCGCGGTCATCACGAAGCCCCCGCCGATGGAGTAGTATGTTTCCTCCAGGTAGAGGTTTCCGGCCGTGTCGAAGGCGCGCAGGATCATGCCGTTCGCGTGTCCGGGCAGCGTCGTGTCGTAATCGAAGACAAGGTCCTTGTCCGGAGCGAAGCGCAGGGGCGGCAGATCTGGCGGAGTGACGGTGCCGGTGGCGCGGATTTCGGCCTCCAGCGCCTCGGCCTTGTCGGGGTCCAACGTGGCGGGTTCGAACCCCGCGAAGCCCAGGATGACCGCGCGGTCCGTCGCATGACCTTTGCCGGTGAAGGCCAGCGATCCGTGGAGGGAGGCACCGAGCCCACCAAGTTCACCGGCCCCCGGCTCCTTCTCTCGTCCGTTACGCAGATCCTGCAAGAACCGCGCAGCCGCGGTCATCGGCCCCATCGTGTGGGACGAGGATGGGCCGACGCCGATCTTGAAGATGTCGAAGATACTCAGGAACATGGGCCGGGTCTCCACCGCTGGACTATGCCGCGCAATATACGACGCCGCCCGGCGGGGGAAGCGAAGGAAGCGACCGGCCAATGGCTCGGGCCGACGCAGCATATTTCTTTCCAATTGTATAAAATTTGTATAAAGCGGCTAGATCAAGGTAGGAGGCGTGTTTGGCGAGTGCCGTGCAAAGCAAGAAGGAAGAGGTCGCGCAGCACCTGCGCGCCGCGATCCTGACATTGGAACTCCATCCCGGTGCCGATCTTGATGAACCCGACCTGTGCGCCCGCTTTGATCTGTCCCGCACCCCGCTGCGGGACGTGTTTCGCGATCTGGCGGGCGAGGGCTATCTGTCTTTGCGCCCCAACAGGGGCGCGCGGGTGGCGGACCTGTCCCATACCACGCTGCGCGCATTCTTTCAGGCGGCCCCGATGATCTACGGCGCGGTTCTGCAATTGGCCGCGCTGTCCGCGACATCGCAACAGATCGAGGCATTGGAAGCCGCCCAGGCACGCTTCAAAGCGGCGCTGTCGAATGGATCGGTCGCGGCCCGCACCCTCGCCAATGCGCGCTTTCACGCAATCACCGGAGAGATGGCCGCCAATCCCTACCTTTTGCCGTCATTCCAACGGCTTCTGATCGATCATGCACGGATCGGCATGACCTTCTATCGACCCCAAACCAGCGAAGATTCCGACCGCCTCGCGACAGCCAGTACCCAGCATGACGCGATCATCGCGGCGATCCGGGCGCGCGATGGAGCCCTGGCGGGCCGCCTCGCGCTCGATCACTGGGACCTTTCGCGCAACCAGATCGCGCGCTTCGTGATGCCCGGCGGCCTCGACGTCGCGCTTGGCTCCCTTCCAGAAAGTGAACCCGCATGACCCCCCTGTTCCAATTCGACGGGATTTACACACCCGTTGTCACCCCGTTCCTTGCCGACGGCGGCGTCAATCGCGACGCCCTGGCCAATGTGATCGAATACCTGATCGGCGCGGGTGTGCATGGCCTGATTTCCGGCGGTTCGACGGGGGAGAATTATGCCCAAACCCTGGCCGAGCGGGTGGAGATCGCACGCTTCACCCATGACTGCGTCAAGGGCCGCGTTCCGCTGGTCATGGGCACCGGCGCGATGCTGACCGCTGACTCCATCGCCTTGGCGGAGGCGGGCAAGGTCATCGGGGCTGATGCGATCCTCGTGGCGTCGCCGCCCTATGCCGTGCCGACCGACCGGGAAAATGCCCTCAACGCCCTGGCCATCGACGCGGCGGCGGGTCTTCCGGTGATGCTTTACAATTACCCGCACCGCACCGGCACGATGATGGGGGAGGAATTCCTCACCCGTGTCGCTGGCAACCGGAATTTCTGCGGGATCAAGGAAAGCTCCGGCGACATCAACCGTCTGCATCTGCTGGCGACGGAGTATCCGCATTTCCAACTGGGCTGCGGGATGGATGACCAGGCGCTGGAGTTCTTCGCCTGGGGCGCGCCGTTCTGGGTCTGCGGCGGCTCCAACTTCCTGCCCGATGAACATGTCGCGCTTTACAACGCGTGCGTCGTGCAAGCCGATTTCGCCAAGGGCCGTCGCATCATGTCGGCGATGATGCCGCTCATGCGGGTGTTGGAGCAGGGCGGCAAGTTCATCCAGACGATCAAGTACGGCGTGACCCTGAACGGCATTCCCGTGGAAGACGTGCGCACGCCGCTGGAGGGACTGGCAGCAGAGGATAAGCAGGCGCTGGAACAGGTGATAGCTGACCTGAAACGCGCCGTCGCGGGCATTGTGGCCGAGGGCTGAGGCATGGCGGCGAGACGCGATTTGCAATGCGCAGGGCGGATGTCGGTCGCGATCCCGTCGAACCTCGCCGGTTCCACGAGAGAGGTCGTGACTTGACCCGGTACGTGGCGCGCAGATTGCCGCGGCTTGCAGGACCGGCGGCCTGGAACGAGATCCTGGGCCCCGCCCCCGCCTACCCGCCGCTGGAGGGCGACATCACCGCCGAATTCGTCGTCGTGGGGGCCGGGTTCGCGGGTCTATCCGCCGCGCAACGCCTGACCCAATTGCGCCCGAACGCCCGGATCGTCCTTCTGGAGGCCACCCGGATTGCGGAGGGCGCGGCGGGGCGCAATTCGGGTTTCATGATTGACCTGCCCCACGACCTGACCAGTGCCGATTACAAGGGCGCGGGCGACGATGCAGCCCGGATCGCGCTCAACCGACAGGCCATCGCCTTCGCGCGGGACGCCGTGGCGGAATACGGGATCAAGCCGGATTACTTTGATGAGGCGGGAAAGGTGAACGGCGCGGCCAGCCCGGCGGCGGAGGCCCATAATCAAAGCTACGCCGCGCATCTTGCGGGCTTGGGGGAAACCTTCGAACATCTAGACGCAAAAGCGATGCAGGACCTGACCGGCAGCGCCCATTACCATTCCGGCCTCTTCACGCCCGGCACGGTGATGCTGCAACCGGCGGGCTACATCCGTGGCCTTGCCGCCGGGTTGGCGCAATACGTGCAGGTCCATGAGCGGAGCCCCGTGATCTCCCTCAAGCGGCAGGGGAGTGGGTGGCAGGTACAGGTACCGGCGGGCACGATCTCCGCGCCGCGCGTCATTCTCGCCGTGAACGGGCACCTGGAAAGCTTCGGTTTCGCCAAGAACCGACTAATGCATGTGTTCCTCTATGCTTCGATGAGTTCCGTGCTTCCCGACGGCGCGATCGGTGGGGCTGCTCGGTGGGGTATCACGCCCTCCGATCCCATGGGCACCACGCTTCGCCGGATCGACACGGGGCAGGGCGGCAACCGGATCGTCACCCGAACCGTGGCCACGCTGCGCTCCGACATGAAGATCACCACCAAGGACATCGCGCGCGCCACGGCGGTGCAGCGGAAAAAATTCGATGCGCGGTTTCCGGGCTTCGCCGGTCTGATGCCGGAATACGAATGGGCGGGCGGGCTCTGCCTGTCGCGCAACGGCGTCTCGGTGACCGGGGAAATCGACGCGGGCCTCTTCGCCGCCTGTGTGCAGAACGGCCTCGGCACCGTGCGCGGCACGATGACCGGCATTGCCGCCGCCGAAATGGCCTGTGGTGAAAGCACCGCTTTCACCCGCCATTGCGCCGCCGAGGACGCGCCGACCAGGTTGCCACCGGCACCGATCCGCGACATCGGCGGCAACGCGGTCATCCGCTACAGGGAATGGAAGGCGCGGGCCGAATAGCGCGCGGGCCGGACCGTTCAGAGGCAGGAAAAATGGTGAGCCCGACAGGATTCGAACCTGTGACCAATTGATTAAAAGTCAACTGCTCTACCAACTGAGCTACGGGCCCACTCAGGGATGCGTACCTAGGAGAGCGCTTTTGCCCCGTCAAGCGAAAATCCCGCTGGGGTCTTTGAAGATCGGGGACTTGCGCGTATATGCCCCGAATGCCCGCGAACACGCCCCATACCCCTTTGCGCTTTGAGAAAATGCACGGCCTTGGCAACGACTTCGTTGTCATCGACGCGCGCGATGCGGCCCACGCGGTAACGCCTGCACTCGCGCGCGCCCTCGGGGACCGTCATCGCGGTGTGGGATTCGACCAGCTGGCCGTGATCGAGGCGGGCGAAGATACCGATTTGACCCTGACCTTCTGGAACGCCGATGGCTCGACCTCCGGTGCGTGCGGCAACGCCACCCGCTGCATCGCCCGGCGAGAGATGGAGCGGACGGGTGCATCCGCCGTGACCCTGCGGACCGAGCGGGGCGTATTGCATGCGATGGATGCGGGCAACGGGCGCACGTCCGTCAACATGGGGGCGCCGCAACTCGATTGGCAAAGCGTTCCGCTGAAAGGTGCCTGTGACACGCTGAACCTGCCGATTGACGGCGCGCCAGTGGCGACGGGCATGGGCAACCCCCACTGCACCTTCTTCGTGGAAGATGCCGACGCGGTGAATCTCGCCACGCTCGGCGCGAAGTTCGAGCGTCACCCCCTGTTCCCCCAGCGCACCAACGTCCAGTTCGCCCACGTGATCGACACCGACCACCTGCGGATGCGGGTTTGGGAACGGGGGGTGGGCGTGACGCTGGCCTCCGGCTCCTCCTCCTGCGCGGTGGCGGTGGCGGCGGCGCGGCGGGGCCTGACCGGGCGCAAGGTGCGCCTGACCCTCGATGGCGGTGACATCGCGGTGGAATGGCGCGACGATGGCGTCTGGATGACCGGGCCGACCGCCCATGTCTTCACCGCCGAGGTCAGCCCCGCCTTCCTGGAAGGTCTGTTGTGATGGACGCCAAGGCCCCGGTTTTCCATACGCTCGGCTGTCGCCTCAACGCCTACGAGACCGAAGCGATGCGAGAGATGACGTCCGCCGCCGGTCTGCAAGACGCGGTGATCGTGAACACCTGCGCCGTCACCGGGGAAGCCGTCCGCAAGGCCCGGCAGGAGATCCGCAAGCTCCGCCGCGACAACCCCACCGCCAAGCTGATCGTCACCGGCTGCGCCGCCCAGACCGAGCCCCAGACGTTTCAGGCGATGGAGGAGGTCGACCTTGTCCTCGGCAATTCCGAGAAGATGGACCCGGCCATCTGGCGCGCCCTGCCCGCCGACTTCATCGGAGAGACGGAGAAGGTGCAGGTCAACGACATCATGTCGGTGCGCGAAACGGCGGAGCATCTGATCGACGGCTTCGGCACCCGGTCCCGCGCCTATGTGCAGGTGCAAAACGGCTGCGACCACCGCTGCACCTTCTGCATCATCCCTTACGGTCGCGGAAACTCCCGCTCGGTGCCTGCGGGCGTCGTGGTGGACCAGATCAAACGCCTCGTGGACCGTGGCTTCAATGAGGTCGTGCTGACCGGCGTCGACATGACGTCGTGGGGTGCGGATCTTCCGGGTGCGCCGAAATTGGGTGATCTGGTGATGCGCATCCTCAAGCTAGTCCCGGACCTGCCGCGCCTGCGCATCTCCTCCATCGACTCGATCGAAGTGGACGAGAACCTGATGCAGGCCATCGCGACCGAGCCGCGGCTGATGCCGCACCTGCACCTGAGCCTGCAACATGGCGACGACCTGATCCTCAAGCGCATGAAACGCCGCCACCTGCGCGATGACGCGATCCGCTTTTGCGAAGACGCCCGCCGCCTTCGGCCCGACATCACCTTCGGCGCCGACATCATCGCCGGTTTCCCGACGGAGACCGAGGCGCATTTCGCCAATTCGCTCAAGCTGGTGCGCGAATGTGATCTGACATGGCTGCATGTCTTCCCCTACAGCCCGCGCAAAGGCACACCGGCCGCGCGCATGCCCCAGGTGCCTGGCCCCGACATCAAGGATCGTGCGCGGCGGTTGCGCGACCTGGGCGCGGCGCAGGTTGCCGCGCACCTGTCCAAACAGATAGGGCAATTGCACAACATCCTGATGGAAAACCCCCGCATGGGCCGGACGGAGCAATTCACCGAGGTTGCATTCCAGCAGGATCAACCGGAAGGGCAGATCATCTGCGCGCGCATAGGCGGACACGATGGACGGCAATTACGGGTCTGATCGGCGCGCGTCGTTCAACATTAGTGAGTAACGATGCATCCAAATCCAGCGTTTCGAAAAGAACCGGACTTCCTGAACCTCACCCTGTGCCGAAAGCGTGGGTTCGGAATGTTGTGTTTGAATGCCGACCCGGCCCCCTTGATCAGCCACGTGCCGTTCTTCCTCGACGAAGCCGGGCAGGTGGCGGAGTTGCACCTCGTCCGCTCCAATCCGATTGCGCGCCATGTCACGCAAGCGACGCCCGCCGTGATCGTGGTCAACGGGCCGGACGGCTATGTCTCGCCCGATTGGTATGACATGCCCGATCAGGTGCCGACCTGGAATTACGTCGCCGTGCACCTGCGCGGCGTGCTGCATCCGATGGACGAGGGCCTGATGCGTAAACATCTGGACCGCCTCTCGGGCCATTTCGAGGGGCGGCTGGCGCCCAAGCTGCCCTGGACCACGGACAAGATGTCCGACACTGCCTTGGAGCGGATGATGCGGCAGATCCTGCCCTTCCGGTTCGAGGTGACACAGGTCGATGGCACGTGGAAACTGAACCAGAACAAACCCGATGCCGCGCGGGAAGGCGCGGCGGAGGCGATCCGGCAAAGCCCCATCGGCCATGAACTCGAAACCCTGAGCGCATTGATGACCGGGGGCGTGCCGTCGATAGACAAGGGCACGCCGCTTACCTACATCTAGGGAAACGCCTCCTTTGTGAAAGGACGACCCCGATGGCCCTGCAAATTCCCCCGATGGCGTTCCTCGCCCTCAAATACGGCGCCGTGGCTGCCGCCGGCTTCACCGCGGCGCGCCTTGCCCCGCGCGGACGGTTCCCACAGGCCGTGGAGGCCGAGATGGACGCGACCCCGAACGGGCTCCGCTTTCGCAAGGCACACGGTCAGCTTTCGGCGGCCGGCCGGATCACGCGCGATTGGCGTGCCGGGCGGTTCGGACCGAAATTCCGGATCGACGGCACGGCGCTGGCGCGTCTCAGGATAAGGCGTCTGACATGATGGAACTCCTCGGCTCTCCGGCATCCCCCTTCGTGCGCAAGGCCCGCATCGCGTTGGCGGAGGCACGCATCACCGACATCCCGTTCGTGGAGGTCGCGGCCTCCCCCATGGGGGGTGACGACACGATCAACGCGGCCAATCCCCTGGGCAAGATCCCGGCCCTGCGCCGCGATGACGGCCCGACGATCTATGACAGCAACGTGGTGTGCCGGTTCCTCGACGATCGGGCCGATGCAGGTCTGTATCCGAAGGCGCGGCTTTGGGAAGTCCTGACGCTGGAGGCGACGGGCGACGGCATCATGGAGGCCGCGGTCGGCATGATCTACGAGAAGCGGTTCCGCCCCGAGGACAAACATTGGCAGCCCTGGTTCGACGGACAATGGGCCAAGATCAACCGTGCGCTCGACGTGCTCGGGCGGCAATGGATGAGCCACCTTTATGGACCCGTCGATATGGGGCAGGTCAGCGTCGCCTGCGCCCTGGGCTATCTGGATTTCCGCTTCCCGGACGACGATTGGCGCACCGGCCGCGACGGCCTTTCGGCATGGTACAAGACCTTCGCGGAGCGTCCCTCCATGGTGGAGACAGCGCCGGAGTGAGGATTGGACGCGCCGAAGACGACGCCGCGCGGCAGGCCTGTTTCGACATCCGCCGCGCCGTCTTCATCGAAGAACAGCGAATCCCGGAAGGTGAGGAATGGGACGCCCACGATGCGACCTGTATCCACTACCTTGCCGAGGATGCGACAGGCCCTGTCGGCACTGCACGGCTGATCGCGAAGGGGCAACGTGCCAAGATCGGGCGCGTGGCCGTCATGCCCTCCCATCGCGGCACCGGCCTCGGCGCGCAGATCATGCAGGCCGTGATGGACGACGCGAAAGCCCACGGCTTCGCCCGGGCGGAGCTGGAGGCGCAGGTTTACGCAATCGCCTTCTATGAGCGCCTCGGGTTCGTGGCCGAGGGGCCGGATTTCGACGATGGGTCCGGCATCATGCATCGGGTCATGCGCGCAGAGCTGTAGTCATCTCCACGTGTTCGCGATATGTTCTTTCTGAAACAGAAGGAATCGCCATGCCGCTTGGCCGGAAACTGAATGGAACGCTGCGCGCCTTTATCGAACGTCAGCAGGTGTTCTTTGTCGCGACCGCCGCGCCGACCGGGCGGGTGAACGTGTCGCCCAAAGGGGCGGACAGCCTTCGCATCCTCAGTGACACCCACGTCCAATGGCTGAACCTGTCGGGCAGCGGGAACGAGACGGCGGGCCATCTGCGCCAATCGAACCGCATGACGCTGATGTTCTGCGCGTTTGAAGGGGATGCCCTGATCCTGCGCCTCTATGGAACGGCCAGCGTCCTGCACCCGCGCGACGCGGGGTGGGAGGACGCGGCGGCGCGGTTCCCCAAGATGGCGGGCACGCGGCAGATCTTCGATATGCAGATCGCATCCATCAACATGTCCTGCGGGTCCGGCGTGCCGTTCATGGACTATCAGGGCGACCGCTCGGCCAAGGAAATGATCCCGTATTTCGAGGACCTGGGGCCGGACGGAACGGATGCATTCTGGCGTCGGAAGAACGTTGAGACCATCGATGGCCATCCCACGGGCCTGTTTGAGGATTAGGGCGCGGAGTTAATCCAGACGGGTCCCCTGGGTGCCGGTTTCGGGCTGCAGACATTGACGGGCGCGGATTCTGCGACATTTCGGCCAACATGCGCGTGTTTGTCCGCTGGACGCCTATACTGTCTGTCAGTAACACAAGCGCTAGCTTGGCGACCCAGAGATTCCTTCGCCAACGGAGCAGGTTTCCAGGTCCAAAGACGTTTGGACCCAGAGAGAAAGGACACAGAGCTCGTGTCAGATACGCATGATCAGTCCGGCGACCGCCGGGACTTTCTGTACTACGCCACCGCCGGCACCGGTGTTGTCGTTGCAGGCGCGGCTGCATGGCCGCTTGTGAATTCCATGAATCCCTCCGCCGACGTGCAGGCCGCCAGCCAGTTGCGCGTTGACGTGGGCGGTGTCGATCCCGGCACCCAACTGACGGTTCTGTTCCTCGGCAAGCCGATCTTCATCCGCCGCCGCACGGAGGAAGAGATCGAAGCCGCCCGTGCGGTCGAGATGAGCGAGCTTGTCGATACCGATGCGCGTAACGCCAATGCCGAAGGTGAAGACGCGGCCGACATCAACCGCTCATTGCCCACCCCCGATGGGGAAAACACCGGCGAATGGCTCGTGATGCAGGGTGTGTGTACGCATCTTGGTTGCGTTCCCATTGGCGAAGGTGCGGGCGATTTCGGCGGCTGGTTCTGCCCCTGCCACGGCTCGCACTACGACACCGCCGGCCGCATCCGTCGCGGGCCCGCGCCCGAGAACCTGCCGATCCCCGCGGCAGAGTTCATCGACGAAACAACAATCCTGCTCGGTTAAGGGAGAGATACGCATGTCCGGAATTCCCCACGACCATTACGAACCGAATTCGCGCGGCGAAAAGTGGCTCCACCGCCGCCTACCGATCGTCGGTTTGATGTATGACACACTGATGATCCCCACGCCCAAGAACCTGAACTGGATGTGGATCTTCGGTATCGTGCTCGTCTTCTGCCTGGTGATGCAGATCATCACCGGCGTTCTTCTGGTGATGCACTACACGCCCCATGTCGACATGGCCTTCGCGTCGGTCGAACACATCATGCGCAACGTGAACGGGGGATGGGCGATCCGCTACATCCACCAAAACGGGGCATCGCTGTTCTTCATCGCGGTCTACCTGCACATCTTCCGCGGCCTTTACTACGGCTCTTACAAGGCGCCGCGAGAGGTCACGTGGATTATCGGTATGCTGATCTATGTGCTGATGATGGGCACCGCGTTCATGGGCTACGTCCTGCCCTGGGGTCAGATGTCCTTCTGGGGCGCGACCGTGATCACCGGCCTCTTCGGTGCCATCCCGTTCATTGGGGAAAGCATCCAGACCTGGCTTCTGGGTGGACCGGCCGTGGACAACGCCACGCTGAATCGCTTCCTCAGCCTGCACTATCTGCTGCCCTTCGTGATCCTGGGCCTCGTGATCGTGCATGTCTGGGCGTTCCACACCACGGGCAACAACAACCCCACCGGTGTCGAAGTGCGCCGCACCTCGAAGAAAGAGGCGGAGGCAGACACGCTGCCCTTCTGGCCCTACTTCGTGATCAAGGACCTGTTCGCTCTGGCCGTGATCCTCGTGATCTTCTTCGCCATCGTGGGCTTCATGCCGAACTACCTCGGCCACCCCGACAACTATATCGAGGCGAACCCGCTGGCGACGCCCGCGCATATCGTGCCCGAATGGTACTTCCTGCCGTTCTACGCGATCCTGCGCGCCTTCGATAACGAGGTCTGGGTCGTGATCGCCGCCAATTGGCTGACCGGCGGGATCGTCGACGCCGCCTTCTTCGGCGTGGTCGCGATGTTCGGCGCGATCGTCGTGATGGCGCTGGCCCCGTGGCTCGACACCTCTTCGGTCCGTTCCGGTCGCTATCGCCCGATGTTCAAGTGGTGGTTCTGGGTCTTCGTGGTGAACTTCATCATGCTGACCTGGGTGGGCGCCCGCCCGGCGGAGGGGATATATCCCTATATCTCGCTGATCGGTGCCGCGTACTGGTTTGCGTATTTCCTCGTGATCCTCCCGCTTCTGGGCGTGATCGAGAAACCGCTGCCGCAGCCCGAGACGATCGAGGAAGATTTCCGCGAAAACATGGCCAAGCACGTCGGGGGCACCAAGACCCTCGGTGCCGAAACCCCGGCAGAATGAGAGAGGAGCTGACGATGCTCAGAAAACTAGCGATCAGCGCCACAGCCGCGCTGGCCCTCTCCACCGGGGGCGCGATGGCCGCGGGTGGCGCAGGTGAAATCACCAACGTCCCGTTCTCGTTCCAGGGGCCGTTCGGCACCTACGATCAGGACCAGCTTCAGCGGGGCCTTCAGGTTTATACCGAGGTCTGCGCGGGCTGCCACGGTCTGCAATACGTGCCGCTTCGCACCCTCGCGGATGAAGGTGGCGTCGGCTGGACCGAGGATGAGGTGCGCGCCTATATCGACGAGAACTTCATCGAGGTGTTTGACGAGGATCTTCAGGATTTTCGTCTGGCCACGCCCAATGACAACTTCCCGGCCAACGATGCCGTCGGTGCCCCTGATCTCAGCCTGATGGCCAAGGCCCGCACCGGCTTCTCCGGCCCGCGCGGTACGGCGATCTACCCGTTGCTCTACGGTTTGGGTGGTCCGGAATACATCTACTCGTTGCTCACCCATTACACGGGGGAGGAGGTCGAGCAGTTCGGCACCATCCTCTATGTGAACGAGACGATGGAAGGCGGCCTGATCTCCATGGCGCCGCCGCTGTGGGAAGGGGCCGTCGAATACGCGGACGGCACCGAAGCCACGGAATCTCAGATGGCCGAAGACGTCTCCGCGTTCCTGATGTGGGCGGCGGAACCGCACATGATGGCGCGCAAGCAGATGGGCCTCGTGGCGGTCATCATCCTCGGCATCTTCTCGGTCCTGCTCTACCTGACCAACAAGCGCCTCTGGGCACCGGTCAAGGCCCGCGCGAAGGGCCAGCAGCCCGCCGAATAAGCATCGGTCGTCCCAATTGAAAACGCGCTCCGGATTGCCGGGGCGCGTTTTTGTTTGTGCAGATGGGTTGCAGCGAATGTCGCTACCTTATTCTTATACTATAACGCGAATATATCCTGAAATCAGGGGCATGACCCCCCGTTTCAACCTTGAAACACCTCACATCCAAGGCTCGAGCACTGGTGCCCGTTCCGCCACGGAGCCCGCCAAGGGTGCATCCAAAACGACCGTTCCACCCTCCAGTAGCAGCAGATGGTCACACAGCCGCTCCGCATCCCGCAAATCATGGGTCACCATCACCAGCGTCTGCCCGGTCTCCGCACATAGCGCCTTTACGAGGTCCAGCATCTCCCTCCGCAAGCCAGGATCAAGCGCGGCAAACGGCTCGTCCAGCAAGACAAGCGGGCGATCCTGCAACAGCATTCGCGCCAGTGCGACACGGCTTTGCTGACCCCCCGACAGTTCCGCCGGTTTGCGGTGCCCCATTCCGTCCAGCCCGACCTTTTCCAAGGCCTCTGTGACACGCTCCTGATCCTCCCGGCGGAGCGTCAGGCCCGGCTCGATCCCGACCGCCACGTTCTGTTGCGCGGTCAGGTGCGGAAACAGGTTGCCGTCCTGAAACAGGATCGACATCGGGCGCTCGGCGACCGGGGCGTGGGTGACATCGGCACCGTTGATCCAGACGGTCCCGCGATCCGGCACGGAAAATCCGGCGATCACCGACAGCAGCGTCGACTTGCCCGACCCCGATGCACCCATCAGCGCCACGCGCGCCCCTTTCGGCACGTCAAGCGACAGGGACAGGGTGAACGCGCCCAGCCGCAGTGTCACATCCTCAAGTCGAAGCATTCACGCGCCCTCCCCGGTCGAACAGCCAGAACAGTCCCAGCGACAGGGCCATCAACAGAACCGCCGCCCCCTGCGCATCATCGGTGCGGTAGGACCCGAAGAGGCGATACATCTCCAGCGGCAACGTCTCCTGCCCCGGGGCGCTGAAAAGAGCGATGACACCCAAGTCGCCCATGGAAAACGCCGCCGCCAGCCCGGCTCCGAACCCAAGTGGGCGGCGCAGGCGCGGCAGGATCGCGTGGCGAAACCGCGCCATCCCATGCATCCCCAGCGCATCGGCCAACCGCCCGTGCGTGGCCTCTGCCTCCGTGGCGGCAGGGATGAGCGCGCGCAGCAGGAAGGGAAGCGCCACCAACGCATTGACCAGCCCCGTGATCGGCAGAGACAGGGCCACGGGATTGGCGACCGGAAAAACGATCAGGAACAGGCCTGTGCCGATGACGAGCGGCGACACGGCGATGGACAAAAGCCCCACGGCCTCCAGCCCCGCCCGCGCCGCCCGCCCGGCAATTAACAGCGCGATCGGCACGGCCAGCGTGACGGCCAATGCAGTAGACCCAAGCGCCACAAGGATCGACCGCAATGCCGCCGCCCAGGTCGAACCCGGCAAGCTTACGACCGCGCCGATCCCCTCCAACGTGACGGCCAGAAGGGGCAACAAAAGGAACAATCCCGCAAGGCCAAGCGCCAAACCATCCGTGAAACGGGCCGCTTGTCCATCCCCCGGCCATGACATTGCCGGACGGTCCAGCCCTGCCCCGAACGACGCCTGCGCGGCGAAAAGCCAGGCCAGAAGTCCCGCCCCGATGCAGATGCCGACCTGGACCATGCCCAGAAGGGCCGCGCGGCCAAGATCGAACTCGAACCGGAACGCCTGGTAGATCGCAAGCTCCACCGTCGTGGCCGACGGTCCGCCCCCCAATGTCAGCGCGACGGCGAAACTGGTGGTGCAGATCAGGAAGATCACCAGCGCGGCACCGGGAAGGGCGGCGCGCAGCACGGGAATTTCAAAATGCCGCCGCATGGCCCGTGGGCCGAAATTCAGCGCATGGGCCAGTCGCATCCGTTCCGACGGAATGGACAGCCACGCCTGCAACAAAAGCCGTGTTGCCAGCGGCAGGTTCAGGAAAACATGGGCCAGCACCACACCGCCAAGCCCGTAGATATCCACCGTCCCGGCCCCAAGGTCGGTCAGAACGGCGTTGACCCATCCCGCGCGCCCGAAGACGGCCAGCAAGCCAAGCACGGCCACGAGAACCGGCAGGATGAACGGCGCCCCCATCAGCGCGACATAGGCGCCGCGCCCGGTGAACCTGCGCCGTGCCAGGGCGCGGGCCACGGGAACCGCCGCCAGGCATGACAGGAGGGCGGACAGGGCGGCCTGCAACAGCGTAAACCGGATCGCGGCCCAGTCGGACGCGCCCAATCCGCCGAACCCCTCTGCCCGCAGCACGACGGCGATCAACGGCCCGAGGATCAGCAACGCGACCAGCAGGATGAACACCCCGCCGGTCGCCTGAACCCAGCTTAACGGCTGAGCGCGCGCTGCCATGTCTCAAGCGCCGTTTCACGGTTGGCCGGCACATCCGTATCCGGGAACAGAAGCGATGTGAGCGGGACGGTCAGGGTCTGGAACCCGTCGGGCAGGGCATCGGCGGGCAGGGCGGCGGGATACATCCAATTCGTGGTGGGGATCACCTGCTGGAAGTCCGGGCTCAGCATGAACTCCATGAACTGACCGGCCAGCGCGGTATCGTCGGCGGTGTTCAGGATACCGGCGACTTCAACCTGCATGTAATGACCTTCCTCGAACGCGGCGGCGGCGAAGCTGTCATCCTCTTCCGCGATCAGGTGGTAAGCGGGGGAGGTGGTGTAGGACAGGACCATGTCCGCCTCCCCCTCCACGAACAGGGCATAGGCTTCGGACCAGCCGGGGGTCACGGTCAGGATGTTGTCGGCAAGCCCCTCCCAGATCGCTTCCGCCTCATTCCCGTAGGCGCTTTGCACCCACATCAGAAGGCCCAGGCCCGGGGTAGAGGACCGAGGGTCCTGGATGACGATGCGCAAATCCGACGCGGCCAGTTCGATGAAACTGCCCGGAACGTCTTCCAGATCCGTGCGGTGGACGAAAGCGAAGTAGCCCCAATCAAAGGGCAGGAAGTTCGGATCATCCCACGTGACGGGCATGGTTAGGCCTTCAGGCGTGATCCCATGCTCGGCGATCAACCCGGCCTCAAGCGCGGCGGCCGTGAGGTTTGTGTCGAGGCCGAGGACGATGTCGGCCTCGGACCGATCCCCCTCCAGCCGCAGACGCGACAGGACGGCCGCGCCGTCGCCCGCGCCGACAAATTGCAGATCGCAGTCACAAACCGCTTCGAACGCCTCCTCGATCGCGGGGCCGGGCCCCCAATCGGCGACGAAACTGTCATAGGTATAGACCGTCAAGACCGGGGCGTCCTGCGCGAACGCGGCCCCCGCCATTACAGTCAATCCCGCAGCGATGATGGTGGGTTTCATACCTCACTCCTCCAAATACTGTGGGCGAAGTGAAGTCTTGGCGATTGCCGTACCCTTCCCTCCGCCGGTTCTAACCGGTTCAGGTTCAACGGGTCAGCTTTCGCAATCTCAGCCAGGCGTGGTGTTACCCGCGCAAGGCCCCCCGAGGTGCGACAAGAGGTAGGGCAAAGCGGCCGTGGCGGCAAGCGGCTTGGCATTTGTGTCGCACGGGGCTAACCCGGGGGCCATGAGCATGAATTCCTACGGTCACTTGTTCCGCGTCACCACCTGGGGCGAAAGCCACGGTCCCGCTTTGGGCGCGACGGTGGATGGTTGCCCGCCCGGCGTGCCGATTGACGCGGCAGAGATCCAGCATTGGCTGGACCGCCGCAAGCCCGGCCAGAACAAGTATACGACCCAGCGGCGCGAAGCCGATGAGGTTGAGGTCCTGTCGGGCGTCTTCGAAGGGCAAAGCACCGGCACGCCGATCCAGCTGATGATCCGCAACACCGATCAGCGGTCCAAGGATTACGGCGACATCGCCGAGAAGTTCCGCCCCGGCCATGCCGATATCACCTATTGGCAAAAATACGGTATCCGCGATTATCGGGGCGGGGGCCGATCCAGCGCGCGGGAAACGGCGGCGCGGGTCGCTGCCGGTGGCGTGGCGCGGGCGGCCTTGGCGCAGATGCTGCCGAATCTGCGGATCACGGGCTACATGGTCCAGATGGGGCCCCACGCCATCGACCGTGACCGCTTCGATCTGGCCGAGGTGGAGAATAATCCCTTCTGGGTCCCGGACACGCAGGCCGCGCAAGATTGGGCCGACTACCTTGATGCGCTGCGGAAATCCGGCGACAGCGTCGGTGCGGTGATAGAGCTGCGCGCTTCGGGCCTTCCCGCCGGTCTTGGTGCGCCGATCTATGGCAAGCTCGATACGGATCTGGCTGCCGCAATGATGTCCATCAACGCCGTGAAGGGGGTGGAGATCGGGGACGGCATGGCCGCCGCGGCCCTCACCGGGTCGGCCAATGCCGATGAGATTCACATGGGCGCGGACGGTCCGGAATACTCGTCCAACCACGCGGGCGGTATCCTTGGCGGTATCTCCACGGGGCAGGACGTGGTGGTGCGGTTTGCGGTCAAGCCGACCTCTTCCATCCTCACGCCACGGGCCACGATCACCAAGTCGGGCGAGCCGACGCAGATCGTAACCAAGGGTCGCCACGACCCCTGCGTTGGCATCCGGGCCGTGCCCGTGGGGGAGGCGATGATGGCCTGCGTTCTGCTCGACCACATCTTGCTCCACCGCGGGCAGATCGGCGAAAATCGCGGCGCGATAGGGTAAGCATTCCTTAATCCCTGCGCGGTGATTTGCCCAATCCCGGGAACCGGCTGGCTTTGGTTCCAAGCGGGCGACAATGTGTCAAAACTGCCCTGCCGTTGCCTTGTTTCTGCCTCAATTGGCCAAAATTAAGGCAGCACTGGGTTTTTGAATTGGATGTCGAATGGGGCAGAACGCTCGCATTGGGTCACGTCCGCGCGGGCTGATCACGATAGACTGGGTCCTTGCCTGCGTGGCAATGCTCTCCATCTTTCTGGCCGCTGGCGTGTTGATCCGGACCAGCGTGGAAACCGATCCCACGCGCGGCGTCGGCGGGGTGCGTATCCTGTCCGACAGCGACACGCTTCTTGCCTTCCAGGATTTCGAGTTCGAAGCCGAGGGGTGGCGCCCCGATCTGACGACCACCGAGATCGCCGGACTTGGCCCGGTCCTTGGCCCGTTCACGGATGATGCGGTGACGCGAAGCCTCTCCGTCGCGGACGACATCACCGACCTCTACATCGCGTTCGACCTGCACCTTCTGGGCGCATGGGACGGCGCGCTTGCGATTGCTGCCAACGAAACCGCATTGGCCGCGGTCACGCCGTCCGATCTTGCGGAAACCACGGCGGACAGGGGCGAGGGCTTCACGATCCTCACACGGGGGGAGGCAATCACGCCGCAACCGGGCGAAGCGGAACTGCCGGGCCGTGATGCAAGCTTCGTGACCCTGTCGGTCCGCATTCAGGCGCAGGACCCGGATACGAATATCGCCTTGCGCCTCTCGGCCTCCGATGCGGGCGAGGGCGCGAGCTGGGCCTTGGACAATTTCACCGTGATCGGCTTTGCCAGCGAGTTGAACGGGGGCCGCTAGACCCCCCAGATCTCAAAGCCCCGCTTCAAGCAACGCGCGGATATCAGCCTCCCGCGTGCCGGCCACGATGCGACCCACCTCGCGTCCGTCGCGGAACAGGACGAGCGTGGAGCGGCGCGGGATGTTGAGCTGCGTCGCCAGATCGCCGCGCCCGTAATCGTCCCAGTCCACCCGGTAGAAGGTGATGGCCTCCCCATAGGCCGGGTTATCGCCCAGAAGTGCGTTGATCGTGCGTTCCTGCGACCGGCAGGTTGAACACCAATCCGCTGCGAAATCGAGGAACACGGTCTCACCGGCGTTGATCGCCTGCTCCGCCGCGCCGGGCGTGTAATCGATCATGTTGGAGTGGGCGGCGAAGGGCGCCAGCGTGATTGCTGCGGCGGCGGCAAGTAGACTGCGACGGTTCATGGAAAGAACACTCCTGTAACAAGCGGTCAAAGTGATACGGACAGATCCTGAAGCCAGATCGGCATACGATCGAGGATCCAGATTTCGGCGACCAGATGCCAACGCATATAGATCGCCAGGCCGACAAGGAAAAACACGATCCCGAGAACGGGGCGGGACGCGGCGGCGAATTTGCGCAAGGTTCCCATGCGTTTCTGCATCGCCGCCCGCGCGCCGTAGCCAAGGGCGATGATGACGGTGCCGATGCCGAACGCGAACGCGACCATGATGAGGAAGGCGCGCACCAGCTCCTCCCCCTGTGACGCGAGCGAGATGGCGGAGCCGAGGACAGGGCCGACGCAGGGGCTCCAGACCGCGCCCAGAAGCAGGCCGCCCAGGAACTGCCCCTGCCAGCCGTCCGTCGACATCTCGCGCATTCCGTCATCGGCACGCGCGGCAATTCCGCCGGTCGCCGTGGCGAACCGGGCGGACAATTGCGGAACCAGCAGGACCGCACCGAACACCATCATCAGGATCGCGCCCGCCTGGCTGACGGTTTCCTCGCGCAGGCCCACAAGATGGCCCGCGGCGATCACCCCGAACCCGATGGTGACAAAGGCCAGTCCCATCCCACCGGCAAGCGCCAGAGGACCGTACCGGCTGGATTGGAGGGAGCCCGCCAGAACGATCGGCAAGACCGGCAGGACGCAGGGGTTGATGAGGGTCAAGAGCCCCGCAGCATAGGCAAGCAGAAATTCCATGGCGCGGTGATGCAGGAAGCCTTTCGCAGAGTCACATGAAATGCGCGTGAGTCAGCTTTTGATCCGTGCGCGCTGCACCGCAAGAATCCCGCCCGCGATGATCGCAACACCCAGCGCGTCGCTCCACCCCAGCGCCTCATTCAACAGCGCGAAGGCGATAGCGACGCCGAAGACGGGGTTGAGGAAATGGTAGGTCGCCGCCCGTGTCGGCCCGATGCGGCCCACCAGAAGAAACCAGATCAACGTCGCCGCAAGCCCGGGCATCAGGGTGGTATAGATGAACGCGAGGATGAACGGCGTGGTCCAATCGACGGCCAGCGTCTCAAGCATCAGGGCAGGCGGCAGCAGCGCGGCGGAGCCCACCAGCATCTGCAACCCCACGATCATCAGCACGTTGCCCCCGTCGGATGACGCGCTTTTGACGGTCAGGGTCGCGGCGGCCAATGCCACGGCGGCGATCAGGCACAACGCAATGCCAAGCGGGTCCGCCCCACCGCCGAAGCGTTGCGCCATGATGATCGCGACCCCGGTAAACCCCGCCACAAGGCCGAGGACGCCGAGGATCGGCAGCTTCTCGCGAAAGATTGTCCAGTTCGCCAGCGCCACCAGAAGCGGCATGGTCGAGGCGATGATCGCGGCCAGCGACGCCTCGATCCATTGCATCGCGACGAAGTTCAGGCCGAGGTAGATGGCGTTCTGGCAGATCCCGAACACCACGACGGCGCGCCATTGGTTGCGGGTCAGGCGGAAGGTCTGGCCAAGGGCCAAAGCGATGCCTATGCCGATGACACCTGAGATCGCGAAGCGCGCGGAGAGAGAGAAGAGCGGCGGCGCGGCCTCCACGATGATCCGGGCAGAGGTGAAGGCCGACGACCAGATCAGGGCGAAGGTCAGGCCCATGGCGACGGCGCGTAAATCCATCATGTCCCCGAACAGCAAAAGGGCCGCGACCCGTTGGGCGCGACCCTTTCAGAATTCAGTGGCGTGGGCAATCGGCCCGCGCCCGCAGCGTCCGGCTTCAGCCGTTCACGCTGTCCTTGAGTGCCTTGGCAACGGTGACCTTCACCTGCTTGTCGGCCTCTTTCTTGATCTGCTCGCCCGTGGCGGGGTTGCGAACCATGCGCTCGGGACGCTCGCGGCAATAGACCTTGCCGATGCCGGGAAGGGTCACGGCGCCGCCGTTGGACACTTCCTTGGTGACGACGGCCGTCACGGCGTCGAGTGCTGCACCGGCAGCTTTCTTGTCAGTGCCCATCTCATCGGCCAGAGCGGCGACGAGTTGCGTTTTGGTCATGGGTTTGGTTGCCATGTCTTTTTCTCCTGCTGTCTTTCCCCCGAGCCCTTGGGCCGGTTGCGGCGAAGCTAACCGAATATTGTGGCCGCACACAACGCCCCGGATGCGTTTTAGGCAGAAAAATAGGGGCTATGAGCGGATTTTATCGCCTCAAAGGAAGGCAGTTTCCTCGAACGAGCGCAATTTCCGGCTGTGAAGGCGTTCCAGCGGCATTTTCTGAAGGTGCTCCATCGCGCGGATTCCGATCAGCAAATGGCGTGAAACCTGGCTTTTGTAGAAGTCGGACGCCATGCCGGGCAGCTTCAATTCGCCGTGCAGCGGCTTGTCCGACACGCAAAGCAACGTCCCGTAGGGCACCCGGAAGCGGAAACCGTTGGCCGCGATCGTGGCGCTTTCCATGTCCAGTGCCACGGCACGCGATTGCGACAGGCGCTGCACCGGGCCGGTCTGGTCGCGAAGCTCCCAATTGCGGTTGTCGAAACTGGCGACCGTGCCCGTTCGCATGATCCGCTTCAGCTCGTAGCCTTCCAGCTCCGTCACGTTGGCCACGGCGGTTTCCAGCGCGACCTGGATCTCCGCCAGGGCCGGGACCGGCACCCAGACCGGCAAGTCGTCGTCCAGCACCTTGTCCTCGCGCAGGTAGGCATGGGCGAGCACGAAATCTCCAAGGCGCTGCGAATTGCGAAGGCCCGCACAATGGCCCACCATCACCCACGCATGGGGACGCAGGACGGCGATGTGATCGGTCGCGGTCTTCGCGTTCGACGGACCGACGCCGATATTGACCAGCGTGATCCCAGACCCGTCCGCCCGTTTCAGGTGATAGGTCGGCATTTGCGGCATCTTCACCGGCGGGGTGATCGCCGTTTCGGAATCCGTGATCTCCACGTTCCCGGTCGCCACGAAGCTGGAATAGCCGCTGTCCGCGTCGGCCAATCTGGTCCGCGCATAGGCTTCGAATTCGTCTACGTAGAATTGGTAATTGGTGAACAGGACGTGGTTCTGGAAATGGCTGGGGTCGGTGGCGGTGTAATGGGCCAGACGGGCCAGGGAATAGTCGATCCGTTGCGCGGTGAACGCGGCCAACGGCATCGCGCCGTCTTCATAGGTGAACCCCGTGCCGTTCACGATGTCATCGTTCGTGGTGGCAAGGTCCGGCACATCGAACACGTCGCGCAGGGTAAAATCGCCCGCACCTTCCTGCGGCACCGTGATCGCGGTGTCGTTGGCCACGGCGAAATGCACCGGCATCGGCGTGAGAGAGGGTCCGATACTTACCTGCACGGAATGGTTCTTCAGCAAAAGGCCGATCTGCTGGATCAGGTAATTCTCGAAAAGATCGGGCCGCGTGATGGTCGTGGCATAGGTGCCCGGCTCCGACACGTGCCCGAAGCTCAACCGGCTGTCGACGCCCGCAAAGGATGTCGTGCGCAGCCGGATCTCCGGATAAAAGGCCCGGTACCGCGTGCCAACGGGCGCGCCCGACGTCAGGGTTTCCGCGAAACGGGTACAGAGAAATTCCGAGGCTTCGGTATAGAGCTTTTGCAGATGCGCGACGGCCCCTGCGGCATCGGTGAAGGCCACGGGTTCACCGTGATCGGGCGTTTCGACGTGAAGGGTTGGGTGCGTGGTCATTCTTCCTCAATCACGTATTCATAGGACTCGCGCAAGATCGCGATTCCCTCTTCGCCCAGGATCTCCCTCAATTCGGAGGTGATGACGTAGGGATTTTCCGGCGTCATGCCGGGGATTGCGCCAATTTCGGGTTCGGGCATGACGGCTTCGATCCAGTCGCGGATCGGGTCCGGGGCAATGTCTGCGGGAATGGTAATGCCCAGGGCGCTGGCCCGGTCCGGCAGGGTGACGCCGAACGTGTCCGTCAAGAACGCGCGGAATTCCAGTGGCGGCACGGGCGGGTCCCCGAAATCCTGCAAGGCATGCTCGATGGGCGTCAGGCCAGGGTCGGTGATGGCGCCGGGTTCGGTGTAGCCAAGGGCAAGGAATTGCAGGGCGATCAATGCGTCGTCCGTCAGGACATAGGGGATGCCGTGATTGAAGACCACGATCCATTGCTTGCCGTCGTCGTCAAGCCAAAGCGAAAGGGTTCCGCCATCGCCCGCGATCTTGGCAATCGTGGCCACGCGCGCCATCGCTTCCGGCGGGGGCTGGTACAGGGGGGGTCCCGCCTCGAACCGGAACACGACATGGCTGGCCGATGGCAGGTTGCGCGCCGCCTGCGGGTAGATGAACAGCATCCGATTGCCGAAGTCCTGTGGGTCGCCGTTGGGAACGGTGTCGTGCCATCCCTGTGCCTCCAACCAGTCGAAGGTCCGCACGAAAGCGGTGGGCAATGTCAGGCCATCGGGCAGGTGCGTGGCCATGTCTTCGGCAAAGCTCACACGATCACCTCGGTCAGCTCGAACGCCCGCACATCCACCAGCCCGAGGTCCGAGATCCGCAATTCCGGGATCACCACCAATGCCAGAAGCGAATGCTGCATATAGGCGTTGTTGAGCGTGCACCCCGCCGCCGTCATTGCATGCACCAGCCCCGTGACCTTGGCCGCGACCTCCGTCGCCGGGCGATCCGACATCAGGCCCGCGATGGGCAATTCGACCAGCGCCCGCTCCGCCCCGTCCTGCCACAGGGTCACGCCGCCACCGACCTCCCCCAAACGCATCGCGGCTTTCGCCATCATCTCCCGGTCCGTGCCGACCACGATCATGTGGTGGCTGTCATGGGCCACGGTGGAGGCCATGGCCATGCCGGGGCCGTACCCGAAACCGCTGACCAAGGCATTGGTGACACCGCCGGTGCCGCGATGACGCTCCACCAGTGCGATCTGGGCGATGCCGTCCGGTTCCACCACGCCGTCCCGCACCGGCAGGTCCAGCCGCAGTGCCTTGGTGGGCGCCTGGTTTTCGACGACACCGATGACGTTGGCCGTCACCTGCGCGGCGTCCGAGCGGATTTCGAAATCCTGCGCCGTCAATGCCTTGCCCAGATGGACGGAGGCGCGGGTATCCTCCGGCCAGTCCAGATGCGGGCAATCGGCAAGACACTCCCCGGCCTCCGCCACCTTAACACCGCGCCCATAGACGATTTCGACAGGCAGCGTGTTCAGGTCGCTCGTGACGATCATATCCGCACGCCTACCGGGGGCGATCTGCCCGATCTCGCGCTCCAGCCCGAAATGGGTGGCGGTGTTGATCGTGGCCATTTGCAGGGCCACCAGCGGATCACAGCCGCAGTCGATGGCATGGCGCACGGCGCGGTTCATGTGGCCGTCTTCCACCAGCGTCTTGGCGAAGCAATCGTCGGTGCAGATAATCATGTTGCGCGGGTCTAGGCCGCGCTCGGTGATCGCGGTGATCTGGCTTTCGATGTCGTACCAGGCGCTGCCAAGGCGGATCATCGACCGCATGCCTTGCCTCATCCGTGCTATCGCATCGTCTTCGCAGGTGCCCTCATGGTCATCCGCCGGACCACCGGCGGCATAGGCATGGAAGGCAGGGCCCAGATCGGGGGAGGCGTAGTGCCCACCCACCGTCTTGCCCGCATCCTGCGTCGCGGCGATCTCGGCCAGCATCTGCTGGCTGCCGTTCACGACGCCGGGGAAATTCATCATCTCCCCCAAGCCAACGATGCCAGGCCACGCCATCGCCTCGGCCACGTCCTCCGGCCCGATCTCGTAACCCGTCGTCTCCAGCCCCGGCGCGGACGGCGCGCAAGAGGGCATTTGCGTGAACACGTTGACCGGCTGCATCAGCGCCTCGTCATGCATCAGCCGCACCCCGCGCAGGCCGAAGACATTGGCGATCTCGTGGGGGTCGGTGAACATGCTCGTCGTGCCATGGGGGATCACGGCGCGGGTGAATTCGGCGGGCGTCAGCATGCCCGACTCGATATGCATGTGCCCGTCGCAGAGTCCGGGGATCAGGTAGCGGTTGCCAAGATCCTGCACGTCCGTTTCCGGCCCGATGCAATGGGACGCATCGGGTCCGACATAGGCGAAACGGCCTTGTTTGACGGCGACTTGCCAGCCCTCCATCACCTCGCGCGTCTGCACGAGGACGACGCGGGCATGGATCAGGACAAGGTCGGCGGACGCGCGGCCCGCGGCGGTGGCGACAAGATCGCTTGCCACGTCTTGCCATGTGGGAAAGGAGTGATGTTCCATGTCCCAATTTCGCAAAGCGCACGGGGGGCCGCAAGGGACGATTGGAGGGCGGTGGCGGGTCGGTGCAGCATGACCAATCGAAGTGGAAACTTGGCCGGAGCCGCGACATTGACGGGCCTCGGGCTGGCGATCCAACCTGCCTTTTTTGAGCGCTTTATGGCGGCCAAGCCCTTCCTCAGAAGAAGCGTGGCGCCAACATCAACCAAATCGCCGGGCCGTGGGGAGGCCCGTCGATGGCGGGGCGGCTGCGCCGCTGTTAACCCCCTGATTAACAGAGAAAACAGTCAAACCCTCAACCGCCGCTCCCACATGGCGCAATAAATCGGCAGCGCCTCGTCCAGCAGAGCGCGGTGCGCGTCGTCCACATCCGGCAAGGCCCCTTCCGCCCCCGCGAACCCGATGGAGCGGTGGACCGCGTCGTACCAATGGGGGGCCCACGCGCCGTCGAAGGGCTTGGGTCCGGCAGGCCAGCTCAGCATGGCCTTGTCGAAGGGCAGATCAATGGCCCCACACAGCGCGCGCAGCATCGGCTCCGGGTCCGCCCTGATATCGGCGCTGTCGATAATGGGGCCGGGCAAGGCGTTGTATACACGGTCCACATCCGCGAAGCCGATATCGGCCATCGTGATGCTCCGTCGCTTCCGCCCGTAACTGGCAATCACCCGTGCGGGGTGGCGGATCAGGTGGACGTTCACGAAACCCTCCGCCCAATCCAGGGGCGTGTCGGGACCCATGTGATGGGTCATCAGCTTGAGGTATTGGACGGGTCGCGCGGGCCGTGCCAGCACCCGCTCCACCACCGCGCCGTAGTCGGGTGGCTGGCTGGCCAGCACCGCCGCGCGCATCGGGTGATCGGCGCCACTCTCCGCCAGATAGGCGGCGTAGAACGGCTCATCCCATGCTACGCAATCGGGGCGGTTTCCGAAGGCGTACATCATCGCCGTCGACAGGTTGCGTGGCCCCGACCACATCGCGATTCTCACAGGTCACACTCCTTGCGCAGGTGATGCACAGCCGATGCATACCGGCGATGCAGCCGCCGACGGGCGGTTTCACCCTTTCGTGACATCAAGCGCCTATGTCTTGCAATGGCGGGCCCGGCACGGTTCGCTGGACCCAACGGCAAGCAGAGGACCCGCGCCATGGCACGCACCCCGATCCGCGAAAGCGTCAAGACCCTGATGTTGAGCATCGGCATCCTGACCGGGCTGGCGCTCAGCCACGGCAAGGCCAATGCCGAGGATATCCGCACCACGATCGTGGCCGGTGGCTGCTTCTGGTGCGTGGAATCGGATTTCGAGCGGGTGGACGGCGTGATCGAGGTCGTGTCGGGTTTCGCCGGCGGGACGGTGCCGGACCCCTCCTACCGGGAGGTGGTCAGCGGCGGCACCGGGCATCTGGAGGTCGTGCAGATCACCTATGACGCGGATGTGCTGCCCTATGCCAGTCTGCTGCGCCTGTTCCTGCGGTCGGTCGATCCTCTGGATGCGGGCGGGCAATTTTGCGATCGGGGCGAAAGCTACACCACCGCGATTTTCGTCGATAACGCGCAGGAGCGGGAGATTGCGCGCGGCGCCATTCAGGAGGCGGAGGGCGTTCTGGGCCAATCCCTGGTGACGCCGATCCGCGACGCCGCGCCCTTCTATCCGGCGGAGGATTATCACCAGGATTACTACCGCTCCAACGACATAATCCTGACCCGCTTCGGCCCGCGACGGAAGGCGGTCGCCTACGAGCTGTACCGTCAGGCCTGCGGCCGCGATCAGCGGGTGCTCGACATCTGGGGGCAGGAAGCGGCCTTCGCCGCCGATCACCTATAGGAACAGCGCCACGTTGTTCCGCAAAACGATCTCCACGATGTAGAGGCCGAGGATCACGATCAGCGGTGCAAGGTCCAGTCCGCCCATATTCGGCAAGATACGCCGGATCGGGTCATAGATCGGTTGCAGAAGCCGGTTCAGCCCGTCCCAGATCTGCGCCACGATCGGTTGCCCCATGTTCAGGACGCCGAAGGTAATCAGCCACGACATGATGATGTGGACGATGACGATGAAGAACGCCACGTCGATCAGCAGCATCAGGATTTGAAAGATCGAGGTCATGGGGCAGGCCGTGAAGTTCGTGAATGATCCATGGCACATAGGCGGACATCGGCGTCGTCGCAAGCAATCGGCGCGCATTTGCAACAATGGGTCGGCCTTTGACGCAACGGCGGGCTTTTGGCCCCGCACGGTCTGCGGCAATGTCGCGCCATGTACCCCTATGCCCGTTTCGCCGCCCTGATCCTGTCCGAAAAGCGCAAGCCGCCCATCGGCCTGTTCGAGACCCACAGCCTGCCGATGCGGTGCTGGCCGCTCGACATCGACGGGTTTCTGGAGATGAACAACGGCCGCGTGCTGACATTGTTCGACCTTGGCCGGTTCGCGCTGGCGATGCGGATCGGCCTTTGGGATGTCCTCAACCGAGAGAAATGGGGGCTGGTCGTGGCGGGCTCGACCGTGCGCTACCGGGCGCGGATCACCACCTTCCAGCGCTTCGAGATGCGCACGCGGTTCCTGGGGTGGGACCACCGCTTCTTCTATCTGGAACAGGCGATGTGGCGCGGGGATACCTGTTGCAACCACGCGCTTCTGCGCACCGGGGTTACAGCGAAGGGCCGTCTTGCCCCGGTGGCCGACGTCGCACAAGCCATGGGGATCACCGACGGCTCCCCCCCGTTACCGGAATGGGCGCGCGCCTGGGCTGAGGCAGACGGGACACGGCCCTGGCCGCCCGAATTCTGACCACCACCCTATTCCATGGACAGGCGCGGCGGCGGAGGGCAGGGTTCGTCCCATGAAAACGCTCGCTGCCAGACGGCCCCTGCCGCCCTACGATTCCGCGTCCCCCGAGGGCAAACGTTGCATCTGGGGATGGTGGGCGTTCGACTGGGCCAGCCAGCCCTATTTCACCCTCGGACTGACCTTCATCTTCGGACCCTACTTCGCGTCTGTCGCGGCGGAGTATTACCTCGGCACCGGGCTGGATGAGCAGGCCGCGGATGCGCGCGCGCAAAGCCTGTGGTCGCTGGGCCAGACCGTGACTGGCGTTATTATCGCCATCTGTGCCCCGATCCTCGGCGCGCTGGCCGACAATGCGGGCAAACGGATGCCCTGGGTGATCGCGTTCTCGCTCTTCTACGTTTTCGGCGCGCTGTCGCTGTGGTTCCTGTTGCCCGACGGCGCGTTCCTGACCGGGGCGCTGATCGCGTTCGGTATCGGCCTGATCGGAGCCGAGTTCACCACGATCTTCACCAATTCCCTGCTGCCCGAGCTGGGCAAGAAGGATGAGATCGGGCGGATATCGGGCACCGGATATGCCTGGGGCTACGCGGGCGGCGTTCTGGCGCTGTTCATCATGTTGCTTCTGTTCGTGGAGCAAGACGGCGGCCGGACCCTGATCGGGCTGGCACCGCCCTTCGGGCTCGATCCAGAGGCGCGCGAAGGCACCCGCGCCGTGGGGCCGTTCATCGCCATCTGGTACGTGATCTTCATGATCCCCTTCGCCCTGTGGGTGCGCGAAGCCCCCCGCGCGCGCAAACCGGGCGGTGTGGCGCTTGCCATCAATGACATCATCACGGTGCTCAAAAGCCTGCCGCGCCGGATCAGCCTTGCGGCATATCTGGGATCGTCGATGTTCTACCGCGACGCGTTGGTGGCGCTTTATACCTTCGGGGGGACCTACGCGACGCTGGTGCTGAACTGGTCGATCACGCAGGTGGGCATCTTCGGCATCATCGCGGCAATCACCTCTGCCGTGACAACCTGGATCGGCGGCATCGTGGACGGGCGGGTCGGGCCGAAGCCGATCATCATCTGCATGATCCTGACCCTGATGGCGGTCTGCCTGTTCATCCTCGGCATGACGCGGGAGGCGATCTGGGGCATCGCGCTGCCCGAGGGGTCCGGCATACCCGACATCGCGTTCTTCATCTGCGGCGCGATCATCGGCGGGGCGGGCGGGGTGCTTCAGGCCTCTTCCCGGACGATGATGGTACGCCATGCCAGCCCCGACAAACCGACCGAGGCCTTCGGCCTTTACGCGCTGTCGGGCAAGGCGACCTCGTTCCTGGGACCGGCCTTGATCCTTCTGGCCACGTCGCTGTCAGGCGATGCGCGTCTGGGCATGCTGCCCCTTGTTTTCCTTTTCGCCATTGGACTTGTTCTATTATTCTGGGTGAACCCCGAAGGGGTGACGGACCCAAAGGAGGTTTCGCAATGAGACGCTTGTTTCCCTTCGCCATGATGTTTCTGGCCGCCTGCGGATCGGGCGGCGGGTCGTCGGTGCGACTTGATCCGACCGTCTCCGGGCAGGAAGCGCGGCAATATTTCGGGGCGGAGACAAGCGGATCGGGCGGGTCGAGCGAGGCGATCGGCTTCTATTCCAACGGGTGCCTTGCAGGGGGCGTGGAACTGGCCGAAAGCGGGCCGACCTGGCAGGCGATGCGGCTGAGCCGGAACCGCAATTGGGGTCATACGGAACTCATCGACTACCTCCAGACGCTCAGCGCAAACGTGGCCGCCAACACCTCTTGGCCCGGCCTCTATATCGGCGACCTGAGCCAGCCGCGCGGCGGGCCGATGTTGACGGGTCACGCCAGCCACCAGGTCGGGATCGACGCCGATATCTGGATGCTGCCGCCCTCGCGCCTCGACCTGACCGTGCAGGAGCGGGAGGATCTGTCGTCGATCTCCGTGCGCGCGCAGCGGGGCGCGTCGGTCAACGGCAACTGGACGGCGGACCATGCGGAGGTGCTTCGCCTCGCCGCCACCGACCCGCGCGTCGAACGCATTTTCGTGACAACCGGCGTGAAGGTCTGGCTCTGTCAGAACGTCACCGGCGATCGCTCATGGCTCAGCCATATCCGGCCCGCCAACGGGCACCATTATCATTTCCATGTCCGCCTGCGTTGCCCTGCGGGGGACCGCAATTGCGTGAACCAGGCCCCGCCCCAGGGCGATGGCTGCCAGGAGGCGTATGACCGCGCCGCCCGTATCCTCAACCCGCCGCCCCCCGGCCCGCCGTCCAACGACCCGCCGGTCGAACGACCGCCGCGCGGCATGCGCGTGGCCCTGGGGGACATCCCGAACCAGTGCGTGGGGCTGTTGAGCGGGTTGAACTAGGCCGGACAAAAACGCCTGATCAGGAATGACATGATCGCAGCGCACATCCGCGTTGGCGGAAAAACCGCGCTGCACCGGAGGCTATGTCATTTTCGCACCACGGCACGGTTTCTCTCCGAATTGGTATCGGCCTGAAGCTGGCCTCCGCTATGGTCGACACAAGGCCGAAAAGGTCGGGCAGTAAAATCATGGAGTTCTAAATGAACCGCTTAATCGTGCCATTGATCGCAATGGCGTTCTCAACCCCTGTTTACGCGCAAAGTAGTCTTTCAGGCGATGGCTCGCCCTGGTCCGGAAGCTATTTCGGATTTCAGTACGGTATTCCCACCGACAGCACGATCACCTCCGACGTGGCGCCCGCAAGCCGGGCTGAGATGAACGGCAACCTCGGCGGCGCGCAGATCGGGTTCCGTCGCCAGAACGGATCCCTCGTCTACGGGGCCGAAATCGCGTTTCTCGTGGGCGAACAGGTCATCGAAGAGACGGGCCAGCCCGACGTGGATGTCCGTGTCACCACAACCCGTTTCGGTGGGCAGGCCGGATACGCGTTCGGGCGTGTTCTCCCCTACGGGACCGCCGGTATCGGACGGATGACCTTTCAGGATACCACGGGGTTTGGCGACACCGCGTCCTTCGGAACCTATGCGGGCTTCGGGTTGCAATACCAACTTGCGGAAGACACATCCGTCGGGCTTGAGGCCGTGCGCCACAACTATTCAGATTTTGACCGTGGCAACAGTGTCAACGTGACGCAAACCAACATGAGTTTTCGGCTGAACTTCCACTTCTAGGCGGACGCGGCGGGGCGGGCCCGTGGGCGCTACCGCCCCGGGATCTCGCCGCGCTTGCCGCTGAGCGTCCAGCCGTCGATCACGTCCAGCGCATCCTGCGCCGTTTCCACGAACCGGAAGAGGTCGAGATCGGCCGCTGAAATCGTGCCCGCACGTACCAGCGCGTCCCAATTGACGATCTCGCGCCAGAACTCCTCCCCGAACAGCAGGACCGGCACCTGCTCCATCCGCCCTGTCTGGATGAGCGTCAGGGCCTCGAACGTCTCGTCCATCGTGCCAAACCCGCCGGGGAAGACGGCGATGGCCTTGGCGCGCAGCAGGAAATGCATCTTGCGGATCGCGAAGTAGTGGAAATTGAAGCACAGCTCGGGCGTGATGTAGTGGTTCGGCTCCTGCTCGTGGGGAAGCACGATGTTGAGCCCGATGGACTTGCCGCCCGCATCCTGCGCGCCGCGATTGCCGGCCTCCATCACACCGGGACCGCCACCGGTGACGACGACGTTCTCGGTGCAGCCGGACGCCACCGACCGCTCGGTGATCGCGCGGGCGAAATCCCGGGCCTCCTCGTAGTATTTCGACATGTCGCGCAAGGTGTCGCTGCGCGCCGCGTCGCGGTCTTCGGGGCGCGGAATGCGTGCGCCGCCGAACAAAACGATGGTCGACCGTATCCCATGTTCATCGAGGCCCAGTTCCGGCTTCATCAGTTCCAGTTGCAACCGGACCGGGCGCAATTCATCACGGCACAGGAAATCGTCATCGGCAAAGGCCAGACGATAGGCGGGCGATTGCGCCTGCGGCGTATCGGGCAGCGATTGCACCGCGCTTCGGTCCTGATGGGCGTCGCGGAAAGGCTTTCGGTCGTCTTTCATTACGGATTTCCGTAGTTGCAGGTTGGATGAACGCCTATACCCTTACCCGGGGCAGAGCGGCAACTGGACGTTTCGATGAATGCAATTCTCCGGCTTCTGGATGCGACCCTAGGGCGTATCCTTCGCCACGTCTTCTTCATCTGCCTGCGGACCTATTTCAGCCTGTTCTACAATATCAGCTGCTCCAACAAGCACCTGTTGCAGCCGTTGCCACGCGGGTTGATCCTCGCCACCCATGTGACGCGGCTCGACGGGCCGATGGTCGCCTCTTTGCTGTATCCCGCCCGCCGGGTGCTGCCGGCGGTGCATTATAACGAGTATTACCATCCGGCCCAGTTCCCGATCCTGATGCCGTCGGGCTGTATCCCGCTGTCATCGCCGAAAAGCTGGCCCGCGGAAAAGCGGGCGGAGCGGAAGGCCTGGGCGCAGGACAAGCTGAACAAGACGATCCGGCAGGGCAAGATCGTCCTGCTGTTCCCCGGCGGTCAGGCCAAGCGCCAGGAGCGGGAAGTCATTCAGCCCCATTTCAGCGGGGCCTACGACACCTTGAAAGCCAATCCCGATTGCCCGGTTTTGATCCTGCGCATCCGGGGCCTCAGCAAATACGACATTCCGGTCCATGATAGGTTCTGGAGTTTCCTGGGCATAATGCGCGGGCGCCGCCATGTGGGAATTTCCATCGAGCGGCTGGAGGATGGTCTCGACACCAGCGTCGGCCTTGAGCGCTTCAACCGCGAACTGGAAGAGAGGTTCAACGCCCCGCCCCACTGGCCTGCCGCTCACCCCGCCGAGGGGGTCAGTTGACCGCCCAGGATTCCTGAACGAACTCGCCAAGGGTGTCGTAGAGTTCGAGGAAGTCGCCGTCAAAGCGTACTGGGACACACGCGCCTCCGGCATAGGCGGCGACGGGGCCGGTGAAGCACATCGCGACCGAACTCTCCACCGTGCTCCAGGTCCCGAATGACTGCTGGTTTCCGGACGACATTGTGTAGCTGCCATCGCTCCACAGGTTCAGGGTTTGCCCGGTCTGTGTGTTCACATAGGCCCGTCCGCCCCCCACGGCACTGGCCAACGCACCCGTGGGTGCGGTCACGGATCCGGTGCCGCCGCCCTGCGGGCCAACGGGGACGGCCACGCAGCCCGCCGCCAGCAGTGAAAGTGCGGCCAATGCCGTCAGGCTAATCTTGTTCATTATGTCACATCCCCGTTTTCATGATCGGTGGAGACTGCGCGTATCTTGGCACGTGATGCAAGGACCTTGGCCTGGAGGGGAGCGCGTGACGGAGGGGGGTGTCGGCCAGTGCCCGCCCGCGTTGCATTGGGGCAGGCGCGCCACTATAGCCCTTTGCGACTGCCCAAAGCCGCAACCAGGAACCGCGCCCCATGTCCAACGCCCAACTTGAATCCGCCATCGAAACCGCCTGGGAGGCGCGCGACCAGATTACGCCGGCCACCCAAGGCGAAACACGCGAGGCGATCGAAGATACGCTGAACGCACTCGACAGCGGCAAGCTGCGCGTGGCCGAACGGCAGGAGAGCGGCGAATGGCACGTGAACCAATGGGCCAAGAAGGCCGTGCTGCTCGGGTTCCGCCTCAAGGATATGGAGATGCAGGGCGGCTCCGCCCAGGGCGGCAGCTGGTGGGACAAGGTCGACAGCAAATGGGCCAGCTGGGGTGAAAACGAATGGGGAGCCGCAGGCTTCCGTGCCGTGCCCAACTGCGTGGTGCGCAAGTCGGCCTATATCGCGCCGGGCGTGGTGCTGATGCCGTCCTTCGTGAACCTCGGCGCTTACGTGGACAGCGGGACGATGGTCGACACCTGGGCCACCGTCGGCTCCTGCGCGCAGATCGGAAAGAACGTCCACCTGTCGGGCGGCGTCGGCATCGGCGGCGTTTTGGAACCAATGCAGGCGGGTCCGACGATCATCGAGGATAACTGCTTCATCGGCGCGCGGTCCGAGGTCGTGGAAGGGTGTATCGTCCGCGAAGGCTCCGTCCTCGGCATGGGCGTCTTCATCGGCCAGTCCACCAAGATCGTGGACCGCGAGACGGGCGACGTGATGTATGGCGAGGTCCCCGCAGGCTCCGTCGTTGTGGCGGGGTCGATGCCGTCCAAGAACGGTGTGAACCTCTATTGCGCTGTGATCGTGAAGCGGGTGGACGAACGCACCCGCTCCAAGACCTCCATCAACGAGCTGCTGCGCGATTGATGCGCCGCGCGCTGGCTGGCCTCGCGCTGTTCGTGTGCCTGATGGCGGCGGGCTGGGCCTGGCAGGAGTTTGCGACAATCGCACCGGGCCCGGACCACGAAGGCACCTTCGTTCGTGTTACGGTGATGGAGGGGCGAGAGGCGCTGTGTGCTGACACATCGGACAGGGTGCCCGAGGGCACTATGCGCATCGGATCAACCGAGGTCTCTCGACCGGGGGGCGCATGCCGGATCGCATCCCGGGTGGCCACGGCGCAGGGCGGTGCCGAGCTTGCCTTGATTTGCGGTGATGATCCAAGGGGCCCCGATGGTTACGATGCGCTTTTGGCGCTATCGGGGCCCTATGCCGAATGGACGGGCTACGTCGAAACGGAGGCCGATGCATTTTTCGAAGCGCATGCCACGTTTATTCGGTGTGAAAACGTCTAGGCCGTGGGGCCACCCAAACGCCCCATACTTGCCGTGCTTGACACGCCGTCCTTGCTCCGCCATCCGCGACCCATGGCAGAAAAACCCGAAAAGAAATCGAAACACGCCGTCTACACCCTCCTTGTCCAGGTCGGCCGCAAGGAGGGCGACGGCCTGCCCGACGGATCGACAGGGGCGGGCCTGTTGTGCTTCGCCACCGGCGTCGATGAGGCGGAGGCGGTTCGCGAAACCGTGGCCGTCCTGAAGCAGGCGGACCTCGCGCCGCTCGATGTCACCGGCTACGGCACCTTGCTGGAGCGAGAGCAGCAGGGCGATGAGATCAGCGATGAGGAACGCGAACTCATGGCGCGCGCGCTGGCGGAAAACGCCGTGATCGTGGTTCAGATGACCCCGTTCTTCGACAAGGATGGCGGCGGCGCGGACGGCTCCGGGATCTGACGGCTCAGGCGGCGCGGGAATGCGCCGTGACCAGCGCGCGTGCCGTGGCGCGGTCCAGCAGCGGCAGGGATGGGGTCAGGTCCTGCTCCATCGGGGCGGCACCGTGGCTGATCTCCCGCCCGCCCTGTGCAAGCACATCGCCCAGATGCGCCGTCTCGACCGCGCAGCGTTCAACCACAACCTGCGTCGCATCATCCAGCATCATGTGAAAGAACATCCGCACGGGCCGGGACCGGTCGCGAAACACGGCGGAGCCATTGGTAAGGTCCCGCGCGTTGACCAGAACCGCCTCGGTCCCGCACAGGTATTCGACCATTGGCCCGGTCTGGAACAGGCGCGTCTGGGGCGTGACCACCAGATTGCGAGCCAGCCCGAAATACGGGGAGCGGAGCCGGATCGGCGCCATGCGCCCGAGGCAGAGGCGCGACCGGCCCTCGATCCAGCGGATCGGGTGCGCCTCCTTGTTACGATCCAGGATAAGGTCGCCCGGCCGCAGCATGTCCACGGGCCGCGGCCCCTGCGGCGTGTCGATCAGGGCGCCGCTTTCCACGCCCGGCAGGTCCGAGGCCGGTACGGCGGATGATGCGATGGCCACCACATGGGCCACCGTCAGGAAACCGCCCGAACGTGGCAACACTTCCGACAGGCGCGAGATGCGGCCAAGGCCCGATCGCAGGTGATCCGTCCGATCCTGATCGTAATTCGTCACCTCGAAGGCATCCGCGCGCCCCTCGGCGCAGGTGACATAGCGGATGCCGATGGTCTCTCCGGGTCGGATCAGGCCGGGCCGGGTGGCGAGGTCGATCTCGCCGTGGATCAGCCGCACGGCCCCGTCATGCATCATGTAGATGGCGACCGGGTCATCTGCGGACGCGCCGTGCCACAGGCGCAGGGGCATCGCCTTGCCCGGCCCAAGCTGGCCGCGTCCCCGCGGCAGGGGCAGCGGCCCGGACAGTTCCAGCCGCAAGGTCACGGACCGCAGCGGCGCGTCGCAATCGGCGGGTGGCGCGCGGCGTTCCCGCCCCTCGCTCCATATCGCCTGCCACGTCATCTGGTCGCTGCGCCGGTCAATTCAGCATCGCCTTCGCCTCGAACCCGCGCAGGGGGATGCGCGCCGCCGGGCCGTATCCCAGTTTCGTATCGGGGTCGATTTCCGGAAAGAGCGTCAGCACCTCATCCTGCACGTCAGCATCCAGATCGTTCAGGACGGTGGGGCCGGGCAGGAAGCTCTCCGTCGCCAGGCCCTCGGAAAAGACGATCTGGTGGGCGTCGAACAGAAGGTGGAAATACTCCACCTCGTCGCCCGCCAGCACCCGAACGGAGCATTCGTTGACCAGGTCCTTGGCGGCGACCAGCACCTCGTCCTCGCCGAACATCAATTCCGCCATCCAATGGGTCAGCATGATCCGGTGCTGCGGTGACACGACCAGCCGGCGATGCATCCCGAACGTGCCCGCCTCGATCACCACGGGGGCAAACCGGCCCTCCGCCGCGATCTTGCGCGATCCGATCCAGCGGATCGGTTGCAAGCCGTTATCCCGCGTCTCGACCAGATCGCCGGGGCGCAGGTCTTCCACCTTCTTTTCGCCCCGGTCGGTCAGGATATGGGTGCCGCGCACGAAGCACGGGATCGCCGTGACCGTGACGAAGGCGGTATCCGTGATCCCGGTGCCATCGTCGGCGGTATAGGTGAAGTTGATCGTCTCGTCCGCCGTCAGGCCGGTCTGCGTGGCGGGCGGATCAATCTCCAGGTCCCCGGTCAGCGTCAGAGTGATGACATGCCCGTCGCTGAGCGTGACGCTGTCGCCGGGACTGACCTCGATCCCGTTGATATGGGTGATGAACGCGATCCCGCCCGAGGTCGGATCATTCGCCAGCACGTCCAGGACGGTGGTGATCCCCTCCTGGTGGGTGATGCTGTCATCGTAGGCAATGAACTCGCCCTGGATCGAATCCGCCGCGATCAGGACCGAACTGTCGTAGGAGCTGTCGCCCACATCCGCGATGCCGATCTTGATGTCGTTGGCCGCATCCTTGATGACCGGAATGATGAACGACAGCGTCACCGTGAAGCCGTCCATCTCCGTGTTGAAGTCATCGTTGGTGTTGTCGTTGAATAGCGTCGCGTTCTCGGATTGGTTGACCGAGTTGATCTGGGTGACGTTCACCGTTGGCGAGGTGACGAGGTTGCCGTTGATCCACACCCCCACCGCGTCGTTGTAGATGGAGCCGGTGAATTCCGGATATTCCTCCGACGCGAAGGTGAATTGCATCGTCACGAAATCGGTCGTCGGCGTGAAGTTGATCTCCAGAAACGACGCATCATAGGTCGGCCCACCGGCGATCGCGTTGAAATCGGGGTCGTTGTTGGGGCCGGACGTGTTGGTCGATTCATTGGTCTGCCGGTTCGGATCACCGTTGGACCGCGTGATGTCGCTGGCCCGCCCGGTCGACAGGATCACGCCGGTATCCGCCGGTGTCAGCGCGCCCGAGACGCTGTCGCCATTGGTGTAGATGCCCGACGATTGGCTCCACCCCGTATAGGTTGCGCTGTTCACGGTCGTGCCGGGGCCGAAGATGGTCTCGGCCATCTGCAACGCCGTGGCGCTTTCATTGATCGGAAGCTCTTGTCCCGTTGCGGGCATGACCTGCCTTCACCCAATTCGGGCCGAGGTCTGGCAGACCGAAATATCCCCATCCCACAACGCAATGCGCCACGCGACGATGGCGTGTGCGGGGATGGTGAACCTCGTTACTCAACTCGATGTGGCGCGATTTTCCGCGTCCACTGCCTGCCTCGGCGTTATATTTATGAAGAAAGCGTTAACACGGCTGCCCGATTATTGGTCATGTTTCTGCACGCTTTGCGCCCTGTTCTTGTCGTATTGTGATCTTCCGGCCACGCCGATAGGGGTTGGAGAGGCCCTGACCAAGGAGGTTTCGCATGTCCCACACCCCCGTCGATCCCGTCGCCCTGACCGCCGATCTGGTGCGCTGCAATTCCGTCACGCCGCGCGAAGGTGGCGCGCTTGTGCTGCTGGAAAAGCTGCTCTCGGATGCCGGGTTCGACTGCACCCGTGTGGACCGTGGCGGCATCGCGAACCTCTATGCGCGCTGGGGCACGCGGGGCAACGGCAAGGCGTTCGGCTTCAACGGCCACACGGACGTGGTGCCGGTGGGGGATGAGGCCGCGTGGACCTTCCCGCCCTTCGGCGCGGTGATCGACGGCGACTGGCTCTATGGGCGCGGCGCCACGGATATGAAATCGGGGGTCGCGGCCTTCGCCGCCGCCGCCGTGGATTTCGTGCGCGACACCCCGCCGGACGGCGCGGTCATCCTTGCGATCACGGGCGATGAGGAAGGCGAAAGCACCGACGGCACCATCGCTCTTCTGGACTGGATGGCGGAGGCAGGCGAACGCATGGATGCCTGCATCGTCGGGGAGCCCACCTGCCCCGAGCGGATGGGCGACATGATGAAGATCGGCCGCCGCGGCGCGCTGACCGCGTTTTTTGAGGTGATCGGCAAGCAGGGCCATTCCGCCTACCCCCACAAGGCGCTCAACCCGATGCCCGCGGTCACGCTCCTGGGCCACCGGCTCGCGACCCACACGCTTGACCAGGGAACCGATCATTTTGATCCCTCCACGCTCGCCATCACCACGATCGACACCGGCAATCCGGCCAACAACGTCATCCCCGCGCGCACGAAAATGACCGTGAACCTGCGCTTCAACGATCTGCATTCCGGCGACAGCCTGACGGAATGGCTCCGGGCGGAGGCGGACAAGGTCGCGTCGGAAACCGGCACCCTGATCGAGATGTCCTCGAAGCTGAGCGGTGAGAGCTTCCTGACCCCGCCCGGCGACCTCTCCGCGCTGGTCGCCAAGGCTGTCACCGCCGAAACGGGACTCACGCCCGAGATGTCGACCACCGGCGGCACGTCGGACGCGCGCTTCGTGAAGAACCACTGCCCCGTCGTCGAATTCGGCCTTGTCGGCCACCGGATGCACGAGGTCGACGAACGGGTCCGCGTCAGCGACATCCACGCCCTCAAGGCCGTCTATGCTCGCGTCTTGAACGATTACTTCGCCTGATCACCCGCTAGGATCTACACGCGCCGACCCCCTACCCGTGGGGCGGCCCGGCCCGTGATCACGGCGGACGCCCCTCTTTGCTTTCCAAATACCTCCCCCGGAGGGTCCGCCCGCGCCACGCGCGCCAAACGCCCGCCAATTCCCCGATGACGCCCCCCCACGCCCATGATACGCCCGCACCCATGAGCAACATCCCCTCCAAAGACGAAATCCTGCAATGGATCACCGATAATCCCGGCCAGCGCTCCAAGCGCGACATCGCCAAGGCCTTCGGGATCAAGGGCGCCGCGCGGATCGACCTCAAACGCCTCCTGAAGGAGCTTGAGGCGGAGGGGCATCTCGAAAAGAAGGGCCGCACCTACCGCGACCCGGACAAGCTGCCTCCGGTCGGTGTGCTGATCGTGCAGGCCCCTGACAGCGACGGCGATCTTTTCGCGCGCCCGATGAACTGGGACGGCGACGGGGTGGAGCCTCGCGTGCTCTACACGCCCCGCAATTCGGACCCTGTTGTGGGTGAAGGCGACCGCATCCTCGCCAAGCTGTTCGCGGCGGACGGGGAAGATCACCAATATACCGCCAAACTGATCCGCAAGATCGGCACCAACCCGCGCAAGATCCTCGGCATTTTCCGCAAGGGCTCCGACGGTGGGCGCATCTCTCCCATCTCCAAGGGGTCCGACAAGGAATGGCTGGTCAAGCCCGGCGACACTCACGGCGCGAAGGACGGGGAATTGGTGGAGGGTGAGCTGGCCGGACCCAAGGCGCGCATGGGCCTGCCGCGCGCGCGGATCGTCACCCGGCTGGGTGATCCCGGTGGCCCCCGCGCCGTGTCCCTGATCGCGATCCATGAACACGGCATCCCCGACGCGTTTCCCGATGCCGCAATCGCCCAGGCTGACGCCGCTGAACCCGCCGGCCTGGACGGGCGGGAGGATCTGCGCCACCTGCCCCTCGTCACCATCGACCCGGCCGATGCGCGCGACCATGACGATGCCTGTTATGCCCACGCCGATGACGATCCCCAGAACAAGGGCGGCCATGTCATCTGGGTCGCCATCGCCGATGTCGCCCATTACGTGACCCCCGGATCGGCGCTCGACCGTGAAGCGCGCAAGCGTGGCAATTCCACCTATTTCCCCGATCGCGTCGTGCCGATGTTGCCCGACAGCCTCTCGGGGGATCTCTGCTCGCTCCACGAAGGGGTGGATCGCGCCACCATCGCCGTGCGCATGGTGATCAACGCAAACGGGGCCAAGATCGGCCACTCCTTCCATCGCGGCCTCATGCGCTCCCCAGCGTCACTGAATTATGAGGAGGTTCAGGCCGCCCGGGACGGCACTCCGAACGACAAGACAGCACCCTTGCTGGAGAACGTGATCGCCCCGCTCTACGCCGCCTATGACAGCCTTCTGACCGCGCGGGCCAAGCGGCAGCCGCTGGAACTGGACCTGCCGGAGCGGCGGATTGAGCTGGACGAGGATGGCACCGTCACCTCCGTCGCCTTCAAGGATCGCCTTGATGCGCACCGCCTGATTGAGGAATTCATGGTCCTGGCCAACGTCGCCGCGGCCGAGACGCTGATACGCAAGAAGACCCCGCTCCTGTTCCGGGTCCACGAAGAACCCTCGCCCGAGAAGCTCGATGCCCTTCGGGAAACGGCGCAGGCGTCCGGCCTGACGCTGGCCAAGGGGCAGGTGCTCAAGACCTCCCACCTCAACGCGCTTCTGAACGCGGCGGGGGAGGATCAGGCGGAACTGATTTCCATCTCCACCCTGCGGTCCATGCAGCAGGCCTACTACAATCCCGAGAATTTCGGCCATTTCGGACTGGCCCTGAAAAGCTACGCCCATTTCACCTCCCCCATCCGCCGCTATGCCGATCTGATCGTGCATCGCGCGCTGATCACCGCCCATGGCTGGGGAGACGACGGCTTGCAGCCCGACGAAATCGACCGCCTGGCCGAAACCGCGAAGCTGATTTCCGATACCGAGCGGCGGTCCATGGTGGCCGAACGCGACACGTCCGACCGCTACCTCGCCGCCTATCTCTCGGACCGGGTCGGCGCGGAATTTACCGGGCGCATCTCCGGCATCGTGCGGTTCGGGGCTTTCGTGAAGCTCGATGAGACCGGGGCCGACGGCCTTCTGCCGATGCGCGCGCTGGGGGATGAGTATTTCCACTACGACGACGAGACCCAGACCCTGATGGGGTCGGATACCGGCATCCTGATTGGCGTGGGCGAACGCGTGGTCGTGAAACTGGCCGAAGCGGTGCCCGTGACCGGTGGCCTGACGCTGGAGCTTCTGGAACATGCAGGCCAGGCCCGCCCGAAACCCGCGCGGCGCAACGGGCGACGCAAGGGGCCGGTCCGGCGCAAGGTTGGGGCCTCGAAATCCGGTAAGGCCAAGCTGCGAAAGAAGAAAGCGCGGCGGTGATCTTCACGCCCCGTTAATCGGACGCCGTGCATCGTAACCGGCAGAACCCCGCGCATTGGTACGAGGAAACCTGTCAGTTTCGGGCGAAAATGCTATATTGTTGCGCTATCGTGCACGATGATCCGACGAAGAATCCCTGTGACTGACCCACGTGACTGACCCACACCGATGAACCCACGTCCCCCCATGATCCTGTTCGCGCTTGCCTTGAGTGCCATGCCGGCCCTCGCGGCCCCGCCCGATGCGTCGCCCGTGCCGATGCCGCGCCCGGACCGCGCGCAGACGGAAGTGGCCCCGACCGCGGATCTGGCGGCAGAGCCGGCCGCGCCGCGCGGTGGCGTGGTGATCGAAGTGATTGCCCTTGCCGCCATCGAGGAGGCGGAGACGGAGCCGTCCGAAATTCAGCCCGCCGACGCCGCCAGCATCACCGGAACCGAGACCAGCGGCACCGGGGAGCCGAGCGCATTGGCCATCGCGACCTCCCGCAGGCCCGTCGCGCGCGGGGAGGTGCCCGAGGATTTCGCCGCCCGTGCCGCCGAGTTGCGCGCGGCCGCCGATGCGCCGACCCGCACGAATGATCCCGAATTCCGCGCCTGGATCACCGAATTCCAGGCCCGTGCGCGCGCCGCCGGGATCGCGCAATCCACCCTCGACGCCGCCTTCGCAGGCGTGCAGCTCAACACCCGCGTGCTGGAACGGGACCGCAACCAGGCCGAGTTTTCCCGCGCGTTGTGGGACTACCTCGACAGTGCCGTCTCCGACACGCGGATCCGCAATGGCCGCGCCCAGACGGAGGAGTGGTCCCAGACGCTCGCCCGGATCGAGGAGCAATACCGGGTGGAGGCCGAGGTTGTCGTCGCGATCTGGGGTTTGGAAAGCGCCTACGGGGCCGCGCGCGGCTCCACCGACATCATCGAAGCGATGGCCTCGCTCGCCTATGACGGGCGGCGGCGCGATTTTTTCGAGGAGCAGCTGATCGCCGCGTTGCAGATCCTTCAGGCGGGCGACACCAGCCCCCGCAACATGACCGGATCCTGGGCCGGCGCGATGGGCCACACGCAATTCATGCCGACAAGCTACCTGCAATATGCGCGGGATTTCGGTGGCGACGGGCGGCGGGACATCTGGTCGGACAATCCGCAGGACGCGCTCGCCTCGACCGCCCACTACCTGGCCGAACACGGCTGGACCTATGGCCAGCCCTGGGGGATGGAGGTGCGCATTCCCGATGGCTTCGATTACCGCCTTGCGGGGGAACAGGAACGCATCGGCGCGGCTTTCTGGAACGGGCAGGGGGTGCGCCTCATCAACGGCGACCCGATCCCGGATCACGGCCCGGCCTCCATCCTTCTGCCCGCGGGGCATCGCGGCGTTGCGCTTGTCGTCTACAACAATTTCCGCGTGATCGAACGCTACAACCCTGCGGACGCCTATGTGATCGCCGTGGGGCATCTGTCTGACCGGATACAGGGGCGGCCCGATTTCCGCGCGTCCTGGCCCCGTGGCGACCGCGCGCTGACCTTTGCGGAGCGGGAGGAGTTGCAGCGTCTTTTGCGTGCGGCTGGCCATTATTCGGAGGATATCGACGGCATCGTCGGGCCGATCACCATTGCGTCGATCCGCAGCTATCAGGATGCGATCGGCGTAACGCCCGATGGCTATGCGTCCCTGTCGATCCTGGAGCGGTTGCGCAACAGCTAGGCGGGAGGGAAGGCCCTTGGAAGGGCCTTGCCGGGTTTTTCGAAAAACCCGCCCCGCGCCTAGTCCGGGCGGACCGTATCCCCGATTGCGATGGCACCCGGTTCCACCACCTGCGCGCACCACCCGCCATGGCCCCGCATCGCGTTGTATCCGCCGGGGCCAAGGGCGGCTTCCATGCGCGAGCAGGGCGCGCAGGGGATCGTGATCTCCACCAGCGCGGAGCCGAGGCGCAGGCGCTTGCCGCGCAACGCGCCCAGGTTCAGACCCGCGATCACGAGGTTGCGGCGCAAGGTCTCCGGCGCGACCGCCTCGATATGGGCCAGCGCGGCGATCACCGGCAGATGCTCCGCCTGGATCAGGGTCAGCGCGCGCTTGCCCGGGCGGGCATGGTCGCCCTCCAGCCCCGTGTCGCGCAAGGCCGCGCGGTCGACGGCCACCATGTCGGCCAGGCGCTTGGGCCGCAGGCCGATCCAGTCGATCCGTCCGGTGCCCGCATGGCGCGCGGTAAGGGTGGCAAGCGTTTCCATGGGCTGACCGTATCAACATCGCACGGCGGACTCGACTCCCGGCAAGGGGCGTTCTAATTTGAGAACAAAGTGTGAACATAGCGTTGCCAATGCCCGCGTCTCCCGCCCAATTCGCCTTCACCAAGAACCGCCGGATCCTGTCGCTCTGGTTTCCACGGCTGGGAGCGGAGCGTGTCTTGCGCGCCGAGCCCAGCCTGGCGGAGGCCGCGCTTGTGACCGTGTCCCAGATCGGCAATACGCGGGAGCTTGCCACCACCACCGCCCCGGCCGAGGCGCGCGGCCTGTCGCGGGGGCAGCCGCTCAGCGAAGCGGTGGTGCTGTGCCCCGACATCATCACCCGTCCCGCCGAACCGGGGCAGGAGGCGGCGTTCCTGGCGGCCCTGCGCCGGTGGGCCGGGAGGTTCAGCCCGTGGGTGGCGGAGGAGGGGCCCGAAAGCCTTCTGATCGACCTGACCGGCTGCGCGCATCTGTTCGGCGGGGAACAGGCGCTGTTCGATCAGGTCCACGTGGATTGCGCCGATCTGGGGCTGACGGTCCGTGCCGGGATCGCCGATACCCCCGGCGCGGCCTGGGCCCTGGCGCGTTATGCGGGCGGCGGCGGCGTGGTGGCCGGGCGCAATGGCGATGCGATCGACCAGGAAGCGCCCGCAACCCGGTCCCGTGCGGGCAAACGCCATTGGGTGAAGGGCGGGGCCGCGCCCCCCGTTTCCGTCGCCGGCGGCGTGGTGGACCGGATCGCCGCCACGGGCAATACCCGCCGCGCCCTCGCCCCCCTGCCGATCGCCGCCCTGAGGGTGGATGCGGACCTCTGCGCGAGCCTCGCCCGGCTGGGCTTGCGCCGGATCGAGGATTTGCTGGGCCTGCCCCGCGCGGGCCTGACGCGGCGCTTTGGCCAGATACTCGTGCGGCGGCTGGATCAGGCCCTGGGCTTGCAGACCGAGTCGATTTCCCCGGTGGGGGCGCCGCTGCATTTCGCGGTCCGCATCAGCTTTCCCGATCCCATCGGGCTGGAGGCCGATATCATGGCCGGGCTCGACCGGGTCCTGTCACCCCTGTGCGAGAAGCTGCGCGCCAAGGGCCGCGGCGCACGGCGCGTCCGGCTGGAGGTCAGCCGCGTCGACGGCGATATCCAAACGGTGGAGATCGGGCTGGCCCGTGCCGCGGATCAGCCCGATACGCTTCGACCGCTGTTCGAGATGAAGCTGAAGGATGTCGATGCGGGCTACGGGATCGACCGGCTGCGGGTGCTGGCCCATGTGACCGAACCGCTCCACGCGGTGGAGCACAAGGGCGGATGGGCCGTCGCGCAGGAGGCCGCCGCCCCGCCCACCGACAGTCGGCTCATGGCCGACCTGATCGCGCGGCTGGGGGCGCGGGTCGGGCTGGACGCGATCCAGCGCACCCGCCCCGCCGACAGCCACATCCCCGAAAAGACCGACGTGTCCCTGTCGGCCGCCTGGTCCGAGCCCGAGCCGCCCGGCACCTGGCCCAAACCCGACCGCCCCCGGCCCCTGACCCTGTTCCGCCCCGAACCCGTCACCGCGCCGGATACGCCCGCGCTGCCCTTCGAGTTCCGCTGGCGGGGGCGGGTGTTCCAGACCCTCTCGGCGCTCGGTCCGGAACGGATCGCCCCGGAATGGTGGCTCGATGATCCCAACTGGCGTTCGGGCGTGCGCGACTATTGGCGGGTCGTCACCCAAGACGGTGTGATGCTGTGGCTCTATTACGCCCATGGCGGCCTGTCGTCTTCCGGTTGGTTCGCCCAGGGTGATTTCGGGTAGCCCCCCCGATTGGCTCCGAAGTGGAAACAACAAGCCGATTTTCGCGGAACTGTGGATCAAGATACTGAAAAACAGTCAAAAATTTGGCTAAAAAGAGTCTTCACAAAGACCCGCTATAGGTAAAAAATTAACACAATCATGCGGCCAGCCCGGATTCGTCTGCCAATGGACCGGGATCACCACAGAACGTGCCGCCGTAACGCGTTGAACAAAGCCAGCCGGGTCCCATTGGACCCGTGCGGCTCTGACCGGGGGAAATTTCAATGTTCACCATCTTACCGCTTCTGCTCATCGGCCTTGGCTTCGCGCTGTTTCTCGGGGGGGACGACGACGATGAAACAAGCGCGCCGCCCGTCGCCAATCCCGGCGGCAACGGCACGGCAGGCGCGGATGACCTCATCATCACCGATGCCTCGCAGCCCGACATCCTGACCTTCGCGGGCAGCGATTCCGTCGATGTGCAAGGCGCGGGCGATTACAACATCAACCTCGGCTTCGGGTCCGACACGATCAATCTCGGCGACGGCAACAGTACGGTGGATGCCAGCAACGGCCCCGACCTCGTGAATGGCGGCAACGGTCCCGCCACGGTCGATCTGGGCGCGGGCACCGACCGGCTTGTGGGCGGCGCGGGCGCGCTGGACGCCACGGGCGGCACCGGACAGGATTCCATGCTTGGCGGGTCCGGCGACGATACGCTGTCGGGCGGCAACGGCCCCGATACGGTGGATGGTGCCGGTGGCAACGACATCGTCGATGGCGATGCGGGCAACGATTCCCTCGATGGTGGGGACGGCAACGATACCGTGCGCGGTGGCCTGGGTGAGGATACGCTGAACGGCGGCGCGGGCGACGACAACCTGATCGGTGGGGCCGGCGCGGATTCCGTGCAGGGCTTCGAGGGTCAGGATACCCTGCGCGGCTATGGCGGCGCGGACACGCTTGATGGCGTCGGCACCGGCGGCGGCACGACCACCCAGGAATTGTTCGGCGGCTACGGCAATGATGAGCTGATCGGCGACAACGGCGACACCCTGACGGGCGGCGAAAACACCGACAGCTTCGTGGTCGACACCTTCTTCGGGAACGACAACGGCCCGGTTCTCATCCGCGATTTCGACCCGGATATGGAGACGCTGACCATCAAACTCGACGCGCTGCAATTCGGCGACCCGCGCGCAGATGACTTCGCCTTCGACGTCGAAACCCGTGACAGCGCCGACGGTATGGAAGTCCTGGTCGGCGGAGAGGTCTATGCCGTGCTGGCGGGCGTCACCGTCGATGATGAGATCGCCATCGAATTCGACGCCGACAACACGCTCTTCGCGGTGCCCGGCACGTTCGAGAACCTTGGACCGGAGGATGACACCGAAATGGGCGGCCCGCTCGATGACACGCTCAATGGCGGGGACGGTGCCGATGCGCTGGCCGGAATGGATGGCCGCGACGTGCTCAATGGCGAGGATGGCAATGATACCCTTGACGGCGGGGACGGTCGCGATGACCTGAACGGCGGCGCGGGGGACGACCTTCTGATCAGTGGCGGCTTCGACGGTGCCTTCACGACCACGCCGGTGGATGAGCAGCTGGACGGCGGCATCGGCAATGACACGCTACAGGCCGATGGCGCCTTCGTGGAGATGACGGGGGGCGACGGCGTTGACGTCTTCAACCTCACACGCTCCGCCGCGGATATGGATGACGGATCGGGCGCGGGCTTCCCCCTGAACACGATCACCGACTTCGATCCGGCGACCGAACAGGTGAACATCAACTACATCAACGGCGATGCGACCGCCGCATCGGTGCCCTACGTCCTGTCGAATGCCAGTGACGGGTCCGGCGTCGAGGTCAGGATCGACGGCGATGTCTATGTCCTGCTTGAGGGTCTGACCGTGGCGCAGGTTCTGGCCACCACGCCCACGCCGATCAACGTGACCGGCGCGGTTGCCTGATCGCGGCTTCCGTATACGGGGATTGGGTGAAATCGCCATCCGCTGCGACGATGTCGGGCGGATGGCGGACTTCTACGAAAACACGCTCGGGTTGGAGCGGATGGAGGGCAGTGCCGCAAGCGGCATCGTCTTTTTCCGCATTGCCGAAGGCTTCGGCGGCCATACCCAGATCTTGGCCCTGTTCGACAAGGCGATGACGGGCCGCCCCGGCCTGCACCCGACCGGCCCCGACGCGCCAGAGACCGGCGCGAAATCCTCGCTCCACCATATCGCGCTTAGCCTGCCTTACGCCGAACAGGACGCCGTGATGGCGTGGTACAACGCGCGGGGCCTGCCCTACCGGGTGGAACATTTCGGCTGGGTCGGCTGGCGCGGCGTATTCACCGAAGACCCCGAAGGCAACACGGTGGAGCTGGTCGCCTACCACCCGGATCTGCTCCAGCCTTCGGGCGCATAATGGGCCAATCGTGCCCTCTTTGCTTTGAAAATACCTCGGTGGGGGGTCTGGGGGGGAGGCAGCGCCTCTCCCCAGGCGGTCGACCGCGTCAGCGGGCGAAACCTCTCAGATCGCAGCCTTCCGCATCTCGTCGAGGTAAATCTCCCGCAGCCGGGCGGTCACATTGCCCGGTGCGCCATTGCCCACGGCCTCCCCGTCGATCTCCACCACCGGCATCACGAAGGTCGATGCGCTGGTGATGAATGCCTCATCCGCCGCCTTCGCCTCTTCCATCGTGAAGGGACGTTCCTCCACCTTCATCTGCGCCTCCTGCGCCATGCGCAGGACGGCGGCGCGGGTGATCCCGTGCAGGATTTCGTGGCCCAAATGCCGGGTGATGATCGTGTTGCCCTTGACGATATAGGCGTTGTTGGACGTGCCTTCGGTCACGACACCGTCCTCCACCATCCATGCATCATGGGCGCCCGCGGCCTTCGCCGCCATCTTGCCCATCGACGGGTAAAGCAGCTGCACCGTCTTGATGTCGCGCCGCCCCCAGCGTTCGTCGGGGATGGAGATCACCTTCATTCCCGTCTTCGCCATCGGGTTTTCCGCCAGCCCCGCCTTGGCCTGAGTGAACAGCACGATGGTCGGGTCTGTCTCCTCGGACGGGTAGGCGAAATCCCGATCCGCCGCCCCGCGCGTGACTTGCAGGTAGATCAGGCCCTCGGTCAGGTCATTGGCGCGCACCAATTCGCGGTGGATCTCCAGCAGCTCGTCCTCGGTGACGGGGTTTCGCATCTCCAACTCATCCAGCGACCGCTGCAACCGCTTCGCATGGCCCGCAAAGTCGATCAGCTTGCCGTCCAGAACGCTCGTCACCTCATAGACGCCATCGGCGAACAGGAACCCACGGTCGAAGATCGACACTGTGGCGTCGTGTTCGGGCAGGTATTCTCCGTTGACGTAGACGGTGCGGGTCATGGTCGGTGCTCCTGTATTCGTGTGGCGCTTGGTCTAGAGAGTGCCAAGGATCTGTTCAATCGCCCATTCGACCCGGTCCACGGAATAGCTGTGGCCGCCCTCGAACAGGCAGAGGGTCAGACCGATACCATCGAGGTTGAACCCCGCCGCACAGCTGGTGCCGTATGGGAAATCCAGGGGAACCGGCTGCAGGACCTGCATGTGGCGACCGTACATCTCGATGGCCCGCATCACGTCGCCCTGATGGGTCTGGCCGATAGGGCGCCCGGCAAGGGGAACCGTACGATCCTCGGTGCCGTGAATGTGGATGATATGGGCAGGCGGGGCCGGGCAGCTTTCGGGGACCGGGGCCCAGAACGTGCCAGCGTACGGTACAAACCCGGCGAAGACATCACCGCCCATCCCGCAGGCCAGGGTCCAGGTCATCATCCCGCCCGCGCTGAAGCCCGTGGCGATCAGGCGGTCGCGGTCCAGGTCGACCCGCCCCGCCACATCCTCGATCACCGCATTGACGTAATCGTATTCCGCCGCCTCGCTCTGGCCCGGGTTCCTTGGCCTGTGGGCGAGGTTCCAATCGTCCGCGTCGGCATTGATCGCGACGAAGACCATCCCCAGCCGATCCGCCATTGCCCGCAGGCTGGCATTGCGCATCGCACCGTTCGCGCTGCCGCGATAGCCATGGGCGTGGAAGAACGCGCCGACGGGCCCGTCGACCCCTTCGGGCATGTAGTAACGATAGGTCCGGTCGCCGAGGACGGAGCAGTCGGTCTCCGGCCCACATGCCAGCGCGGGGGATGCGGTCAGGGCAAGGAAGGCGGCAAGGATCAGGCGCATGGGGGACTCCATCAAAGCGTGAGCCGTGAGGGTGGAAGATCGCGCGCCGGGATGCACATCACACCCAAGTGATCACCCCCACAATTCTGCGTCGGGTGGATAGACAACGGACCCGTCGAACCGCAGCGGCGGCACGCGGTCTTCGGCCAGCAGCAGCGGACCGTCGAGGTCCACGATCTCCGCGCCCTGCGCCACGATCATCGCGGGCGCCATGGCGAGGGATGAGCCGACCATGCACCCGACCATGATCTTGTAGCCGTCCGCCCGCGCCGCGTCGCGCAGGGCCAGCGCCTCGGTCAGGCCACCGGTCTTGTCGAGCTTGATGTTCACCATATCGTATTTGCCCGCCAGCGCCGGAAGCGATTTGCGGTCATGGCACGATTCGTCGGCGCAGACGGGCAGGGGCCGCGCGATCTCCGCCAGCATGTCGTCGTCGCCCGCCGGCAGGGGCTGTTCCACCATCCGCACGCCCAACCGTACCAGGTGCGGGGCCAGCTCGGTGTAGATGTCCGCCGTCCAGCCCTCGTTCGCATCCACGATGATGGCCGCATCGGGCGCGCCCGCGCGCACGGCCTCCAGCCGCGCCATGTCGTCCGGCGTGCCGAGCTTGATTTTCAGAAGCGGGCGATGGGCGTGTTTCGCGGCGGCTTCGCGCATCCGCTCCGGCGTGTCGAGCGACAGGGTATAGGCCGATGTCACCGGGCCCGGCGCGGGCTCGTCGGCAATCTCCCAAACCCGCTGACCGGCGCGCTTGGCCTGCAAATCCCATAGCGCGCAATCGACCGCGTTGCGCGCCGCACCGGCTGGCATATCGTCAAGCGGCTGGCCGTCGCGAAAGGCCGCGATCTGCGCCTCAACACTGTCTAGCGTTTCGCCGTAGCGGGCATAGGGCACGCATTCGCCGCGCCCCGTCACGCCGTCTTCCTCCACCGTCACGGTCAGAACCTGCGCCTCGCTCCGTGATCCGCGCGAGATCGTGAAAACCTCGGCCAGCGGGAAGCTGTCGCGCGTGACGGTCAGCATCAGATCGCCTCCAGCGCATTGCAGAGCTTCGCCGCACCCTGCCGGAACGGATCGCAGGTCGGCAGGCCCATGCGCTTTTCCACGCCTTCCAGGTAGGACAGCGCCTCATCCTCGCCCATCGCGGCGGTGTTGACCGATACGCCCACGACCTGCGCCTTGGGATTGGCCACGCGGGCCAGCGGCAGGGCGGTATCGCGCAACGTCTCCAGCGTCGGCAGGCCATATCCGGGCAGGCCGCGCATGTGGGTTCGGGTGGGCTCGTGGCTCAGGATCAGCGCGTCGGGCTGACCGCCATGGACCAGCGCCATCGTCACCCCGGAATAGGAGACGTGGAACAGGCTGCCCTGCCCCTCGATCATGTCCCAATGGTCGTCGTCATTGTCGGGCGTCAGATACTCGACGGCCCCGGCCATGAAATCCGCGATCACCGCATCCAGCGGCACACCATCCCCGGTGATCAGGATGCCGGTCTGTCCCGTGGCGCGGAACGAGGATTTCAGGCCGCGCCCCTTCATTTCCTTGTCCATCGCCAGCGCCGTATACATCTTGCCCGCCGAACAATCGGTGCCCACGGCCAGGCACCGCTTGCCTGACCGCTTTTCACCATTGGCGATGGGATATTGCACCGACGGGATGCGCACGTCGTGCAGCTGGCGACCATATTCATGGGCGACGGCCACAAGGTCGGGCTCGTCCCGCAACAGATTATGCAGGCCCGAGGCGATGTCGAACCCCTGCGCCAGCGCCTCGATCAAGACCCGTTTCCAGGAGGAGGAGATGACGCCCCCCCGGTTCGCCACTCCGATCACCAGCGTCTTCGCGCCCGCCTTCTTGGCCGCGGCAAGGTCCATGTCGGGCACGCGCACATCGGCTTTGCAATCCTCCATCCGGAATTGGCCGACCACGTTGTCGGGCCGCCAGTCGCGAATGCCCTGGGCGACCTTCGCGCCAAGCTGGTCGGGCGCATCGCCCAAAAACAGAAGATATGGTGTCTGGATCATGGCTTGCCCCTCCGCCGTGCGTGTTCATTGCGCGGCACGTTAACCGCGATCGGGCGCAATTACTTGGGAAAGACGCCCGCTGATATCGCCAATCGAAGAAGATGACCGCGCCAATTCCGCCCCTTGCGAGGAAATCGTGCGCGACGCCTAGGTCTTGGTCAGAAGGGCGATGGGGCGGTTGTCTGGCTGTTCGAAATCCACCGGCGCGGTGTCGGAGGCGGCGGTGTTGCGCTTGAAATCGTAGCGCATCAATTCGCCATCCCGCGCGGCGGCCACGATCAGCGCCTGATAAAGGTGGCGCGGCCCCTCGAAAATGTCGACCAGCCCGCGCAGATGCGGGGTGGTGGTGTCGTCGACGGCGAATCCCTCATCGGACATGTCGAGGATCGCGAACGCCTCCTCCCCGATCTGGACGGACCGGGACGCGCGCTTGCGCCGCCCCTGCATCTGGGCCGCGGCAAGTTCATCGCGGATGCCTTCGGGAAGGAATTCCAATGTCTGACCCTCTGGGAATAGTTCCTGTTCGCAAGGCTATAGGTGAACCTGGTTAATGTCAGGTCAATGACAGAAGTTCGCCGATCCGGCGGCACTTGCGGGTCCAATATGGACATCACCCTAAAAACCCTGACATTACCGGTTGTTAGAAGTTGCGGCGCAACATCGTTGCATCTGAAGCTACGGGTAGAAGATGACAAAGGATCAGGGCACCGGATCGCATGTTGCAGGCGGGGATCACCCGTTTCTGGAATTCGTGAACACCGTGTCGGACGATGGCAAGACCCGGGCGGAGAACACGTTTCAGTCGCCGGCGGAACTCGCGGCGCGGCTGACCGAGCTTGGGATGCTGCGACAGGGCGCCCGGATCGGGGTCGAGGATATGGCCGCGCTCGTTGATTTCAGGGAAGCCGCGTATCGCGTCCTCTCCGCCCAGGCCGCCCGCAAGCCGCCCCCGGCGGAGGCTGCGGCAACGGTGGAGGACGCCCTGAAATCCGCCGTGACCCATGGCCAGTTCGTCTTTCGCACCAAGGGCTTGCGGATCACCTCTGCGCCAAGGGGGACCAGCCTTGATCGGCTCGCTCTCGCCATGCTCGACCTGTTGCAATCGGACGATGCCGCGCGCCTGTCGGAATGCCGCCGCTGCACGCGGTTATTCATCGACCGGGGTCGCGGACGCGGGCGGCGCTGGTGCGACATGGCCCGCTGCGGCAACCGCGCCAAGGCAGAGAGTTTTCGCGCGCGCAGGCGGGCTGCCAGAAGCGGCTGATCCGCCGATCCTGTGCGCTGATGCAAGGCCGCCCCTGCGCCGGTCCGCGTTTTCCGTCCACGCCCACCGCCCTATCTGTGTGCCGACACGAGATGAAGGAGTGAAGTGATGGGCCTTTTGGTGGACGGAAAGTGGCAGGACAAATGGTATGACACCAAGTCCTCCGGTGGCGCGTTCAAGCGTCAGGAATCGCAGTTCCGCAACTGGATCACCGCCGACGGCTCCGCCGGGCCAAGCGGGGAGGGCGGGTTCAAGGCCGAATCCGGCCGCTATCACCTCTACGTCTCCCACGCCTGCCCGTGGGCCAATCGCACGATGATCTTCCGCGCGCTCAAGGGGCTTCAGGATCACATCGACATCTCCGTCGTGCATCCCGACATGCTGGGTGACGGCTGGACGTTTGACACCGATTTCCCCGGTGCCACCGGCGACACGCTCTATGGCCTGCCGTTCGCCCGCGACCTCTACACCAAGGCGCAGCCCGATGTGACCACCCGCGTCACCGTCCCGATCCTTTGGGACAAGCAGCGGGAGACCATCGTGTCCAACGAATCCGCCGAGATCATTCGAATGTTCAACAGCGCGTTCAACGGGATCACCGGCAACACGGACGACTACTATCCCGAACCCCTCCACGACCGGATCGAGGAGGTCAACGCCCGCGTCTATTCCGACATCAACAACGGCGTCTACAAATCCGGCTTCGCCACCACGCAGGAGGCCTACGACAAGGCCGTCACGGCGCTGTTCGACGGGTTGGATTGGGTCGAGGGCCTTCTGGCGCAGTCCCGCTACCTGACCGGCGACCGCCTGACGGAAGCTGACTGGCGCCTCTTCACCACGCTTGTCCGTTTCGATCTGGTTTATCACCTGCACTTCAAGTGCAACCGCGCGCGGATCGTGGATTACCCGAACCTCTGGGCCTACACGCGCGAGCTGTACCAGCGTCCCGGCATCGCCGACACGATCAACTTCGACCACATCGTGCGCCACTACCATTACAGTCATGAGAGCATCAATCCGCACCGCATCATCCCGATCAATCCGGTGATCGACTGGCACGAGCCCCATGGTCGCGCGTCCTCGCGCGCTGCTTGAGGCGGATCGCGAGGGCTTGCGGGCCGCCTGAATTCAGGCTTCAACCGGGACCATGACCGGCCCCGGTAACACACGCGACCACGGTGGCGGCCTCGACGCCGCCATGGCCCGCTACGGCGGGTCGCGCGACCAATGGCTCGACCTGTCCACCGGCATCAACCCGGTGCCATATCCGATCGGTGACATCCCGCCCGATGCGTGGCACCGCCTGCCCGATGAAGGTGCAATGGACGCGCTCCTGCAAGCGGCCCGCCGCTTCTGGAACGTCCCCGACAGCGCCCAGATCATCGCCGCCCCGGGCGCGTCTGCCCTGATCGCGCGAATGCCTCTGCTGACCGGTTCCACCACCGGCGGGGTCCATATCCCGCGGCCCACCTACAACGAACATGCCGCCGCGTTTGAGGCCACTGGCGATCATTGGCTCTCCGATGACCCGAACGATGCCTTCACCCACGTCTATGTGCACCCCAACAATCCCGATGGCCGGCTGTGGAGCGCCGATCATATGGGTGGCCGGACGCTCACGGTGATTGATGAAAGTTTCTGTGACACCGATCCCGGGGAAAGTCACATCGCGCTGGCCCCCGACAAGGGGATCGTGGTGCTGAAGAGTTTCGGCAAATTCTGGGGTCTCGCCGGTCTGCGCCTCGGGTTTCTCATTGGCACGCCGGAAACACTCGCTCCGGTGGATCGCGCCAAACGCTATGGCATCTTGGGGGCCGAGCATGAGATGCGGCTGCAATCCATGGCCGATGCGCTCGGCCCCTGGCCCGTCTCCGGCCCGGCCCTCGAAATCGGGACCAGAGCGCTCGGTGACACCGCATGGGCCGAAGCCACCCGCGCCCGCCTCGCCCAAGATGCGGCGCGGCTGGACGATCTGATCTTGCGTACACGCGCCGAACTGGTCGGCGGTACAGGCCTGTTCCGCACCTATGCCGTACCGGACGCCGCCGCGCTCCACGACCGCCTCGCGCGCGCCCGTATCCTCACCCGCATCTTCCCCTATTCCGAACGCTGGATGCGCTTCGGCCTGCCGGGAACCGAGGCCCATTGGGCGCAACTCGAAGCCGCTCTATGAGCGCCGCGATTCTTGCCGCCGCCATGGCCCTTGACGCCCTGCTCGGTGAACCCAAATGGCTCTGGTCCCGCGCGCCGCATCCCGCCGTGCTCATGGGCCGCCTCGTGGATTGGTTTGACCGGCGGTTCAATCTCGGTGCGGCCCGAACCCTCAAAGGCATCGCCGCCACCGCCGCCCTCTCCGCCCTCGCCATAGCCCTCGGCCTACTGATCCAGGCCCTCCCCCTCGGCTGGCTCTGGTCGCTCCTGCTCACCGCCATCCTGCTGGCCCAACGCAGCCTCGCAGACCACGTTACCGCCGTCGCCGACGCCCTCCGCCGATCCCTGCCTGAAGGCCGCAAAGCCGTTTCCATGATCGTCGGCCGCGACCCCGACCAACTGGATGAACCCGCCATCGCCCGTGCCGCCATCGAATCCGCGGCCGAGAACCTGTCGGACGGCGTCGTCGCCCCCGTCTTCTGGTTCGCGGTCGCGGGCCTGCCCGGTATTCTCTTCTGCAAGATCATCAACACCGCGGATTCCATGATCGGCCACCGAACGACGCGCCACGCCGAATTCGGATGGGCCGCCGCTCGCCTCGACGATGTCCTCAACTACATCCCCGCCCGCCTCACCGCGCTTCTGATCGCGATCACCACCAAGCCAAGCGCCCTCAAGATCGCCGCCCGGGACGGCCCCAAACACCGCTCCATCAATGCCGGCTGGCCCGAGGCTGCCATGGCCGCCGCCCTCGGCCTGTCCCTCTCCGGCCCCCGCGCCTATGGCGGCGAGATGACCGACGACCCCCCCATGAACGCGACCGGCACGCGCGAGGCCACACCGGGCGACATCGCGGCTGCGGTCGGCGTGCTGTGGCGGGTATGGGTGGTTCTGCTCATCATCGTGGCCGCCTTCACGCTGGTCTAAAGTCTCACTCCTCCACCGGCGGCACGGCGCGCCGGTACAAGTGCCATGTCGTGTGCCCAAGGATCGGCAGCGTAAAGATCAGGCCCAGAAAGGCCGGCACAAGCGACAGCACCATCGTGACCGAGATGATCGCCGCCCATCCCAGCATCACCACCGGGTTCTCCGCGACGACCCGCACCGATGTGACCATGGCGGTCACGAAGTTGGTCTCCCGATCCAACAGCATCGGCATGGCCACGACCGTCACCGCAAACAAAACGGCGGATAAGCCCGCGCCAACCAATGTCCCCACGGCAAGGAACGTCCAGCCCTCCGGTGTGAAGAAGACAACGTTCAGGAACCCGCCCATGTCCGAGAACGACGAATTCTGCAGGATCAATGCCAGCCAAAGCCGGATCTGGTAAACCCACACCCAGAATACGAACAGCGTCACGAAGGCCATCCACCCCATCTCGCGGTTCCTCTGGTCCGCCATGACCGTCAGGATATCCGACCAGCCGAAGGGCTCGCCCCGCTCCATCCGGCGCGACATCTCGTACAGGCCCGCTGCCGCGAACGGGGCCACCAAGGGAAAGCCGACAAGTGCGGGAAGGATCATCCACAACATCTCGAGCCAGACGAGGCTCCAGACGATGAAAATTCCGAAAAGCGCGTAGAACAGGCCGAAAAAGCCGCTCATCACCGGGCGCGCCAGAAAGTCGGAAAACCCGGCTTTCAGGGCCGCGCGAATGTCGTCTGCGGTGATCTTGTTGATCTCCGGCATTTCTTTTCGGCGCGGCGCAAGATCATTTTGGGGTGCGGAGCCTGATGAACCGGACGCCATGTCATATCCTTCCAAAGCATGGCACCGCCCCGGTCACGTGCCACACGGCCCGGCGGTGATCCTGACATCGCGCTTCCAAACCAGATGCTGCCTCAGATGCGCCCTCGGAACAAGGTTTGGCTGACGACCTTTGCATCTGAATGGCGCATCTCGCCCCGCGTGCTGTCCGCCGCTCGTGACAGGGTCTGACGTCCTCAGACCGCTGAATTCCTAGCCTGAAATCCAAGCATCGACGATCTGCCCACCGTATCGGATCAGCCAATTCCAAGCGCGCAGCATTCTTTTTCGACACCCCTTGCAACGGCACGAAACGCACCGATTTCCTGTGGGCAAACCTGCCCCATGGACCACCGCGATGGCCGCTTCCCTCCTTGTCATTCTTGGCCTCGCCGGGCTGATCGTCGGCGGCGAATTGCTGGTGCGGGGCGCGGTCTCGGCGGCAAAATCCTTCGGCCTTTCACCCATGGTGATCGGCTTGACCCTCGTGGGTTTTGGCACATCCAGCCCCGAACTCGTCACGAGCCTTCAGGCGGTTTTGTCCGGGTCGCCCGGCATTGCCATCGGTAACGTGGTCGGAAGCAATATCGGGAACGTTTTGCTCATTCTCGGTGTCGCAGCCTGTCTTGCGCCTGTCGCCGTCGATCCAAGGGCATTCGGGCGCGACGGCGGCATGATGATCGCCGCAACGCTCCTCTGCCTCGGTGCGGTGCTGATCGGCGATATCAACCGCATCACCGGCGCGGGCTTCGTAGCCGTTCTGCTCGCCTATCTCAGCTACACGATCTGGTCCGAACGGCGCGCGGGCGGAACCGCCGCGGCGGAGGTCTATGTGGGCGAAGCGGAAATCGTGCCGGGCACCGATTATTCCCTTGGCCTGGCCATCCTCATCGCCGTCACAGGTCTCATCATCACGATTTTCGGGGCCCGGTTCCTCGTCTCCGGCGCGGTCTCCATCGCCGAGGCGGCGGGCTTGTCGGAAACCGTGATCGGTTTGACCATCGTGGCGATCGGCACCTCGATGCCCGAGCTTGTGACGTCGATCATCGCGGTGCGGAAAGGGCAGGGCGATGTGGCGCTTGGCAACGTCATCGGCAGCAACATTTTCAACATCCTCGGCATTCTGGGCATCACCGCCCTCGTTCAGCCCTTGGCGGTCCCGGCAGAGATCCTGCGCCTCGACATCTGGGTCATGTGCGCCGCCGCCGTTCTGCTGGTGCTCTTCGCTAGAACCGGCTGGCGCGTCAGCCGCCGCGAAGGTGCGATCCTTCTGCTGGCCTATGCAGTCTACCTCGGCGTTCTCCTCACCCGGTGATTTCGGGATCATCCGCCGGGGGTGCCAACCCACCCCCTTGCCTCACATTCCCCACCCTGTATCTTCCGGCGCAAACGCTTCTCCAACAGGGTCTTTTCACATGCGCCGTTTCCTCGCTCCGCTGCTCCTTTCCCTCACCCTTGGGACCACCGCCAATGCCCAGCAATGCGGCGGGGATTTCGGGCAATTCGTTCAAGGCCTCCGCGCGGAAGCGGCTGAGCGCGGCCATTCGCAGGAGAATATCGACGCCTTCTTCCGCCATGCCTCCTACTACCAGCGCGCGCTCGATGCGGACCGGCGGCAGGGCATCTTCACTGTCCCATTCACCGATTTCGCCCGCCGCCTCATCAGCCAGGGCCGCATGGACAATGGCCGCCGCAATGCCGACCGCTACGCCTCCGTCTTCAACGAGATCGAGCGTCGCTTCGGCGTCTCCCGCGGTATCCTGCTCTCCTTCTGGGCGTTCGAGACCGATTACGGCGCGTTCCAGGGCGATTACAACACGCTCGACAGCCTTGTGACGCTCGCCCACGATTGCCGCCGGCCTGAGCTTTTCCGCCCCGAGGTCTTCGGCGCGCTGGAACTCTTCGAGAACGGTGATTTTGACCCCGTGAACACCCAGGGCGCATGGGCCGGGGAAATCGGCATGGTCCAGATGCTCCCCGAAGACATCGTGAATTTCGGCATCGACGGCGATGGCGACGGCCATGTCTACCTGCAAACCTCCGCCCCCGACGCGCTCATGTCCGGCGCCAATATCCTGTCGTCTCTCGGCTGGCGGCCCAATGAGCCCTGGCTCGTCGAAGTCACGCTCCCCGATAATCTCGACTGGTACCAGACCGGCGTCCACACCACCCGCTCCGTCGCCGAGTGGGAGGCTGACGGCGTCCGCGCCCGCGCCGGTGGCAACCTGCCCATGCGCAACGCCCAGGCCTCCATCGTCATCCCCCAGGGCCGCAACGGCCCCGCCTTCATCGCCTACCCGAACTTCTCCGTGCTGTTTGAGTGGAACCAGTCCTTCACCTACGTTCTGACCGCCGCCTATTTCGCCACCCGGCTTGAGGGCGCGCCCGTCTTCGACGCCGGCAACCCCGAGCCCGGCCTCGACGGCAACCAGATGCGCCGCCTGCAAGAGATCCTCTCCGCCCGCGGCTATGACGTGGGCCGCATCGACGGCATCCTCGGCGCCGGCACCCGCGCCGCCGTGCGGGAGGAGCAACGCCGCCTCGGCCTGCCCGCCGACGCCTGGCCCACCCGCGCGCTCCTGAACGCGCTCTAGGTTAACCGAAACCTAACCCAACCGGTCGATCCTGCTTGCCCTCCAAGGCTTGCAGGATCGCCAAACATGCCCGACATCCATCACATCCCCCTCACCGACATCGACGAACACGCGCTGCCTCGCGACCGCGACGCCCTCGACGCGACCTCCCTCTCCGACCTCACCCTCTCCATCGCCGCCCACGGCCTCCGCATGCCGATTGAGGTCTTTCCCGCCACCGGCCCCAAACCCTACGGCCTCATCTCCGGCTTCCGCCGCCTCAAAGCCCACCGCGAACTGACCCTCGACACCATCCCCGCCTTCATCCGCCAACCCGCCGACATTCCCTCAGCCCTCGCCGCCATGATTGAGGAGAATGAGATCCGCGCCGACATCACCCCGTGGGAGCGCGCCAAAATCGTCCTCACCGCCATCGACCACGGCCATTTCGACACCATCGACCAGGCCCTGCCCCGCCTCTACCCCACCTACGACCGCAACCGCATCTCCCGCCTCCGCGCCATCGCAGAAGTCGTACAACACTTCGGTGACCACGCCCTCACCGACCCACGCAGCCTCTCCCAACAAAAACTCACCCGCATCGCCACCGCTTTGCGCGCGGGGGTGGGAGACACCATGCTAGTCGCCCTGCAAGAGTGCTCCGACAAATCCCCGGCAACCCAATGGAGCCTGCTGCAAGCCATCATCGAAGACGCCGAGGCCGAGGCCAAAGCCCCCAAACTCCACTACAAACCCGGCCGGCCCCGTTATCACCGCCGCGTGCAAGACGACCTCACCGTCCGCCGAGAGCGCACGAAAGACGGCTGGACACTCCGGTTTACGGGGAGAACAGCGAAAGGCCCGCTGATGGAGGACATCATGGATTATGTGGAGGATATGTTTGGACGGCGGCAGCGGTAGACCGGGCCTTGGCCCGGCTGCACAACCCGTAGGGCGGGACTTGTCCCGCCGCTCCGTCACCCGGAACTCCCAACCCACATTCAACGCACCCGGGCAGAATCAAGCGCGCAAGCGCGCTGCCCATCGCCGGGCCGCCCCCCGGCACGGCGATTTGTCTGATCTTGGCTCGCCGATCGTTCTGTGGGACGTGCTTGGCCACCATAAAGCGCGTTAGAACGACGGCTGGATCGCCGCACCGCGACCCGTCGAATAGCGCAAAATTTTGAGCCGGGTGATAATAAGAAACCTGTGGACTATCCCAATGGCTTGGTTTCTTGGACAGTAGCGCACCAATTGATGAAATCATTGGACATAGGAAACTGAAGTCTGCTCTTGATGCTTCTAAGCCAATGAGAATACTCGTCTTTTGGCAAACAGCTCGCTCCAAAAATGAAGCTAGGCTGTGCCCATGAATGGATTTCGTTTACTTTTGTTTTTCGAGATCTAAAATAGTTGAGATCGTTAGCGCGCCATCGGAGAAGATGGATCTGCCTTTGGTCGATCGTGCCTGTGAGGGCGTCAAGTTTACGGATTTGTGACGAGTTGAAAGATATACGCTCGCGCACACCTAATTCGAGAAACCAAGAGCGAGCAAATTCAAGTGGCTGCATCCGCGATGAGAGTAACAGCTCCGTTACTTCGTCTCCCATGTTCTCAAATCCGCTGACATCAGAGGTAACAAACTCCTCAATGAGCAAGCAAACGTCCTTTGCAAATGGTACCAGCTGAGACAAATTTGACCGAATGTACGCAGCTACGTCGGAGTTCTTAACCAGCCGCATTGCATGCAATACTATCCGAATTTGGCCCATGTCCCAGAATGGCTCTTTTAGAAGGTCTTCTAATTCTTGCCTTAGGTCCTTGAGCATGAGCGCTTCTAGCGCATCTTCATCGATCTCCTCTTGGCCATATGCAGCCCAAAAGAGTTTCTCGGTTGCGAACTCCTCTTTTGCGTCGTCGTCCTCGCCACCCGACAAACCACTCGACTCCACGAATTCTTGCCAAGCCATAATTTTTGTTTTCTGAACATTGAGGCTAAGGCCCTCATTTTCAGAAAGGTGTTTCGCAAGGTAGCCTAGAGCTGCGTAGGGGTCCTGATCCTGCCTGATGAATATTATCATATCATCGACGTATCGCGTATGATCGTAGTCCTCAGATATTAATGCCATGTCGGTGTCATGTAATGCTGCTTCCGCCAGAAGACGTGATGCATTGGTTCCGACTGGAAGCCCAAATGATTGGCGCCCTCTCCAATCCGAAATGAAGGCCTCCAGCTTCTTGACGATCTTTGATTCTCCAGAAAGGCTTTCAAGGATATTCTCCAACCTATGCCTATAGATGCGAGAATAGAAATCAGATATATCAGTTCGAATGACGTACCTGTATTCGCCGAAAAGAACTTTTGCTTGAATTGTGTTCAGCCAATGTCGATAAGAATGGTCTTCTTCAAAAAAATTTGGATCAAGTCCCTTTTTCTTTCGATACGAAAAGGCACGATGAAGTTCGATAGGGTCGCGCTGGGATTCGACTAAATCGAAGATTTTGAGGACAAGCGCTGTATAGATAATGGTGTCGATTGGAAACGGCTGATGAGCGTTTCGAAATCCAAAGCGAGACTTTGGAACTAAGGCTTCCACCAAACTCATGGGGTGGTATTGACCTAGGTCAATATTGCTTAACTTGCTAACTAAGACGTCCCTACTATCCTTCAGAAAACTAAGTTCAAACGGGTAAGGGAAGATATCTGTATCGCCAAATTGAAGAATATGGTCGAGCGCACAGGAATAGTAGCTTTCCTCAAGTCTCATGAAGAGGCCTTTTTATATGGGTCGTGTATGCCCTAGATTACCGCGAATTCTGCTTGTTGCGCGATGTAAGTCCACCGTGAACCCAAATGAGGGTATTCCAGCCAAACGTCTCAAACCCCCTAACAAATCCTTAACGCCAAACCCAAAACCCAACAATACCAATCACTTAACCCCTCTGCTCAACCTTGAGCAGCCCCCTCACGCCACCAGGGCCTCGGCCTTTTTCAGGTCCACCGACACCAGCTGGCTCACCCCCTGCTCGCCCATCGTCACGCCGAACAGGCGGTCCATGCGGGCCATCGTGACCGCGTGGTGGGTGATCGTCAGGAACCGTGTATCCGTCTGGCGGGTCATCTCGTCGAGCATGTCGCAGAACCGGTTCACGTTCGCATCGTCCAGCGGCGCGTCGACCTCGTCCAGCACACAGATCGGCGCCGGGTTCGCAAGGAACACCCCGAAGATCAGCGCCAGCGCCGTCAGGGTCTGCTCGCCCCCGGAAAGCAGCGATAGCGTCGAGAGTTTCTTGCCCGGCGGCTGACACAGGATCTCCAGCCCCGCCTCCAGCGGATCGTCCGATTCCACCAGCACCAGCCGCGCTTCCCCGCCGCCAAAGAGGTGTGTGAACAGTTTCGAGAAGTTCGCGTTCACCTCGTCAAACGCTTTCAACAACCGCTCCCGCCCTTCCTTGTTGAGCGAGGCAATCCCGGTGCGCAGCTTGGCGATGGCGCCTTCCAGGTCGGTCTTTTCGGAGGCGAGCGTGTCATGCTCCTCCCGCACCTCCCGCGCGTCTTCCTCGGCCCGCAGGTTGACGGCTCCCAAGGCGTCGCGCTGACGGCGCAGGCGCATGACGTCCGCCTCGATCCGATCGACGGAGGGCATCGGGTCCGGCAGGTCGCCCAGGCTTTCGCGCAGGGCATCGGGGGTCAGTTCGGTGTCCTCGAAGATGCGCTCCGCGGCGGCCTGCACAGCCTCCATCGCGGCATCGCGTCGGGCCTCGGCCGCGGCGCGGGCCTCCCGGGCCTCGGACGCTTTGCGCTCGGTGTCCCGCTCAGCCCCGCTTGCCGCGCGCAGGTTCGTCTCCCCCACGGACAGCGCATCGGCGGCGGCGGCCTTGCGCGCCTCGGCGGCCTGGATCTGCTCGGCCAGGGCTTCGCGGCGTCGGGCGATTTCGTCGGGCTTCTGGCGCGCGTCGGCAAGGGCGATCTCGGCCTCCCCCTTGCGCTTCTCCAGCTCCGCAAGGCGCGCCGCGGCGTTGGTCAGGCGCGATTGCCAGGTGGTGATTTCCGTCCCGATTTTCGCGATCCGGGAGACGCGATCCTCGCCGTCGCGTTTCACTTCGTCGAAAGTGGCGCGCTTGGCCAGCATCGTCATGCGCGCGGCCTCGACCGTTGTCTTGACGTCGTCTAGCCGCCCGCGCACGGCGTCCAGATCGTCTAGCTCCGCCAAGGCATCCTGCGCGCGGACCAGCTCGGCGCGGGCGCTGTCGGCCTCCTCGGCATGGCGCGAGGCGGTCAGGCGAAGGGTTTCCAGTTTTCCGTCGAGGACGCTTTGATCGGCCTCGGCCCGGGCGGCGGCGCGGCTGGCCTGGCTCAATTGGGTCTCTGCGTCCCGGCGGGCGGTGCGGGCGGCCTTGTCGGCCTCCGTCAGGTCCGCAAGCCGGGTGGCGAGGGCGTCGTGGGCGGCCTTCGCCTCATCCGCAACGGCGCGGGCCTTGCTGCGTTCGCTTTCAAGCTCGGTCAGCCGGTTGGCCTGTTCGAGGCGTCGGGCGGCGGTGGACACGGCATCGGCGGCGGCCACGGCAAACCCATCCCACCGCCAGAGATCCCCGTCGCGGCTGACAAGGCGCTGACCGGGGCGCAGGTCGATTTGAAGGCGGGGCCCGTCAGAGGCGTCGATGATCCCGATCTGGGAAAGGCGGCGACCCAGCATCGCGGGGGCCTCGGCCACGTCGGTGGCGGGTTGTGAGCCGGATGGAAGGGGGGCGCAGTCATCGTAGCCCGGCAAATCGGTCCAACCGGTCGCGCCGGGCGTTTCGGCGCGCGCGGCCTTCAGATCGTCGGAAAGCGCCGCGCCGATTGCGGCCTCAAAGCCCGGGGCGACGCTGATTTCGTCAAGGATCTGGGCGCCATCGCCCCGGTCCCGTTCCAGCACGCGGGCCAGTGCGGTGACTTCGGCGTCAAGCGTGCCGGCGCGGCCTTCGGCTTCGGACCGTGCGGCGCGGGCCTCCGCCTCGGTGGTCTGCAGTTCGGCGCGGGCCGCCTCGGTTTCCAAAAGCGTGTCTTCGGCGCGGGCGGCAAGGTCGGTGGCGCGTGCGAGGGCATCTTGCGCCTCCTCCGCCTCTCGTTTGAGATTGGTGAGGCGATCGGCGGCGTCGAAGGCGGCCGTTTCCGCGGCCTGCGCCTCCGCACTGTTGCGGGCGACGGCTTTCTCGGCCTCGCCCATGCGGCGTTCGATGGCCTGGTGACGCGCGGCAAGGGCGGCGGATTGTTCCGTCAGATCAGATAGTTCCGCCTCCTGACCGGCAAGAACGCTGCGTGCGTCGGTGACGGCATTGCGCGCATCGTCAAGTCGTTCGTCCTGCCCGTCCTGGGCAGCCTGAAGCTCCGCCCGTTCGGTGCGCAGACGCTCCACCGTTTCGCCCGCATCGGCGTTCAGGGCGTCCTCCCGCTCCCGATCCCGGTCGATCTGGGCAATGCGGTTGGTGAGGGTGTCGATGGAGGCGGCGGCGCGGTCCGCCTCTGCCTGGAGAGAGTCGCGTTCGACCAAAAAACGTTGGAGAATTGCGGCGGAAACGGCGTCTTCCTCGCGCAGGGGCGGCAGGGCGTCTTCAGCGGCTTCGCGGGCCTTCACGGCCTCCCGCGCGGCGGCTTCGGCCTGTGCCGCGGCGGTCAGTCCGTTGCGCAGCGCCTCTTCCGCGCGAAGGCGGGCGGCATCGGCGTCGCGCCAGCGCAGGAACAGGAACAGGCCCTCGGCAAGGCGAAGCTCGGACCCGATCTCCCGATAGCGGGCGGCTTGTTTTGCCTGTCTTGCAAGGGCGTTGAGCTGGCTGGCGAGTTGTTCGAGGACGTCGTCGATCCGCGCCAGATTGGCCTCCGCCCCCTTTAATTTCAGCTCCGCCTCGTGCCGGCGCTGGTAGAGGCCGGAGATTCCGGCGGCTTCCTCCAGTACGCGGCGGCGGGCTTTGGGGCGCGCGTTGATGAGCTCCGAAATCTGGCCCTGACGCACCAGGGCGGGGCTGTGCGCACCGGTGGAGGCGTCGGCAAACAGCATGGAGACATCGCGGGCGCGGACGTCTTTTCCGTTTAGTTTATAAGCACTTCCGGCGTCCCGCGTGATGCGGCGAACGATGTCGATCTGGTCTTCTTCGTTGAACCCGGCGGGGGCGAGACGGTCCTGATTGTCGATCTGCAAGGACACTTCGGCGAAGTTGCGGGCGGGCCGGGTGGCGGCACCGCCGAAAATCACATCCTCCATCCCTGCGCCGCGCATGGCGGTGGGACGATTTTCGCCCATCACCCAGCGTAACGCCTCAAGAAGATTGGATTTTCCGCAACCGTTGGGGCCGACAACACCGGTCAGGCCATCGGCGATCACAAGGTCAGTGGGATCGACGAAGGACTTGAATCCATTGAGCCTGAGCTTGGTAAACCGCACGTTGCCTGCCTTGTTCTGTCGCGATTCTGGTGTCGCAGGAGTTTCGGGACGGGATGGGGTCGAGTCAACATCGACCCGCTGCATATCGGTGCGATGGGCGGGTTATCCCCAAGATATGTGACGTTTCACGAAATCTATGTTAAGCCATTCCGCCGCCCACAAGGGTAGATCAATGCTATATCAATCTTTCGGCTTCGACGACGGGACCGCTTCCAGAATATCGCCCGGCTGACAGTCGAGGGCAGCGCAGATGCGCGCCAGCGTCTCGAACCGAATCCCCTTCACCTTGCCGCTTTTCAGCAAGCTGAGATTTTGTTCGGAAATGCCGATCTGGGCCGAAAGCTCCCGTCCCTTCATTTTGCGCAGGGCCATCATGACGTCGAGGCGGACGATGATGTCCATCACACGAACGCCCTGTTTTCGTCGGCGATCCGCACCGCCTCTCCCATGACCCAGCCGATTACGACGATCAGGCCACCGCCGAGGAAAAACCCGGCATTCCCGCCTGAGAGTTGTACCGCCAACGTCCGGTCCCCGGTCTCGTTCGCAAGGGTCAGCAGAAGTACGATCACGGTGTTCGAGAGCACGCCGAAGATGCCGATGGTCACAAGCGCCTGACCGCAGCGCAGGATGACCGCGGCGCAGCGGGTGCTCAGGATCTCTCCGCTTTTGTAGAGGCCGAACAGAACGCGCATCTGCCACAGGATGTAGAGCGTGATTGCGAAGCCGATCACCTGGATCGCGCGCACGGTAAGAACGATGGCGGGAGGGATCACGTCGGGCAGGGCGTAGTCGGCATAGCTGCGCCGCAACGCAGCCTCCCCGGCATCGCCGATTGCGATCATGTAGATCAGGAGGGCGGGCATCACGATCAGCGAAAGGGTGCAGGCCCAATGGAGTATCCGCGCCAGCCGTTGCACACGGGAAATCTGAGAATCATTCATTTTTGGACTCCAAACATTATCTTTTTCATGTTTTACGATAAATAATGGCGACATGAAAAGAGGAATCACCATGGAACAGCGAAAAACCTTTGCGGCCGTCACCCTTGTGACGGTGTTGTCCGTTCTGCCCGGCGCGGTCCGGGCGCAGGACCCCGATCCGGTCACGGCCGATCCCGACCAGATCGCCGCGCGGATCACTCTGCCGGAGGGGCTTGCGATGCAGGACGGCGGCGTCGTCATGACAATGGGTGCGATCAACGAGGTCACGGGCGCGCAAACCCTTGAGGTCTATGCCCTGGTCCCATCGCGCACCGAGCCGCATATGGTGCTGAGCGGCCCGGATCGGGCACGGCTGGCGGCGCAGCAGGCGCTGATCGTTGGATGGATGGACGCAGGACACGAGGTCGACGGCAGCTTTGCCGTAACGCTTGCACCTTGTCGGACGGGGGTGGAGGTGCCGGGGCGCGCGCGGGCGTCCATGGCGTTGCGCGCCGATGCCGAAAGCGGGTTCCAGGTGGTTGTCGAGGACATGCGTGTGCGCCGCCTGATCGGGCAGCCGATCCGCGATCTTCCGCCCTGCGAAGGATAGGGCCGGGATCGGATTTCGCGGCACGCGGGTTCGGGGAACCATATTGTTGCTGCAACACTTCGCCTATTCCCCGCCGTTACAGTTGAGATGGTGGGGGGGCGATGCTATCTTGAGAATATCCCGGCGCCGGGGCTTGTCAGGCGCGTTGCGATGGAGGACAGAGTCCTGACCGGACTTAATCAAGTGGTGGCTGAGACCACCGCCGCACCGGGGGCCAAGGCCCCGACCCAGACCGCCTATACCAGCGAAGAGCTGCTGGAGGCCGTCATCCACTCTCTCGAAAGCGACAAGGCCGAAGAGCTTGTGCAGATTGACCTGCGCGGCAAATCCTCGATCGGGGATTACATGGTCATCGCATCGGGCCGCTCCACCCGTCAGGTGGCGGCGCTGTCCGAAAAGCTGGTCGAGCGGCTGAAGGCCGATTTCGGACTGGTCTCGAAGATCGAGGGCAAGGATGCGGGCGATTGGGTGTTGATCGACACGGGCGATATCATCGTCCACGTGTTCCGGCCCGAGGTGCGGGAGTTCTACCAGCTCGAGAAGATGTGGCAGCCCCCGGCGGAAGCGGCGTCCAACTGACGCCGGCCCGGTTCCGGTGAAGGTCCATCTTTGCGTTGTCGGCCGCCTGCGCGGTGGGCCGGAGAAGGCGCTGATTGACGATTATCTAGACCGTTTCGACAAGACGGGCCGTGGCCTTGGGCTGTCCCTTGGGCAGGTGCTGGAGGTCGAGGACCGCAAGGGCGGCGGGATGGCGGCGGAGGCGGCCCTGTTGCGCAAGGCGTTGCCCGGGCCGGTGTTCTGGGTCCTGGACGAGCGTGGTCGCACCCAGACCTCCCCCGAATTTGCGCAAAGCCTTGGGCGGCAAAGGGATGCGGGGCAGGGGGATCTTGCGCTGGTGATCGGCGGCGCGGACGGGATCGACCCGGCGCTGCGCGCCGATGCGGCGATGACCCTGTCGTTCGGCAAGATGGTTTGGCCGCACATGCTGGCCCGCGTGATGCTGGCCGAACAGCTTTACCGTGCGGCGTCCATCCTGGCGGGAAGCCCTTATCACCGCGTGTGAAGCCACCGCTTTCAGCGCATCAGAATGTCCTGACGGTAGCGGCGCAAAAGCAGCAGCCCGAAAAAGAGCGGCACCAGCCCCCAGATCAGCACCAGCGGGATGGAGATGAAATCCGGCGCATAGGTCGGAAACACGCCTTGCCGGAAAAGTGCCGTGAAGTGGATCCAAGGGGTCCAGTCGAGGATGGATTGGATCATCGGCGACAGATCCTCGTACAGAAAGAAGATGCCTGACGCGATCAGAAGCGGGCGCGTGGCGATGTTCCACACCGATCCGTAGACAGGGAAAAGGCCGACCAGCGCGCAGTTGAACGTGCCGTGGGCAAGGCCCAGAAGGCCCGCCAGCGCCATCGAAAGGATCATGTACCGAAACTCCAACACCGCGGTGGCATCGGTGAATTCCAACACCCCGAACAACACGATGCAGCTGACCGCGATGGAGGTGAGCGCGTTCAGGGCGAAGCGCGCAAGGATCGCGTCTAGCCAGTTGACGGCGGGATATTGCAGCAGGGGTTTGGAGAAGTTCAGCGCGTTCATCACCGTGGTCAGCGTGAGCGAATAGAGCAGGTAGGGCAGGTAACCGGTCGTGTAGAACAGCAAGAAGGAATTGCCGAGCGACGGGCTGCGCAAGAGCGCCGCGAAGACGAAGGACATCAGGAGGAGCGCGCCGAGGGGTTCCACGATTGCCCAGATATAGCCGCCGGGCGATTTGCCGTAGCGCGTCGACATCTCTCGCAAGATGAGGGCCACGATGGCGCGGCCACTGGCGAAGCTGCGCGCGCGGGGGCGGGCGCGGCCCGCAGGCGGATGGGGGACGTTCGCGGCGACCGGATGATCCATCACATTTCCTTAAGTTTTGGCACGTATCCAATTCGAGATCACCGCATCTAACGAAACATGGATTGCGAAAGTATTGATGGAACCTGTCAAAGCGATCACGCCGCCAGAAGGCGGACCGAAGGGAAGCACCGCCGCGGGTGGCGGGCGGCGCATCCGGGTCAATACCGTGGCGGCGGGACCCGCGCGGATGGGACGGCGGCATTGGGGCCTGTTCGGGTCGTTCATCTTGCTGGTTCTGGGGCCGTTCATCGCCGTGGCGATCTACCTCTATACCGTGGCGGTGGACCAATATGCGTCGACCACCGGCTTCACCGTCCGCCAGAACGAGGCGGGGGCGGCCACCGATGTGTTGGGGGGGCTGGCGCAATTCGCGGGCAATCCGGCGCAGGTCGATGCCGATATCCTGTTCGAGTTCATCGTGAGCCAGGAATTGGTGCAGCGCCTGAACGCGCGCATGGATTTGTTGAGCCATTACAGCGCGCCCTACGACGAGGACCCGATCTTCGCCCTGTCGCCCGACGCCTCCATCGAGGCGTTGCTGGACCAGTGGCAGCGGATCGTGCGGGTGAGCTATAGCCAGTCCACCGGCCTGATCGAGTTGCGGGTGCTGGCCTTCGATCCCGACACGGCGCAGGCGATTGCGCTTGCGATCATCGAGGAAAGCCAGACGCTGGTGAACGAGTTGAACGCCAATGCCCGCGCCGACGCGATGCAATTCGCCCAGGCCGATCTGGAAAGCGCGGTGGAGCGCCTGCGCAATGCACGAGAGGCGCTGACGCGGTTTCGCACCCGCACGCAGATCGTGGACCCGGACCGGGATCTGCAGGGGCGCATGGGGGTGCTGAACAACCTTCAGCAGCAACTGGCCGAGGCGTTGATCGAAAACGATCTGCTGTCGGAGAATACCGGCAATCCCAATGATCCCAGGTTGCGCCAATCCTCCCAACGGATCGAGGTGATCCGCGCCCGCATCGCACAGGAGCGGGAGAATTTCACCCTCGCCGAGGCGCAGGTGGGCGGGGAAGATTACCCGACCCTGATCGCGCAATTCGAGGGGCTGATGGTGGACCGTCAGTTTTCCGAGGAGAGCTATCGCGCGGCGCTGACGGCGCTGGACCTTGCGCGCACCAATGCCAGCCGCCAGAGCCGGTACCTGGCCGTGTTCATCCCGCCGACCACACCGGAGATGGCGGAATTCCCGCGGCGGGAGGTGATCCTTGGACTGGTCGGCCTGTTCCTGATCCTCGGCTGGTCAATCCTGGCGCTGATCTTCTACGCGATCCGCGACCGGCAATAGGCGCGCCCAGATGATCCGGTTCGAGAACCTGACGAAATCCTTCCGCGTGGCAGGGCATCGCCGGGTCGTGATCGACAACCTGACCCTGTCGCTGCCCGCCGGACGGTCGCTGGCGTTGCTGGGGCGCAACGGGGCGGGCAAGTCCACGCTGATGCAGATCATCGCGGGCAACATGCGCCCCGATCATGGGCGCGTTGTATCGGATGGCACGATCAGTTGGCCCGTGGGTTTCGCAGGATCGTTCCATCCGGAGCTGACCGGAGCACAGAACACGCGCTTCATCGCGCGGGTCTACGGCGTCGATACCGGGGAGCTTCAGGACTTCGTGCGCGACTTCGCGGAGCTGGGGCACCATTTCCACATGCCGGTGCGCACCTATTCCTCGGGGATGCGGTCGCGCCTGACCTTCGGCCTGTCGATGGGAATCGAGTTCGACACCTACCTGGTGGACGAGGTGACATCGGCGGGTGACGCGGCGTTCCGGGCCAAGTCCAAGGCCCTGTTTGCGTCACGCATGGAACAGGCGGGCGCCCTAATGGTGAACCACAACCTCGACGAACTGCGCCGGTATTGCGACGCGGCGCTGGTTCTGGAGCACGGAAAACTCGAATATTTCGAGGACCTTGATGAGGCGATTGCGCTACACGAGCGCAACATGGGAACGGCGTGAAACGCGGTTAACAATCCGTTCCATATTTGATTCCTTTCGCCCGCGCGCCGCCACAAAGGGGCGCGATCTTCGCACCACATGACCCCCAGATTGTCCTTCGTTCACAAACGGAGGAACGCGGGAAGATGGTTGCATTGGTGGTTCAAGGACAGGTTCAGACGGGGCAGACCGCTCTGGACTTCGGGATCACCGATTTGATGGTGATCGAACGCAACGGGCAATCGGTGCTCTATGCAAGCTCGGGCCAGACCGGGGGGCTGACGGCCTTCACGCTTGGCCCGTCGGGCACGGCCAATTTTCTTGATGCCGAGCTCTACAATTCCGCGTGGTCCGATGGTGCCCTGCGCGACATGGCCCTGATCGAGGTGAACGGCGCGCCCTGCCTTGTCGTGGCCGGGTCGGGCGAGGACCAGCTGCGCCTGTTCGATGTGAACCCCGACGGCACCATCGGCGCGGCGCAGCAACTCAGCGGCATGTCGCCCGCGTTGAACCGTCTTCTGGATGTCGACCAGGCCGGGACCGGCACGATCTACATGGCCGATACCGGAACCGGCACGATCCGCGGGTTCGAGCTTGGCACCGGCGGCAGCATGTCGGAGGCCTTGTCGGTCACCGACACGGCGCAGACCTACGCGGCGGAGGTCATGGCGATCAATTCCGTCCATGTGGGCGGGCGCGATTACATCATCAGCGCCAGCCAGACCGAACGCGGCGTGTCCGCCTATTGGATCGACGGCAACACCTTGTCGAATACCGGCAATGCGGGCGTGTCCGAAGGGCTGGGGATCATGACGCCGACCGCCATGGAAGTGGTGGAGATCAACGGAAGAAGTTTCATCATCCTCGCCTCCGCCCCCAATGACGGGCAGGGGCAATCGGGCGCGATCACCGTGATCGAGGTGGCCGTGGATGGCAGTCTTGTGGACACCGACCACGTGATGGATACCACCACCACGCATTTCGGGCAGGTCCAGTCGCTTGAGGTGATCGAGGCCGATGGCCGGACCTACGTGATCGCGGGGGGCGGAGACGATGGCCTGACGCTGTTCGTCCTGCTGCCCCACGGACGACTGCAATTCCTGAGCACCATTGCCGACACGCCGGGCGCGGGGCTGGAGAACGTTTCGGCCATGGCCGCCCACCACGAGAACGGGCAGTTGCACATGTATGTCTCCTCCGAAATCGCGGGCGGGGTGACGCAGATCACGGCGGATGTGTCGGGCCACGGGATGATGATCCAGGGCGACCACAATGGCGGTACGATCACGGGCGGTGCGCTGGACGACATCCTGATCGGCGGAGCGCAGAACGACAATATTCTGGGCGGCGCGGGTGATGATCTGATCGAGGACGGCCTTGGCGTGGACACGCTTCACGGGGGAAGCGGCGCGGACATTTTCATCCTGCGGTCCGATTTCACCCATGACGTGATTGCCGATTTCGAGGTGGGTAGCGACCGGATCGACCTGTCGTCCTGGCCGATGCTCTATGACCTTTCGGCCATCGGCTACACGGCCACGGCCACCGGCGCGATCCTGGATTGGCGGGGTGAAACGTTGGAGATCATCACCGAGAACGCCACCACACTCAGCTTTTCCGACGTGCTGAACGCGATCCTTGAAGCACCGGACCGGGTGCCGGATTTCTCCAGCTTCGGGGGCAATGACGGCGATCAGTTGATCGAGGGGACGGCGATTGACGACGCCGTGGCCGCCGGTGCGGGGGCCGATACGGTCCTGACCGGGGCGGGCGCGGATTTCGTGAGCGGCGGGGCCGGCAATGACCTGATCGAAGGCGGCGGCCAGAATGACACGATCTACGGCGATGACGGCCATGACATCATCCGCGGCAACCTCGGCAATGACCTGCTTTACGGCGGTGAGGGGCGCGACACGATCCTGGGCGACAATCGCAACGACACGATCTTCGGAGAGAACGGTAACGACGTTCTGCGCGGCGGCAATGGCGATGACGTGGTCGATGGCGGCGCGGGAGAGGATCGGCTGTTCGGGGCGGATAACGAGGACACGATTTTCGGCGGTGACGGCAATGACCTGATCCGGGCGGGCGCACAAAGTGACGTGGCCTACGGCGGCGCGGGCGACGATTTCATCGTCGGTGGCGGCGGGTTCGACACGCTTCAGGGCGGGGAAGGCAACGACACGTTGCAGGGCAATTTCAATGCCGACCAATTCGTCTTCGAGGACGGCCACGGGCAGGACGTGATCCTTGATTTCGAGGCCCTGTCGCGCCCCGAGAAGCTGGTCTTCGAGAACCTGTCGACGCTCAATTCGCTGGACGACGTGTTCAATGCCGCCACCCAGCAAGGCGCGGACGTCTATATCGACACGGGTGGCGGCAACGGCATCCTGTTGCACAATGTCCTGCTAAGCGACCTGGATGTGCACGACTTCATTTTCTGAGGTGCCGCGCCCGAGGATGCGGCGGTAGAGGGCGACCAGATCCTCCGCTTGATCCGCGCTGGAGCGCAGGGCCGGGATGATGGCGGGCGGCTGGGCATACCGCTCCGGCGCGGCGTCGATCCGGGCGAGGATATTTGCAAGCGCCCGGTGATCGTCCACGGGAACCACGTGTCCGTTCGCCCCTTCGGTGATGTCCGCGCCGATTGCGCCGCGATCCGACGCGACGACCCAAAGGCCCATCGCCAACGCCTCTCGCGCCACAAGGCCATAGCTTTCGGGCCAGACAGACGGTGCCAGCAGGACGTCGAAGCTGCCGTAAAGCGCGCCGATCTCCGATTGCGGGCGGCGGGGGATGCGGGTGACGGGGGTGGTGTTCCAGACCTCCTGCACCTGGGTGCCGGGGGGCAAGGCGTGATCCACGATGACGAGGTCGATATTGTCAAAGCTGCGCGCGCAGATGGCGGCGCGCAGGATGTCATGGCCCTTGTGCCGGGCCGCGCCGCCGATCAGGCCAAGCCGCACCCGACCCGGCGCAGGGGGCGTGCGTTTGCGGGCGGGCAGGGGTGAGACGCCGTTTTCGATCACGGTGATATCGCGAAGGCCGACGGCGCGGTGCAGATCTGCAAAGGGGTCGGACACGGAGACAAGGGCGGAGGCATCGCGCAGGCACCGATGGGCGATCTTTGCGCGTTCCGATTGCGGATCGGTGAAATCGTAAAGCGCGGGCGTACCGTCCGGCCCGACAATGAATTGGTGCGGGGAGGTCCACCAGCCGTCATGGAGGGTCAGGACATAGGGCACACCCCGCCTGCGGCAGATGTCGATCAGGCCCACGCCCATGCGCTGCATGCAATGGATATGGACGATCTGCGGATCGACCCGGTCGAAGATCGCCTCCAGCCGCGCGTCCATGACGGGGTCGCGCATCGCCCCCTCATCGACGCCATTGGCGGCGGTGACGGCCCAGACCTGCGTTTCGTCGCGCGTGGTGCGCGTGATGCCGTGGGCCGATGTCCCCCCCTCCAACGTCGTGATGACGTCGATCTGGAACGCGTCGCCGTAATGGTCCTGGATGTGGTCGATATTGTCCGCCACGACGCGGGTCGCGCCGCCGATATCCTGCGGCGGGAAGAAGACGTTGGCGACCAACAGGCGGATCTTGTCGGGCTGTGGCGGAGGTGCCATGGCGCGGGCAAGCGCGGGGCCGAGGGTCTCACAGCCGTACTTGTGCAGGACGTCGGCCTGCGCCGCGCGACCCACCCGGCGGCGCAGGGGCGCGTCTTCGATGAGGCGGGAGAGGAAGTCCGTAAAGGCCTTTGTGTCCGCCGCGAGAAACCCGGTTTCGCCATCCACGATCGCGTGTTGCATCGTGCGCGTGGGGCTGACGACGGAGGGGATGGCAAACATGGCCGGTTCCATCCACTTGATCTCCGACTTGGCGTCGGACGCTTTGGACGGGGCGAGGACGGAGAGGGCGATGTCAGCCTTTGAGAGGTGCTGGGCATAGACCTCAAAATCCCAGACGGGCGCGATGATATGGACGTCCGGATGCGCGGGGTCGAGGTGGACGAGGTCCGGGAAATCCCCCATCAGGTGCAGGGCGACCTGACCGGGATAGGTGGCGAGGATCTGCGCGAGGGCAGGTTCCAGGATCTCCCGGAACTCCCCCTTATGGGCCTTGGTGCCGGAGCCGTAGAAGAGGATCAGCTTGCCGTCCGCATCGCGCGGCGCGCAATGGGCCATTGCGGCGTTGTGCAGGCCGCCGAGCCCGTTGGGATGGTGGATCGCGGTGCCGGACACGGTCAGCGGCGCAAGGGCCGCGCGGATGGTTTCGGTGGAGGCGATGCCGGTGGTACAAAGGGCGGCGGCGGCAGCGAAAAGCGGCACGCCACAGGCGATGCGCGCGTGGTCCGTGGCCGTGATCTGGCCCGCGTAATCGGCAAGGGGCGGCGGGAATTGCGCGGCGTCGAAGATCAGGTCGTCGATGTCGTAGAAGGTCGGAAGGCCGCGAGTTGCGGTCTCAAGCATCACGTCGGCGATCTGGGGGAAGGCGGGATTACGCTGAAAGATCACCGCATCGAATTGATCGAGATCGGCGTGAAGCGCGGCCACGTCGCGGCTTTGCAGATAGATGCGCGCGGAGATGCCCGCCGCGCGCAATTGATCCACCTTCTGATCGGCGCGGTAGAGCTTGCATTGGTAGAGGTCGTCATTGGCAAGTATCGCGACATTGCGCAGGGGCCGAGGGCGCGGTGCCGCGGTGGGCGGCGGGGCATAGGCGGTGATCGCGAGGGTGAGCAGGCGCTGAACCGCGGGGACACTTTCGATTGCGATGTGGTGGTCGAGGTTGGACCAGACGTGATCGAAGGCCCCGCGTGCCACCTGTCGCGCGCGGGAATGCAGGGCAACGTCGCCGCGATGAGCATCGGGGAGCGCGTCGAGAAGGTCGAGCGCATTGGCCACGCGGCCCTTCGACAGGTGCAGCTCGGCCAAGGTGATGGCATTCGCGCCGCTGTCGAAATCGACGGGCGGGATCTGGCGCAGGGTGACTTCGCGATCAATGTCGTCCTGGCCGTGGATCAGGTCCGCAAGGTCGAGCGCCGCACGGGGATCATCGGGGCAAGCGCACAGGATGTGCGCCAACAGCGCCTCCGCCCGCCGCCGATGGCCGGATTGGCGCGCATGGCGCGCGAGGTCGAGGAGGAAACGGCGCAGGTCGGGATGCGTGGGATCAAGGAGGGGCAAGTGCGGCTCGGGCCGCGAGATGAGCCGCGCAATCGCGCCTGCCGAGCGGGTCTGGGCCGGAAGGCGCTTGGGCAACTCGGCCGGAAGGTGGAGGCCGTGGGCGTGGCGCAGGCAAGCCGCCGCATTGGCATGGGCCCCGGCGCGCAGGCCGATACTGGCCCAGTGGCGGTGCAGCGACCCCGGCGGGCAGGGTAACGACAGATCGGCCAAGCTGGCCCGGTAGAAGGCCGGGTCGAGCCGGTCATCGGGGTGCGGCGGAAGCCCATGGTCGAGCCCGACGCCCACGAAATGCCTGATGCAGGACAGGCGGTCGGGTGCGGGCAAGGGCAGGCTGGCCGCGTCGATCGCGGCGAAATACGTCTCATGATGAAAGATGTCGGCCAGGGTATGGTGCAGGCCGTGGAGGCACCAGAAATCCCGCTCCTCTAGGGCAATTTCGGTGATCGCGATGCCGGCCTTTTGCAGGGCGAATACGGCGTCGGTGGGGGACAGATGATCGGGCAGGACATGGCCGTGGTAGCGGGCGATGAAGCCATTATCGACGTGTGTGGGGCGGGCCAAGCGCCCCTCCGCCACACCGAATTCGAGGTAGTGAAACGTAGCCTCCACCGGGGATTGGGCGGTGTCCGCAACGTCCGGGTTCAGGCGGAGATAGGTGCCGAACGTGATCCCATCGGCAAGTTTGCGCGCGTTAGAGTGGGTGGCGAGGATCCGGGACGCGGATCGGGTGCGAAGCGCGCGGGAGAGCCAGCCCTGCCAGTCGTCGCGATCCCGCCGGGAGGTCAGCAGGCATGGGCGGTGATCGGGAAGGGGTAGTGTCGGTTCGGATGTTCGGGAAACGCGCCGGAAGACGCGCCGCGATACCCGTTCCACCACCTTGTTTTGCGCCATTCTGGCAAACATTGTCGTTTCTCTTCCCACCCAGGCGACCGGACATGATCGGCGATGGGCTGCGATGGCGTCTTGCGCGCTTGCAGGCCCTCGATCCCCTGCCTAGAACAACTTGGTAAAGGAGTTCTGAACGATGCCCGGTCCCCCCCGCCCCGTTGTCTTGTGCATTCTGGACGGCTGGGGCATTGGACAGACCCGCGATGACAACGCGCCCTTGCTTGCCGACACCTCCAATTTCGACGCCCTGATGGCGGAATGTCCGAACGCGACCCTGCGCACCCACGGGCGCGATGTGGGTCTGCCGGACGGACAGATGGGCAATTCGGAGGTCGGGCACACGAATATCGGCGCGGGCCGGGTCGTGAAGATGGACCTGGTGGAGATCAATGACGCGATTGCCGAAGGCTCATTCGCCAGCCGCCCCGCGCTGGAAGATTTCATCGCAACGTTGAAGGACAACGGCGGGACCGCGCATCTGATGGGGCTGGTCAGCGACGGCGGCGTACATTCGCAACTGGCGCATCTGGAGGCGGCGGTGAAGGTGATTGCGGGCGCCGGTGTTCCCGTGGCGATCCATGCAATCACCGATGGGCGCGACGTTGCTCCGAAATCGGCGGCGGAGTTCATCGAGGGCCTGATGGCGCGGCTGCCGGAGGGCGCCGTGATCGCCACTGTTCTGGGCCGCTATTTCGCCATGGACCGCGATAATCGCTGGGACCGGGTGGAGCGGGCCTACGACGCCATGGTGCGCGGTGAGGGGACGGAGGCGGACACGCCGCTGCATGCCGTGACGGCCGCCTATGACGCGGAGAAGACCGATGAATTCATCCCGCCCTCGGTGATCGACGGGTATGGCGGGATGAGGGATGGCGACGGGATCTTCATGCTCAATTACCGCGCCGACCGCGCGCGGGAAATCCTCGCCGCCCAGGGCGATCCGGGGTTTGACAGCTTCGACGTGGGCGGGCGTCCGGACTTTGCCGCCAAGCTGGGCATGGTCGATTATTCCAAGGCCCACGATGCCTATATGACGACCGTGTTCCCCAAGCAGCAGATCAAGAACACGCTGGGGGAATGGGTGGCAAAGAAGGGTCTGCGCCAGTTCCGCTTGGCGGAGACGGAGAAATACCCCCACGTGACGTTCTTCCTGAATGGCGGTGTGGAAGTGCCTGAGAAGGGTGAGGATCGGGAGATGCCGAAATCCCCGGACGTCGCCACGTATGATCTGCAACCGGAGATGAGCGCGGGGCAGGTGACGGACCTGTTCGTCAACGCAATCCGGGAGCAATACGACCTGATCGTGGTGAATTACGCGAACCCGGACATGGTGGGCCATACTGGCGATCTGGCCGCGACGATGGCGGCTTGTGAGGCGGTGGATGAGGGGCTTGGGAAGGCCGTTGCGGCCCTGCGGGAGGTGGGTGGTGCGATGATCATCTGCGCCGATCACGGAAATTGCGAAACCATGGTGGACCCGGAGACCGGGGGGCCGCACACGGCCCATACCACGAACCTGGTCCCGGTGATCCTGGTGAACGGCCCGGAGGATACGGGCCTGCGCGACGGGCGGCTGGCCGATCTGGCGCCGAGCCTGTTGCAGCTGATGGGGTTGGAGCAGCCCGAGGAGATGACCGGTGAAAGTCTGCTGACGTGATCCTGCGCGCGCTCCTCCTGGGCCTTGCGGGGCTTGTCGCGGCGGCACCGGTCGCGGCCCAAAGCGATCCGGCGATGACCGCGCGGGAAGCAAGCCGGATGCTGGAGGATGCGGCCGAGGCGCTGGCCGATGCCGACAGCGCGCGGGACCGGGTGGAGGCGCTGACCGAAACCGTGCGCGCCTATGAACACGGGCTCGATGCCCTGCGCGCCGGGATCCGCGACGCGGCCCTGCGTGAACGCACGATCCTTTTGGTCTTTGAGGCCGAGCGGGAACGGTTGGCCCGGCTTCTGGGTGTGTTGCAGCGGATCGAGGAAGCCCCTGCGCCCGCCACCCTGCTGCATCCCGAAGGGCCGTTGGGGACCGCGCGGCTGGGAATGATCGTGGCCGAAGTCACGCCCGCCGTCGCGCGACAGGCCACCGCTTTGCGGGGCCAGCTGGAAGAACTGGCGGTTCTGCGCGCGTTGCAGGACGGTGCGGTAGGGCAGCTTGAGGCGGGATTGACCGGCGTGCAGGAGGCGCGCACGGCCCTGAGCCAGGCGATTGCCGACCGCGTGGACTTGCCGGAGCGATTCTCCCTCGACACGGATGCGATGCGGCAATTGCTGGAAAGCGTCGACAATCTGGGCAGCTTCGCATCACTGCTGGGGGAAAGCCCGGCCTCCACCACCGCGGACCTGCCCGATTTCACGGCGGCGCGCGGCAGATTAGAGCTTCCGGTGCTGGGCGCGCTTTTGCGGCGGTTCAACGAGGCCGACGCCGCGGGTATTTCGCGTCCGGGTGTGCTATACGCGGTGCCGCCCCGCGCGCTTCTTACAGCGCCCTGGCCCGCGTCGATCCGTTATGCCGGACCGCTGCTGGATTACGGAAATGTCATTATCCTGGAGCCCGATGCGGATTATCTACTTATCTTGGCCGGTGCGGGCGATCTGTTCGTCACCGCCGGGGAATTGGTACCGGCGGACGCGCCGCTGGGCCTGATGCCGGGGGGATCAGACATCCCCGGAGAGGAATTGATCGTTTCCGATGCGCAAGGTGGTGGTGCCGGGCTGACGGAAACGCTTTATATGGAACTGAGACAGGGCGGGAGCCCGGTGAACCCGCTGGACTGGTTCGCCGCCGAATAGGCCCCGCGATGGCACGACAAGAAGGACGACGATCCATGAAGAGACTGATGTTTGCAGCGATTGGCGGGATTGCCGGTGGCGTGTTGCTGAGCACGCAGGTGGCCGGGCCGCTTCTGGCGCAGGAAGAGGCGCGAAACTCCTCCGTCTACGAGCAGCTGGACCTGTTCGGCGACATCTTCGAGCGCATCCGTCAGAATTACGTGGAAGAGGTGGATGAAGCCGAACTGATCGAGGCGGCGATCAACGGGATGTTGATCTCGCTCGATCCCCATTCCTCCTATATCTCGGCCAGCGATTTCGAGGATATGCAGGTCCAGACCCGCGGCGAATTCGGCGGCCTTGGCATCGAGGTGACGCAAGAGGACGGTTTCGTGCGCGTCATCACGCCGATGGACGGCACGCCCGCGATGGAAGCCGGGGTCGAGGCCGGGGATTTCATCACCGGCGTGGACGGAGAGGCGCTTCTGGGTCTGACGCTGGAAGAGGCCGTGGACCTGATGCGCGGCCCCGTCGGCAGCGACATCGTCATCACCATCGTGCGGGAAGGCGAAGAAGAGCCGTTCGACCTCACCATCACCCGCGACCGTATTCAGCTGACCGCCGTGCGCGCGCGGCTGGAGGGGAACACCGCGATCCTGCGCGTGTCGACATTCAGTGACCAGACCTATCCGAACCTCCGCGACGGGCTGGAAGGCCTGATCGAGGAAGTGGGCGGGCTGGAGAACCTCAACGGCGTGGTGCTGGATTTGCGCAACAATCCCGGCGGTCTCCTGACCCAGGCGATCCGCGTGTCCGACGCGTTCCTTGAGCAGGGGGAAATCGTGTCCACCCGCGGTCGGGAGCCGCAGGACGGCGAACGCTACAACGCCACGCCCGGCGACATGATCGAGGGCCTGCCGATGGTGGTGCTGATCAACGGCGGCTCTGCCTCCGCCTCCGAGATCGTGGCGGGTGCCTTGCAGGACCATCGCCGCGCGGTTGTCGTGGGCACCAATTCCTTCGGCAAGGGCTCCGTCCAGTCCGTCATGCCGTTGGCCGGTGACGGTGCGATGCGGTTGACCACGTCGCTTTACTACACGCCGTCGGGACGGTCGATCCAGGCCCTTGGCGTTGCGCCCGACATCATCGTGGAACAGCGCGATCCGATCGAGGTGGAGGAGGATGAAGATGGCCGCCCCGCCCGGACGGAAGCGTCCCTGCGCGGGTCGATCGAAAACGAATCCCTCTCCGAAGACGAAATCCGCCAGCTGGAGGAAGAGCGGGCGGAGGCCGAAGCCACCGCGGCCTTGCGCAACGAGGATTATCAGCTGGCCTATGCCATCGACATCCTGACCGGCCTGAACGCGCTTGGCCCGAACTGAGGCTTGGCGGCGCTGACGCCAGAGGAGGCCGCAAAGCTTCCCTATCGCCCGTGCGTGGGGGTCGTTCTGACCAATGCGGACGGGCGCGTATTTGCCGGGCAACGGGCGGATATGGACACGCCCGCGTGGCAGATGCCGCAAGGCGGTGTGGACAAGGGGGAGGCCCCGCTTGACGCCGCCTACAGGGAGCTGGAGGAGGAGACGGGCGTGGGGCGGCACAACGTCTCGTTGATCCGGGAGAGTGCTGATTGGCTGCATTACGACCTGCCGCTGGACGTGATCCCGACCCGTTGGAAGGGCAAGTATCGCGGACAGAAGCAGATGTGGGTCCAGTTCCGGCTGGAGGCGCCCGACGACGTGATCGACCTGACCCACATGGATGTGGAATTCCGGGACTGGACATGGATGACCGCCGACGAGATCCTTGCCGCCATCGTGCCGTTCAAGCGGGATATCTATGCCGCCGTGATCCGCGAATTCGGTCTGTGATCGCGGCTTGGGCCGGTGCGGCATGACCATGAGCAGGAGAGATTGAGATGATCCGAACCCTGACCTACGCCATCATGGTCATCGCCGCTGGCCCGGCCTTCGCGCTGAGCTGCGTGCGGCCATCGGTCGAGCAGAGCTATCGCAACGCCGATGCCAGCCCCCATGACCATTCCATCGCGGTGGGGCAGTTGCATCTTCTGGCGGCGCCGGGGCCGGTGACGGAGGGGCGGCCGAGGGGCCAGGGCTTCCAGGTGCCGACAGGTTACACCGTTCCGGCACGGTTCGACGGGGAGTTTTTCGACGGCAACGGCTTTACCCTGTCACGGGACGTGTCCGTGACCGTCAACGTGACCTGCGTGTCGATGTGGTGCGGCGCGGCGCAGGATGTGGATTACGGGCTGTTCTTCTTCCGCATCCAGAACGGGAATTACGTGCTCGATGCCAATGCCTGCCCGGGGACGGTTTTCGACGACGCGCATCCAGGGATGCTTTCGGCGGTCGCGCGGTGCCACCACGGCGGATGCTGATCGCCCGGGCGCGGTAGGACGCGCCCGACGGCACATTTCGCGGTTGAGGCGCGTCAGAGGACCTGAACCAAACCTTCACGCGCCATGCGACGGGCAAGCACCAGTTTACCGTCATCGTCCAGATCGCCGCCCATGTCGCGCACGGCGAAATCGGGGGTTGTCAGGCAGAACTCCATCGCCGAGCGCGCGAAGTCCGGCAGCACGATTTCCGCCCCCTGACAGACCAGGCAGACCTGATCCTCATCCGGCACATCGTGGAGTGCGAATATCAGATGCGGGCGACCGCCCACGCGACTGTCGAGGGTCAGATCCTCCAGCGCCGCGAGTTGCGCCATCTGCCCTTCCACGCGCGGCACACGGCCAGTCAGGAATTCCTCCCGAAAGCCGGACAACAGCTTTCCGGCGGGCGCATCGCCCACCAATGCCACAAGCTCCGCGAAGGTCGCGTCATGGGCGTCGAGATCGGCGCCGTGATTGGCGTATCCCGGAGGCAGGGCGCGGCGCATGGCCGGTTCGCGATGCGCCTTTGCGATCACCGCTTCGGCCAGCACGTCGGCCCAGGTGCGGAACATCAGGCCGGTGGTGATATGCAGCGATGTCTCATCCGTGGCGACGGCGTCGTGGGCCATGCCGCGCGGCAGGTAGAGCGTGTCACCGGGTTCCAGCATGAAGCGCATCTGTTCTTCGCCCACATCCATGCCCCGCTCGAACCCCTGATCGTTGAGGGGCAATTCGACGGGGGTGCCGTAGACGCGCCATTCCTTGGATCCGGCGATTTGCAGGACCAGCACATCGTGACTGTCGTAATGGGGGTTGAAGCCCTGGTTGCCCGGCGGTGTCATGTAGATGTTGGTCTGCACGCGGGCCGACATCACGGCCTCCATCGCGCGGCAATAGCGGGCGAGTTGCGGCAGGCGTTCGTGCAGGCCCGACAGGATGACGGTCGCGCCATCGGCGAAAAGCTGGCTTACACGGACCGGGTCGATCTGCCCCGTCTCATAGGCGAAATCGGCGGGCGTGATGTTGCCGTCGGACTTGGTGACGTTGACCTCCGGATGGCTCAAACCCATCGTGGAGACGACACGGTCGATGTCATCGTAGCCAAGCAGGTCGGCGAAGTAATCGCTTTGCCCGCGCTTGATGACGAGGGGCTTCTTCTCAAAATAATCCGCGAAAAATGTCTCGGGCGTTTCGGGCGCGATGGCCCAGTCAAAACTGAAATCGTTGGTCATTCCTGGCTCATCCGCTTGAAAACCGATCCGTGACACTCTGACCACGGGTCCGGGTATTGTTCAACAAGCCAGGCCACATATTCCAAGTGGATTATTGACCGGATGATGTTCATCGGTCAGGGTCCGGGAAAATTCGAGCCAGACACTGAAAGGAGGCTTCGGCCCATGTCCAGCGATCACAAGAAGAAGACCCTGACCGACACCGATATTTCGACGGATCGTGCCAAGGCCCAGACCTCCGGCCGCCGTGGCTTCATGGGTCTGATGGCCGCAGGTGGTGTTGCCGGTGCAGCCGCCACGCTTACCCCGCGCGAAGCAAGCGCACAGGGTACCGACAGCGACAACGGCGCGTGGACCGATGCCGGTGGCTGCGGCCGTGGCAGCGGCGGTGTGTCCACCGGGTTGGTGGATGCCGACAACGGCTCCGGCGGGACCGATGCGCCGGGTTTTGGCCGGGGCGCGCCCTACTGCTGAGCTGACGCTTCGCGATGAGATGTCAGGCCGCCGTCCCCATGGGGCGGCGGTTTTTCGTGACGGGGCCGCTCGCCTGGAATGCGGGTTTGCCTGCGTTGACCGTGCGGGGTGCATTTGGCAGACTCGGCCCGTAATGCATCCGCCCAGACCGCGAAAAGGCGCATTTGCCCATGTCCGACGATACCAAGAAGCACAAGCTGACCGATGCCGATATCACGACGGAGCCCCGTTCCGGTCGCCGCCGGTTCATGGGGCTTATGGCGGCAGGCGGTGTCGTTGGTGCCGCCAGTGCCATCACGCCCCGCCCCGCCAGCGCGCAGGCCACGGATGCCGATAACGGCGCGTGGACCGATAGCGGCGGATGCGGGCGCGGACCGGGCGGCGTGGCCACCGGCGCGACCGATGCCGACAGCGGCAACATCACCGACGCGGCTGGCTGGGGCCGTGGCGCCCCGCGCTGCTGATCGACCGAGTTTTTTGAATGTTTGACAAGCGGGTTGGCGTTAGGCCGGCCCGTTTCGCGTGTCAGAGCCGCGCCCTGATCGCATCGAGTGCTGCCTGAAACGCGGCTTGCGCGGCCGGGGCAGAGTGGCGGAAGCGGAGCAGGCCGTGGATCAACCCCTCGGCCCGGATGTAGTCGAGCGGCACATGGGCGTCACGCAACAGGCGCGCGAGGTCATCGCCTTCGTCGATAAGCGGATCGAGCGTGGCGTTCAGCATGATCGTTTGCGGCAGGCCCGCCATGTCAGCGCGGGCGGGGGCGGCGTAGATGTCGGGCTCCTGACCGCCCAGATATTCGCGCCAGAACCGGTGCATCAGTGCCGTCGACAGGAATGGCGCGTCGGCCTGTGCCTCGTAGGACGGAAACGCGCAGGCGGGATCGGTACAGGGATAGACCAGGAAGAGGCCCGCCGGGACGGGCCCATTGTGGTCGCGCAAGCGCAACGCCGTGCCAAGCGCCAGGTTGCCCCCGGCGCTGTCGCCGCCAAGCCACGTGTTCCGCACGGGTCCAAGCGGGCTTTGACCCCCTGCGATCACCTCAAAGGCTGCGATGCATTCATCGAGGGCGACGGGATAGCGATGCTCCGGCGACAGGGCGTAGTCGATGGACACGACGCGAAGCCCCGTTCCATGGGCGAGATCGGCACAGACCTGATCGTGCCCTTTGATGGAGCCGAGCATCCAGCCGCCGCCATGCATGTAGAGCAGTGCGTCGGAACCGGCATTGTCGGGCAGGTAGGCGCGCAGGCGGACGTCCCGGCCAGCGATCGTAAGGTGCCAATCGCGCGTGGTCAGGCCCGGGGGCGGGACCATCGGGGATTTCGCCGCCATCTCCTCCAACCGTTTGCGGAATGTGGCGACGGGCAAAGTGTCCTGCGGTTCGGGAAAGGCGTCCTCGATACCGCGCACGATGTCCCACAGATCGGGGTGCAATCCGGGATAGGGCGCGCGCGCCATCGGTCAGACCATCTTGATGACGTCTTTGTCGATGGCGAGGATATAGCCCCGCCGCGCGATGTTCTTGATCAGGAGTTCCGACACCATCTGGTTGCCGAGCGTATCGCGCAGGCGTTTGATGCGGGTCGCGCCCGCGGCCTCATCGACATCCGATTCCAGCTTGCCGGAGACCATCGCCTCGATCTGCGCGCCGCTGAGCACGTCATCGTCCAGGCGCGCCTCGGCAAGGACGGAAAGTGTTTCCATCGCGGCATCGGTCAGCTTGAATTCGAGGTTGTTGATCAGGACCACCCGTTCCTCCCGCGACAGAATGAGGGAGGAGACCTGGATGCCCTGGCGCTCGATCTCTCCGATCCGGCGGTTGAGCGTGATGATGGTGACGAGGAAAACGAGGCAGGCGACCAGAAGGGCAGTTGCGAAGATCATCAGCACGAAGATCACAGCCCGGTAGCTGGCCAGCACCTTTGAGAAGGTGGTGCCGGATTGGGCCAGAACCTCCAGCATCCGAATGGCATCGGGGTCGCGGACATCGTTGGCCTCGAACACTTGAACGACCGCCTCGTTGAAGGCATCCGCATCGGGCAGGTTCACAAAAAGCAGAACGGCGGAGGTCACGAGAACAGCGACCACCGCCAGAATGCCAAGTTGTACGACGCGCGTCGACGCGATGCGCGTGTCAGAAACGGAGGTAGTATTCTCCGGCATCCGCTCTCCTCGACGCGAGGCCGGAATCGTCAAAGACCGAGCTCACGTTCACCAACGTCCAGCCTTGGGCGGCAAGACGGCTGGAGACGACGGAAGACGCGGCACCGACCGAACATGCGCTTTGGGGCACTTCGATCACACCGTAATGCAGACGCAGGGGGTTATCCATCCTTGCGCGATAATCGGCGTAACACGCCGCGTGGAGGGGGCCAGCCAGAACCGCAAGGGCGGCGGCGGCGAGAAGGGGTTTGAAGAATCGTTTCATCGTGAGTGCTCATGTATAATTGCCAGAAGGGGGCAGCTTCACGAATGAAGATGGGTCATTCGGGACCTGTCATTCAATTACGAGACCCCGTTCACAGCCCTGTTATCGGATAGCAAATGCACGCTTTTGCCTTGCGATGCGGGGTTTGAGACATCTGACGCGACGGCAATTACCGCCGGTCAGAATATTATTTTTCCAAGCGGGCGTTTTTTGGCCCGCACCTGATTTCAAGAAAGAGATTTGTCATGATGAAACCGATTTGCACCCTTGTGGCGGCGCTTCTTTGCGCTGGCCTTCCGCAGACATCCGCGGCCCAGGATTTGGGCGCGTTTACTTACGAGTCCCGCATCACGGGCGGCGTGCAGGCGGGCGGCGTGTTGACGCTTCCCCCCGCACCGTCCGGGGCGACGCCCTTCATCGTCTACAATGATCCCTTCACGGACGGGCAGGTCGCAGCGCTTGACCGGTTGCAGCATCTTCTGTCCCAGGTTCCCGGCCATGGACCGGACCGGATACGACCCTATCAGGTCGCGGTACCGGGACCGAGCTATGTCGGGCTGATCCCCGGCCCGATCCCCGAAGGTTGGGCGCGCACACAGGAATGCCTTGGCTGGGACGCGACCTATGTCAGCGCCGATGCGCCACTGGGCGATTGCTACATCTATGCGATCCGCCCCGTTGCCGACATCCTGCACCTGCGCTGATCGCTGCCGTTATCGGATAGCAAAGCGCCCGGTATCCGATAGCGCGACCGCGTAATTGCATGGCGGAATGGTCAGGGGGGATGGTGATCCCACAAGCGCCGAATGAGTGCGCCCCCTCCTCCAAGACCCCGGGCCCAAGACCCGGGGACATGACCACGCAAGCAACGAAAGGGAACAAGACGATGCTGCGCACCATGACCAAGACACTGACCGCCGGGGCATTGGCCGTGACCCTCGCCCTTACCGGCCTGACAACCACCGCCACGCCCGCTGCCGCCAATGGCCACCGCAACAATAACGGGGCAGAGGCCGCCGCGATCTTCGGTGGGCTTCTCCTGCTGTACGGGTTGAGTCAGGCGAACCGGCACGGCAACCGCCACAATCCGCCGGTCATCCATAACCCCCGCCCGCAGCCGCAACACCGCGTGGCGCCCGCGCGCTGTCACATTCAGGGCCATGGCTATTACGGCAATTACAGCGGCTACCTGCGCCGGTGCATGCAGAACCACGCCCAACAGGCGCATCTTCTGCCCCATGCCTGCCTGCGCCAGGTTCAGACCCAACGCGGTCAGCGCCAGATCTACGGGGCCCGCTGCCTCGCCAACCACGGCTGGTCGCACGGTTAAGTCATTTCAGGCAGTTATTTCGAGCAGCAAAGACGGGCGGCGCGGCCAGATGGTTGCGCCGCCCATTTCTTTGGCCCATCACCGATCCATGGGACCAGATTATCAGTTGGAAGCCGCCCTTGATGGCCGCGTGGCGGGGGTGGACGAGGTGGGCCGTGGCCCCTGGGCCGGTCCCGTAACGGCCTGCGCCGTGGTGCTGGACCCGGCCCGCATCCCCGAGGGCCTGAACGATTCCAAGAAGCTGAGCGAGGCGAGGCGGGAGGCGCTTGCGTTGAAGATCGAGGCGGTCGCCGATGTCTCCCTCGGGTGGGCCAGTGTGGAGGAGATTGATGCCCTCAACATCCGGGCCGCGACCTTCCTTGCCATGACCCGCGCCATCGCGGGCCTCACCCACGCCCCGACCCACGCGCTGATCGACGGAAACGCCATCCCCCCCGGCCTGCCCTGTCCGGCCACCTGCGTCGTGAAGGGCGACGGGCGGTCGGTGTCCATCGCGGCGGCGTCAATTGTGGCCAAAGTGCGGCGCGACACCTTGATGAAGGAGCTTGCCGTGATGCATCCGGGTTACGGTTGGGAGACGAACATGGGCTACGGCACGGCAAAACATCAAAGCGGCCTACACGATCTAGGGGTGACGCAACATCACCGGCGCAGCTTTGCCCCCATCCACAAGATGTTGTGTGGATAAAATCGTAATCCCCTGATTCGATTGAAAATTGACCGATTCGAGCAGATCGGTGATTCTGCCCTCAGTGGACATCGAGCGCCCAAAAGAGGCGCCTTCCAGAGGCAGAAAATGACAATAAAAACCAAGCCGCAGGCAGCGGTCTCGTTGCCCTTGAACACCATCCTCCCCGGCGATTGCATCGACGTGATGAATAGCCTACCGGAGGCGTCCGTGGACCTGATCTTCGCGGATCCCCCGTATAATCTTCAGCTTAAGGGCGACCTGCACCGCCCGAACAACACCAAGGTCGACGCAGTGGACGACGCGTGGGACCAGTTCGACAGCTTCAAGGCCTATGACGCCTTCACCCGCGCCTGGCTGGCGGCTGCGAAACGTCTGCTGAAGCCCGGCGGCGCGATCTGGGTGATCGGCTCCTACCACAACATCTTTCGCGTCGGCGC